>JALOTY010000023.1 GCA_025457665.1 Akkermansiaceae bacterium | reverse complement strand
CGCGGAGGAAGTCCACTTCGGAGGGTTCTTTTTGCTGAACAATTCAGACCAGACCGGCGTCTCCACAGTCGCATCGTCCGTGCGCCACATCGCCGTGCCCCAGTTCCATCGGTCCATGGCGCCGGTGATCAGAGCCTTCGGGTTCTGCGGATCAATGGCGATGCTGCCATAGCCGAAGTGATCGCCTGATGCCTTGCCAGGATCGATCGGTGATATCTCCTTCCACGCCTTCGCATCTTTCTTGTCAGTCAGATACCGCCAGACTGCACCATCGGTCATTCCATTGGGACCGCCCCGATTCGCATAGGAGAGATAAAGTATCCCATCGGGCGAGAACGTGGCGTGATTCGGAAACATTCCGGTGGGTTGACCCTGCGGCGGGCTCCACGTGATCCCGCCGTCATCACTGCGGTAGAAAGCAGCCTTGGCACCATCGACTCCGAGATAGAGGGTCTTCGATGGATGCCCTTTCGTCCCACTGCGCGGATCGAAGAGCACGAAGGTGATGCCTACATCGCCCTTGAGATCGGTGAAGCCGGGAACCTTGATCCATGTGGCTCCCGAGTCCTTGCTGGAAAGCAGACCATCCTTTCTCGAACCATAGAACAGGTTGCTGGTCGAATTCGGATCAATCGCGAGTCGCTCGCCCACACAGCGTCCATCCCCATTTCCCGCCATGTGGGCCGGGATTTTGTGGCTGACCCACGTCTTTCCCTGATCGGTGGAACGATAAATCTGGCCGGCCGACGCGAGATAAACCACCCTTGGATCGGAAGGGTCCGCGGCCATGCTTTCGACTTGCAGGGGGCCGAGTGCGTCAGTGATCGGCAGCCAGGTCTTCGACTCATTGAGCCATCGATACGCGCCGCCCACGTCAGTACGGGCGTAGAGCGGTCCGCCTCGCAGAGGGCTTGGGATTAGCCCTGAAACAAAACCTCCCCCATCAATGCGGACATTTTCCCATGACCGATAAACACCGCCCTGCGTGGGTGGGCCCATCGAAGGGTCGGTCGCGGCGGACAAGGTGTTGGAAGCGCATGTCAGGAAAAGAGCGAGCGCGGCGCATTCGAGTAACAGACCGGAACGAGGGTTCATATCGGCATCCGATGAATGGTGCTTTCTTCCCCCCTGCAGCCCACTGTTCTGGACTCCGGTGCAATCCCATGGGATCGCAGAGCGGGTATCCACAGGGTTCGGGGCGTGACTCATGGAATGGTCGCGAATGGGGCGGTTTTCGAGATCGGCGGATTCCATGAGCTGCGAAGTGAACCTACGTGCTTGCAAATGAATTTCATGCGCGCTTCGGCTTTGATCTTGCGCATAGCGCCTTGGGAAACACGCAGCATTCCGGCGAGTCATTCAGGGCGAGCAGATCGCGTTAGCCAGGATCCGTCTTGCATCGACCCAACGTGGCAGACGCGAGGTCATGGTCCGGTAACTCTCAGACGAACAAAACGTTTGCCGGAAGTCCCTCTTGGCAAGGAAGCTTGGATCGTTTGCGAGACACTGCCATCATCAAGGATTTCCTCGAAGACTCCGCTGTGGCTCCATGAGTTCGCTTGCAAGGTGTCACTCCACTCCACAGTGAAGGTAACGCCGTCGAGAATCGCAGCCTTGCTCCGGTTGTAGGTGAACACAAGGTTCGCGCCGTCGCGGCCGATCCCCGTCGTGGCGAGGGTGTTGGTGTGGGGATTCTGGCCGGTAGCGAATTCTAGCAGATTGGTTTCGCCATCTTTGTTAGAGTCGATGCTGTCGTTGTCGGCCATGTTGCCGAAATGTTGCATGCGCCAGATTTCCAGTCCGGTCATGGCGGTGCCGGTGGCTACAATTTCAAGGGTGCGGCTGGATTCGCCATGGGCGTTTCCGGCGCTGAGGCGGAAGACATGGGTTCCCGGACGGGTGAAAAGCAGGGTGGCTCCGTTGGCGGTCGGGTGGGTGATGAAGACCGGGCCGGGGCCGCTGACGAGGGTCCAGCCGAGGCCGGTGCCGTGGGTGATGGTTCCTGTTAGGACGACCGGGTTGCCGACGGTGGCGGCGGGGGCTTCGCCGGGATCGATGATCGGGGCGAGGTGGTCGTGATAGGTGATGTTGAGTCGCGGACGCCAATCGACGGTGGGATGATCCTCCGAGGCGATGCGGACGAAGCCGTTGGTCCCGGCGGTGTCGTTGGCACCTTTGACGAGGAAACGAACCGGACCGCCGGCGGCGACGCGGGAGGCGACGGTGGTGGCGAAGGATGGCGTGAAATCGAAGGAGATCACGGTTCCGTCGGGCGTGGTGGTCGGATTGAAGGCTTCCGCCGTGCCGAGGATTTCCGCGCCGAAGTCCGTGCCCAGGCCAGCCCCGCTGGAAACCCACGCGGTGGCGGGCGAGTAGGAACGGTTGAGCCAATCCGCACCGGTTCCGGTGCCGTTGGATGTGCTCAAGCCGTCGCCTGCGCCTTCGATGTAGGGCACGTGGAGCGCGTGGATGTTCAAAGGCTCGATGGTGCTCCCGCTGCCAACGGCGCAGATGGTGAGGTCGAGCGTGGCATCGGTGACCCACGAGTTGGCCGGCACCGCGGAAACGGGGAAGCTCAGCAGTCCGCGGAACGCGCCCGGGTTCTTGCCGACAACGAATTGATCGCGGGCACCGGAGTTCCAGGTGGTATTATCGCTGCGGATGAAGGTGGTCGGCGTGAGCGCACCATCCACACCTTCGCGAATCGACGTGACCGATGGGGATGGGCTCACTTCGACGGTGAGATCATGGAAAGTCGTGCCAACCTGGTTGGTTGCGCTCACGCGGAGGACGTAGGTGCCCGCTTCGATGAAGTTCACGTGAGTGTCGGATTTGTTAGATGAATCGAAAGACACGGCTTCGGGACCGGAAACCATGCTCCAGTTCCAAGTAACTCCGTTGTTGTCGGCGGTGGTGGCGATGACGCGGAGCGAGTGGGTTTCATCGATGACCGAGGCCGGTTGGGTCGCGGGCGAGAGGATGCTGACCTCGGGTTCATTGATGACGGGGAAACCGGGGATAGGCGTCCAGACGAGGTTCACGCCGGTGCTCGTGTGCTGGAGCGAGAAGGAGCCGTAGGTGGCGGTTGCACGTCCGCCGGAATCGGTGCTGACGGTGCCGAGGGTGAAGGATCCTGTGAGGGTGGAACCGGTGATCACCGGGAAACTGCGGGGGCTGCGCCAGAAGGAGCCGATATAGTTGACCGTGCTGCCCGCCGCGTTGAGCACCGCATCGATGCGTGCGCCGCTGGTGACGGTGACCGCGCCGGAGGTGATGGCTTGATCGCCGGAGAGGGTGTTGCTGCCGAGTTCCCAGCGCAGGCGTGAGGTGGAGCCGAACGAGAGGGTGTTGTTCGATTGAAGCGTGCCGAAGCCATCGCCGGGGGAGAGTGTTCCGTTGACGGTGATGGGGGCGAGGATATTGCCCCGGCCTCCAAGCGTGGCACCGCTGGAAACCGAAACCGCGCCCGTGGAGTGCTGGCCGTTAATGAAGAGGGAGCCGCCGCTGACGCTGGTGTTGCCGGTGATCGAGTTGTTGCCATTGAGAATCCATGTTCCCGCTTCCGACTTGGCGATGCCGGCCAGAGTATTCGGCGCGGCCGCATCGAGGATGTTGCCATTGATCACGCCGTTACCCGCGCCGCGGAGGTCGAGGGTGCGCGCGGTGGTGTTGGGGGTGATGGATCCGTTCAGCGTGAGAGTGCCTGCCGTGGATACGATGCGCGTGTTTCCTCCGCCGCTGGTGAGCGTGATGGGACCTTCGATGACGTTGTTGCCGACTTCGTTGGTGATCGCGTTGTTTTCGTTGCTGGTGATCAGCGAGAACTCGGCGGGCAGCACCACATCTCCCGCCGAGCCATTCAGGCGGAGCGCGGAACTGGCGGTGTTGAGGATGATGTTCTTCGCTCCCGACCCGAGTTGAGAGGCATCGGTGAGAAGAAGCGTGCCGCCAGTGACGCGAACCTCGCCTGTGAAGGTATTGGATCCGGTGAGCTGGACAAGATGGCTGACCGACGGATTGTGGAGAAGTAAGGAGCCTGATCCGCTGATGTCGTTGGGGATTTCGAGCGCGCCGGTGCGGTCGATGCGAAGCGTCGCTCCGGAGCCGATGCTGACCGGACCGGAGCCGAGGGTTCCGGTGGCACCGTCGTTGCCGATTTGCAGCGTGCCGGAGTTGATGTTGGTCGTACCGGAGTAGGTGTTGTCTCCGCTGAGGACGAGCGTGCTGTAGAGACCACTGCGGGTGAGTCCGCCGCTGCCGCCGATGGTGCCGTTGAATACGAACGTACCGCTGTTGTTCGCGTTGATCGTCACGTCATCCGCGAGGGTGATGGAGTTGGCAATGTTGTAGCGGTATCCGCTGGTGATGCCGGTGAGGGTGATGGCGGGCGTGACCTCGCCGTTTCTAACAAGGCGGAGGGGATTGCCGGAGAGATTCACGACCGTCGTGGAGGTTCCGGTGCCGCTGAAGTGGAGTTGGTTGGCGTCGAAGGTGCCGCCGATGTTGTTGCTGATATTGATCGTGCCGGAAGGAACCGACTGGCCGCTGAAGAAGCGGAGGTCCGCGCCGCGTCCGCCAACGGGTGGGGTGCTTTCCTGCCAGTTTCCGGCAGTGCTCCAGTTTCCTCCGGCGGTGTTGCTCCAGGTCGAGACGACCGGTGTAACCGTGATCGTGATGCTCGCGGGCGTGGAGGTTTCGCCTTCATCGTCGGTGGCGATGAAGGTGAAACTCTGTGTGCCATTGAAACCGGATGTCGGCGTGAAGCGAGCGGTGAAGCCGTCCGGCAAAAGCGAAAGCGTGCCGCCGACGGGGTTGCTGACAACAAAGGTGAGGCGCTCGGCTGGCGTCCAGTCATCCGTCGCAAACGGGCGCAGATTCACATCCAATGGTGTCACGCCGCCGATGCTCGCGAACCCATTGCTGGCGACCGGCGCTTCGTTTTGCTCCGTGAGATTCCACGAGCTGAGCGGGGTGATGACAGGCGTCGTCACGGGCGGATTCTCACCCGGCGCCAGCGGCACGAACCACACGGCGAGTGTGGTGTTGGTCACGCCCGTGAGCTGGATGGCGAGCTTGTTCCTGCCGTTGTTGGGCGTGTCCGCCACCGGCGGGTTGTTCGTCTGGATCAGGGCCGATGCGGGACGCACGGTCCACACGCCGTTGCCGCTCACAATCTTGCCCCACAGACGCTCGGATCCCGAGGTGAGCACCACGCTCTTGCCGTCGGGACTGATGGCGGGCGGCGTGCTCGTGCTTTGAAAGTGGGCATACCACCAGGCAGTGCCGGCGCTCGGCAGGACGATCTCATCTTGAACCAGCACTTCCTTGCGGTTGTTGAACAACTGGAGGCCGCGCTGGACTTTCGTGACTCCCGAGATGTTGTCCGACAAATCCCATACGGCAAAGCTGCGCTGCCCGTTCTGCGCGGACTGATAGTTGATCAGTGGCGCGGGCGGCGCGTTCCAGATGCGGTCCGGTCCGGCGGTCGGGTTGACGACGAGGCAATTGTGCCCCTCCGCGCGCCAGCGGTAGTAGTCCCAACGGTCCACGCCGGTGGAGTTGGGCGTCGTGGTGTTGTGATTCTTCACATCGTAGTTCTCGCTGGATAGATCGATGAACCACTTTACGCCGCGCGCCGAGAGCTGGAAGGTTCCGCTCTGCAAATGCCCGTGGCTTTCATAGGTGCCGCCCATGCCGCCGACGAAGGTGGCTTTCGGGTCCGTCCAGTTTTGTCGCATCGTCACCACCTCGCAGAAATCCCCGCCGCTCGCATCCGCCGGTCCACGGAAGGCCGTGTCGGGATTCATCCCGCTGATTGCGGGAGAAATGGTTGTTTCGGGAACATAAAGCGCGTTGAGCGCGCTGTTTCCCACCTGCCTGCTGAAGTCGTAAACCTCGTGTGCTCCATAGCGGCGCGCCCACCAGTTCGCCCAGCCGGTCGCGTTGTGACTGCCGGTGCCGACGTCCGAAAACGTGAATCTCTGCCGGTTGTTGCTTGCGATGTTGAGCGGTTCCCTCGCGGTCGAGGAAACTCCCGCGATTTTGCTCAGACCAAAGGTGCTGCCGAGGGCCATCTCCATCGCAGGCATCGCTTGGCCGAATGCCCACTTGGTAAATATCCCGTAGTCGGTGCCTTCATACCACGCGCCTGCGTTGGCGTTCCATTCGGCCACCTTCGGGTTTAACCTTCCAATGGCTGATCCCATCTTCCCCTCAGCAGCGGATTCATTGACCATCCCCACCGCGAGCATGGCTTCCATGTGGCCGCAGTTGATAAGGACACCGATGTTGTTCGAGTAACTGTTCGTCCATCCGCCGTTGAAGCCAGCCACCATCTTGTTCGTCATGGTGGTCCTGCGGGTCGAAGACCAATACGGATAGAACCAATCATAACCGATGGCGATCACGCCGTTGGTCACGCCCTTCCACGGGTCGGCCCAATCGCCGTTGTTGATCGCGTGATTGATGATGCTGGTCCAAGCATACTCCGGATAGCGCGTGTCTCCCGTGAGCCACCATGCCACCGCAAGCCGCTGGAGGCGGTCGCGTCCGTGGCGGCCGCTATCCGGCGCGGCGTTGAGGTCGTTGTTCGCCGCGTTGATGACGGACTGCGCGCGCGTCTTCGCAGCGGATGGGAGCGGGCTTTGCCACATTTGTTTCAGCCATAGCAAGCGCTCCCGCGAAACACCGAGGCGTGGCTGCTCCGTGCAGAGCGTGTTAAAAAAATTCGAGGTCGAAGGCTGTGCGGTATCCACGCCCGGTTGCATCAGCGCCGTGCCGGGAATGATGCTGAACGCCGCCTCGCCCGGCTGTTTCCAGGCGACCGACCAATGGTCCGCGCCGCTGTCCTCCTTGTGGAGCAGCTCCACATAGTAGCGCTGTCCCGCGACCAAGGTCCGTGGTGCGGATTGCTGCGAGGCGTTCGCCGCAAAGTCACGGAAAGCGGTGGCCGTCGTGGTGCTGGCGATGAGCGACTTGTTCGCTGGGTTCGCGTCCGTGCTGAGATAGAGTTGCACCACCTCATCGCCGCTCACTGCAAACGTGTAGCTACCAGAGAGTGGAGCACGGATGAAGCCAGTGACGCGGGTGCCAAAACCGTCTTCCCAATCGCGCGCGAGGCATTCAAACGAGGTGAGCAACTCGCGTGATGCTGGCTTGTTCGGGTAGTTCGTGTTCGAGGTCAGCGTGGCGATGTTTGCCCCCGCCAACCCATGCCAAAGCTCGCGCATCACCGCACCGCCGTTGGGGATTTCCGTGGTAGGATAGAGACGGTTCGTCGGCACCAGCTGTCGCGGCAGTGAAGCCGACGACCATTCCAACTTCGCCCGCGTGTTGCCGGTGTTTTCCATGTACTCGACGCGGATGTTCACCTTGTGCCCGGCCTTGAGTCGGATTTGCCCGCGCATTTCGATCGGGTTCTGATAGATCGTCCGCGCCACAATCAGTTCGTCATTGATCCAAAGCCGGCCAGTGTCATCCGCCGAGAAGTAGAAAGTGTAGAGTTCCGAAAACTCTGGCTCGATCTGTCCCGACCACGCCACGCTGAACGTATCCCCACTCGTCAGCGCAGTGCCTGAGGGAGTTGCCGAGCCCCAGCTAAAATCGAGCGTCGCATCCGTGCGGGTCGTCTTCAGCGAGGTGAAGTCGGTGTTGTCATAGTATTTCCCCGTGAGACCGGTGCCCGACTGCGCGAGGACGGCCCCGCAGGAGATGAGCAGAGAGAAGACGCTGGATCTGATGAGGCTCATCCGGGCTAGGGTTTGGAAAATTGATTCAAGTTGGAATCGGGCCGCAGGATAAACGGGCCGAGCATGTCGGCGACGGGTAGCGTGAAGGGCTGCTTCATGATTCTAACGGGTGATCCTGACGCGCACGAAGCGGCGGCCATTGGGGCCGGCGGGGATGGTGGTGGAGACGGACTCGCGGGTGGCGTCGAGGGAGACGGGCGGATCGCTGGCGGCAGGGGTCCATGGGGCGGCGAGGGTGTCGGACCACTCGACGGTGAAGGTGGCTTCGCCGGGTGCCACCTTGCGGCGGGTGTAGGTGAAGTCGAGGACGCTGCCGTTCTTCGCGAAGGCGGGCTGGTGGACGTCGGGGGCGGTGGCGTTGAGGTGGAGGGCCCACTCGGTGAGGTTGTCGAGGCCGTCGCCGTCGGGATCGGCGTCGGGGCCGATGATGGCGGGGTTGCTTTGGCCGGGCCAGGTGAGCTGCTGCCAATCGGCGAAGACGGCGGGGTTGTTAGAAGCGGCGGCGGTGACGGCGAGGGTGCGGGAGACGGTGCCGCTGGCGTTGGAGGACAGCAGGCGGAGGGTGTATGCGCCGGGCTGGCTGAAGGTGACGGTGGTGGCCGGGTTGTTCGAGTCCGCGAAGGTGGCCGTGCCGGGGCCGGAGACGAGGGACCAGGTGGTGGCGGTGGCTCCGGAGGCGGATCCTGTTAGAGCGGCGGGCGCTCCGGGTGTGGCGGAGGGCGCGGTGCCGGTGGCGATGACGGGGGCGGGGTTGACGGTGAAACCGAGGGTGAGGCGCGGGCGGTAGGCGGGGGTGGTGTGGTCGTCGGAGGCGAAGCGGGCGAAGAGGCTGCCGGTGCTGGTGTCGTTCGCCATGGTGAGCATGAAGCGCAGCGGGCGGGCGGCGGCGAGGGCGGCGTTGGCTTCGGTGAGGAAGGCGGGATCGAGGGTGAAGGCGCTCTGCGTGCCGACGGCGGTGGTGACGGTGTCGAAACCGGTGAGGCTGCCGATGATGGTGTTCGAGAAATCGGTGCCGCTCTGGCCGCCCGCGGTTCCCCAGAGGTTGGCGGTGGTGGGGCCGGTGCGGGAGTTCCAATCGGCTCCGGTGTTCGCGCCGTTGGCAGAGCTGCTGCCGTTGCCCGTGCCTTCGACGAAGTCCTTGAGCAAGGGGCGGAGCTGGAGGGTGCTGGTGGTGCCGGTGCCGGACTGGGCGATCCAGAGGTCGAAGGACGCGCTGGTGACGGTGGCGTTGACGGGGACGCCGGTGAGATCGAAGGCGAAGAGCCCGCGCATGCCGCCATTGTTGCGGCCGATGAGGAGTTGGTCGCGCGCGCCGGAGTTCCAGGTGGCGGTGTCGCCGCGGATGAAGGTGGCGGCGTGCGAGTAGCCGCTTTCGCCCTGGCGGAAGGTCATCGTCGCTGGAGCGGCGACGATGACGGTGCGGGTGGCGGAGGCGGTGGTGCTGCCGAGGGTGGCGGTGGCTTGGAGGACGTAGGTGCCCGCGGCGTCGAAGGTGACGGTACTGGTCGCGCTGTTAGATGGGCTGAAGGTCGCGGTGCCGGGGCCGGAGAGTTTGGTCCAGGCCCAGGAGAGCGGGGCGGTGGCGGTGCTTTGCTGGATGGCGGCGGTGAGATGAAGCGAGTCGGCGAGGGCGGCGACGGTGACCGGTTCGGCGGCGGGGTTGGTGATGACCACGTCGGGCGCGGTGACTTCGAGCGGGTTCGTCGAGGCATTGAACTCTTCGAGGTTGTTGCGGCCGTCGCCATCGGGATCGGCGCTGTCGGCGGCGTTGCCGGTGTTGGCGATGGTGCCGAAGTATTGGAAGCGGAAGGCTTCGAGGGAGGTCATCGCGGAGAGCGTGAGGACGACGTCGTTGCCATCGCCGCCGGTGTAGCTGATCTGCCAGACGTAGTTCGGGGCCTGGGCGAAGGTCGCGTTTTGCGGGAGTCCGCTGAAGGTGCCGGAGACCGCGCCGGGGCTGGATTTCTGGATCAGGATGAAGCTGCTGCCGGGAGTGAGGCCGGGGGCGGACACGACTTCGAGCGTGCCGGCGAGGGTGACGTTGGCGGCGGCGGTGACTTGGTCGTATTCGGTGCCGGGCGTGCCGCCGTTGATGCGGGCGCGGAGTTTCGCGCCGAAGTTGAGGGCGAGGTTGCCGCCGATGGAGGGCGATCCGAGCGGGGCGAAGGTGCCGGAGGTGGCGGTGAGCGGACCGGCGAGGGTGCCTGGCAGGGCGAGGGTGCCGGAGCTGAGGGTGGTGAGGCCGCTGTGGGTGTTGGTCCCGCGGATTTCCCAGGTGCCGTTGCCGTTCTTGGTCACGCTGACCACGTTCGAGGAATTGTCGGCGATGCCGCCGCTGGTGATGCCGTTGGCGCTGCCGCCGAGGAAGAGGGTGCGGGCGCCGGCGCTGGGCGAGGTGGTGATCGCGCCTGTTAGGTTGAGCGTGCCGCCGTCGCTGAGGATCTGGGTGCTGCCCGCGCCGGTGGTGAGGAGAAGTTGGCCGGCGATGGTGTTGTTACCGGCGACGTTGCGGAGGGCTCCGTTGGTCTGGGTTCCGCTGGTTTGGAAGCGGGTGGTCGCTGGAAGGGTGATGTCGCCGCTGGTGCCGTCGAGTTCGATGCGGGCAGTGCCGCTGGTGCAGAAGACGTCCTTGGTCGCGCCGCCGAGGGCGGAGGCTTGGAAGATGCGGAGCACGCCGGCGCTGGCGGTGATGTTGCCCGTGAAGGTGTTGGCGGCGGCGAGGTCGAGGGTGCCTGCGCCGAGCTTGGTGAAGCTGCCGGTGGTCTGGTCGAGCGGAAGGTCCACGGCGAAGACGTGGGTGGCATCGGCGACGTCGATGCCGACATTCCGGGTGGCGGTGAAGGTGATCGGGCGGGCGAGGTCGGAGAGATTGGCCAACGCGGTGCCCGTGACGCGGAGGTGGCCGCCGTTGAAGACGAGAGGCGCGGCGGGGTCGCCGAGCTGGGTGGTGGCGGAAATGGCGAGGGTCCCGGCGTTGAGGGTGGTCGGTCCGGTGTAGCTGTTAGGCTGGCTGAGAACCAGCGTGCCGGAGCCGTTCTTCGTCAGGCCGCCGTTGCCGTGGTCGAGCGGGACGTCGCAGGTGACGCTGTGGGTGGAGGTCGAGATGTCGAGGGTGACCGTTTTGTCCGGGGTGAAGGTGACCGGGCGGTTGAGGGCGCTGAGCGAGCTCAGGGACGAGCCGAGGATTTGCAGTGTGCCGCCGTCGAGGGTGAGCGGGGCGGTGGGCGCGCCGAGGTTGTTGGCGGTGGTGATGGCGGTGACGCCGGCGGAGAGGACGGTGGGGCCGGTGTAGCTGTTAGAGCCGCCGAGGATGAGGCAGCTGTTGATGCCGATGCGGGTGATGCCGCCGCTGCCGGTGATTGGTCCGCCGAGGGTGAAGTTGCCGGTGTTCGCGCCGTCGATGGTGAGGTCGGCGGTGAGATCGATGGCGTTGGCGAGGTTGTAGCTGAAGTTGGTCGAGAACGCGTTGAGGAGAAGCTGCGGTGGGAGTTCTCCGTTGGCATGGAAGCGCAGGGCTCCGCCGCCGGGGTTGACGTTGATGGTTCCGCTGCCGCTGCCGGCGAGGCGCAGGCTGTTGAGCGAGAAGGTGCCGACGTTGTCGTTGGTGGGCGTGATCGTGCCGGCGGTCAGGGTGGTGAGGCCGCTGAGGAATTCGAGTTTGGTGGCGGGATTCGAGGGTGGCGGGATTCGAGGTCGGGGCAAGGCCGAGGTTCCAGTTGGTGGCGGTGGACCAGTTGCCGGAGAGCGGCTGGTGCCAGACGAAGGCAGGCAGCGAAGTCGCGTCGGTGGGGAGCGTGCCATTGTTGAACTCGGTGAGGTTGTTAACGCCGTCGTTGTCGGGGTCGGCGCTGTCGGCGGCGTTGCCGGTGTCGGTGGTGACGCCGAAGTGGGTGAAGCGCCATTGCTCGATGGGCGAGAGCGGGGTCCATGTGAGGCTGACGCCGGTGGCGGTTTGCTCGATCGCGAAGCTGCCGTAGCCGCTGGCCGGGTGACCGGCGGAGTCGGTGCTGATGGTGCCGAGGGTGAAGGTGCCGCTGCGGGACAGGGCGCTGAGAACGGGCCAGCTGCGGGGGGTGGACCAGAAGGGATCGGCGAAGTCGGCGAGTCCGTTGGTGGTATTGAGGACGACATCGACGACCGCGCCGGTGGTGACATTGGCGGCGGGGGCGTTGACCTGGCCGAAGCCCGAGCTGGCGGAGTTTTCCGTGAGGTTCCACTTCACGCGGGCGCTGGCTCCGAAGGCGAGGTTGCCGCTGAAAGTGAGATTGCCGGGAGTGAGGGCGAGGTGGCCGTTGACCGTGCTGTTCGGCGTGACGGTGCCGGAGCCGCCGAAGGTCGCGCCGGTGGCGACGGTGACGCTTCCGCCCGCGGCGATGCTGGCGTTTTGGAGGAGCAGGGTGCCGGCGTTGACGTTGGTGGTGCCGGTGTAGGTGTTCGCTCCGCCGAGGGTCCAGAGACCGGCGCCGGATTTGGTTAAGTTGGTTTTGTTCGTAGAACTGTTGTCCACGATGGCACCGGCGAGCAGGCCATCGGAAGTGCCGGTGAGGGTGAGCGTCTTGGTGCCCGCGCCGGTGGCTGTTAGAGCGCTGAGGAAGGTGAGTTTGCCGCTGCCGTTTTGTTCGATGACCGCGCCGCCGCTGGTGCCGGCGAGGTTGAGGACGCGGTCGGTCTTGGTGGTGGCTCCGATGAAGCGGAGTGTGGCGGTGGTGGAGGTGTTGCCGAGGTTGATGGTGGCGTTGGCGACGCTGGTGGGGAGGCCGAGGCTGGAGGCGCTGAGGGCGACTTCCTCGTCGCCTTCCTCGCCGATCAGGCTGTTGAGGCTGTTGATTTCAAGGATGCCGCCGTTGACGAGGGTCTGGCCGGTGTAGGTGTTCTCGCCGAGCAGCGAGACCACGCCGCTGCCTGCGCTGCTGCGGGTAACGCGGGAATTTCCGTCGATGGCGCCGGTGACGACGGTGTTGCCATTGCCTTGGAAGACGAGCTGGTCGCTGCTGCCGTTGTCTTGGTTGATCTCGCCCGAGAGCGTGAGGGTTCCGGCGTCGCTGGAAATGCGGGTGACGCCGCTGACGGCGACGGCGGTGATTTCGCCGGCCCAGGTGTTGTTGCCGGAAACGTTCCGCAGCACCCCGCCGGTGCCGCTGCCCTGGCCGGTGAGCGTGGAGCGGTGTCCGGTGAGGGTGATGTTGTTTTGGAGATCGAGCGAGGCCCCGTTGGCGACGGTGACGGAGGACGAGCCGAGGGCATCGGAATGGCGGAGGTTGAGGACGCCGGCACTGACGGTGGTGGGACCGGTGTTCGAGTTGGCTCCTGTTAGGACGAGGGTGCCCGCGCCGGTTTTGGTGACGCCGCCGTTGCCATTGATCACGCCGCTGACGGTGGTGGTGTTCGACGGGATGTTGAAGGTGGTGGCGGCGTCGAGGGTGAGGATGCCGCCGAGGGTGTGGGCGACGTTGGCGGTGCTGGTGACGGCGGGCGCGCTGCCGGCGAGGAAGAGGGCGTCGCCGGTGAGGTTCACCGCGCCGTTGGTGAGGTTGAGCTTGTTGGCGAGGAGGAGGCCGAGGTTGTTGTTAGAAGAAATGGAGGCGGCGTTGTTGAAGACGATGGTCGTGGCGAAGGCGGAGATCGGCTGCTGGGGCGTCCAGGTGGCGCTGCTCCAGTTGCCGGCGCTGGCGGTGGTGAAGGTGGTGGGCGGAACGGCGGGAACGATGCTGATCTGGGCGGAGTTCGCGCTTTCGATGCTGCCATTGAAAGCGCTGACAACGTAGAAGTAGGTGGTGCCGTTGGTGAGGCCGGTATCGCCGTGGCTGGGGGCGAGCAGGTTGTTGGCGACGGTGGTGTAGGGGCCGCCGCTGGTGGTGGAGCGTTTGACGCGGTAGTGGGTGGCTCCGGCGACGGCGTTCCAGGTCAGGTTCGCGCCGGTGCTGACGGGAGCTCCGGCGAGGCCGGTGGGGGCGGCGATGCTTGCCGACGGGGTGGCGGTGGCGATGTCCGATGGATCGCTTTCGTAGGAGGCGCTGAGCGCACTGACCTGATAGAAGTAGGTGCTGCCGTTCAACGCGGTGGCGTCGTTGTGGCTGGGGCTTGTTAGACCGCTGGCGAGGGTGGTGAAGGGGCCGCCGGAGGTGGTGGCGCGCTGGACGGTGTAGCTGTTGGCTCCGGCGACGGCGCTCCAGGACAGGGCGACGCTGTTGTTGCCGGCGGTGGCTGTTAGAGTGGCGGGCGCGGCGAGGACGGCGACGGCGAGCTCGGCGGAGTCCGCGCTTTCGCCCCCGGTGTTCGAGGCGCTGAGGACGTAGTAGTGCGTGCTTCCGGCGGTCGCGGAGGGATCGGTGGCGTTGGTGCCGAGGATGCCGGAGAGGATCGTGTTGTAGGGGCCGCCGGGGGTGCTGGAGCGTTTGAGTTGGTAACTGGTGGCGCCGGGTGTGGCGGTCCAAGAGAGGCTGACGAGGCCGTTGGTGGGAGTGGCGGCGAGGCTGCCCGGGGCGGCGGTGGGCGTGATGAAACTGGAGGTGACGGGTGCCCAGGTGCCGCCGGTGGCGTTGCTGGCGAAGGCGCGGAAGTAGCGGATGCTGCCGGCGGGGAGGCCGCTGATCGCGCCGCCGAAGTTTCCGACCGGGCGGGTGCCGAGGTTGAGGCTGCCGGCCCAGTTCGCGGGCGTGGTGCCGCCGTCGCTGGGGCCGTGATAGATCGTGACGGTGGTGGTGGAGCCGCCGGTGGAAACGAGGGTGCCGTTGAGGGTGGCGGCAGTGCTGGTGACCGCGGTGGCGGGAAGGTTGGCGAGCATCGGTGCGAAGGCCGCGGCGTAGGGCGTGGCGGGGGCGATGCGGATGAAGGCGGGGTTGTGGATGTTGTCGTAAACGGCGCGGACCCAGGCGGCGCTGCGTTTCACGTTGGCGATGCGGAACTCGTCGAGCGCGCCCTTGAACCAGCGGGTCGCGTTTTGACTGCCGAGTCTAACTGCCCAAGTGGTGAGTGCTTCGGATGAAGGGGCGCTGCCGGTGGCGACTTCGACGCCGTCGAGGTAGAGACGGGCGGTGGAGCCGTCGTGCACGGCGGAGAAGTGGTGCCACTGGTTGTCGGCGAGGTCGCTGGGGCTGGTGACATCGATGCCGGCGCTGCTTTTCCACCAGAGCTTGCCGTCGCTGTTGATGGAGAGCCACCAGTTGCGGGTATTGGAGTCGGTTTCCTTGGTGAAGAGCGAGCGGTAGTTGCCGGAAGCGGGTTTGTCGGCGGCAGCGAGCTTGAACCAGCCGGAGATTTCGTAGTTGTTGGAGAGATTGAGCTCGGTGGCGTGGGGGATGATGGCGTGCTGGGAGCTGCCGTTGTGGACGAGGGCTGCGGCGACCTTGCCGGAACCTGTTAGAGTGGCGTTGGAGGTGGTGTTTTGTTGGACGGACGTCGAGTCGTTGACGGTGGTGGAGTTCAAGTGCCAGACGCCGGTGTATCCGCCGGTCCAGGCGGAGCCGTTGACGGTGTAGGCGGGCGCGGCTCCGGAGTAAGCGGCGGGCAGGGCGTATTTCTGCGAGAGATAGCCGCCGACGAGCAGCTCTTCGTTCGCGCTGAGGGCGCGGTCGTAGATGATGACTTCCGCGATGTCGCCGTCCCAGGAGCGGGCGGCGATGCTGCGGTCCTTGGAAATGCGGCTGGCTTCGCAGTTTCCGGTGGTGACGACGGAGACGAGTTTCCAGCCGTTGCCGAGCGGGGTGGTGATGCCGTTGACGGCCGTGCCGTTGAGCTTGGTCGTTCCGTTGCGGACGTTGGCGCTGGCGTAGGTGGCGTCCCAGAGGTTTCCAGCGGTGGAGCCGCGGTGGAAGTGGTAGGTGTTGTCGTCGCCTAACAGGAAATGCGTGCCGGGCGCGGTTTCCTTCACCACCCAGAAGACGGTGCGGATGGTGTTGAGCGAGGGGAACTGGAGCGAGGTCTCGCCGTTGGCGGGGAAGCGGACGACGGGTTGGCCGTTGAGCTCCGAGGTCTCGAAGGTGGGTGTGCCGGAGAGGACGGTGGCGTTGCGGGCGTTGGTGGACGAGTCGTTCCAAGTGGTGAGCGTGGCGCCGTCGGCGAGGCCGGTGATGGCGTCGGCCTTGAGCCAGAGGGCGAGGCCGCTGAGGCTGTTAGGCTGGGCGCTGGCGGTGGCGGCCGGATTTCCCCAGAAGGCGAGGATGCTGGTATTGGCGCTCAGCGACGGGACTCGCACCCAGACGAGGCTGGTGCCGGCGGGGTCCCACTTTTCGATCTCGTAGGCGAGTTCGGTGGTGCCGGAGGCATCGGTGAAGCGGAGGTCCGCGCCGTTCGCGAAGGCGAGCTGGGAGTAGCTGAAGCCGGGGACGTTCGTGGCATCGAGGCGGACGAGCAGCGGGATGTTCGTGAGGGCTTCGGAGTTCGAGTAGCCGGGGAAGGCGATGCGCGCGCCGCGGGACCAGGCGGCCATGGTGCCGCCGTTCCAGATCGAGGGATCGGTGGCGGGGAGTTGGGCGCTGGCGACGTTCGACTCGGTGCTTTCGCTGGAGCTGTTCGAGGCGGTGACGACGTAGTGGTAGGTGGTGCCGAAGGTGGCGGTGGCGTCCGAGTAACTGGTGCCGGTGATGCCGGAGGCGAGGGGGGTGAAGGGGCCGCTGGCGGAAGTGGCGCGCTTCACGGTGTAGCTGGCCGCGCCGCTGCTGGCGGACCAAGCGAGTTGGATGGTGTTGTTCGAGGCGCTGGCGGCGAGCGAAGTCGGCGGGAGCGGGCTAGCGATGACGCGGACGGTTTGTTCGAGTTTCACGCCGCCGAGGTGGGAAGCGGTCGAGGTGGCGAGGGTATCAATCTCGTCAGTGGAAAGTTCGCCGCGGGCGAGGATGGTATCGTCGAGCCAGCCGTTGAAGTTGCGGCTGAGGACGGCGTTGGAGGCGGGTCCGCCGATGAAGACGGGGCCGGTCTGGTCGAGCGCGAAGGTGACCGGGGCAGAGGTGGCGACGAGTTTTCCGTCGAGGAAAAGCTTCATCACGCCGGTGTTGAAGGAGCTGCGGGCGTATTGGACGGCGACGTGGTGCCACGCCCCGGTTTCCACGATGGGGGCGGTGGTGAGATTGACGTCGAGGACGTTGGCGGTGGTCCAGTGTTTGAGCGAGAGTGTCTTCGACTGGGCGGGGAGGGTGAGCTGGAGTTCGTCGACGTTGCCGCTGTTGCCGTCGCTATTGCCGATGTAGAAGAGGAAATCCTCGTCGGCGTAACTGTCGCGTTTGAACCAGGTGGCGAAGGTCCAGTCGTGGTTCGAGAAATTCAGCGTGGCCGGGTGGATCTGGCGGGAGAGCTTGGCGGAGCCGTAGTTGCCGGAGACGACGCGCAGCGACTTCGTGCTGTCGGTGCCGAGGATGGAGGGCTGGTCCGCTTCGCTTGTTAGGGAGGCGATGCCTCCGACGCTGGCGGTGGCGTGGCGGTCGTTGGTGGACTGGTCGTTGACGATGCCGCCGGCGAGGGGATCGGGCTGTTCGTAATCGTAGTGGAAAATGAAGCGCTGGTCGGGGAACTCGCCGCCGGCGGTGAAGGTGAAATTGCTTTCCCCGGCGAGGTTGGCGGCCGGGGTGAAGCGCGCGGTTTTGCCATCGGGCAGGATGACGGCGCTGCCGTTGTTAGAACCGGTGATGCGGTAGTTGAGATCGGCGGCGGGGGTTTCCGCATCGCTGACGCGGGTGGACAGGTCGATGTCGACGGATGCGGCGGCGGTGACGGGCGCGCTGGTGGTGGCGGTGGGGCGGTAGTCGCTGCGTTCGGTCCAGTTCTTGTAGTTCCAGAGCAGGTGGCGGTCCTTGCCGAAGACCCACATGTTTCCCATCTGGTGCTGGCGGGCCCAGGGGGATTCGTGGAGCGGCCAACTGGTGTAATCGACGGGGTCGTTGTTGATTTTTCCGCCCTGGCCGTAGGTCACATCGAGCACGGTGCCGTCGCGGGTGGTGTAGATCATCCGCGGGACGGCGTCGTTGACGTGGGAGAAGTCGGGCGGGTTCGCTTCGATGTCGGCCTTGAAGGCGGCGAGGCGGGCGGCGGCGGTGGACTGTGGGTATTCGTCGAGCGAGGCGCATTCGACCGCGTAGCCGCGCTTGTTGCAGAAGGTCTGGGCGGCGGGCGGCCAGGTGAAATTGCCGATGTCGCTGCGGGTGATGGCGACGAGGACCTTGCTGTAGTGGAGGTAGAGGCGGCCGGTGGTGGCGGAGTCGTTGATGACCGCGGTGGTGTTGGTGGGGATGGAGTCGCGGGTGTATTGCCAATCGCTGGTGGCCGGGATGTTGAAGATCCCGGCGATGGTGCCTTCGTGCTGGACGATGTCCTCGTGCGGGCCGAGGCCGCAGCCCTGGCACCAGCCGTAGCCGGTGGGGGCTTTCATGGTGAGGCCGGCGGGGCCGGTTTCGTCCCACATCACGGCCCAGCGCTCGGACGACCAGTCGTTGGAGGGGACGCCACCATTGTTGAGGTCCTTGATCTTGAGCGTGCCGTCGGCGTTGAGCGTGGTGTCGGCTTCGAGTTGGCTGTAGAGGACCCAGTCCTTGGTGAGGTAGCTGGTGGCGAACTGGGTCTCATGGACGCGGGCGAAACCGCGGCGGGTGAAGGGCTTCGAGCGGTCGGTGGCCGCCTCTAACATTTCCGGAATGATGGGCGGCTGGGTGACGAGGTGGGCCTGGCCGATCCGTGGCTGCGTGTAGAGCAGCGACTGGTCCATATCGAGCGGGTTGGCGCGGGGCGTGCCTTCGAACATCAGCCAGGAGCCGAACTCGGAGATGTCGCTGGAATTTCCGTCCTGGGTCATCGAGCCGCGGCCGGCGGGGATGGCCCAGCGGCCTTTGAACGAGAAGGACGCGATGTCCATCCAGCCCCAGTTCCAGGTCATGCGGGCGCGGTTGGCGAGCTCGGGATCGTTCGAGAGGTCGGCGATCGAGCGGAGCGGGCCGAGGGTGTATTGCAGGTAGTGCTTCGCCCAGCGTTCCTCGAAGTTGTATTTCACCGTGCGGTCGCAGATGGCCATCATGTAGGCCTTGCCGGTGGGGTCGCCGTAGCGGTTGGCGGCGTTGGAGACGGAGGTGACGGCGGGGACGCCCCAAGTTTCGCAGGCGAGCTTGCAGGCGGCGGCCCACATGATGCGCTGGTTCGGGGTGAAGCCGTTGCCGTAGGTCGGCATGGTGGTGTATTCCGTGTAATACTGGTCCTTGATCCACTGCGGGAAGCGGTGCTGCCAGCGGAGGTAGGTGTCCATGCCGGGCCAGCCGGAGAAGCCGCCGTTGGCACCGCCGGCGTCGCCCGAGCCGTCGGCGTCGGTGATGGTGGAGCTGAGATTCGACCAGACGCCGGACGATTCATTGCCGCGCTGCAGTTTGCCCTGAGTGGTCCAGAAGCCGGTGCGCCCGGCGCGGTGCGGGCCGTCGCGCTGGCCGGTGTTGATTTTGCGCCCGCTGATGTCGTCGAAGTAGGCGTCGTGGCGCTGTTCGTAGGTCGCTTGGGCTCCGAGCGGGCAAATACCACTACCAAGTGTGATGAGAATCGCAAAAAGGGTTTTCATGAAATAGGTTTGGGAAGCCGCAATTGCCTCGAGTCTCGCCTCACAACAGAGCCCGAACTTCCTCGTCCCCCCTACCCTACAATCTTTAAAGAGACCCGAGCAGGACAGACTCGCACGCGAGACTAATCGCAAGCCAGACTCAGTTCCAGACTGCAATGCGCATCATTCATTCGATTTTCTGCATCGGAAACCAATCCGATATGCCACAGAGAACCCAAGAACCCACTAAGAAAAGACCTACTCTACACGGAAAACCACGGCAAAAGGAAAACCAGAATCTCTCGGATAGGTTAACACTAATGCATCAGGCTCATGGCTCCAATCGAGATTGGAATCGGAACCCAGCAAACTCACCGATTTTACGGGTCGATCAAGAAAACCGGCCGAGTGCCCAAGCGCTCGGATCCGAAGTCGCTCGCCGGCCTCAGGAACAGCCATGACGAAGACATAAACCGCCCCATCTTTGCCATGGGTGAAACGGACATCTTTTGTCGACATCTCGAACTCAGCATGCTCTCGAATGATCGGCCCTGAAGGAAAGCTTCGTGGAAGGATTGGGCTGACATCCGGCACGAACCGTGCCTCGAGGATTTCCAAGCTCTCCACTCCAGCCAGGACAAAAGCTTCATTTTCGGCCTTGGCCATTGACCCAACCTGACCATCAAGTCGGTAACTCACCTTTAGCAACTTGGGAACCCCTGGAGCAGGATCAGACCCAAAAACAGGGACACCCACCGTAAACTCGAGCCTGTGAGCGCTAATCATCTCCCTTAACCGAGCGGTTACATCCGCACCTAAAACCCCGCTGTATTCCGAGCCATCCTCTCCCAGAATTTTCCACGCACTACTCCCATAAATCGCCAATGCGTTGCGCTTCGTAAACTCACCGAAATCCTCCCACATTCTGACCCCACCCGGTTCCAGCTCCCCTTCAGGAGTCAATCCGATGTTGAGCATGAAGTTTCCATCGCGGGCAATGGCTTCGATCATCTGGAAAATCATTGCCCTGGAATCATAAAGGGTATTGTCTTCGAAAAACCACTCTCCAAGTGTGTTCTCCCAGACCCATGGTTCACGCTTAATAGGCCCGGTGTATCCATTCTCGTGAGGAGCAGCGATACCTGGAATCCTCGGCCCGCCTTTGATCACCGCCATGCAATCAACCACACCACCGTTCCTCGCCGCACGCTTGTTATACATGTGGGCAACAGCTTTCACTGTGGCATCACTGATGACTCCTTTTGCCGTGCCAGATCCCGTGAATGGCTCCGTCCCATCGGTAT
Source organism: Akkermansiaceae bacterium (assembly GCA_025457665.1). Taxonomy (GTDB): domain Bacteria; phylum Verrucomicrobiota; class Verrucomicrobiia; order Verrucomicrobiales; family Akkermansiaceae; genus Haloferula. The sequence goes on along the minus strand of JALOTY010000023.1, from coordinate 50,169 downwards.
AAAGCATGTCTGGATCATAATCATCCACAAATTGCTTGACCCGCCGAAACCATTTCAAAGTGTATTCCTTTGCAAACTCACGAGTCTCAGGGTGCACAAAAACATCCCGAACCGGCGTAAAGAACCCGTCGTGGATATCCTGCCCCGGAAGGACCTCGGCTTGCAGGTCAATCCCATATAGATCCCGCGGATCCAAGCCTTCCCACCACTTGCCGATTCCGTCCTTCTTGGCCCTCGTCGCGGCATCGAAAAGCACTCCAGCCCTTGGTCCGGTTTTGTCGGACCCGAAAGCGGGCTGAAACCACCATAGTGAATAGTCCGCATGAAAGGCCATTCCCGTACGGAAATTGAATTTTCTAGCCTCCTGAAAGATCTCCCCGACGATGTCACGCTTTGGACCGACGTTCACCGAATTCCATGGCTGATGGGGAGAGTTCCAAAGATCGAAATTGTCGTGATGGGCCCCTTGCACAAGGATGTATCGAGCGCCTGAATCTGCATAAAGCTTTACCAGTTTCTGTGGATCGAACTTTGGAGCCTTCCATGCGTTGAGGACATCCATGTATCCAAATTCCGAAGGGTGCCCGAACAACTCAAGATGTCGATCATACATCCACCGATCATTGGCCCTCCCCTTTCGCCCCTCGGGCGGCTGTTGATAAAGGAATCGTGCATACCAATCGCCATTCCGGCCCATGGACTGTGGACCCCAATGAAACCAAACCCCGATCTTTGCCTCACGCCACCACGCAGGTTCCCTTTCAAGTTTCTCCCCCGTAAACGAGCTCCAATCCGCCAAAAAAGGTCCCGGGGCAATCTTCTCGGGAATCCGATAGGGCAGCCTTGCCTCATCCGGCGTCAGAGGCTGCTCCACCTTCCTATTTCCGCCATAAGCATCCGAAGGAGTCCGATCACCATTTACCTCAGCCTCTTTCGCGAGCTCATCGGCCAACACTGGCAGGCACATCAGGATGGCGACAAAGAAAACAACTCCAACCCGACGAGAGAATCTCGCAATATCCATTGCTTCGGCTTTCATGGGATCCATTTTTGATGACTTAACGCGATTCAAACTTCCACTTTCCCGGGCCGACCACAAAAGTTGCAAAACCCAACACCTCAGGACCCGCAGTGACTCCCTCTACGGCTGCTGAGTATTCGCCACCCCTCCAAACCCTCTTGCCACCGACGCTCACACTGTGATGAGGATGCGCACCAACCGGGATACAAACTGTTGCCTCAGCACCGACGGGAGAATCGAGATCAAGCAGGAAGCTTCCGTCAAGCTTGGCAATTTTCACATCGATACGTCCCTTCACTGTATCGAATCCCACATCAACCTGCTTCAAGCTCCCAAGTGTGGGCATAACCCGATAGCTGGCATAGGCGGCCGAAGTTGGAGCCACACCAGCGACAAACTCATGCAGGAGCGTCAAGGGGCCACCCGTCCATGCATGATTGAGGGTGCCATCCCGACTGAAGAGCTCCCACAAGGTGGTCGTTTCGCTCTCGACCATTTCCTTATACCGCTTTTGTAATCGAAGCAGAGCATCCTCCGGCGCATTCATCAGGAAAAGAGCCTCAAGGATGTATTTCTCGATATAGGGACTCGCGTGATGGGTCTCTGAAAGAACTTTTCGGATCGCGGGGAACTTATCCCTTCCTGCGATGCCCGCCACCACTGCCATTCCTTGAGCACGATCATCGGTGGCACCCGTGTAGCTTGGATCCCGATAAGCACCTCCGTTCCAAAACTTCGAATTTGTGGCGGCGATGACCGAATCGCGTTTGGCACGCATCGCCCTGGCATCCGCTGTCTTGCCAAGAACTTCTGCCATATTTGCCGCACCCTGAAGCGCGAGGCAAAACCATGCCTGGTCAAGGACCCGAATATCCACATTATTGCCCCAATCAGCCCAATCCCATCCGTTTTCCCCCGAACGATGGACAATGAGCCCATCCCCATCGGTCTCCCAGATCGAAAGATAGTCCATCACATGGGGGTAGAGGTCATTCAATGCCTCCTTGTCTCCAGTGTGAAGATAATACGTCCAAAATCCGTATTGGCCGATGCTTGCCAACATTTGCTGCGGCAGCTCCTTGTCCCAATTTCCAGCCGGGATAGGAGAAAACATTGTCTTGCTGGGTCTTTGCCAGTTCGCGAGATTGTACATGCACTTCCGGATCAGCGCATGACTGCGAGTGTCGAATGTCCGAAACACCTGAGCCAACTGGATCACAATATCACCCCACCATGCTGCTCGCTCTCGATCAGGACAATCGAAAAACGTGTCCCTCATATTAATATAAAGGGTCCGCTCGCATTTGGCAACCAGACGATTCAGAAAGTCGTTATCGCAGCGGAAATGACCGGTGAAGTCGGTGAGGTATCCACTCTCCCGATACTTCAGCTCCAGAACCTCAACCCCAGCCGGGACCTCATAAACCACGGAATGCCCGCTCATCCACGCCGGGCTCTCAAACTCCTGAACACCACCTCTCGTGATGTATTCCGCGAAGATCTCGTTCGCTGGATTATCGGTTCTCATCCGAATGAGGAGGCCTTCATCGGCCGAGACCTTCAGCCAGGGGGTGATCTGGGCATTGTACGGAAGCCGAGCGGAAATGACAGCTCCCCCACCCTCCATGTTCTCCAGCCTCTGGGAAGTGTACTCTTTCAGACCGAAGTCCTTCCACTGAGGGATCGATCTCTCCCAGAGCCGATTCCAAGGTTGAGTAGGCGGACTTCCGAGGCTAGTCGCCGCGTCCCAACCTTGGTCATCGAAATCGGGGTGAATCCAATCTGGAAAGTCCTTCCGCGCATCAAAGTGAACCGAACTTTCCGCCAGCCGGAAGTTTGGCGAATTCGATGCCTGACCGAATGCCGGGTGGCGGGATGTTTTCCAAGATTGATCCGACAGAATCCAGTGGTCGCCGGCTTGCATCTCAAACAAGAACCCCGCCTTCCCGCTGTTTTTGTGAGAGAAACCGTCCTTGCCAAAGAACCAAGCCAAAACCGCGATCTGATTCCTCCCCTCGACCAGATGAGGCCCTAAATCGATCCGATCAAAATAGGTATCGTCGGGGGTTGGACCGCGTTTCAGTCCACCTTCTCGAACGATCAACCTACCGTTCACCCAAAGCCAGTATTTCGAATCTACCGCGATCCTTGCCCACGCCGTCTCAGGCTTTGCTCCAAGGTTGAAATCGCGGCGGTAGCATGTCCACAGATTCCCATGCCCGGAGCTGTCAGCGGGAGCAAGCTGACCCCAGGGACCGGATCCCATGGGGCCGATGACTCTGAGCCTCGCGTCACTGGCAGTCCAGGAGCCATCCGTCACAAGATTGATTGGCTCCAAACCTTTCTGTACGATTCGAAACTCCCCGATAAAACCGGCAGCATTCACTGCTCCAGCATCATCGTCGTTTCCTGCTTCCACAAGGATCTCATTCCCGCCGGACTTCAGTTGTTTGCGAAAGTCAAAAACACCGATGCGCTGCCAATCTGAGCCGCTCCCAACCTCCACACCATTGACCCACAATTTGAATCGATTGTCCGCAGTCAGCATTGCCGTGGCACTGCGGACTATCGAGAGGTCGTCCACATGGAAAGACTTTCGGAACTGATGCGTCCCTGCTCTGGCGTTCAACAAAGGGTCGCGCCCTTCCTCATCGACCCAGATCCACTCAGCTGAATCAAAATCCATCGATTCCTGAACCTCGGGACCAATCCAACTGGCGCGCCACTCATGGTCCGCCGGATGTTCGGCCCAAAGATTTGCGGACGTAGAAAAAATCGTGAATAGCAGCGCAATTTTCGATAAAAACTTCATCGATGGGACAGTGGGTTCAAATGTCTTAATAATTACGAAATTTTACTTGGATGGAATCATCGAGTCGATTCTCCGGTGCTCGGAGCCGTTTCTACAGAGATCTCCTGCCAAGAGGTGTTTTCCAAGATCCCTGTGAGTGGGGCCGTCTGCATCAGAATCCACCGATAGGACCCAAGATCCTTGCCAGCAGCGGCTCGTATGGCAGAAGCAGTGCCCAGCCTGGCTCAGTTGCCGAGTTGCTCCCATAGAAAGAAATGATCTGTCTCCCACGATTGCCATTCTGGTTGAAGGACCAGGCACTCAGGGACTGGATCGGACGTGCCCTCCCAAGATCGATCAGGAAGGCACCGTCACTCACCCCATTGGCGAACACGGCCCCGTAACCATGGTTAATCTCACCGTCGATCAGGCTCTCAATCGGGTGATTGCTGACCTCGGTATTGGACAAAACTCGGACCATTGAGCCCGATTGCGGTATCAGCTTCCGAAATCCATCCGGTTCCGATGAGGTTTCCGCAGTGGTGAAGGGTTGCCCTGAGAGCTGTAGATCAAGAGGACTTTGGTTGCGGATCAGACGGAGCCTAATCGAGCCTGAACCAAGCTTCAATAGACTCGCCATCAGCTGATTCGTGTTACTGACTTTCTCGCCGTTGATGCCCTGAATGAGATCATTTTTCAAAAGTCCCGCCACGGAGGCCACCGACCCCTCAGGGACGTCGACGAGTTGGACACCGCCTTCCTCCTTGCTGACACCAAAAGCGGAAAACTCTTCACCTTGCAGGCTATGAAGGCGGGCACCAAGCCAGATGAAACGAATCGCAGGAATATTACTGGAAGGCCCGCGCACACGCCTCAACGGAGGGATCTCCGGGGTGCGTGCGAGGGCTTTCAATCTGGGTTTCTTTACCCCGAACTGATTCATGGGGAAATTCTCAAATCCAAGGGCAAATGCGGGCGATCCGGCCTTGACCCTGAAGTCACCCACCTCGGGATCGATAAACATCGGATCTCCACTGAGCGAACCCGAATCAGAACCGAAACCCCGGCTCTTCTCCAGATCCTGCTCAAACGCAAAGAGATTGCCATCGACTCCCCTGCCCCACCCTTCCGGTTGGCCAATAGGTGCCTGTGCTGCCATGACAATGTTGCGGCTGAAACGATCTCCGCTTTCATCGAACCAGACATGGGGGTGGAGAGCATTATTCACATGAATGTTATTGTGCACCCTCCGGCCGTAGCCCTCCCGAAGCTTGAGCCCCCCGGCCAGCATCAGGTTATTGTAAATTTCATAGTTGGAAGATCCGTCATCGAGATCAATATCCCAACCGTGATCACAACGCCATCGGCTGTCCCGAATCACGGTGAGCTCCATCGCATCAAGGAACGGCAGGTTGGGATCCCTTTTGACCTCCGGCTCCGAAATCCCACGGTGGTTGCTGATCCAGTAGCGATCCCGCCCCCAGGAATTGAAGGAACCGTGATCATGGGTCTCAAGAACCGTGTCGAAGACATCGCATCGCTCAATGAGATGGCCGCCCCAGGTGCCTTCGCTGATATTGATTCCGGCCCGCGCGCAGTCGTAAATTGAAACATCGCGAACCGTGATTCGGCGAGCCATGGAAATCTGCACCCCGGCAGGCTGGCGCTCGACTCGGCCTATACCGTGAATGAGACAGTCCTCGACCACCGAATCTGCGGGGTAGTTCTCCGTTCTCGGGCCGGGAGTGCGGTCAATCTTACTGAGGTCGTGGGTCTGTCCATATTCGAACAGAGGATTTCTCACGGCCGCAGGATCCCCGACGAAACAGACTCCACTGGCGCCGGCATTGTGGATGTGGCATCCCTTGATACGGACTCTGCGGTTGTAGTTGTTGACGAAAATGGCATTGCCGCCGGGCTGGTCGAATTCACAGTCGAGGATTTCGATATCCTCACCCCCACTGATCAGCAATGCGCCCCCTCGATAGATGGTCCAGTCCGATCGGAGGAGTGGTTCCTTGGTCTCCATGAAAGTGCGGGCTGTATGTCGGAATAAAAACCCGCGGAACTGAACCCACCGAACCGGCTCCGAAATACTTCCCTTTAACTCGATCAGATGCCGGAGTCGGACCGCTTCGATTTTTGCCTTGGAGACTTCCACTCCCGATTCAGGAATGAGATGAAGCCTGCGAGAACCCACATCATGGAACCATTCGCCTGGAGCATTCAGTTCCTCGAAAACATTTTCCACCATTCGGAAGTCGCCGTGCATGCCCATTTGGCGGTTGTTCTGCCAGCCCCCCTCGTAGGCGACTGAACCGTCGGGATTTTTCCCTGTGATCCGGTAATGATATCCACCCCATCGCGCCTTGTGCATGGCATGAATGTAGGCACCTACTGGATTCCTCCAACCCGATGACCGCTCGACCGAAAATGCATCCGCGGCATACCCCTGGTAAGCTGCGGTGACCTTTGACGGATCAAAATCCGGGTAGCGTGCCATCCGTTGTCGCTTGCCTTCGACAAAGAGCTGATCCAGTTCGAGGCCTTCCGGAGTGTCGGCCACGAATGAAGCTCCAGGGCCCTTCTTCCATTCGAGATCAAGTTTGATTCCACCACTGATGACCGCCTGGCCCTCATTCACGGCCTGATAGATGATCGGATGATCTTTAGATCCGGAATCCTCAGGGCCGAGCACGAAGGTATCAGGCAGGTAGTAAATCCCGTCGGCAACGTGAATGGTCACCGCCTCTTTGCCCGCCCACTTCCTTGCTGCATCACGAGCAGCAGCAAGGGTGGAAAACGGCGAATCCGCCGACCCAGTCGCTTCTCCACTGTGCCCGGGGTCGACATGGAGGTCGACAGCCGCGAGATCTGTGATGGTTGCCAAAAGTCCCAAAGGGATTATCAGCGCTCGGAGCCCGGAAGATCCGCGTTTAGCAAGGGATCTTGATTTCTCAGCATTGGGGGAGCGGTGAAATTGGTTTTTCATCGGATCGTCAAGTCATGATGGGATGGAAGGTCGGGAAACGCCAAGAGATTTCCAATGCCATCGTGCGGACCAATTCGCTCCACCGATCTCATCCACCTTCCCTCCGTCCGCCGCGGATGAAGCCGTCAGGAACCAGACCTCATACCAGTTTTTTCTGACCCACTCCGTGACATCCACCGATCCCGAACCCTTCTCATCCAGATCGAGTTTCAGCGGACCCAACAGATATTGTGAAAATGATTCGGGAGATCCGGGAGGACTGGGATAGGACTGCTGACCATCCAAGGTCATCCGATCCGCCTCTGCGGTGACGACCAGGGGGATGCGGGAAAGAAAAGCCCTCGCGGGGGAAGTGCCCTCGGTCCCGTTTTCAAAGTTCAGCTTTGCCGATATCAACTCGCGACCGGCCGTGACGCGCTTCACCGCGTTGCCCATTCGGAGCCAGGTTTGCCGGGCACTGTTGGAGTCGCCGTTGGCATGAACGCTCCATTGGTCGAAATCACCGATAAAGACCGCAGAGCTTCCGTAGTTCACGCGCTTGACGAAATCGAAGTCTGCCGACGCGATTTCAAGGGTCTGGACGGCGGCACTCCCGACGCCGATGAAGTGCATCAGACACAGAAGGCGGGTCCACCCCATCCTTGGCATGCAATCCCGACCTTCTTTACGGACGTGCGTGAAAGAGGTGCAAGGGAAGAAGGGAGAATGGCGGAAAGCATCCAAGGCGCGTTCAACCTAAGCGCCCACAAGCTTTCAAACCATGGACTTTATCCCGGGATTGCATGCATATTGATCCGGGTCCGGTTCGTGCAAGCGAATCGACCGCGCGCGGTGACGCGGGTCAGGGCGTTTCGGTTTTCGTCCAGGTCTCGAAATCGAGAACCAGGCGACGAGGTCCCAACCGGATGTGCAGTGGCCCGCCGACTTTTTGGGCAACCCACGGATTTCGATGGAGTTGGGAGGAATCGAAGACGATGGGCTTGCCATTCACTTTCATGTGATCGGCATAGGCTTCCGCATGAGCTTGCCAGCGGAACTCAAGCACATCGCCCTCGAGGTTGCGGTAGGCCAGAGTGGGTGACGGGGAATCGATTCCATCGGTTTTTATCCGTGTCTTTTCCAGCACCGCGCGGGCGAAGCGGTCCAATTCCGCGTCCACTCCGCCGCCGGCATAAGACGCGAGTGGAGCGGTTTCGAGGATCCACCCGTTGCGCCTTGCCTCGCACCACAGCATGTCATGTTGCCCCCAACGCTTGCCCCATTTCCAAGGTTGGATGCAATGGAAGCCCATCAGCATCGACCCGTTGTGACAGAATACCCAGCCATCGCGCTCGATCCGTTTGCGGATGCTGCCCGTCACCGGAAATGGAGCGTACATCTTGAAGTAAGGATAGTCGAAGACATGGTGGCGAACCTTGACCTGTTCCGGCACCGCGTAGAGGCCCAGCAAGGTTCCGCGGTGCTGCATGTATTGACTGAAGCCGTTTTCCCCGTAGCCCAGAGCATTGGCGCGTTTTTCCCCGAGGTTGTAGGGACGATGGGGATTTTCCATTCCCACGATGAATGTCGAAGAGGGCTTGTCGGAAATCCATTTGAGCATGTGTCGCCGGGATTCCTTATAGAGCCCGGAAGTGGGATCTCCAGGCTGGTCCCACTGGCTCGCCAGACTGTAGGTGGGCGTATGCCAGGTCATTCGGTGCACATTCGCCCGTCCCATGGCTGCAATATGGGAGCGGGTGAGAAAAGGACGGGATCTTTCCCGGGCCACCATGATCACCAAATCCGGTGCCTTGTATCGACCCGGTGGTGCCATCCAAAAACCATGGTTCCAGCCAAGACCGGAAGTGTTGATGGAGCGGACCGCGCCGAAGTGAATCCATGCGGCTGCGGCGGTGGAAGCCATGCTTTCCAAGCCAGTATCCGAGGAATACCAGTACTTCGCCCGTGATGCCGAGCCGATATTGTATCCTTGGTTCCAGGTGCAGGCGATATCCAGAAGCATGGCATCAAGTGTCATCGTTGCACGCTTCCGCATTTCCGGGTCACGGGCGAATTCGACCAGCATGCGGATGGCCGACAAATTCACGCCGTTGTAAATGGTGGCCCCGTACTCGCTGAAATTTTTCCCCGTGATCTCCGAAAAACCGGCGAAAAGTCGGGCGCGGGTTGCTTCCTTGATCTGGCTGGCATCGAGGCCCGAGCGGTCCACCAAATCCGGCCATTCCTCGGCGGCAAGGAAGCCGGAGGCATCGAGCATCAATTTGTAGTTCCATGCGCCGCGGGCATAGCCTTGGAGCTCCTTGTGATCATCATAGAGCGCCACATAGTCGCGGATTTTGGCGGCGGTGGCGGCCGGAATCCTCGACTTGCCGAGGAAGTAGGTGTTGATCAGCGCGACCTTATCAAAGGGATCCAGGGCCGGACCCGGCCTTCGAAGACCGGTCTTGTCTTTTGCAGCTTCATACTTTTTCCACTGTTCGATGCGGTCTCTTCCCATCGCCAGGCGATGCGAAGCAGCGGCATCCAACTTGGCGAGCGCGTATGGCAGGTCGATTCCAAGAACCAGCCGCGCGGCATAACAGGGTGCCGAAGCCTTGGGATTCTGCTCGTCTTTGGCCGCGGGTCGTATCGTTGCCACCCAGCGCACCATCGCTGCTGCTCTCTCGGCAGGGGTGTCCCCGTCGAGGCGGGCCGGGGTTTCCTGCGCAACCAGCATGAGCCCGGAAAACAGCCATGCGCCGCACCCAAGCGCGAGGCATCGGAGAAGACAGGTTTGCCCTATCGACTTCCTCCCGCCTGATAGAACTGCCGATCGGAATTCCATATCATTCACGATTCTCAGGGTTTCACCACGGCACTTTGACCAAGATATCCGAATCCATACGAGACCTTGATGAAAGTTCCCGAACGGAACTGGACCGATTGATCACCATCCTGTCTTTCCCCATCGGGCTGGAGGACGATGTCCCCTTCAAACACCCCGCTATCCGGCGTGGTTTCCTTCAGGGTCAGACCTTCTCTGTCCCAAAGTCCTGAGGTCACTTCAACGCGTGCGGCTTCGGTTTTCTCGTCGTCGAAATTCAGCGGTCCTTCCAGCCTGACATGAAGCTTCCCGGCCTCTGCCTTGACCTCCATTTTCAGTTCCGACCAGGCGAGATAGGCCAAACTGAGGTTGAGCGGCGTATTGAACTGGATCCATCCTTCGGTCCAACCCACATTGCCCACTTCGGGGTGATGGGGATAGTGTTGATTTTTCGGTGCACCATCGATCACAAAGCGTGCCTTCGCCAACCTGCCGATCCCGCCTGGATAACGATTGAACCAGCCGTATTCGACCCCCTTGATTTCCCGGGGCGCATGGAAGCAGAAGTGCCGACCCACGGGATTGCGACCAAAGAAGTTATCGATATGCGACCAGATGAGGACATCCAATTGGGCCTGGAGTTGGGGTCTCACAAACTCTCGGGCGGCAAGGAGAGCAGCGGGAAAACCGGTGATATTTCCCGGTTCATTCCACATCTGGGGTTTTTCCCCCATCGGCGTCCACCGGTCCTTGTCATCGAGCTTGCGGAAATCCCACATGTTCTTTGAACGACGAACCGCCACCTCGGCCCATTCCTCGATCTTTTTCTGAAGTCCGGCGGGCGCCTTGTCGGGATGGCGGCGGAGGTAATGGGCAAGCCCGGTCATCGTGATGAATTCGCTCATCCTCTGGCCCTTGGTGACTTGAGGATCATTCCAATCGAGATTCTTCACCATCCACTCGACCTGGCGTGTGGCGGCATCGAGATATCTAGCCGCATCTTTTCTTTCCTCTCGGAGGGCGACTTCATGCATCAGGAGGTTCGGTTCAACCGAAAATCCCGGGGGGTAGGAACCTTTGGTGGAGCCGACTTTCGTCTTCAGTGCGAGGAGATTGTGCTCGGGGCTTTCATCGTAAGGATAGGAGTGATCCTTGGACGCCTCCGCCCAGGTTCTGTGGGCAAACTCGGAGACGACTTCATAGTTCTGCCTGGGCAGCCAGGGTTCAAGGACCGGCCACGCATAAAGGAAGTAGGCCAATTGTGCCTTGAGGTGTTCATGGGTCACTTTCTGGGTGACGATCACATCCGCGCCCCAATGAATCAGCTTCACGATGTCCGGAGCATCCTCTCTGTAGGGTTCAAGGGCTCCCCAGAGCTTCGGGTCACTGGCTTTCTCGTATTTCACCTGACGCGGCATGGATTCATACGCCGCAGGATTCGAGAGATACTGAGGCACCAGGGTGTGAAGTTCCCATCCGAAATGATGGTCGTCGCGCCAGCCAAACGAGCCGTTGCAGCGATTGCGATCGTTCCCGACATAGTGGCGGCTATCGATCATGAAATTGACTGCATTCTGATAGAGAGAACGTTCGAAAAGGAATGGGGCGACACGGAAAGGCACGGAGACAAGATCCCCGGCAGCCACCACATATTCCCTGTCATCACCGGGCTCGAACGCGCTGAAGTCGCCTTTTCCACCGCTGATCTTCCCTCTGAAGACCGCGCTGCCCCCATCCGATGGCCGGACTTCAAAGGCCGTCCCATCGGCCAAGGTTGGCGCTGTGAAGCGCTTGGGCTTGCCGGTATTGAAACCGCTCTGGTTCAGGTAAAGCGGCAAGATTTCCGTGTGGGGAATCCTGCAGACCAGTCCCCCGGGGTCGTTTTTGGGAAGGCCAGGAACCGCACCCGGCTCGCCGGGCCAGAGAACCCACTCCTTGACCCGGGCGACCTTCTGATGGGTTCCCGTGATCCACAGACGCAACTTGGTCGTCTCGACCTGCATCGTCGCATCGAATGGAAGCGAGAGCGCGACCGCGGTGTTTCCCGAAGTGACGGAGGATGGAATCGTGACCCATTTCCCCTTCTGGTCCATCTGCACCTCGAAGTCCGTGATCGCGGAGGAGCTTTGGTAACCGGTATAGAGATGCATCCCTGCGATTTTTTGCGGCGACGCGAACTCCACGACCAGCCAGGCAGGATCATCTGAAGCACGACTGACCCATCGGGATCCATCGTCCGTGGCACCATCGAGCGCCTTTGAAGCGGGATGTCCGGCCATTTCCGAACTCGCCGCAACGGACTTTGCTTTCAGCGGCTCCGCAGCGAGAGCCTGAGTCGCTGGAAAGAGCAGAATCCACGGGGCAATTCCAGTGATGAGGGAATGGGAAACACGCATGGCAATGGGGTTCATGGCGATTGAGCAGAAAGATTACGGGTTGATCAAGCATCCCAACCCACCCCCGCCTCATGTTCTTGCATGCTTCCAGGCTCCTTGCGCGTTTTCCGAGATTTAATGCGTGATTTACCCCGCTGATGAAGCGCCCTTCCATCGACATCGGGGATTTCAGTCGATAAATCATGCGTCTGGACCGTCCCATCTCGCGTCGATCACGAAACCATTTTCTCGGGAAATCCAAACTTCGCAGAACCCATGAAAAAAGAGCGTTCGAACGACTCCCACGAACCGCTGAGAATCGCGGTGCTCGTGGACTCATCGACCATGTGGGGCCGCAACATCATTCGGGGAGTTCACCGTTTCAACATCGAGCGAGGGGGGTGGCACTTGTTTGTCGAGCCTCGCGGGATCGAGGAACGCCAGTGTTTGCCCAGAGGCTGGAAGGGCGATGGGGTGATCGCCCGTGTCGGTTTCCCCGAACTCGCTTCCCGGCTCAAGAAGCTCAATACGCCGGTGGTGAATGTTTCCGGAATTTCGCTGCCCAAGGTCTCATTCCCCCGCGTCGCTTCCGATCAGGACGCCGCTGCCGCGCTCGCCGCCCGTCACTTGCTGGAACGTGGCTTCCGGCATTTTGCCTATTTCAGTCCGCTCGCCATCAGCTACGTCGCCGACCACCATGCCGCCTTCGCCAACACCCTGGCCAAGGCGGGCTTCTCGTGTCCGGTCTTTGAGGTGCCTGCGCAACTCGGTGCGGTGCCCGATTGGAACCTGGACGTGAGGCGTGTCGCCAAATGGCTGCGCTCCCAGCCCAAGCCTCTCGCGGTGTTTGCATGGAACGCCAACAGTGCGCGGGAACTGCTGCAAGCCTGCACTCACGCCGGGATTGCCGTCCCGCGCGACGTCGCGGTTCTCAGCGGAGGCGATGACGATCTGTTTTGCGAAATCGCCCCGGTCCCGATTTCCGCGGTGCAACTTGGGACGGAGGCCATCGGCTATCATGCGGCGGCCCTGCTCGATTCCATGATCCGCCAGCCCAACCGGATCCCGACCCTCGAGACCAAAATCCCCCCGCTGGGCATCTGCGAGCGATTGTCCACCGATACCATGGCTGCAGCAGATGAAAGCATGGCCAAAGCCCTCCGATTCATCCGCGCGGCGGCGGGAGAAGTCATTCAGGTGGACGATGTGGCACGCCACGCCGGGCTCTGCCGCCGCAGCCTTGAACAAAGATTCCGAGCCCTGCTGGGTTGCTCCCCTGCCACGGAAATCCGCCGCGTCCGCATCGCAAGGGCCGTGGATCTGCTCCGATCCACCAATCTATCCGTCGCCGCCATCGCGGAGAAAACAGGCTTCAGCAGTTCGGAATACATGTCCTCGGTCTTCCGTTCGCGCCTTGGTACCACCCCCACCGCGATTCGCTCCGGCGGCCATCAGGGAGGCCCTGTGAGCTGGACGCCAGAAATCGAAAAACCATGACTCATCCCGATTGGACCATTCTCGCCCTCTTTCTGGTCGGCACGGTATTCGTCGGCATCTATCTGGGGCGATTGGTGAAAAACGCATCCGACATGTTCGCTGCCGGTGGCCAGTCGCCCTGGTGGCTGAGCGGACTGAGTGCCTTCATGACGATGTTTTCAGCGAACACCTTTGTCGTCTGGGGTGGAGTGGCTTACCAGCACGGCCTGGTGGCTGTGGTGATCAATCTCAGCTACGGCATCGCCGCCATCGCCGCCGGATACACCGTGGCCGGAAAATGGAATCAAATGGGCATCCGCACTCCGGCGGAATACGTCGAAAAACGTTTCGGTCGCGGTGCCCTTCATTTCTACACCTGGTTCATGATGGCCTTCCGCCTCATCGGCAGCGGTGGCGCGCTCTATGCCATCGCAACGCTCTCGCTGGCCGTCATCGGCGGTGGAGACAGCGCGGGATCCGTGGCGATCGATCCCTCGACCCTGAGATGGGCGATCTTCATCTTTGCAGTCATCGTCATCATTTACACGATGATCGGTGGTCTCTGGGCGGTGCTGGTGACCGATACCCTGCAGTTCATCATTCTCAACCTCGCCGTCATCTTTGTCATTCCGCTTTCGCTCGCGGCCGTAGGCGGTCTGGACAGCTTCATCAGCCAGGTCCCGGCAGGCTTTTTCTCTCCCACCTCGGCGAGGTTCAGTTGGTTCTTTCTCGCCGGTTGGGTCGCGATTCACTACTTCATGATCGGCGCGGAATGGGCCTTCGTGCAGAGGTATCTCTGCGTCCCGAGTCCCAAAGACGCGAGAAAGAGCACTTATCTTTTCGGAGGGCTCTATCTCTTCAGCCCATTTCTTTGGTTACTCCCTCCCATGCTCTGGCGCGTTCGCCAGCCCATCCCCGAGGGTGCGGATGCCGCTACCGTTACGCGCCTCGCTGAAACCGCCTATATCGTCTCCTGCAAAGCCGTCTTACCCTCCGGGATGCTCGGCCTGATGCTTGCGGCGATGTTTTCTGCCACAGCCAGCATGATCAGTTCCCAGCTCAATGTCTTCTCCGGTGTCCTCACGGAAAACATCTATCGTCCCCTCGTGCGCCATCCCACCGAGCAGCGCATGCTTTTCATGGGACGGGTTTTCACGGCGGTTCTCGGGATGGTGATCATGGGTGTCGCCATGGCCACACCGGTCCTGGGTGGCGCGGCGAAACTCATCATTGGTGTCACCGAGCTGATGGTCACCCCGCTCCTCGCCCCCACCTTGTTCGCGCTGTTTTTCCGCCGCATCGGCACCGCTGCGATCTGGTGGACGGTGGGGATCTGCTTCCCCTTGGGTTTGCTCGGACGATTCCAAAGCTCTCTGGCTGAAACGTGGATTGCCAATACGACTTTCACCGGCGTGGTGCTGCCTCTGCTCATCGTCGCCATCATGGCCATCATCGCACGCCGCGAGGCACAAGGATGGGCGAGCATCGCCACTCTTTCGAAGTCGACCGATGGCACGGAAGCCAGTCCCGAAGCCAGCGTTCTTCCGGCCCGCGTCGTCGGTGCCAGTCTCCTCTTCTGCGCCGTGGTGCTTCTCGGCCTGATTCCGGTAAACACCGAAAGCCGCTCGCATCTCGCCATTCATGGTCTCGCGCTTGCCCTGATGGGCGTTGTCATTCTCGCCCTCGTCCGCCCAAAACGCACTCTTTCCGCTCCATCTCATGATTCTTGAATCTCCCGTCGACCAACCCAGAGCATTGCGCCGTCTCACCATTGATTCCGACCTCGTCGTCATCGGCGGAGGCCTCGCCGGAACCTGTGCCGCCATCGCAGCAGCGCGTTCCGGCATTCAGGTCATTCTCGTGCAGGACCGGCCTGTGCTCGGAGGAAACGCCTCCAGTGAAGTCCGGCTCTGGGCGCTGGGAGCCACCTCCCACATGGGCAACAACAACCGCTGGTCTCGCGAGGGTGGAATCGTCGATGAAATCCTGGTAGAGAATCTCTTTCGCAATCGCGAGGGAAACAGCCTCATCTTCGACGCGCTTTTGTTAGAGAAAGTCCGCGTCGAACCGAACATCCGGCTTCTCCTGAACACGGCAGCCTGCGGAGTGGAATTGGTGGAACCGGGGAAAATCAGTCTTGTACGGGCCTTTTGCAGCCAGAACTCCACCGAATACGAACTGCGTGCGCCGCTCTTCTGCGATGCTTCCGGCGACGGGATTCTCGGTTTCCAGGCGGGTGCCGCATTCCGCATGGGTGCGGAATCCACGGAGGAGTTCGGAGAGGGATTCGCACCTGACCGTGGATTCGGCGAACTTCTCGGTCACACGATTTACTTTTACAGCAAGGATGTCGGCAGGCCGGTGAAGTTCGTGCCACCGGCATTCGCTCTCAAGGACATCACCCGGATTCCGCGATTCAAGGAAATCAAACTCCATCACCACGGCTGCAACTTCTGGTGGATCGAGTTCGGGGGCAGGCTCGATACCATTCATGAAACCGAGGAGATCAAGTGGGAGCTCTGGAAAATCGTTTATGGCATCTGGGATCACGTGAAGAATTCCGGTGAGTTCCCCGGTGCGGAAACCATGACCCTCGAATGGGTCGGAACGATCCCAGGAAAGCGCGAGAGCAGACGTTTCGAGGGCGACTACATGCTGAAACAGCAGGATGTGGTCGAGCAGCGCACGCATCCCGATGCTGTGGCCACCGGAGGCTGGTCCCTGGACCTTCATCCGGCGGATGCCGTCTATGGCAGCGGCCCCTCATGCATGCAATGGCACTCGAAGGGGGTCTATTCCATCCCTTATCGCTGCTACTACAGTCGGAATGTTTCCAACCTCTTTCTGGCCGGTCGCCTCATCAGCGCCTCACACGTGGCCTTCGGTTCTTCCCGGGTGATGCTCACCTGCGCCCATGGCGGCGTCGCGGTGGGCGTGGCGGCTGCCTGCTGCACGCGGGACCGACTCCTTCCACGCGATCTCACAGAGCCGACACGGATGCGCGGACTGCAGGCCGAGTTGAATCATTTGGGCCAGTCCATTCCCGGCATCCCATCCTGCCAGCAAAACAACCTCGCGGCGCAGGCACGGATCGAGGCGAGTTCCACTTTCAAACTCGCCGTCATCCCGGAATCCGATGCTTCATGGCGTCGATTGGATTTCCCGCTGGCCCAGCTTCTCCCTTTTGAACCGGGCTATGCTCCCAAAGTCACCCTGCGGGTGCGATCCGAGGAAGAAACCGAACTTGTGGTTTCGCTTCGGACCAGCATCCGCCCGGAAAACTACACGCCTGAGGTGACCCTTGAGGAAATCCGTGTCCCTCTGCGCATAGGTGATCAAACCCTCACCCTTCCCTTTTCGCAATCCGTTGAGGAAGCCACTTACGTATTCCTGACCCTTGCCGCGAATCCTGCGGTCGAGGTCCCACGAAGCGATTTCCGATGCACCGGATTGCTCAGTGTGGAAAACAAGTTCGATCGCAAGGTCGCTGTCTCCGGGGAACAAAATCCGCCCACGGATATCGGTGTGGACCGCTTCGAATTCTGGCTACCCACCCGGCGGCCTGATGGCCACAACCTGGCACTCGCACTCGATCCCCCCTTGTCGGCCTTCTCGAGCACTTTCCTCACCAACGGCTGGAACCGGCCTTGGAAACGAACCAATGCCTGGGTCGCCGACCCCATGGATGCCCATCCGTTTTTGGAACTTCACTGGGACGAAGCCGTCAGTATCCGAGAAATCGATCTTCATTTCGATACCGATTTCGACCACGCCATGGAGACCAGTCAGTGGGGACACCCGGAAGATATCATGCCCTTTTGCATTCGTGAATACAGGGTCATTGACGATCAAGGGCGGACAATTCATGAAGTTCGTGACAATCATCAGACCATCTCACGAATCCGCCTTGAAGCTCCTCTCGAGACTCAAAGTCTGCGCATCGAATTGAATCATCCGATCCCAGGAGTCCCCGCGTCTCTGTTTGCGGTTTGGGTGAGGTGATTTCACACAGGCTTTCACGATCGCCCCGAAACCCATTCATTCCCCATGACTCATCCCCCCACCTGGTTGCGGGCCATCGCCGCATGGCTTGGCTTCGCCATCGCTTCGTCTGCACAGACACTGGTGAATGATACCTTCGACTCAGGCAGTTTCGCCACGTCATGGGGAAGCACCACGGGCACCAGCATCGTGTCCGCCACCGGAGCTGCTGGAAGCACGCGCCATGCGAGGATTGCCTCGGGAACGAATCGGCTGGGTGCGAGATTCGATTCGGTCGAAGCCGAGGGCACTTCCGGTTTCACCGTCGATTCCTACGTCCGCGTCTCCACCAGCACCACACGACAACTGCAAGTCCTGGTCTCCACTTCCGGCGGGCCCATCTCTGGAAGCTCGGCCACCATGAACCTCCGCTATCAGAACGGGGCCTGGGGACTCTACAATGGCAGCAGTTGGGCTGCCGTTCCCGGTCTCGCGAATCTCAGCGTCGGATCATGGCATCGACTCCGCATCACTGGGAGAAACTGGGGCAGCGCCGCAGCCAGTTATGATATCGAACTTTCCGCCGCTGGTGCCACCAACCTGACCAGCTCTTCGAGGGGACTCACGGTCTATCACAATGCCGGCACCACCCATCCCACCACCCAGAAGGCGCGATATTTCGTCTTCACCACCGAATTCGAAAACTCCGTCGGCACCGATATCGATCAGGTTCAAGCCTCCTGTGTTCTCGGACCCGTGCCTCCTTCACTGAAGCTCGATGGCATGACCAGCACCCGCCAATCAAGCACGGAGGGAATCGCTTCCTCCGAGCTGGCGGTGGATCACGATCCATCCACCTACTCGCTCACTACGAACTCCCCGGGGACCTTCTGGGAGATGGAACTCGACCGCACCGTCTCGCTCCAAACCCTGCGGATCCTCCCACCTCCCGGAAGCGTCTGGAACGGGATGCTGAACGGACTTGTTCTGAAAATCGAGAACATGGCCGGCCAACCGGTTCATACCTCGACCCTCGCTGGAGCGCCCCATGGCGACTATCTGCTGGTGACCTTTCCCTCACCCATCGATGCCAGAATCATCCGGATCGAATTGCCCCCCGGGGGAACAAATGGCATCGGAGATCATAGGATTGCGCTCGCCGAGGTCGGCCTGATCGCCACCCAGCCACAGGCCAGCGGACCCAATCTCGCCCTCAACAAACCCGGCTACATGGTGCGCTTGCTCGATACCCTGCCCGCCCCGGGCCTGGCGAACGACGGCAACCTTGGTAATTTGATGGAATCCACCGACAAGACCGTCGATGCCTGGTGGGAGACGGACTTGGGAAGCGAAAAACCCCTGACCCATGTGAGAGTCACGGGAGTCACGGGGCCTACTGACCAATACCGTCTCGGCCGCGCCACCCTGCGCTTGTATGATGAGAATCATGTTTCCATTCACTCTCAGCGGCTCTCAAGCACGAGCCATGTTTTCGATGTCTTTCTTCCCGGCCCGGTCGAAGCCCGTTATCTCCGGATCGGCTTTGAAAACAAGATCCGCTCGTCCACCACAAACGGCATCGAATGGTATCTTCGGATCCGCGAAGTCGAGGCCTGGGGCGCGGAGGAAGGGACGGTCGGAGTCACGTCCTTCACCGCCAGCGCCAGTGATGTTTCTCCCGGGCAGAGCGTGACCCTGTCATGGCAGACCGGTGGGCTTCAGAGCTTGCGCATCCATCCGGACATCGGCTCGGTCGGTGCCCTGACGCAAGCGAACGGAAGCGGCCAGATTACCCTCTCGCCCACCCAATCCACCCGCTACATGCTGGTGGGAACGACGCCCACCGGAACCTATTTCAAATCCGTGAGCGTGAAGGTCGGCAGCCAATCCCTCCGGCCCGAGATCAGCGAAGTGGTCGCCAGCAACCGCCTTTCGCTGCGCGATGGATTCAATGAAGCACCGGATTGGATCGAAATCCACAACCCCTCATCAGAACCCCTGGACCTGAGTGGCTACGGACTCAGCGATGATCCTTTGCAACCGCTGAAATGGACTTTCCCGGCCGGCACCATGATTCCTCCGCATGGAAACCGGGTGATTCTTGCCTCAAACCGCATTCTCTCCGGAACGGACAGCGCGGGATTCCTTCATGCCGGTTTCGCACTCTCCACTGCTGGAGAATCCGTCGTTCTCTCCACCCCTGATGGCTCGGAGGTCATCGATTCCATCACCTTCGGCCCCCAGGATGAGGATCTCGCCTATGGCAGGACTCCGGATGGTGAAACCACCTTCCTTGATCCCACACCTGAGGCCGCCAACCTCGGGAAAAGCTACCAAGGATGGCTTGCGGCACCTGTCTTCAGCGTGAACCGAGGCGTGATGTCCAGTGCCTTCACCCTCGATCTCTTCAATCCGAACCCGGATTCCCAACTCCTCTACTCCATCAATGGCGATGAGCCGACACTGCCTTACACCGGCCCCCTCTCGATCTCCACCTCGCAGAGTGTTAGAGCAACGGTGCGGCGTGAAGGTTATCGTTCACCTCGAACGGTGACCCACTCCTACCTTTTCCCTTCGCTGGTTCCGACTTCTCCGGGAATGAATGCCAGCTACGCCAGCGGGACTTATCTTACCCGTCAGTTGCAGGGCTTCGAAGAACTTCCCCTCGTTTCCATCACGGTTCCCGACCTTCCGGACGACTACCTCGAAATCGCCGGATCCGCAGAATTCTTCCTGCCCGGACAAGCACTCCCCATCCAGATCAACTGCGGTGTCGAACGCTTTGGCGGGGCATGGACGAATTTCGCCAAGAAGAGTTACAAGCTGTCCTTCGTCAGCAAATACGGGGCTCCCAAGCTTGAGGCGCCCTTGTTCCGGGGTTTTGATCAAGGGATCCCTGCCAGAGAACGTTTCGACTCGCTGGAACTTCGAGCCGGAAACCATGACATGGTGGAACGTGGCTGCTACATGAGCGGACGATTCATTGAGGATTCCACACTCGCCATGGGCAGCCTCAATCCCCACGGACGCTTCGCCCACGTTTTCATCAACGGAGCCTATTGGGGCATGTATGACATGCGGGAACGTCTCGATGACGCCTTCCTCTCCGAATACCTCGGCGGAGCCAAGGAGGACTACGTCAATGTTCGCGGCAATGACAACGTGGGCTCGGCCTTTGTGCCGGGGACACCGGAACCACCCAACCGGGACTTGTGGGAAAATGTCCGGGCAAATCGCTCGAGCTACCTTGCGATCAAAGACAAGGTCGATGTTCCCCATCTCATCGATTTCATGTTGATCTGGTTCTTCGGCAACAACGAGAACGAATTCCGCTGTGCCGGGCCGATCCTTCCCGGGACGGGCTTCAAGTTCTGGCTGGCCGATAGTGATGGGTTCCTGTTTTCGCCGAATGTCTCCAGTGCGCTGACCGTCAACCGCACTGACAATGCCGGACCTGGGAGCATCTTTGGAGCCCTCGTGACAGAGGGCCACCCGGATTTCAGGATGCTTCTCGCCGACCGGATTCAGAAACATCTCGTCGGCAACGGAGCGCTCACATCCGGTCGCAACCTCACCCGCTTCAATGCCCGCACCCAGGAGATCCAGAATGCCATCGTCGCCGAATGCGCACGGTGGGGATACCGCACTCCGGAAAACTGGGCCAGCGCCACGGAGAGCCTTCGCACCGGTTACTTTCCTCAACGGAGCGCCAATCTGTTAGGTTATCTGCAGAATCGCGGATTGTTTCCATCGCTCGCTGCCCCCACACTCTCCCAGTCGGGCGGGACGGTGGCCGCCGGGTATCCCCTGTCATTCACGGGAACCACGGGGTCGGTCTATTTCACCCTTGATGGCAGCGATCCACGCCTTCCTGGCGGAGGCGTTTCCCCTTCGGCCCAGGCTTGGAATGGCAGCACCCAGACGCTCGTCCCCACCGGCTCTTCGTGGAAGTATTGGGATCAGGGGAGCCTGCCCGCCACAGACTGGCA
The DNA here is from genome assembly GCA_025457665.1 of Akkermansiaceae bacterium. Classification (GTDB taxonomy): domain Bacteria; phylum Verrucomicrobiota; class Verrucomicrobiia; order Verrucomicrobiales; family Akkermansiaceae; genus Haloferula. Next base: position 28,741 of record JALOTY010000023.1, on the reverse strand, counting down.
TTCACCGGGGTATCAGGATTCTTCGTGGCCAAGCGGAGCCGCCCAACTGGGCTATGGCGATGGCGACGAGACCACGGTCGTTTCCTTCGGAACGAATTCCAACAACAAACACGCGACCACTTGGTTTCGCAGGACATTCACCGTTTCCGAGCCATCGGCTTTCAGCCAGCTCACCTTGAATCTCATCCGCGATGATGGGGCGGTGATTTACATCAATGGCACGGAAGTCGCACGAACCAACATGCCCGCAGGGGCCATCACGAGCCTCAGCACCGCGCTTTCCGCGATTGGCGGGACCTCGGAAACCACTCCCGTCACCTTCACCATTCCCGCAAACTTGCTCGTGGCTGGAAACAATGTGATCGCGGTCTCCATGCATCAGCACGGCACTGCCGGCACGATCAACAGCACCGATCTCAGTTTCGACCTCTCCCTCCAGGCAAGTTCCTCGGGCGTCGCCGCCTTGCTCCAGTCGAACTCTCTGGTCAGGGCACGCGTATGGGATGGCGCAAATTGGAGCCCCCTCACCGAAGCTCAGTTCCGGATCGCCCACCCCTTGGCCACACAGGGTCCTTACCTCTTTGGCGATTGGAGCACCCAATCGTCTGCGGGCACCCATCCCCCGAACATGACCTTCTACCAGACCTCAACCGTCGTCGCAGACCCCGGGCTGGCCGTGGAAATGGAAAACGTCTGGAATCTCCCCTACAATCGATCCACACGAAGTCGCATCAACGGTTTGGGCGGGGATGGATTTTCCTTCATCAACACCAGTGATCCGCAAAACGATCCAGGTGCCGGTTATGTTGGCACGGCCGTGCTCGACCTTGACACCACCGGTTCCCAAGACATTCGGGTGATGTGGACCGGCGGCACGGTGGCCGCGAATGTCCGCGATTATGGCATCCGCCTTCAATACCGCATCGGAACCAGCGGGGGCTTCAGCGATGTCATGGCCGGAGGTGCACCCGTAGAGTATCTCCGCAATCCTGTGAACGGACACAGCGCGATCATCGGCCCGGTCATCCTCCCCGCTCTTGCCGACAACCAACCCCACGTCCAGCTTCGTTGGAAATACTATCATCGTAGTGGAACAAGCGGCTCACGTCCCCAACTGCGGGTCGATGACATCCAAGTCAGCGCCGGACATCCGGCACCCGCCGGGCTCGTCATCATTGACAGCCCCCTATCGGGACAAACCGGCCGAACCCTCGGCCCCGTCATCGTTCAAGCCCGCAGCAGCCAAGGGGCCCTTGCCACCGGATTTGGCGGCAGCGTGCAGATTGAAACCCTTCCCCCCAATGCCCTGTCCGGCACCATCACCCGGCAGGCATCCGGCGGCACGGTGGTTTTTGATGATCTTTCGGTTGCCACCGCCGGCCCCATTCTCTGGCGTGCAAGCTCATCCGGTCTCACTGCGGGTGAGTCCGATTCCTTGACCCAAGTTCTTTCCATCACCGGATTGATGGTGCCTCTGCACATCCAAGGTCGGGCCGGAACCAATGATGCACGCGTTCCATGGGCGGCGCGCTTCCGAATCGAAGGCCTCCTGCCAAACACGACTTATCGCTATGCCAACCGCTTTCGCCTCAGCGCCGATGCCGAGACCAGCGATGGCGCCGGAAACATGATCTTTCCGATGGCCGACGGCTTCATTCGAAGCACCGCAGGAGTCTCGTTCCTCTCATCCAGTCTCCATTCGGGCCACGGGCAATGGGTATCGGACGCATCGGGAAAACATGAAGGCTGGTTCATGGGCGAACCTACCGGGAATGGCCGATTTGCCTCAGGCGGATCCATCCAACCGCTGATACTGCTCAACGATGGCGAGGGAGGCGAAACACCTTTCCACCGCCTCATAGCCACGGAAGAGGTCGGAGTCATCGACTTTGGCCCTGCTTCCGGCCAAGGGAGCGCCATCCATGGTGAATCCACAGCAGCCGCGAAATCCTTTGTGGTCCTCCACTCGAATGCCAATGGTGAGGGTCGCCCGCTCGCCATTGCTGCTGTGGAATCCACCGGTGCGCTCACGGATGCCAACTATGCGCCATTCTACCGCAATGAAGTCACCGGACACCCGGGACGATGGGGAACGATCATTCCGAACTTCATGGAAAGCGGAATCCGCAGGGTCGAAACAAGGAGTTTCCTCACCGGCGAATTGATCGACAGCTTCGTTGCCGAGGAAGGCATGATTCCGACTCGAAATCTGGCTCAAGGTGCGAGCAGCACCGGCCTTCTGATTCCATCGCCAAGCTCAGCGCCCTTCACCCGTTGGCAGGCGCGGCATTTCCGACTCGATCAAATAGCCTCGGAAAGCTTCGGCGGTCCATCCGGCCAGCCCTTGGGCGATGGAATACCCAACCTCCTGAAGTTTGCCTTTGCGATGGATCCTTACTCCCACGACCGCCAAGGGCTCCCAGTCATCGACCTGACGAACTTGGGCGGCGAGCAAGTCACCCGTCTGCGTTTCCGCCGCCTGACTGGAGATCATGGCCTGCACTATCGGATCCTAGTCTCCGAAAATCTCATCGATTGGGACGATGCCTCATCCCAACTTCTGCCCGGTGAGGAAATCGGCCTATCTCCGGTTCCCGGATCGGAAATCGTGACCCGATATCTTACCCTCGAACCAGAGCCCAAGTTTCTCCGCGTCGAAGTCACTCAGGACTGATTTCCCAGACAAGATCCGAGTTCAGATCGAGCCTGGATTTGGAATGGGCTCCGAGAGACCCCTCAGAAAGATTCCTTTAACAGGAGACCACGACGGACCTTGAGAGTCCCGGGAGTCGGAGTTGAAGCGGAGATCTCCAACTCCCGATCATTGAAACTCCCGGCAAGAGCGTTTCCTCTCAGGGCCGGCGGCGTCTGAAAATGAAGAGCAGACCCAGAGCGCCAAGGAGCGCGATTCGAGGTTCGGGAATGACGACGAGGTTCACCTGACCGCTTGTGGCCGTATTCAATTCCCACGTGTAGCCTGCGGAGAGTGTCGGCAACGAATCGAAAGTCAGCCCGTTGTTCACCAAGGTTCCACTGTAGTTGAAGAGACGCCAGGTTCCGGAGGTGACCGAAGTGAAATCACCACTGGTCGCGGTGACGGTAAGCAGGCCATCCAGGTTCAGATTCCCCGTGACATTGACAAGATCGTTGATTCCTCCACCGACGGTGGTGTCGAGGGGATTGAACTCGAACGAAACTAGCGAGGCCGAGTTAAGTCCGAGATCTCCGCCCACGCTCAGGGTTCCGGGGGAGAGACCCGGTGCGAGTGTTCCACCGTTGGCAATGTCCAGCGATCCGGTCGTGCCGTTTCCTGCAATCGTGCCACCATTGTTCACCAAGGTGGTGCTGAAGGAGATGTCGCCAGTCACGGCGAGCGTTCCACCATTCACAACGGTATCCCCGGTGTAAGTGTTCCCGCTGCCACTGAGGGTCAAAGTTCCGGTTCCGTCCTTGGTCAGTCCTCCACCGGTGGAACCCGTATCTTCCAGCAGATTCTGGCTGACGGTGATATCGAAACCATTCGTATCGATTCTCGCTCCGCCATCCTGGATGAAGGCATTGGTCAGTCCACCCAAGTAGGCGCTGCTTGAGGCGGAAGGCTTCAGAGTTCCACCGTCAAAGGTCAGGGTTGCGGTCGAACCCACACCACGAACGGTCGGGAAGGCCGGCAAGGTCACATCCGCCGTACCGCCGATGGTGATGTTGGAGACCACATTGTCAGCACGGGACAAGCCATTGAAGGTCGTCGTCGTGAAGGTGCCACCCGTGATCGAAACCGTGGCGGTCGAGTTCTGACCATTGGCTGCATTCACGACATTGATACCGCTGATGCCACCACCAATGATGAGGCTGCCATTGTTCGAAGTTCCGCCAGTCTGGTTGTAGGTTGAATTATGGAAGGAAGAGGTAGCGTCACCCCGAACCACTTGCAGCGATCCCGTCGAGTTGTTGAGAAGCCCTGTGCCGCTCAGATTGAAGGTGGCGTTGATCAAGTTGCCGCTGCTTCCGGCATTCACACCGATCATCACACCGCGGGTGCCCGATGCAAAGGTCCGCAATTCGCCGCCGCTCAAATTGTAGGTTCCTGTCACCCCACCCACGCTCCGGCCAATCAGCACGGCGTTTCCGCTCGTGAAGGAAACGAGTCCGGCACTGTGATTCACGATGCCGACAGCCCCCGCCACCGTCGTGCCGACGCCGAACTCAGAGCCACCCACCGGGAGATCTCCACGGATGTTCAGCGTTCCGGTCTGACCGGCAACATTGCCCACGGTGATGCCTCCCGATGCCGCCACCCGATTGCCTGACAGCGTGAGAGTGCCATTGGAAACCGTGGTTGCACCGGTTTGTGTGTTCACTCCGGAAAGCTCCCACTCACTTGTTCCTGTCTTGGTGATCGAAAGGGTATTGAGCCCGTTGCTGATCGCTCCGGAAATGAGATTCCCGGAGCTGGTACCATCCAGTCTCAGCGTCTTGACTTGATTGTTGAGGCCAATCGACACCCCACCAGTGACGGTCACCACAGCTGTCGTCGGATTGAGAATCGCCGTGCTTGCGGCACCGGCAGTCAGATTGAGTCCGGAGAAAGTGAGGCCTGCCGTTCCGCTGGTTACATTCGACCCTGCGGCGAAAGTATAGGTATTCGCACCCGCCCAAAGTTCACCCAGGCTGTGATTGATCCCCGCACCCACCGTCGCACGATCGGAAACGATGGTCCCAGGATTGCTCGAGCTGGTCTCGATTCGATTGATCACCGCACTGGTATCGGTCGCAAGTCGGAGCGTTCCCGATCCGTTAGCTGTCGAAGGAAAGACGGAAGAACTGGTGGCAAGCGCGTCCTTGTGGGCTACGACCAGGGTTCCGCCGTTGATTTGGGTGGCTCCGGTGTAGCTGTTCGCCGCAGAAAGAATCAGGTCGGCGGATCCCGTTTTGATGATTCCGAAATTACCTGTGGAGCTGACGGCATTGGCAAACTCCACCGTGCTATTGATGCCCAGAGTGCGGTTGGCACCGCCCACACTGAGCGGTCCAGTGAAGGTCAGCTTGCCATTGAGCGCCGCATCGCCAAGGTTGTGGGTGGTCGTAGCATTGAAGACGACGGCATTTGAAATCGTCCGCGCGGTCGTGCCGTCGGACGAAAAGTTGTTCGGATTCGTCCCTCCGCCCAAGGTCAGCGTGCCACTGCCAAGGGCATTGGCACTGCCCATCCTGAGTCCTCCAAAGACAAGTGTGGTGCCACCGGTATGGGTATTGTTTCCGGAGAGCACGACGGCCCCCCCTGTATTGGCGCGGATCAGAAGTTCCGATGGGGTGCCTCCCGGTTCGCTGATGTTCCCACTGACCGTCAGAACACCCGACCCCAAAGTGCCGATACGAGCGCTTGTGGCCGCCCCGATGAGGACAGAACCTTCCCAAGTTGCCGAGCCCGAGGTGCTGAGCGCCCCGAAGAAGTCGGAAGCTCCGCCGCCCACGATCGTCACGGATTTTCCCGAACCCGTCGTGATGCCATCATTCAGCACCAGAGATGCGCCATTGGCTCCCGAAGTGACGATGTTAGAAGTGTTCCCGAGCGCGCCCGAACTGCCGATCTGCAGTTGTCCGCTCGCGATCGTGGTCACCCCGCTGTAGCTGTTCGTCCCGGACAAAGTCGCCGCACCTGTTCCGATTTTCAGCAATCCCGTGGTGCCATTATCGACCAGATTCGATGAAATGCTGAGGGCATTGGAGGTGTTGCGCTGATTGATCACCAGAACCGAGTTGAGACTCCCAGTGATCGAGCCACCCGAAAGAGAACTCAAATTGTTGCCCACCACGCTCCCCACCAGAATGCCCCCTGCGACGGTATTCGTGCCCTGAAGAGTCAAGCCGAGTGCCCCTGCCGTGTTGAACCGCAGGCTGCTTGATGAGATCGCGCCATCGATGGTCTGGCTTGCATCCACATCGACGTGCGCGCTGGCATAGTTCGCGGCCGAAGTTCCTGCAACGGAGGAAAGAGTGTATCCAGTGTAGGCGGTGATCAATCCATCGGCACTATTCGTGGAGTTCGTTGCCCAATCATTCCCGACCGTCGCCCAGCCGCCAAGGATCCCATTGGTGTTGAGGTTGTCCGTCGTTGCGATCGACGACCCGCCGAGGTTGAGGGTGGCACCGGCACCCACTGTGATCGTGTTGAGATTGATCACGGCAGTTCCGCTTGCGCGGGAAATCGAGCTGTTCGTGCCGGCAGTGAGAGTGGTCGATGCCACGACTTCCGAATGCGTGCCGTTTGCCAGACTCAAGGTCCCGCCGCCGAGAGTCAGGCTGGAGGCATCATGCAGCTTGCTGTTGTCATTGTTGATGTAGTCCAATGTCAGCGTTCCTGCATTGACCGAAGTGCTGCCGGCAAACGTATTGGCACCGCGAAGCGTGAGAACGCTGCCTGCCGTTTTGGTGATATCGCCCGTACCACCGATGTTTCCGTTCAAGCTAAGGACCCCGTCGGCTCTCAGCGTGGCATTACCCAGAAGGTTGATTGCACCGCCCCAGGTGTTGTTGGTGCCTGTTCCGTTTTCAGCACGGAAGGTTGAACCTGCGGCAAGATCGACCGTCCAGGTCTGGGTAACGGTGGATCCCCACATTCCAAGGGTGGCGCCGTTGTTCACCGTGATCTTGTTGGCCGAGCTACCCGCCAGATTCGTAGCGGTCTGAACACTGAGCTCGCCCTGATCGATCACGATCTGCCCGGTGCCCGGAGTCGTCGTCACCCCCACGAGACCGATGTAATTCGATCCCGTCTTGGTCAGCGTGAAATTCGCCAGATTGAGGGTGCCGGTTGTGTTTGCGCGAAGATCCCATCGACCCGTTCCACCAATCGATGAGTTTCCGGCCAATGTCAGGAAACGCAGCGCCTGTGTCTGGCTTGCCCCCGTGTTGATGACCGCTCCTGCCCCGCCCACACCGGTTCCGGAAATGGTCACGACCTCAGCACCGAGGTTTTGACCGTTCAAATCGAGCGTGGCTCCAGACGCGACCGTGGTGCCATTCGTGCTCGATCCAAGGGCCGCCGCATTTCCTGCACGCAGAATTCCGCTATTGATGTTAGTAACCCCGGTGAAGGTGTTGGCACCCGAAAGAATCAAGGTTCCGCCACCGCTTTTGGTGAGCCCGGCACTTCCCGCGATGACTGAAGAGATCGTGGCGTCAATCCCGGTGCCGGTGGAAAGGGTCGGAGTCGTGCCGTTCAATGTTAGAGTCCCGCTGGAAATGACATAACCCGTGGTATTGAAAGTGATGTCGTTGGCAGTGGCGGTGGTCACCGTCACGGTGCCGGCCGTCCCTCCGAAAACCGCATCATCATTGGTGCCTCCAAGGGCAGGCCAGTTGACAAGGCTGCTGCCATTCCACCAGTTGGCCGTTGTGTTCGTGTTCCACGTGTTGCTGGTGCCGGTGGAAAGTCCGCTCGAGGAGCCTGACCATTCCAAAGTTGCCGCGCCAGAGGTCTGGATCAGCGAACAGATGACAAAGAGGGAACCGAAGGAACTAGCAGGGATTTTCACGGTCTTGACGGGCTGGGTTTGAGTGAGGTGGGTCGACCTCGAAGGATCGCGGGGGTTTGCACGTTCTCCAATCTTCAGATTAACAGAATCGCTGATACTGGGAATAGGAATTGGCGCATTTGAGATTCGATCTTGCGCGGAAGGAGGCAGCTTCCCCCGCCCTCACTCGACAGCATGGTCAGAGCGAAGACAGGGGGCAGATGGATATCAAATTACGGTTCTTCAGCGCGAACGCGGATGAAGAGGCTCGGATTCGTGAGGAGAGCAGGCGGAAGGGTCACCGTGATTTCCTCAACAGGCGATGCGCCGTTTGAAGTGGCGGTCACTGCGCTGAATGAAGGCCACGATCCGCTGAGTGTGGTGGACGATTCGTAGGTGTAAACCAATCCCGTGGTGGCGGGTGTTGCCCTCCGGGTGTATTTGAAGACACCGGTGGAGGCATCAAGCGTTTGGCTGATCGGGCTCGAAGATGCGCCACTTTGCGGATTGAGACCGAAGGCGTATTCCTCAAAGTTGGTGAGTCCGTCCCCGTCATCATCGGCGGTTTTGAGCCCAATGGCGGGCGAGAAAGAATTGGCCCATGTGGAATAATCATCAATGGCTCCACCTGTGGTGACCTGAAGGTATCCGGTGCCTGAAAGCTGAGCATCCGTATTCGGGGCTCCCGATCCGGGAGCACCCCAGACACCGGCGGCTTTTTGAACACCGTTGATGGTCAGGGTATCGACGACATCGACGTTGGCGGCGCTGAAGTTCAGGTTCAGCGTGGCCCCACTGGCGACGATGACATCGGAGGCATCGTCAAGCGCGCTGTTGGCGGTTCCATCACCCAGGCTCAGGGTGCCGGCGTTGACCGTGGTGGCTCCTTTGTAGGTGTTTCCGGTGGAGGTCAGCGCAAGAATTCCGGAACCGTCCTTGGTCAGACCACCGCCGAGGGATCCTGAATCTTCGAGCAAATTCTGACTGACCGTGATGTCGAAGCTGTTGGTGTTGATTCGCACGCCACCGTCCTGCACGAAGGCATTGGTCAGGCCACCGAGATAAGCGACACTCGACGCCGAGGGTTTCAGAGTGCCACCATCAAAGTAGAGAGTCGCCAAGGAACCCGTGCCGCGGGCTGTCGGGAAGGCTGGAAGTGTCACATCCGCCGTGCCACCGATCGTGATGGTGGAAACAACATTGTTTGCACGGGAAAGACCGTTGAACGTCGTCGTGGTGAAGGTTCCGCCGGTGATCGAGACCGTGGCGACGGAGTTCTGACCGAGGGCGGCGTTGACCACATTGGCGCCATTGATACCACCGCCGATGATCAGGCTGCCATTGCTCGATGTGCCTCCCGTCTGAGTGTAAGTCGAATTGTGGAAGGATGAGGTCGAATCCCCGCGGACAATCTGAAGAGACCCTGTCGCGTTGTTAAGAAAGCCAGTACCGCTCAGATTGAAGGTCGCATTGATCGGGTTTCCAGTACTGCCATCGTTGACACCGAGCATCACCCCGCGGGTCGTGGAGGTGTAAGTTCTCAACTCTCCACCGCTCAGATTGTAGGTTCCCGAAACTCCGCCGGTGTTGCGGCCGATGAGAACAGCATTTCCGGCGGTAAAGGACACAAGACCCGCAGTCTGATTGATGATTCCAACCGCGCCAGAGGCGGATGTGCCGACGCCAAACTCGACGTTGCCCACTGGAAGATTGCCGGAGATGTTGAGGGTCCCGGTGAAGCCCGCCGTGTTGCCCACGGTGAAGGCACCGGAAGCCGCCACCCGGTTTCCAGAGAGGGTCAGCGAGCCATTCGCGACGGTCGTGTTGCCGGTGTAGGTGTTCACCCCCGAGAGTTCCCAAGTGCTGGCTCCGGTCTTCGTGATCGAAAGCGTATTGAGTCCGTTTGAGACGACACCCGAAATGAGGTTTCCCGTGCTGGCACCGTCGAGCCGAAGGGTTTTAGCCTGATTGTTCAAGCCGATGTTGACTGGGCCATCGATCGTCATCACCGCGGTGGTCGGATTGAGAATCGCGGTGCTGGCGGCACCTGCCGTGAGATTGGCGGAGTTCAGCGTGATCCGCGCGGTGCCACCGGTGACATTCGGCCCTGCGGCGAAAGTATAGGTATTCGCCCCGAACCAACCTGCGGGAATCACATGGTTGATGCCATCTCCCGGTGTCGCACGGTCTGAAAGGATAGTTCCGGGATTGCTGGAACTGGTTTCGATCCGATTGATCACGGCGCTGGTATCGGTCGCGAGGCGCAGCACACCCGATCCGGCGGTGGTTGAGGGGAAGACCGATGAACTCGTGGCAAGCGCATCCTTGTGGGCCACCACCAAGGTTCCGCCGTTGATTTGCGTCGATCCGGTGTAGGTATTGGGAGCGGAAAGGATGAGGTCCGCAGCACCGATTTTGACCAGATTCACGGACGCTGTCGCACCGATGGCGTTAGAAATCTCCACGGTGCTGTTCACGCCAAGCGTGCGACTGGCGTTTCCGAGAGTGACGGGCCCTGTGAAGGTAAGCTTGCCATTGTTCGTCGCATCGCCAAGTCCGTGAGTGGTCGTACCATTGAAGACCAATGCGTTGGCGATCGTCCTTGGCGTCGTGCTGTCCGAAGAAAAACTGTTGGGATTGGTGCCACCCCCGAGAGTCAGCGGGCCAGTGCCCAAGGCTGTAGCGCTGCCCATTCTCAGGCCGCCAACGACCACCTGGGTTCCACCGGTATGGGTGTTGTTACCCGAAAGCAAAACCGATCCGCCAGTATTCGCGCGGGTCAGGAGCGCCGAAGGCACGCCGGACGGCTCACTGATGTTTCCGGATACCGTGAGGGTTCCGGCCGTGAGTGTGCCGATCCGGGCACTGGTCGGTGCACCAATGATCACCGAACCTTCCCAGGTTGCGGATCCGTTCGTGCTCAGGGCGCCGAAAAACTCAGCCGCTCCCCCACCGTTGATGGTGATGGTCTTGCCACTTCCGGCAGTCACACCATCGTTGAGCACCAGGGCAGCGCCACCGGTTCCGGATGTGCTGATCGAAGTGCTGCTTCCAAGCGCTCCGGCATTGTTGATCTGCAACTGACCTGCGCCGATGCTCGTCGTGCCGCTGTAGGTGTTGGCACCTGTGAGAATGGCTGTTCCACTTCCCAATTTCTGGATCCCGGTGGTTCCATTATCGACCACTGCCGAGCCGAGGGTGAAGGCACCGGTTGCAGCGGCATTCCGCTGGTTGATCGTGAGGTCGCCGTTTGAAGGTCCGGTGATCGTTCCGCCGCTGATGGCAGTGGCATTTGCGCCCACAGTTCCGCTGACGAGGATCCCTCCCGTGGTGAGAGAATTGCTGCCCTGCAGGGTCAGGGAATTCGCGGCAGCTGTATTGAAGATGAAACTGTGAGAGGCGATCGCCGCGTCAGGTGCTTGAACACTGTCCACCACAACGTGCTTGTTCTGATAGAGAGAGGCATTGTCGAGATTATCAAAGGAAAACACATAGTCCGTCAGTGCGGTGATGCTACCATCCAGCCCGTTCGATGCATTGGTTGCCCAAAAATCGCCAACCGTCGCCCATGTGCCGAGGATTCCCGTGGCGTCGTTGAGATTGTCCGTGGTGGCGATCGCGTTCGAGGCGAAATTCAGCGAAGCGGCCGCATTGCGGGTGATCGCGTTGAGATGGATCACGCCTCCATGAGTGGATTGAATCGTCGAATGGGACGACGCCGCCAGCACCGTCGAGCCGACCACCTCATTATGAAGGCCGCCGGTGAGACTCAGAGTTCCACCGCCCAATTGGAGCGCGGAGAGGTCGTCGAGCTTGCTCGTATCATTGGTCAGATAATCGAGAACGAGGGTTCCCGTGGAGACCGTGGTGGATCCCGAGAAGGTATTGGACCCGCGTAGCGTGACGGTGCTGCCAAGGGTTTTGGTGATGTTTCCGGTGCCACTGATGTTTCCATTGATTTGGAACTGCCCGTCCGCACGGAGAGTGACGTTCCCGGTGATCCCCACCGGACCGGCCCAAACATTATTCGCGGCCGCGCTGCTGCTCTCTCCACGGAAGGTGGAACCGTCCGCAAGGTTGAGAGTCCAAGGGTGCGAGATGGTGGAGCCCCACAAGCTGAAGGTTGCTCCGTTGTTCACGGTGATCGAGTTGCTTGAAGCACCATTGAGATTCGTATTGAGCGCCAAATTGAATTCCCCTTGGTTCACCGTAATGTTGCCCACTCCGGGAGTGACTGCCACGCCGACGAGACTGACGTAATTGGTGCCGGTTTTTGTCAGATTGAATCCCGCGAGATTCAGGGTTGGGGTATTGTTCCGGAAATCCCAGCGCTGGGTTCCTCCAAAGGTCGAGTCAGCACCGAGAACCACTTTGCTGATGGCCGCATTTTGGGAATTGGTTCCGGTGTTGGTCAGCACGCCCGTTCCGCCGATTCCACTTCCGCTTACCGTGAAGACCCTCGTCCCTAGATTCAGAGTATTCGCTCCCAGGGACCCGCCAAGATTCAATGCGGCTCCGGCATTGACGGTAATCGCGCTACCATCCGCACCCAAGGCTGCATTGTTCTGAATCACCAGGGACCCCGCTGAAATCGTGCTTCCACCCGTGAAGGTGTTCGCTCCGGAAAGAGTGATGTTGCCCGCGCCTGCTTTGACAAGGCCGCTCGCGCCAGAGATCACCGAAGAAATCGTCGCATCGACTCCCGTTCCGGCGGTCAAAGTCGGAGTCACTCCATTGAGGATCAGGCCAGCGCCACCCACGGAGTAGCCGTTAGAGTTGAAGGAAATGTCATTGGCCGTCACTCCCCCTGTGGCAATCGTGACTGCGCCCGCAGTGCCGCCAAAGATGGCGTCGTCGTCCGTTGTGCTGGTCGCAGGCCAAATCATGCCTGCGCCGGTCCAGTTGGCGGTGACTGTGTCCCAGGTTCCCGGACCACCGTTCCAGGTGTAAACATCCGCGAAAGAGCGCTGATTGGCGAAAACGGCGAAGATGGATCCGAGAAGGATCGGGCTGATTTGGTATTTCATGGGTTTGAAAAGTCGGGACCTCCGCCAATGACGGGCAAGGGCGAAGGCTCCTGGGTTTGGGTTTGGGGGAAAAATCAAAGCTCCAGCGGATGCGATCCTATTGGAGAATTTCACAGAGACCGAATGGGTGGTTCCCAGGGGAAGAGAAGAAAATGGGTTCACTTCTCGCCCACCGGGATCCAGGCTCTGATTGTGGGTTAGGATGATCATTTTTGTCAGATTTGACCATGGATTAATCGAATGAAAACATAGACTAAATGGAGATTCGAATTTGCGCACATGTCGCTGATTCGATCTTTTTGGACTACATTCTGTCGTTAACGCCCCGATTTTGGATGATTTGATATCCAGTAGTAATCGAGGGCTTTCTTGGCGAGAAGCCGACATGGTCCATACGAAGTCCATTCCGTAAAATCCCGAAGGGAAGTTTTGAAAGTCCCCGTAAACGACCACTTATTGAAAGTGGACTTGCTTCCCTAATGTCTGTAGCCCTCGTTGCTACCGACCCCTTCCTCATGCGACTTATTGACACGACCGACCCTGATGCCCATGCGGGGCTCCGAACCTTGGTGAGCACTGGCACTGCCGAGCGGGAGACCTATCTGGCTGAAAGGTTCCGCATCCATCTGGTGGGGATGTATTCCGCTGTCGTGGGAAAAGAATGGGATTCGGCGGGAAAGCGCCAGAGTGACTACCTTCATCATATCGACATCGGTCTTTCGGGGCATCGACGCATCGTGCATCAATCGAAAACCTATGACCTGAAACCCGGCGAGGTCTGGTTTCTGCCCGGAAACACGTTGGTCGAGCGACAATGCACGGAACGCTGCGAAGTGCTGTTCTTCAAGCTGAGCAGCGAATGGCTGCCGGGAGTGGATCCCCTGCTCGACTGGCCGGACCGCGAACCTCGCTTTGTTGGCACTACCGATCTCTCGCAATGGCACGAGGTCTTGGAAGAAGAGAAACCACCGAGCATGACCGATGTCCTGATGCTGCGGGGCCAACTGCTTCAATGGATGGCAGCAGCGATTCCGGAACTGCAGGAGCTCATTGCCCGCCATCTTGCCACCCATACGCAGTTTACCCGGGTTTTCGACCTGATTGAATCCCGACTGGGGGCTGATTTGAGATCGGTGGATCTGGCGCGGGCAAACGGCACCACGTCAGAAGCCTTCTCCGCTTCATTTCTCCGCAGCACGGGCATGACACCCAAGGATTACCTCACCCGACGGCTGAACCAAGAAGCATTGCAATTGGTGATCAACACCGACCTCAAGGTCAAACAGATCGCCCAGCGCCTCCGCTTCAACGACGAATTCTACTTCAGTCGCTTCTTCAAGCGACTGAACGGTTGCTCACCACTCGCCTACCGCCGAAGGATCAAGGCAGGCCGTTGATCATTTCCGACCGCTTCGGCGGATCTCCTCGAGGCGATCACGCGTGATCGGATAGAACCGGATCGCGACAAGGGAAACCGCGCAGATCAAGGCACCTGCAACGAAAGTGATCATGCCAAGTTGCCAGATCGCAGCTTGGGTTTGCCCACCCACCGGAGCAGGAACCTGATAGCCGATCCCACTCAAACACCACCCGGAAACCATGAGGCTGAAGGAAATCGCCATCCTCATTGCGAGACTGAAGACCGCCGAATAGGCACCGTCCTTGTTTTGCCCGCTTTGAATCCGATGGATTTCACTCACATCCGCCATCATCGCCGTGGAAACCGGCAGAACGATTCCATTGCCCAACCAATACCCCGCGTGGAAAAGCACAAAGAGGATGAGCGCCAGAGGCACCGTAGTTTCCCCGATCTTTATCTCATGGCCCGGAGACATCCATCCGGTGAGAAAGATCGCCGCCAGCGCGAGATTGCAGCCGATGCTGATCATTCCACCCACCAAAACCGCGCCACGCTTGTCGAAGAGAGCAGTCAGCCGCGATGATATCAGCGCCCCAAGTGCCATCCCAACCATGGTTCCTCCATGGGCCAGGGATTTCTGCCATGAGGAGAACTTCATGAAATCGTCATAAACAAACATCTGCAGCGATGACACGACGACCATGCCCACGCAGACGATGAAGATGAATACAAACACCCAACGTGGATTGCGGTCGCCGAGAATCTGCTTCATCTCTCTCACGAAGCCCGCGAACCAGCCCCCATTTGACGAGACCACTTCGTGACGGGTGTCGACATGCCAGCGGAAAGTCCGCCAAACCACAATCAGAACCAGAACCGCCGTCGCCAGAGCGAAACAGCCGCCCATCATGTGATAGTTGGACTCCACCGTCGTCGCCTGGACACCGCCCTGATCCTTGAAAAAGAAAGTCCACGCCATGGCAGGTCCGGCGAAATTGGCAATCATGTTGAATACCCACCTCATGCCCTGGATGCGCGATCGCCCCAGATAATCCTGACACATCTCGAATCCAAGTGCCAGGTAGGGGATGAAGAACATCGTCAAGCCCGTGCGGAGCAACAGATTCATGACGACAAGATACCAGAAGACCGTGGTCTGCGAGGAGCGAAGCGCTTCCGGCACCGTCCAGATGAGATACGAGCACAGCGCCATGATGAGTCCCCCGACAAGCATGTAAGGGTGCCTCCGCCCCCATCGGCTGCGGGTGTGGTCGCTGATATGTCCCATCACCGGTTCCGTGATTGCCTCCCAGAAAACGGAAACCGACATCGCTAGGCCGGCCCATTTGGGATCGAGACCCAGCGACTTCGTGTAGAACAGCATGGCGAAGCCGAAAATCCCGTTCATCACGAGCGAGTTCGCGCATTCGCCTAGGGAATAGGTCATCATTGCCCCGGTCGGACAGCGATCTTCCGGAGCCGCATCGCTCTGGCGGCGGGAATCTTTGGGTTCAGTCATGGGTTCGTGAATTCAGCGGAAAGGATCGCTCAAGAATCTAACAGGATCTTTACCGGACCGAGCAAGCCGGAGCAGTTTTGCTCGGGGAAAAGATAGGGTGTCGGCACTCCCACACTGTAATGATTGGAGAGAGTGTTCGCGACGAGGATGGAAATGCGATTTTGCCCCTCCTGGAGCCAGGGGCCGATCTCGCATCTCCAGGGGGGGGCCAGCAAGGTGGCGATGCTTTGGCCGTTGATTTTCACCTCGGCAGAAGCACGGACATCACCGAGATCGAGGGAAATCTGCCTACACCCGGCACTCGCGGACCACTGAATGTCCTGCCGGTATTCGATCAATCCCGAATAACACGAGAGGCCCTGCTGGCACCAATCTCCCGGAAAAATCAGGCCCTCGCCGGTGACAAAGGCAACCGGATCCGGCAAGACATCACCACCCAGGCTGTCCGGCGCCGCCTCCACACGGAGGACAGCCACGGAAGGAAAAAGCTCGGTGGAGTCCGCATCCGCTCGATAGCGGATCGAGCCCTGGCTGCCTTGCCCGATTTTCCTCACATCGAGGGGTTTCCCATTCAGCCACGCCTGCGCTTTTCCTTTGGCTGAAAAACACAAGCCTTGGGTTCCGGGAGGAGAAGAGAAACGGAACCAGACCGCGCGCCTGGACGGAGCGGCCCTGAGCGAGGGAAGGGATGAAGAACCTGCCGCATACCATCTCAGTTCCGGGGTGTCCGATGTCTTTTCCTGAGGATCGAGTGCCACGAAGCAGCGGGCCCGTTGACCTTCCGGCTGGACCACCCGGATCCGGACTTCATTTGCGCCCGCGCCAAGCAGCACGGTTGCCTCGCGGAGTTCCGCATCATAATGCGGAATGCTCCAAGGGGCGTGTTTCCCGGGTTCGAGAGCATCGCTCAGATCGAGAACCTTCTGGCCATTCACCCATACCTCATGGGCACAACGACCCGCGGAAACGAGACGATGTGTTCCCGGCGAATCCACATACCAGCATCCACGGACCCACCACCAATCCCCGGGCTTGGCACCATCGAAATCCAGATAGGCATCCGGCACTTCACCTTTCAACCCGTGAGGGCCACTGAGCCAGTCGACGAGGAAAGGATCCCTTTCAATCCCCCACTGCCGCGAGAAATGATAGAGACGCCAGTCCCATGGGGATTCATCCGAACCCGCGTGAAGGTTTCCGGAAAAGGGTCCGCTCCATTCCATCTGCGGGCCGAAGGAATAGCTCGTTTCCTCCCATGCGGAATCCTCGTGATCGGGGTGGAACCAAGTTCTAACAACATCGCCCTGATGTTCATCGCGCCAGCGGAAACGTCGGGCTTCCGGACCCATCAACCCGCCGGTCGCAGGGAGGCGGAAGTCCCCGTGCTGGTTGTCCAAGACCGGATGGATGACACTCGTCCACGGACCATCCAAAACGATTTCGCCAGCCTCAAGCGACCTCGGGCGTGCCAGCGTCCGTGACGGACGATCTCCCGGATAGGAAACCATCAAGCGGGCCGAGCGCGGCGGAACCTCCACACTCCCGCCGTGGATGACCTCCATGTCCCCCGTCCAGGGATCCCAGACCTCGCGTATCCCCGAGAGCCGCTCGTCCCACTGAAGACGAAGCGAGTCCGAGCCGGGATTGCGGACAAAGTGGATATCCACCTGCTGGTCCCTGCGATGAAGAAGCTGAAAAGGGTGGGAGGCGGTGAACGGGGTGCGATGGACTTTGCGCAGCACCCCGAGCAAGGCCTGCGGACTCTTGCGAATCCATAGGGCCTCGCCCCCTTCGGGATGCTGGCGCAGCACATCCGCATCGCCCTTGGTCGAACCGAAAAGATCCCTGACCCATTCCTGGATCTGCGAATCCTCCGCGCCCTGGTGATCACTGGCCCGGGGCATCACGCCACACACGATCAGTTTTCCTCCCGCAGCCACGAACTCCTTCAAGCGAAGCGCCGTGGCACATGACAGAGCCGCCATGCTGGGGAGGATCATCACGCGATAGCGCGCATCGGCAGCGTGAAGCTGGCCATCGCTCATGACTGCCCGGGCGATCGAGTCCCGATCCACAAAATCGAAGTCCATGCCCTGGTCGAAAATCAATCGACCGAGTCGAAAGGCGCATTCCTCCGGATCCTCATGAAATCCATCGTCGATATCCGCATTGCCGATATGGGCGATCACGGGCGCGCGTCCCTTTTCGGCGGGAAGGGCATCAATGGCCTCGATGGGATAAACCATCCCCACCTCACAACGATGCGCTCCCCGGGTAAGCATCCAACAGAGGCGGGTAAATCCGTCATTCAGCGGCCCACAGTGACTCCAGTAAGGTTGGCGGAAGTGAAAGTCGGGAGCAGCCCATTCCCACCATCCTCCCCGGGTGTCGTGATACAGCCCGTGGAGATTGATGACACTTGCGCCATAAACCAGGTCCTCGCACACCGCATCCACGAGTTCCGCCGGGCGCACTCCCCAGCCGCTGGAGTGAAACCCCTCCATCCAGACTCGGGGGCGGCCATAAAGATGCGCGATCGAACTGTTCACCTTGAGGCCCTTGAAGGCCCGTGGACCCTGGATGCGGGGATCATCGCATCCGGGAGCCGAAAACCAGCGCATGGTCCGGAAATAATCGCCGTAGTAAGAACGCCCTTCGCGGATTCGCCCTCTGCCGCCGTTATCCTGACCAAAAAGAATTCCGCGGGAGTCCATCCATTCGAAGACCGGGCGGAAATACCTTTCCTCGATGCGGCGGCTGACCACATCCCCGTAATCCATCCGGATCTTTTCCGTCTGAGGGCCCAGATCGAGCCAGAGAGCGGGAAGCAAGGGCCGCAAATCATAAGCCTTCTGGGCTGTGAAAACTTCAAAGAGCCGATTCGACCAAAACGGCATGCGTCCGCCGAAATTCAGCTCATCCTGGAAAAACAGATTCAGGGTCACACCCAAATGTTCAGGGCATTCCCGCTCATAGGGTTCATAGAGCTTGCCGATGGCAAGCGCCCCGGAATCCGGATGCAGCGGATCGAAGGGGGATTCCCAAATGAAACAACAGGTGAGCACCCATTCTCCTTCCGGCGCCTGCCATTCAACTGAACCCGATAGGGCATCCACAGCGACTTCCACCCGCCCCTCCGCCCATGCCCGCCCTTCGCGCCAAGGATAGGCGGCGGCCACAAGCGCTTTGCAGCCCTCTTCAAGTTCCCATCGAGTGGACTCCCCGCCCTTCATGTGGACCCATTCGCAGCCGAGTTGGCCGCCCTGCATGTCTGCGGTGGACCGGCCGATCTCGACCAGCATGGGCTCCGATATCGTGTAATCCTGGATTCCCGCCGTCATGCCGCGTTCCTTGCAGGCATCGAGAAACCAGCGGAAAAAGTCCCACCATTCCGGGGTGAAAAGAGCCGGATCGCCGCGATCGCATTCTCCATCCGGACCGTGGGGATAGCTGATCACCGTCTGTCGAACGCCTTTTTCGCAGAGCTGGTCGAGTTGCCAGCCGATCCGCTTGCGATCGAGTTTCCCTCCGGCCCACCAGTAAAATGGAACCGGTCGATGCGTGTCAGGGGGAGTCCTGAACCCGGCCCTCAAGGCCGCCAGTCCGCTGATCGCGGAAGGCGCATGATGGGAAAGGGTGCCCGACTCGCGAATCATTGCGCCCAAACTCTGACACGCCCCTTTCCGATCATCCCATGGAAAAAACCATAGGAATCATGCACATTTGTGCATCGATTTTCTGGCAGAAGTCGGCTTCTTTCGGCATCCTTTCCCCCACCCTCGGAGGCATCATCGCTCCACCCGGCCCTTCCGTGATTGCGTGAGGACCCGTCATTGATCGACCGCTGCCGGGGCTTTAGTCTTCGGGCTGTTTCCGACGGTTGCGTCGGCAAGCTCCCTTCACCCCTGCACCCCCCTTGCGTCATGAAAATCGTAGTCCACGACTACGCTGGCCACGCCTTCCCCACTTCTCTGAGCCGCGCGCTTGCCCGCCGCGGTCATGAAGTGGTGCATGCCTTTGCCGGCTCCCTGCAAACCCCCCGCGGCGATCTCCGCCATCGCGAGGGAGATCCCGCCACGCTCGAATTCCGCGAACTGGCGATGGACCCGGAATACCCGCGATTCAAATATTCCTTCGCCCGCCGCAGAAACATGGAGGTGAAATACGGCAAGGGCGCGGCCCAGTTCATTCGCGACTGGAAACCGGATGCTGTGCTCTCCGGGAATACCCCCACGGAAACCCAGGACCCTATCGCCCGCGCCACCACCGAGGTGGGAGGGCGTTTCTGCTATTGGGTGCAGGATTTCTACAGCCTCGCCGTGGACCAACTTCTGCGCCGCAAAATCCCCGTGGCCGGACCGCTGATCGGCCGCTGGTATCGACACCTCGATGCCCGCCAATTCCGCCAAAGCCATCGCATCATTCCCATCACGGAGGATTTCAATCCCATCCTGACCCGCGAGTTCGGCGTGGATCCCTCACGCATCGAAGTTGTTCCCAACTGGGCCGTCATCGAGGAACTGCCCACCCGCGACAAGGCCAATCCCTGGGCACTTCGCCACGGACTTCACAACCGCTTCGTCTTCCTCTACTCCGGCACCATCGGCATGAAACACAACCCCGCGATGCTGCTGGAACTGGCCCGACGCCACCGTCAGGATCCGGACGTGAGGGTGGTGGTCATTTCCGAAGGCATCGGCGCCGACTGGCTGCGCCGGGAGGGTGCGGACCTTCCGAATCTCCTCGTTCTGCCCTACCAGCCCTTTGAAGACCTGCCGCAGGTCCTCGCCACGGGCGATGTGCTCGTGGGGCTCCTCGACAACGAGGCGGGAAGCTTCTCCGTGCCCTCGAAAACCCTGAGCTACCTCTGCGCCGCGAGACCGCTATTGCTTTCGGTCCCATCGAGCAATCTGGCCGCCCGCATCACCCGCGACAATGGTGCCGGACTCACCGTGGAGCCGGGGGATCTCGATGGCTTTCTCGCTGCCGCGGCGAATCTCCACGGCTCGGCGGCGCTGCGTTCCAGCCTCTCGGACAATGCCCGCGGCTATGCCGAGGCGACCTTCCCGATCGAGGACAAGGCCGATACCTTCGAACGTATCCTCCTAGGCTGATGCGCATCCTCTGGATCACCCGCCAGGACCCGCGGGCCGCCAACAGCGGCGAGCTGATCCATACCCTCGGCCTGCTGCGTGCCCTCGCGGAAACCGGAGCCGTCCGCACCACCGTGCTCGCCCATCAGGGTGGCCCGGCGAGCTACGATATCCCTCGTACTTTCTTCCACCTCCCCCGCCCCATCGGCAGGAAATCCCCGCTGTCCCTGGTCTCTCCCCTGCCCAGCGACGCCCATCGGCTCGGTGGCAGTGAAATGCGGCTGACTCTGGCCGACCTCCTGCGCAACGAACGCTTTGACCGCGCGGTGATCGATCAAGCCGCGGCCGGTTGGGCCATCGATGCCCTGCCTGCCGAGCTGCCCGTCCTCTACATCGCCCACAACCATGAAGCCGTCGTCCGCGCAGAAGTTGCCGCAGATGCCAGCGGCCTCATGGCTCCGCTGATCCGCATCGATGCCGGGAAATACGCCCGTCTGGAAAACCGGATCGCCCGTCGCTCGCGCTGGATCGCGGCCATCACCCCGCGGGACGCGGAGGCCTTCCGCAAGGATTTTCCTGACAAGCGCTATCTCGTCCTTTCTCCGGGCTTCGATGGACCTATCCCGGAGTCCGCTCCTGCGCCGATCACCTCGTCCACACCGCGTCAGGTGGTTCTCGCCGGAACCTTCGGCTGGATCGCCAAACGCCGGAACCTCGAAGCCTTCTTGCGCGATGCGGAAGCCTGTTTCCCCGCCGCGGGGATCGGCTTCACCGTCGTGGGTCTGGCCGATCCCGGATACTTCGCCGATCTCGCCCGGCGACACCCCTGGGCCAAATTTCATGCCAACGTGCCATCGGTGGACCCCTACCTCCGCGCGGCCCGCATCGGTCTCATCCCCGAAGCTCTCGGCGGCGGCTTCAAGCTCAAGGCGCTGGACTACATTTTTCGCGGACTGCCCTTGGCATCGATCGAATCCGCCCTCAGCGGACTGCCCCTCGATCCCGGAGTGGAAACCCTCTCGGCGACCGATACCGCCAGCCTCGCCCGGGAGGTGGCAGCGCACATCGATGACTTCGATTTCCTCAACCGCGCCGCTGCCGGAGCGCTCGACCGTTGTCGCCATGCCTTCCGCTGGCAGGACCGCGGCAGTGCCCTGGCAGCAGCCTTGGCCGAACCTGACTGAGCCCACCTCATGAGCATGCCCCAGGATCCCGTTGTGGTTCCCCAGGCCCCGCAAGCGGTCTGGGTGGAACGGCTGTTCTGGGTCTTTGCCCTGTCCTTTGCCCTCGACTACCGCGCGGCGACTTCGCGGGCGGATGGCGGCGGCATGGGGCTGGATCAATTGGTTTTCGTGGCCATGGCCTGTGCCTCTACGGCAGGCATCGTACTTCTCGGCTGGCGCACCTTGCTCACGCGGCCCGGAGTGTGGGTGATCGGTGGCTGGGGCATGTTCCTCGTCTTCATGCTGCTGAATGCCTTCGGCCAGGGCGTCGATCCGGGGCGCTCGCTGCGGGTGATTTTCCCGCTGTTTCTGAACTTCGCGGGCATGATCAATGCCCACATCGCCGGCTGTCTGGGCGTGCGTCCCGGGCGCATCGTCGGGCCCATTGCTTTCGCCGCATGCCTCAATGTCGTCTGGCGGATTTTCCATGGCTTCGCCTTCAAGGGCGTAAGCCTCGATACCGCCCGGGTGGAGGTGCTCAGTTCGGCAAACAACTGGATCGCCGCATTCATCGGCGCTTCCCTTCTCTTGCGTCGGCCGCTGCGTCCCTCGGTTTTCATCGCCGGGGCCATTCTTTTCGGCGGCATCATCGTCACGGTCACCCGTGCCCTCCTTTTCCCGGTCGCCATGTCCGCGCTGATCAGTTCCATCTGCCTTTTCCTGCTGGTGAAATGGCGGGGGCTGAGCGCCACGGAAGCGGTGAAACGCTACCTGCCTTCCTTCGGGATCGGAGCGGGTGCGGTGGTCGCCATCCTCATGGTCGTCGCGGTGCATCCGGCCTTGATCGAGCGCTGGAACGAACGGCTTTTCCACCACGCCTCGGACCGAAACATCGCCAAGGACATCTCATGGCTCACCCGTGAGGCCGAGGCTTCGGCGATTTTCCAAATCCTCGGCAAGGAACCGGTGCACTACGTTTTCGGCAAGGGCATCGGCAACACCTACTACTGGGACCAGGACTACGCGCCCGAGTTCTATCTCGTTTACCCGGAAGGCGAGGAACTCGGCATGGAGGTCTGGTTTGCGGGCCACTCGATCTGGACCTACTCGCTTTTCTCCGGTGGCCTCATCGGCCTTTGCACCTACATCTCGCTCTTTCTCTACATCGCCATCGCCAGCCTCCGCGCCGCGAAGGCAAATGCCAGCGAACCCGGTCCGGACATCTGGATGGCCTTCCTCCCATTCGTGGCGGTTTGTTGCCTGTTGAGCGAATCGATGACCTCCAACCCCCTCGATGAGCGCCTTGCCTCGCTCATCTGCGGCCTCATGGCAGGCCTGCCCCAGGCATTTTTCGTGCGGGCTTCATGGATCCATGCCGCCGCCCGGGAGCCGGAGCCCGCCGGGGAAATTCCTGATGAATCCCCCGCTCCCGAGGCCTGGCCATCACGGCTTTGATGCCACTCAGCGAGTGGCGGATTTTACCCGTTCGAGGACTTCCGCGTAGGCTTCCATGACGTTGCCCAAATCGCGGCGGAAGCGGTCCTTGTCCATCTTCTCGCCGGTTTTCAGGTCCCAGAGACGACAGCCATCCGGACTGATTTCATCCGCCAGCACGATCTTTCCGGGCTGGGCGGCCAGCCTGCCGAACTCGAGCTTGAAATCCACGAGTTTCAGGCCGCAGCGGGCGAAGAAATCGATGAGGATCGCATTCACCTTCAGCGCCGCCTCGCGGAGAAACGCCAGATCCTCCGGGGTCGCGAGAGAGAGTTCGCGGATGTAGTCGTCATTCACCAGCGGATCGCCCAGTTCATCGCTCTTGATGCAGAACTCGATGATCGGCTGCGAAAACACCCGGCCTTCCTCGACTCCGGTGCGTTTGCAAAAACTGCCCGCTGCCAGATTCCGGATGATCACCTCGACCATGAGGATCTCGACCTTGTGGACTTCGACATTGGTTTCATCGATCTGCCGGACGAAATGGGTCGGCACGCCTTCCTTTTCCAGCATCCCGTAGATCAGGGTGCTGATGGCATTGTTGAGGCGGCCTTTGTTTTCGAAGCTCGCCTTCTTCTCGCCATTGAATGCGGTGGCATCGTTTTTGAATTCCATCCGCAGAACATTCGGATCCGCGGTGGCCCACAGGCGCTTGGCCTTGCCTTCGTACAATGGCGTCATGCCGATTCCTAGAAAGCCCCCGGCGGGCGGTCAAGCGCGCCTCATGGCTCGATGCCGAAACGCGCGTTCTGCCGCAGATTCCGGCCCTCGTTCGAGCGGAGTTGGTTCGACTCATAGATGTCCGGCCTGAGCCCTTGCTCAAGGATGAGTCCGTCGGAGTGATTGTCGATGATCCGGTTCCCCTCGACCACCACGCTCATGGCAGCAAAGCGGACGAGCAGCCCGCCCAGGTGATTGCCTTCGCAGAGGTTTTCGGAAACTTTCCCGGATGCACCGGCGCTCAGGAGGATGCCGTATTCGCGGTTGTCGGCGACCTCGTTTTCGCTGACCACCAGTCCATCGGCAGCGGAATCAATCAGGATGCCATTGCGGGCGTTGCCCTTCACCACGCATCGGGTGATTTCCGCGACCGCGCCGTCCCAGATCTGGAATCCATGGCCGAAGTTGGAGATCGAGCGGCTTTCCGTCGCAGTGATCCTGCTGCCCTTGCCGCGCGCGCACATGCCATCCCAGCCATTGCGGTCAAACAAACAGCGGCTGGCTTTCGCGTGTCCGCCATCGATCACCTCAAGCCCGCAGCCGGAGGCATCGCGGAATTCACAAGAGATCGCCTCGATATCACCACCACGGACCTGCACCGCGGGGTACCGGAGTTCTCCGGCATCGAAACCCTGGGCCTCGAAAACCAGATTCGTCAGCCTCACTCCTTTGGCCCGCGGGCCCAGCGTCAGAACCGGTGCTTCCACGGCATCGACAAAAAGCACCGTCTTGCCATCCGGCTGGCCTTCGATCTGCACCGCCGCATTCACCGCGATGCCGGCCTTGAAACGCCCCTCACCCAGCACGATCCGGTCGCGGTCCCGCGCACCCTTGAGTGCTTCGGCCAGAGTGGCCACATCCTGAGGAACCCGCAAAGTCCTCGAATACGAGGCGATTTTCTCATAAAGCTTGAGGATTTCCTCGTCCTTGGGCGCCAGGGAAACCGCTTCTTGAACCCACTCGAGCGCCTGAGGGTCGAAGGATCCCGTGTCACGCAGTCTCGCGGCTGCCGCCAGTTCCCGGGCTCGCTGAAGATCCTTCAGCTCTTTTTCCCGACCTGCAGCCAGCTCACGCTCCAAACTTGCCAGCAAGGGATCGCCGGGCAGGGCTGTCCTCAATTCGACGATGGCCGCCTGCACCAAGGGCCAGTCCCTGGCTTCGATGCCTTCCCGTGCCTGCTTGCCCCAGCGGTCGCGCAAAAATCCTGCCCGCGCCTCGCCGATCCGCGCCTTGAGTTCCAGCACGGCTTTTTCCTCGGGATATTTCTCCAAAACCTGCGCGGCCGCTGCCTCCGCATCCTCGAGTCGGCCAGCCTCGAAGGCTGACTGGGCCTCGCCGGTCCAATATCCCACAAACTGGTCCTGCTCCTCCCGCCGTCCTTCCTGAATCGCCTGCCGACCGAGTTGGGCGACCTCGGATCCGGGCTCCAACTCTTCGATTCTCAAAAAGGCATTGAAGGCCTCATCCCATCGACGGGCTTCGACCAGCTTGTTTCCCAGTCCTTCCAGGAAACTCAGTTCGGTTTGGCGATGATACTCCCGCTGCTGCTGGACGTAGAGATAGATGCCCGCTCCACCGATGCCTCCGAGCAGCAGGCACAGAATCAGGTAAAATCCCAGCCCCTTGCCCTTCTTCTCCCCCGCCGTGGCCATGGCCAGCGCGTCCTGACGGGACTTTTTCTTCGCTTTCCCTTCCTCCACGGCCGCGGGCTGGGGCAGCAGTTCGGTTTTCGCCGGTGGCGGAAGCGGGGCCTCAACGACGGGCGCCGCCGATTCCGTGGCAGGCGCTGCTCCCTTGCGCGGCGGCATCGGCTCGTCGAGGAATCCCTCGCGCTTCGACTTCACCCCGCCACCCGACACCGCTCCGGGCACCAGCGCCATCACTTGCGCGAGCTTCGCCCGGCGAATTCTTTCGGACTCCTCTTGCAGCAAACCCATGGCTTCCTCGAACTCCCGCAGCTCCCCCTCAAATCGCTCCTTCAAGGCCTCCGTAGGCGCATCCGCCGCCATTCCGGCCAATTGGTCGCGGGCGTGAGCCAGGTCACCAAGCACTTTGGTCGGGTCCTGATCCTCGCTTAAACCGAGGATCTTTTTTGCTTCTTCGATGGTCATGGGGGTGGGGGTGGGCAGGCCTTTACCACCCCGCCCGCCCGAGGAAAAGCTCCCATTAACCAAATTGCGGCACAAAGCGCTCCTCCCCGGAAGCCTCAAGCTGCGGAAGAACCCGCAAACCGCCCTCAAACATCTGTTGGAATCCCTCCTGGACGAAATCCTCGTAGCGCACCAGCTCCATGCGCCCGTCGAGGTGTTCCACCACTGCCGTCAGGCTTTCCACCCAGTCACCGGAGTTCAGGTATCGGACATCGCCCACCTGCTTGTCCTCCGGGGTATGGATGTGACCGCAGATGATGCCATCGCACTTCCTCCGCCGGGCATGCTCCTGGAGCTGTTTCTCATACTGATCCACGAAGCTCACCGCGGACTTCACCTTGGCCTTCACCTTTTTGCTCAGCGAAAAATACTCCAAGCCCCTCCATGCACGCCAGCGGTTGTAGAGCCGATTGATCCCCAGCAAGGAGTCGTAACCGATCGCTCCCAGCCATGCCAGCCACCGGTGATTCGTGGAAACGCTGTCGAAGCCATCTCCATGCACCACCAGATATCTCAAGCCATCGGCAGCCTCATGCACGTATTCCTTCACCCACTTCACCGGGCCGAATTCCATGGGCAGAAACCGATCCAGAATGTCATCGTGATTTCCGCGACAATAGATGATCTCCATTTCCTCCCGCTCCGCCTTTTTGAGAACCTTGCGGATGAAACGACTGTGGCGCTTGCGCCATTTTGCTCCGCGTTTCAGGGCCCAGCCATCGATGATATCCCCGTTGAGCACGAGGCGGCGACAACGGACTTGTTTGAGGAAATCGAGCACCTCCGCCACCTTGCTGTCCTCGGTTCCAAGATGGATGTCCGAGAGAAACACCGTGCGAAATTCACGCTGCGGCAGTTTCTTTTTGCCTATCAGGGGCATCGGCATCGGCATTCCGGAAATGGTCGCCAGTTGTTCTTCGAAGTGATCGATGATCCGCCCCCATCCGCAATCCTCGGCAGCACGTCTTGCCTCCTCACGCATCGGCCCCTGCCAATGATCCAGGGCCATGCCCGCGAGTTCGGCGAACCCGGTCGAATCGCCCTTCCCCGTCTTCAAGCCGTCCACCCCATGGCGCACATGCGCCGCTCCGGCCGCATAGTCGTAGCAAACCGTCAGCAGTCCCGACGCCATGCCTTCCAGCACCACGTTGCCGAAGGTCTCGGTCTCGCTCGGAAAGAGCAGGATATCCGCCGATGCATAGTGCCGGGCCAGGTCCTCCCCGGTTCTGACTCCCGCAAAGCGGACGAAGGAATGCTTGGCCTGCAAGGACTCGCGCAAAGGCCCATCCCCCACCACCACACAAGCCAGATCGGGCACCCGCTCGCGCATGCGACGGAAACATTCCATCGCCAGCGAAAGATTCTTCTCCGGAGCCACACGGCCCACCACCAGCACCACCGGCGTGCCTTCCCTGACTCCCCACTCCGCCCTCAGGGACAAATCCCGTTTCGCCGGGTGGAATCGCACCGTATCCACGCCCCTTCCCAACATCACCACATTGCGGAAACCTTCACGCTCCAGCTCATCCACCACCTCACGGGTCGGAGCCATGGTCACCGCTGCACGACGATGCACCCGCTTCAGCCACGCCATCGTCGCCGGTTGCAAGCCCGCCATGCCATATCTCCCCACATACTGATGGAAATTCGTATGAAACCCGCTGGCCACCGGAATGCCCAACAGATTGGCCGTCTTCAATGCCGAAACCCCCAGTGGACTTTCCGTCGCCACGTAAATCGCATCGGGCCGGCGCTTCAGCCATCGCTTGCGCAGCTTCAACGGCCCTGGCAAACCGACCCGGACCTCCTTGTATCCCGGCAGGGCGACCGATGCGGCCGATGTCTCCCCATGATTCCGTTTCGCCCCGGAACGGATCACATGCACCCGGTGTCCCTTGCCCTTCAACCCCTCCACCAGACGACCCAAGGTCATCGCCACCCCATTCACATCA
Source organism: Akkermansiaceae bacterium (assembly GCA_025457665.1). Lineage (GTDB taxonomy): Bacteria > Verrucomicrobiota > Verrucomicrobiia > Verrucomicrobiales > Akkermansiaceae > Haloferula. Next base: position 749 of record JALOTY010000023.1, on the reverse strand, counting down.
GGCGCAAACGTGTCGGTCACGATATCAATTTTCATCGCTCGGCAGGGTCAAACCATCAACCCGTCCGAACTTCCCACAATCCCGTCAACTCCCCCACTCCTATCCCGTGGCAATTCCGACACATCGAGAAAAACCCCAAACCACCCCGCGCCCCTCCGCCTACCTTCCCTATCCTCTTGTTTCGTCTGCGCCCCTTGCGCCCCGCTCTCATTGGCACTTGGCCCTTCCCCGCCAAGGCGGGGCTTCGCCCTTCGCCCTACCGTGCAACGGCCTCCGGTCTTGTGTCTTGCGTCTTGAAATCTTGCGTCTTTTCCCGGCTGTTCCTCGCACCTTGCTCCCCGCTTCCCGCTACTGAAGAAGGCAGAAGAATGAAGGCAGGAGAATGCTCGGAAGATATGGGTGGGTCATGGACTGCGGCAGCCTGCTGCCGCTTTCCCGGAGCCAGCCTGCTGGCCCGGAGCCCATGATCCGCCCTAGAAACGCGCGAAGCATCTGCTGTTACTCCGGTCTTGTATCTTGAGTCTTGAAGTCTTCTGTCTTTTCCCGGCTGTTCCTCGCTCCTTGCTCCCCGCTTCCCGCTACTGAAGAAGGCAGGAGAATGAAGGCAGGAGAATGCTCGGAAGAGATGGGGGGGTCATGGACTGCGGCAGCCTGCTGCCGCTTTCCCGGAGCCAGCCTGCTGGCCCGGAGCCCATGATCCGCCCAAGAAACGCGCGAAGCATCTGCTGCTTCTCCGGTCTTGTGTCTTG
>JALOTY010000096.1 GCA_025457665.1 Akkermansiaceae bacterium | reverse complement strand
CGGGGCGACAACCGTGAACATCGACCGCTTCACCGTGGGTAGCAGCGGCGTGATCAACGGAACCTCCGGCATCACGGTTCAAGCCCAGTGGGGAGCGAATTTCAACAACCTCGGATCGGTGACCACACCCGGAAACATCACGGTGCAGGGCAGCGGAAACACGACGGGCGGCGGAGTCACGACCGACAGCTCGTTCTTCCGCAACTCCGGCACAGTGCAAGCGGCGAATCTCGTGCTCAACAGCAGCGCCGCCACGAACACCACGGCCAACCGCGGCGGCACCTATGCCCAAACGGCCGGCAGCACCACCCTCACTGGCGCACTGACCCTTTCCCTCAATGGTGGCACAGGTGCGTCCGGCACGGCGGGAAATGATGCCGCATTCAGGCTCTCCGGCGGCAGCTTCACCACTCCCGGCATCGAGATGAATTCCGGAACCCTCACCGCCACCGGAGGCACGCTCACCCTCGGCGGCAGCGGCATCAGCTCCACCGGAGGAGCACCCGTCACCCTCGATCTCGGCGCCGTCACTCTCGCCGCTTCCGCCCCGTGGTCCTCGGCGGCAAGCATGAATCTAACAGACTCCAGTCTGGGAACCGCCGTCGATACCAGCGGTGGCAACATCACCCTCGGCGGAACACTCACCGGATCCGGAAGTCTGGTCAAATCCGGCACCGGCACGCTTGAGATCACAGGAACCAACACCTACACGGGAACGACCAAGGTCACGGCTGGCATTCTCGCGGTGGATGGGGATTCTTTGGCCAACTCCACCTCGCTCATCATCGATGGTGGCAGGGTTCAGCCCTCGGGCGGAAATGAAGTCGTCGACACCCTCTTTTTCGGTGCGAACCAGCAGGCTGCCGGAACCTGGGGCGCCACGGGATCAGGAGCCACCTTCATCGATGACACCCGCTTCACCGGCACCGGTGTCGTGACCGTCACCAGCGGACCCGCCAGTGGTTACCTTGTCTGGGCCGATATCAACGCCGGAGACGGCGGACCGGATGAGGACTTCGACAAGGATGGCGTGCCGAACGGGGTCGAGTATTTCTTCGGTGAAACCGGATCCAGCTTCACGGCCAACCCTGCCCTCATGAATGGCAAAGTCACCTGGCCGAAAGACCCTGCCGCACTCGCCACCTATGTCGTGCAGACTTCCACGAATCTTGCTGACTGGGTTCCGGCAACAAGTGGTGTCGTCGATAACGGAAGCTCGGTGGAATACACCATCCCGACCGATGGTCCCATCCGTTTCGCCAGGATCGTCGTGACGATTCCCTGAATCCTCCAGCGATTCCTCGTCATCAGCCGCTCCGCACTCTGTCTCTTCAGGGTGCGGAGCTTTTTTTTCACCCGATCATCCGGCCATCATCTTCGGCTGCCATGGTTTGCGTGTCACCTGACAACACCAAACGCATCACAACCATGAAATCAAAACTGATCCTGACCGCCATCGCGCTCACCGCCGCCACCGCCACCGCAAGGGAACTTGCCATCCACGAATGCCCGCAGCCGGTGCGTTCGACGATCGAGTCCAACGCCCGCGGTGGCATGATCGAGGAAGTCGACTGGGTTGCCATCAACGGCAAGGAAATCTATGTCGCCGAAGTCGATCTGCCGCGCGATACCGATCTGAAAATCTACGTCGCGGCCGATGGCCAGCTCATCAAGATCCGCGAGGATCTCGCCTTCGCCGAAGCTCCGCAGGAAGTCCGCAACACCCTTGGCAGCTTCGGCGGCAGGGTCGATGACCTCGACCGCGAGACCGAAGGCAGCACGGTCACCTACTACGCCGAAATCGAGCGCAGCGGCCAGTCCGACCTCAAGCTCACGCTCGATGCCTCCGGTCGCGTGACCCAGCAGTATGAAGATCATGACGATTGATCGGTCTTTCCCGGCACCTTGATGAAACCCCAGCCCGGAGTGGACGAGTTCCGCTCCGGGCTCTAGCCTTTGCTTGAAGATGAAGATCCTCGTTGTTGAAGACTCCGCCCGCCTGCGGGATGCCATGGGTGGCGGACTTGCCAAACTCGGGCATGCCGTGGACTTCGCCGTCGATGGCGCGGAAGGTTCCATCATGGGCCGCCATCCGGGATACGATGTGATCGTTCTGGACCGCATGCTGCCCGACAAGGAGGGTCTCGAAATCCTCCGTGAGTGGCGCTCGGCCGGCATCGATACCCCGGTCCTTCTTCTCACCGCACTGGATGGTGTCGAAGAAAGGGTTCGCGGCCTCGGCACGGGAGCGGATGATTATCTCACCAAGCCCTTTGCCCTGGCCGAACTGGTCGCCCGGCTCGAAGCCCTCACGCGGCGGCGCTACGCCCAGGCGGACCCCTGCCTTCGGATCGGCCCTCTGGAAGTCGATACCGCCCGCCGACATGTCGCGGTTTCCGGGACGCCCATCGTTCTAACAGCCCGCGAATACACCTTGTTGGAATGCCTCGCTCGGCGGCCCGGCCACATCCTCAGCCGTGAGCAGATCGAGGAGCGCCTCTATGCCGAGGCGGACGGTCCCTTGAGCAATGCCGTAGATGCCGCGATCTACTCGCTGCGCCGCAAGCTCGATCAGGCCGGGGCGCCGCCGCTCATTCACACCCGCCGCGGACTGGGCTACACTCTTGCCTGCGAATGAAATCGATCCGTCGCCAGCTCACGCTCACCCTTTGCGTGGTCATTGGAGGCATCCTTGCCACCACGGCCATCGGTTCCTACCTGACCATGAGCAAGGTGATCCGCTCCGGCTTTGATGAAACGCTGGCTGCCAAGGGCCGCGCGCTGGTGACAGCTTCGGAGGTCGATGAAGGTGACTTTGAAATCGATCTGACCGTCCGTGACTTTGCCGGATTCGGGGAAGGCGGCACCGACTATTTCGAAATCCGCAGAGGGGACGGATCGCTTTATCTCGAATCTCCCTCCGGTGGCCCGGCGAGGCCCATCGGCGGGGCCGGAGACGCCATCCGACCGCCCGTCGATGGGAGCCTGGAAATTGGCGATCTGGTCCTCGCCGATGGTCGTGCAGCGCGATACTACACGCAGTTGATCCGGCCCAAGGACGACAAAAAGGGACGATTCCAGGATCTCTACTTCATCATTGCCAGTCCCTCGGATGCGGTGAACCGCCAGCTCACCATCCTCGGTTCTGTGCTTGCGGTTTCCTCTTCCCTCGGGCTGCTGCTGCTCCTGCCGGCTGTTAGAATCGCCTTGAGTCGGGGGCTGAAGCCCATCCATCGCATGACAGGGGAGATCACCGCCTTCCGCGCCGGCGATACGGAACGGCGTCTCGAACCCGCTTCTCTGCCGGAGGAATTGAAACCCGTGGCCGACTCCGCACGCCCCTCGCTGAAATCCGCGGCATGGCCGAACTCGCCGCCATGGACCCGGCCGACCCCGCCACACCGGCACGGCTCCAGGAAATGATTGGCGCAGCCGATGAAATGACGGCACTCATCGACAAACTCGCCCTTCTGGCCAGGGCGGATTCGGGTCGGCACATCGTGAGCCGCGAAAAGGTTTCCCTTCATGACGCCGTTCAGGAAACGGTGCATCGCTTGCGAAACCGGATCGATGACCGCGGCCTGAACGTGGATGTCGCTGTGGCGGCCGTATCCATCGATGCCGATCCCCACCTCCTGCGGGCCATCCTGCAAAATCTGTTAGGCAATGCCGTGGCTCATTCGCCGGCGGGAACCATCATCGAGGTCCACGGTGATGATGCCGGCCTGAAAATCAGCAATGCCGCCCCAGATTTGTTAGAGAGCGATCTCGTCAGACTGACCGACCGTTTTTGGAGGAAATCCTCGGCGCGGGGTGAGCGGGAGCATTCCGGACTGGGGCTTTCCATCGTGGTCGCTTGCATCCGCCTCCATGGGTGGAGCCTCAAGCCATGCCTCGAAGCCGGTCGACTCATCATGCATGTGGCGTTTCGCGGCGAAACTGGCATCCCGGAAGCGCCTGCGCCCATGGTCTGATCTTAAAACCAGATCATTCCCGCAAGGATGGCGCGGGCTGCGCGGTATCCATGTCATCCTCGCCATGTGTTTTGCCTCCGCTATTCGATCTTTGTTCTGGATGAGTGCCTTCTCGCTTCCGGCTGTGGCCCAGATCGGCTGGAATCAGGACAATGCCCATTTCAAGCCAGCGAGCGCGCATGAGAGCGGGATCGAGGTGTTTCTGAAACCGGCCGCCTTTGAAACACAGCCCCTCTTTGATCAAGGACGCTTCCCCAACATCACCGTGGCCCTGGATGGCAGTGTCCTTGCGGCCTTCGGGCAGGTGGACATCCGGCGCAGCGAGGACGGTGGCAAGACCTGGTCGGCGGCCACGCGGATTGCCAAGGGCTTTTCCATCAGCGGCCTAACCGTCGATGAAATTTCCGGCGATGTCCTCGCCTTCATGGAAGACGCGCACCCGCCCGCCCCGCTGCATCTCTACCGTTCCAAGGATCACGGAAAAACCTGGGAGGCGCAGGATTTCACGCTGCATCCGAACTCCTTCGGCCACACCCCGGCCATGCACATGAATGACAAGGGCATCACGCTTCGGCATGGCCGTTTCAAGGGCCGTCTGCTCGTCCCGAGCCGCTGGTATGGGCGCACGAATTACCCGCGGGAGTTTTTCCATACTCATTACACCAATGCCATTTTCAGCGATGATGGGGGTCGGACCTGGAAGGCATCCGAGCCGATTCCGATCATGGGATGTGGAGAGGCCTCGATCGCCGAACTCGCCGATGGCAGCTTGCTTTACAACACCCGCCGACATTGGGCTCCCACCAAGGAGGAATCGCTTTGGCGCTGGCATGCCCGCAGCACGGACGGGGGGCAGAACTGGGAAAATCCCGTGCGCTCGACCGTCCTGCCCGATGGCAACACGGATTCCACTTACGGCCTGATGGGCAGTCTTGCCCGGCTCCCCATTCTCAAGCGCGACCTCCTGCTCTTCAGCAACGTGGTGAGCGACAAGGGTCGCAAGAATGGTCACGTGTGGATCAGTTTCGATGGAGGCAAATCCTGGCCCCTTCGCCGCGGGGTCTTCGAGGGTTCCTTTGCCTATTCCTCGATCACCGTCGGCAGACCGGGAACCCCCTCCGAAGGCTGGATCCATCTCCTCTACGAAGGCGGCCCCGGTGGTGCGGGCACTGTGGCCCGTTTCAATCTCCGTTGGTTGCTTGATGGGGAAAAAACCGGTGATGGCGAGGTGCCGGCTGAATTCACACAACCCGACTGATGGCCCTTTCTGGGGTGAGCGCCGACTGCGGGCGAAAACACTTAAGAACCCATCACGCGGGCGACATGACTTGCGATTTCCTGCACAGGTGCCATGCGGCCCACGCCTTCGTATCCGCAGGCCAGCATCCCTGCATCCGGACCCACGAAATGACAGCCATCCCCGGCGAGAATGTCGAGGTTGCGGCGGGTGGCCGGGTGATCCCACATCCTCCCATTCATCGCCGGGGCAAGTACGATGGGTGTCGTACGTGGCAGCGCCAGATAAACCGCGGAAAGCGCATCGGGTGCCAGCCCGTGAGCGAAATTCGCCAGCGTATTGGCCGATGCCGGGGCGACCACCAGGACATCCGCCTCATCGGCCAGCGCGATGTGCCCGGGCTTCCAGCTTTGTTTCTCATCCTCCAATCCTGCCAGCACCGGCCGACGGGTGAGCGTTTGTAGGGTCAGCGGCGTGATGAACTCCGTGGCTGCCCGGGTCATCACCACATCGACGCGATGTCCTTCCTTCACCCATAGCGATGCGAGTTCCGCCGCCTTGTAGGCCGCGATCGATCCGGTGACGCCGAGCACGATGTTCATGCGGCGAGCATGCACCGGATTCCCCTGCCGGTCCATCCCGGATCCTGGCCGCATCGGCTCATGAATTCAGCCACCACCCGATGGCAAGAACCTGCGGCGTGGTCAACAAGGGCAAGGCCAGCGTCGCCTTCCACGAGCGGGTCGTTTCCCTGAGCGCGAGGATTTCGGTGTAATCGGTTGCCGCACCCGCCATCAGGAAAGCAAAGGCATTTCCGGGAGCCGCAGCACGGTTGATCAGGTCCGCGGCGATCGGACTGGATCCTTCCGAGCAAACTTCGATCACTGTCGTCGCGCCAAGGGTAAGCAACAGACCGAACAAGGTCGGCCCGAAGTAGTGCCCGAAAACCTCTGTGGGCACCAGCGCTCGGATCGCCGCCGCCATCACGAATCCAAAGAAAATCCAGCGCAGGATCATTCGGGATTCGCGCAAGCCGGTCAGCAGCAGCCCCCCCAGACGCCCCTTGCCCGGGCGGATCCTGCGGCCCACTTCGCTCAGGCCTTCGCGCCATGAGTAGCCCGTCTCGATTTCCACGGCGTTTGGATTGCCCGGCAGCACCCCCCTTTTCACCAGACGATCGGCGAACCAGCCCGAAAACACGCCAACGACCATGGAAAGCCCGACAAATGCCAAGGTCCATTTCACCCCGATCAGACCCGCGAGGATCAGAGTGAGCGAAAGTGAATTCCACGGGCTGGCCACGAGGAAAGCAATCGTCTGGCCAAGTGATGCCCCTTTCCGATAAAGCTGCATCCCCACCATCAGGATGCCATGGTTGCAAAGGTCCAGCAAGGTGCCCGCAAAAGTCGCACGCAGAATGCCGCCCATGCTGCCACCTCGGCCTAACAGACGTGCCACCAACTCCCTCGGGACATGGCTGAGGATGCCCACCGCGATGATGCCGATGCCAATCCCCCACCATGCCTTCATGGCCAGCTCCACCACCCCATGGCTGTAAGTCTGCCACCATCCGGGCCCACCGCCGATGAAATGACCTGCCACTCCCGCCAGCATCAGGACCAAAGAGCCCCAGAGAAGACCATCGATCCCGCCATCACCGCCTCCACAACAGCCGCCCCCCTCTGCCGCGTCCTTTTGGCCACCGCAGCATGAGCTTTCCGCAGGCTCGTCCGGAGTTGACGTTGTCTCGTCCTCCGGTTCCGGCCCCGGCGCTTTTCCACAACAGCAACCACTCATGACGTCAGATGCCAGCCGCCCATCTATTGCGCCGCTGACGGAGGAAGTGATGAATCCCCCTACTCATGATTTCAAGACCCAAGGAAGGGCTTTCAGAGATGATAGGGGGAATCCCGCGCGACCGTAATTCCCACCCATGGGTGAATCATCGGCCAATCCCGACTTCGATTCGAAGCTCCGGGCCCGCGCGAAGCTGATGAAACAGGCGATGCTCGCCGTTGCGCTGTATTGTTTTACAGTTCTGGTGCTTCTTTGCTATCAGGCCATCACCGTCACATCGTACGGCCGGATTCTTCCCATCATTGCCGGTGGTTTCATCTTCGCGGCCTTCCTGCAAATCCTCGTGATTCCGTTCTATCTCATCGGTTACCTCTTCTGCTCTCTCATCTGGAAGGGGCGGTGGAGATGGATTCTTCCGACTTTTCCCATCATTTGCCTCGGTCTCTGTCTTCTATGGAATGCGGCAGCAGATCGGCTCGATCCCTCGCGCATCATGGCACGCATGAGCGGTGTCGCCGTTCCGAAAGATGCGCAGGTCAATCGATATGAGAACAGCTCCTGCTGGATCGAGAGCCACATCCTCATCGAGTTCACGGCGCCACCGTCGACTCTTCAACAATGGATTCGTGACATGGGATTTGTGTCCACAGACCAGACAAGCACCGAGAAACTGGGTCGACTTTCCTGTCCTGGCGATTGTGCCGAAGTCACGGTCGATTGGACCCGTGGTGTGCTCACTTTCAACTATCTGGACGTCTAGAATCCTGACGGGCATCTACTTGTCCGCATCCCGCGCTTTCATCAGCGTTTCAGTGATGCCCACTTTCCGGCAGAGGTCTGTCACCGTTTTGATCTGATCAGGGGAAGTATGCGGTGACGATAGGATTCTCGCGTGCCTCACCCCATTCCGATGGCGTTTCTCCAACCAAGCCGAGATCGACGCGAGGTTCCCGGCTTTGCCATCGAGCATGATGGTCCCATCATACCTAATTTCTAACAGAGTCCCGGGCATGACATACACCGTGGAGCCATCGTGGATGGTTGGATTGGCCTGTGTGCCAGCGAGCACGGCGGCCGGATCAAACCCCTGTCTTTCGTGAGGCCCGCTTCCGGGGTTCGGCGCGATGACCCAGACTTGCAGCGGAAACGCATGTCCCGTGAGACCTCCCGACTTTTCCAAAACGGAGCGCAAGGTATCATCTTCGTGCAGAGCGATGAATCCTGATTTCTTCACAGCGCCGAAGACCCTGCATCGGGCTCCCGCAGGATGGTCGGCCCGGCTGTAGATGATCCGGTATTCGAAACGGCCCAACTTCTCGCGTTGATTTTCGATCCTGAAGCCCTCCGGCGTTTTTTCGACGGAAATCGCCTCTGCGTGGGAATCATCAGGCAGGGCCATTCCGGGTTCTCGCTGCCAGTCATGACCTTGGGCTTGCGAGATGTAATTCTTCAGCTCGATGGAGTTTTCAGGGGTCGATCGATCGATGAGCCGGGTTCCCTCGATACCGATTTCATGAAATCCATCGGGATCTTCCAATAACCAAGCATTTCCATCGTAACGGATGCTGGCCGAGAAATCCATCCCAGCGATATCAACCCGCTGGGTGTCCATCGGTGCGAAGAGGATCGATAAATAGATCAGGATGGCCTGAATGGGATAGAAGTCCATGGATTGGCGTTGGTTCAGGGTGAAGTGGTGGGAACGATGACTTGATGGTGATTGCGAAGGACCGGATCGGCCGCGAGTCCACGGGCGATTTTTTCGAGATCATATTCTTTCTTTTCACTGTCGAGTTGCAGCACCACTTTGCCCAGATCGGCCTCTTCCGTCCATCCGCCTGCCACGGCCAAGGCATCGAGCAAGGTGCCACCGGTCTCGAGGCGGTGACTGCCTGGGAAGTCGACCTCACCCAGCACATTGACATGGATGGAGAATTCTCGGTCGGTAACTTCCGGTTCCGTCAGGGTTTCCTCAGTCGTCGTTCTCTGCAGTGCCTTGGCTTCGATGCTCTTGGTTCTGGCAAAGTCCTGATGGAGACGGAAATAGTGCAGACTCACCGCCATCGGTCCCCCTAACAGGAGGAGAAAACAAGCCAGAACAAGCCCGGCGACGACTGCAATTTTGATGCCGACATGTTTCTTGGACCGCAGGGTTTTGACGACAGCGTAAATCCCGGCAGCGATGGAGAACAGGAGCAGCCCGGCAAGGATTGCCATGATGGGACCCAGGGTCATGGCAAGTCCGCCGATCCCAATCGCTGCTGTTCCCGAAAGCCAGACCCAGCGTGGCAGGAACATCAGCGCCAAGGCGCCAAGGGGAGATAGAAGCAAGCCGACGAGAGGAAATAAAACCAGCAGGCGTGGAACATTGGGTGCCACCGGAACGCTTGGCACGGTCCCCTTCTGGTGGATGTGAATCGCGAGATCCTCCATTCCATCTGGCGGGGCTGTCCTGAAACGATGATCATTCACGGCGATGAGCTCTCTTGTGATCTCGGACGCTTGAATCGGATCGGTATACCGGGTTCGGATTTCCGTCAGGCTGGTGCCGGGAAGATTCCGAACGTGAATCAAATCTCTGAGTTTCTCTTCCGCCTGATCCGGCTCAAGCATCCAGAAGTCGGCGAGTTGCAGTCTTTCGATCACCGCTCGAAGGCATTCACTGGAAGTCAGCTCGGAAGATAGGGGCTCCCCGTTCCCAGGTTGCTCGGGAGTCCTTGGCGATTGACACGTGATCTGGACCAGCGCGTTTGATTCATAAACCTTCGGTGCAAGATAGATCCAGATGACCGCGATCACCAAGCCTAACAGAGCCCCCAGCGGCGGTGTGACGAGGAACACCCACCAGTAGCGGCGAAGCTTGCCGTGAGGCTTGCCAGGGGCGGGTAGCGGGGGTGGGGTTTCTTGCGGGGCGGGAGTTTGCAAGGTTTCCACCACGGTGCGGAATTCGGTGGCGGATTGATATCGGTGAGCCGGTTCCTTCTCCAATGCCCGTAGAACCATTTCGTCCAGGCGGGCATCGGTTCGGGCTTTCTGCGAGGGCGGAACGAGGTCGGTCCCGGGGCGCTCACCGGTGAGCATTTCATAAAGCACGACCCCGAGGGCGTAGAGATCGGCCCGGTGATCGGTGAGTCCACAGGCTTGTTCGGGAGCCATGTAGGGTGGCGTGCCGGAGCTTTCCCCCGAACTTCCCAACAAGGTGGCGATGCCGAAGTCGGCCACCTTGATTCTACCCTCGCGATCTAACAGAAGATTCTCGGGCTTGATGTCACGGTGAACGATCCCCTTGTCATGCGCGTATTGCAGAGCCTCGCAGAGAGGCGGCACGATGGCGAGAGCCTGTTTCGGATCCAGCCTTCCCTCACCGAGAAGGTCGCGGAGGTTCACGCCATCGACAAACTCCATGACGAGGTAGAACCATCCATCCGCGTGGCCGAAGTCGTGGATGGTGACGATGTGCGGATGGTTCAGCCGGGCAAGCAACTCGGCCTCGCGGGCGAAGCGTTCAGCGAAACGGGCATCGTGCTCGCGTTCCGGGGCAAGGATCTTGATGGCGACGAGGCGGTTGAGGGATTTCTGTCTGGCCTTGTAAACGATGCCCATTCCCCCGCGGCCGAGGCATTCGAGGATTTCAAACTGCGGGAATCGGCCGGCAATTTCCTCCGTAGTCGGCGTTGCTGCCATCCCGGCGGAGTCCGTGCCTTGAACGGTGTGGGAGGCCAGTGCCTGCCGCATGAGACAGGCCGGGCAGAGGGATTGCAGGGCATTTCCCGGCAAGGGCGCGCTGCATTCGGGGCAGGAGGAATCGTTCATGAGGTGAAGGGTTCTGACTTCCTAGAAAAACAGGTGTCGCATGATGTTACGTGAAATGTTCTCACCCGGCCAAAGCCGCGAAGAGCGAGCGCATTTCATCTTCGACAGCATCGGGAGATGCAAGGGTGCGGGCGATCTCATCACGGATGAGATGGCGGTAGCGCTTGCGGAGCCGGTGCACCGCCACCCGCAATGCCCCTTCGCCCATCCCCGTGACGGCGGCGATGCTGGAGTAGTTGATTCGATCGGCATCGGTGGTGAGACAAGGTTTGAGGTGTTCGAAAGTTGCCGCATTTCCTTCCGCAGCCGCCTGCCCTTCCAAGTCGCGCAGCACCTTGTCGAGCAGGGCGATCGCCCACTCCCGGTCGTAAGCCAGATCCGGACTTCGATGGTCCGCCACTTCCAATTTCAAGCTGCTCTCCGCATTTTGCCAGTCGAAGGATAGCGGCGTCTCTCCGCCGCCGCGTTTTTCCCGTGAGGCATGCTTCCAATCATTGATGATCCAATGTTGGAACGAAACCAGAAGGAAGCTTCGGAAGCGCCCCTTGGCTGGGTCAAGCCCGCTCAGGGATTTTCCTGACCCCAGATGGCCCAGAAATCCCTGCACCAGATCCTCGGCATCTTCGCGGGATTTTTCTCCACCGCAGGCCGCGTCATGGACCAAAGTCCACCGAGTGGTCATGAATTGAGAAACTGCGGATTGTCGATCAGCCATCCTTTCGCTGCTACTAACACAACGGACGCAAAGCGTTACCCCCATTCAGCGGAGATTCTCCACAAGGTCTTTGGCGCGGTCTCCCTCTGCCTCTATGGAACAGTCGTGGAACGCCGGTATATGCGGGAGTTTTGGGCCGTGGAACGTGTGTGGAACCTTTACAGAACAAGTCGGTTTGGCGAGGGTCGTGCGTGAACCCCTGAGTATCGAAGGCCTTTCTCATCACCCACAAGCGGACCATGTGGGTGCCTCGCGAGTGGTGCTGCATGGCTCGGCGCGAAGATGACCAGAGGAGAGAGGTCGCCATAGCTGCGCCGGTGGATTTTTGCCTCAGCAAGAATCCACGATAATGGGCTCAGTCTGGTCGGTCTGGTTGGTTTCGACACATGCGCCGTTGTGGCAGGAAAGAGGCCATTGGAAGAGGCCATTGGAATGGTGATGAGGTTGCTTCCCTGTGCTGAGAACCCTCTGCACCAAAGCTTGATGTCGAATCGACGCCCCGCCGCTTTAGGGTTCTTTCATTCGAGTTCATCCCGATTCTTAGATTGCACATCTGAGATGTGCGATGCATTTCCGCCTTCTTTCCTTGGAGAACTTGTTCCTCGGAATTCCCAATGCGTTTCCGGGCGGGGATGTCGTGGGGGGGCGAACTTCGGAATGGGGGGCCTGCCGCCTCGTCGCTCGGGAACTAAGACCAAGCCCCGATGGTGAGGCTGTTGCCTGAGCCCGATGAGCCCGATGAGCCCGATGAGCCCGATGAGCCCGATGAGCCCGATGAGCCCGATGAGCCCGATGAGCCCGATGAGCCCGATGAGCCCGACGAGCCCGACGAGCCCGACGAGCCCGACGAGCCCAGGAGCTCGTCGTGATGTGCTGCCAATCGAGAAGTCGGCAGGGTATGCCCCATGGGGCCCACGCGGGTTTTACCCGGAAGCTGTCCACCCCATGCAAAGTGCGCCAACCCTTCGCGAAGCAGCGCCAGGCGCCGAGGATAGAGGAAGAGGTTCGAACCCGACCAAATGTCGCCGTTTCCGACCGGAATGTCCCGTCTCCAAAATTTCCCCTTGCCAAATTGTATCGCATATCTTAGATGTGCAATATGCCTCTTGCGAAACTTGAAGTGTTTGATGATGCGCAGGTGCGATTGTCGGGATTTGCGAAGGCGCTTTCGCATCCGGCACGGATCTCGATTCTGCAGCAGTTGGCGAAGGAGAAGGAGTTGGCTTGCCTTGCGATTGTGGATGCCTTGCCTCTTTCCCAGCCCGCCTGTTCGCGGCACTTGGCGGAGTTGGTCAAGGCAGGTCTCGTCAAAGCACGCAACCATGGCAACTTCGTTTACTATCGGCTTGAGAAAAAGGCTCTCGATCAGTTTTGCAAGTCCATGGCAGCCGCTCTGCATCGCTAAATCCTCGGGCTGAATGCTCTGATTTTCCCTGATTCTCCAGAGGCTTTCAGATCTTCCCTTCTTCATCGATTCCATCAAATCCATCCATGCAACCGAAACACCTTGTCATCATTGGCGGTGTGGCCGGCGGAGCGTCCGCCGCCGCCCGTGCCCGCAGACTCAGCGAGTCCGCTCACATCACGATCATCGAGCGTGGCCCCGATGTTTCCTTTGCGAACTGCGGGTTGCCTTACCACATCGGCGGAGAGATCGAAGACCGGGGTGAACTCGCATTGCAAACGCCGGAGTCCCTTCGCAGCCTTCTCAACCTTGAAGTGCTGACTTCCACCGAGGCCATCGGTGTCGATCCCTCCGGGAAAAAGGTCCGTATCCGCTCTCTAACAGACGGTGAGGAAGGGGAGATTTCCTATGACGATCTCATCCTCTCCCCCGGCGCAAGCCCACTGCGGCCGCCTCTGCCGGGGATAGCCCATCCGCGCATCGTCACCCTGCGCAATCTGGAAGACATGGACCGGATCATTGACCTGTTAGGCACTGTGGAATCCGTCGCGGTGATCGGTGGCGGATTCATCGGTCTGGAAATGGCGGAGCAGCTCGTGGAGCTGGGCAAGAAGGTCACGCTGGTCGAGTTGCAAAGCCAGGTGCTGCCCCAACTCGATGCCGAGATGGTGCTGCCCTTGCAGCGGGAGATGGCGTCCGAGGGGATCGAGCTGATTCTGGGCGATGGGATTGAGGGCTTTGAAGATCATGACGGCAAACCTGCGGCCAAGCTGAAGAGCGGGCAGGTTTTGCAAGCGGGGTTGATTTTGCTATCCATCGGAGTCCGGCCGGAAAGCGGCTTGGCGAAGGATGCGGGCATCGAGCTCGGGCCGCGGGGGCACATTCGGGTGGATGGCTGGCAGCGGACGAGTGTGGAGCATGTTTATGCCGTGGGGGATGTCTGTGAATCGCCCGACCCGATTTTCGGAGGGCATGTGGGGATTGCTCTGGGCGGCCCGGCAAATCGCCAAGGACGCACGGCGGCGGATCACATTTTCCTGGGGGAGGCCGCGCAACCCTACCCCGGCTCCATCGGCACTTCGATTGTCCGTGTTTTCGGGATCGCTGCCGGCATCACCGGTGCCAGTGAGAAACGCCTCAAGGCCGCCGGTGTGGCCTATGACAGCGTGACGGTGAACGGGGCCTCCCATGCCTCCTATTTCCCCGGTGCGGAAACCATCACGCTCAAGCTGCTTTGGTCGCCGGAAGATGAACGCATTCTCGGTGCGCAGGCGGTGGGGCGCGACGGTGTGGACAAGCGTCTCGATGTGATTGCCACGGCGATCCGGGGGAAACTGACCATCGATGATCTCGTGCACCTTGAGCTTTCCTATGCCCCTCCGTTTGGCAGTGCCAAGGATGTGGTGAACACCGCAGGTTTCGCCGCCACCAACGTCCGTGAGGGGCGATTGGTGCCTGTGGCATCGCTGGCTGATGCAGCAGGTGAACAGATCCTTGATGTCCGCCCGCCGGCTGCGGTGGCGAAGCTCCCCGTGCCGGGTGCGGTGAATATCCCGCTCCCTGAATTGCGGGCGAGATTGGGCGAGCTTGATTCCAGCCGCCCGGTCTTCACGATCTGCCAGATGGGCAAGACCAGCTATTTCGCGGCGCGCATCCTCGCCAACCATGGCTTTGATGCCCGCAGCATCCTGGGCGGTGCCTGGCATCAAGCCCCGCGCTGAGGAGTGGCGTGCTTGCTCCGCGGGCTGGGACATGGATGATCCAGCCCGATGAGTCAGGCAGACGATGGCGGCATGAAGTATCAGATTTTCGGCACCGATGCCGAAAGTGCGGATGAGAAGATCGCGAAATACACTGGCGAGGTCCCCTGGTCTTATCTGCTGCCGCATTGCCTTAAAGGGAACCTCTTGTGGGTCGATCCCTCGCTGGAACTTGCCGAGGTGGCGAGGGCATTGGTCCGCGATGACTCCCTGGCTGTAGCCACTTGGTTGGGCTGCGGCGACCTCGTGAGAGTGGGAGAACTCCACGCCGCCCAGTGGGCGGAATCGCGAGAACGATTTCAAGCAGTGGTGGTGACTCCCTTTGTGCTCTTCAGGAAGTCCCATTTGGGCTAACAGAAAATTTTGGAGAATACCTGTAAATCAACGTTTTGTGTCTTTCTATACCACAATTGGACGTTGTAAAATACCACAAATAGACGGTAATCAATACCGCAAACGGACGCTTGCATATGCCGCAAATGGACGGTAGGCTATCCCGCAAATGGACGGGCGTTTGACAGAGCTTGGCATGGATATCCTGCCGCGTTCCATCCAGCCGGCGATTGATGCCGCGATGCTGGACACGCCCGTGGTGTGCCTGCTGGGGCCACGGCAATGCGGGAAGTCCACCTTGGCGAAATCCCAGGATCCGGATCGGCTTTACCGGACCCTGGATGATGACAATCTGTTGGCGATTGCGAGGGCGGACCCGCAAGGATTCATCGACCGCCTGCCGCTGAAAGTGACGCTAGACGAGGTGCAGAGGGTTCCGCGCCTGTTGCTGGCGATCAAGCGGAGCGTGGACGCACAGCGTCTTCCGGGGCGTTTTCTGCTCACGGGATCGGCGAACCTCTTGCAGCTTCCCGATCTGGCCGACTCTCTGGCAGGGCGGATGGAATGCATTTATCTCCACCCCCTCAGCGAATCGGAAAGGGACCTTCGGGAAGGCACCCTGTTGAGGGATTTCATCGATGGAACCTACGCGGATGCCACCATTTCCACGAGCCTGCGGGATGAAGGGGTGCTGCCCTCCAGCCTGCTTGGCCGGGTGATCCGCGGTGGGTATCCCGGGTTGATCGGTCGCAGCTTCCAACGGACCCGCCAATGGCATCGGCAGTACCTGCGAGCGATCATCGAGCGGGATGTGCACGATGTTGCCCAGGTGAGGGACAGCCATGAAATCCTGCGGATGATCCAGTTGCTCGCGCATCAGACCGGAGGCCTATTGAACCATTCGGCCTTGGCCGTGGACCTGGGACTGGATCGACAGACGGTGGATCGATATCTCGGGGTTCTTGAGCGTCTTTTTCTTATCCGCCGCCTGCCTTCCTGGCACAAGAATTCGGCGAAACGACTGGTAAAGGCGCCCAAGCTTCATCTTGTGGACAGTGGTCTGGCGGCATCGTTGAGCGGCCTGAAAGCGGACGATTGGAACCACCGGCGCGAGAAGTTCGGACATGTCCTCGAAGGCTTTGTGGTCCAACAACTCATCGCCCAGGCAGGCTGGACGGACCCCGATCTTTCCTTCTGGCACTATCGGGATAAGGATCAGGTGGAAGTGGATCTCGTCATCACCCGCGGTCGCGATGTCTGGGGGGTGGAAGTGAAAGCTTCCGCCACTCTCAAGGCGGATGACGGCAAGGGCCTGCGCCGACTGGCTGCCATCTGTGGCAAGGACTATCGGGGTGGCTTGGTGCTCTATGATGGCAGCGATGTCCTTCCGCTTTCCCGCGAGCCGCTGATCACCGCGGTGCCGCTGGAGCATTTCTGGAAAAAATGAACCGTCCTGCGGGCTTGAAGCTTTCCCGCAGGACGGGGATTCCGTGATTTCAACGTTTCATCACGCGGATGCCGCTGGCCATGCGCAGGAGCTGGCGGAGGGCCAGGATGTGGATGGAATCCATGAGACCGGAAAACAGGGCATAGGCCTCGTTCTTGTACTCCACGAGCGGATCTTTCTGCCCCTGGGAACGGAGGTAGATGCCCTCACGGAGGTCTTCCATATCGTCAAGGTGGTTCTGCCAGTGCCAATCGATCGCATGAAGCACCGCATCGAGTCCCGCGGCGGCGGCGACATCCGCCGGAACCCGTGAAATCTTCCCGCGGTACGACTTTTCTAGTATTTCGGCGATCGCCTGGGGCGGAGTGTCCCCCTCGGCCCCGGCATCCGCGAGCAAGAGGCGGAGGACTGCGGGGTCCTCATCTCCGGCATCCACACGTCGGACAAGGGCATCGGCGCCTTCGCAGAGGATCTCGCAAACCTGCTCGTGCGCATCGGGAGCGTGGAGGAGTTCATTGCGGAGACCGTAAACGATGCCGCGCTGAAGGTTCATCACGTCATCGAAATCGAGCACGCGCTTGCGGATCTGATAGCCGTGTTGCTCGACCCGCTGTTGGGCGGCTTCGATCAGCTTTCTCAAGGAGGCACCGGTGAGCGTGCGGCCGGAGGCGGCTGCCTCCTCGATCATCCCAGCCATGCGCTCCGGCGCGGCGTGGTGGCGCATGAGATCGTCCTCCAGTGAAATGAAGAACTGCGCGCAACCCGGATCTCCCTGGCGGGAACAACGGCCGCGCAACTGGCGGTCCACACGCCGCGAGGTGTGACGCTCGGTGGAGATCACGTGAAGTCCGCCAAGCTCGGCGACACCAGGACCAAGTTTGATGTCGGTGCCGCGACCGGCCATGTTTGTCGATACCGTGACGGCCCCGCGCGTTCCGGCACGGGCGATGACGGCGGCCTCCTGCTCGTGGTTCTTGGCGTTGAGGATGGAGTGGGGGATCTTGGCACGTTTGAGAAGGCGCGCGAGGGTTTCAGAGGCCTCGACCGATGCGGTGCCGACAAGCACGGGCTGGCCGGTCGCGTGGAGTCGTGCGATCCGATCGACCACGGCCTGGAACTTCTCCGCCCGGGTCCGGTAGATCCGGTCGTTTTCATCGATGCGGATGTTCGGTGCGTGGGTGGGGATGGGCAGGACGTCGAGCTGATAGATGTCATGGAACTCGGCAGCCTCGGTCTCCGCCGTCCCGGTCATGCCGGCGAGCTTTTTGTAGAGGCGGAAATAGTTCTGGATGGTGATGCTCGCGCAGGTGCGGTTTTCGCTTTCGATGCGGACGGATTCCTTCGCCTCCACGGCTTGGTGGAGCCCGTCGGACCAGCGCCTCCCGGGCATTTCGCGGCCGGTGCTTTCATCGATGATGATCACCTTGCCGCCGCGGACGACGTAGTGGACGTCGCGTTCGTGCAGGCAATAGGCCTTGAGGAGTTGCGAAACGGTGTGGATGTCCAAGGCACGGGCAGCCAGAGCTTCGTGCCCTTGGGCTCCCTCGGACTCGACCGCATCGGGCAGCGTGAAGGCATCCGGATGATCGGGGGCGAGGAAGCGTCGGCCCATTTCCGAGAGGCTGGCGTCGCGGTCCTTTTCATCCATGGAAAAGTAGAGCTGTTCCTTGAGCTCGATGAGGCTTCTGCCGAAACCTCCGCGATGATGGGCAAGCTCCGCCTTATCTAACAGCCGACGGACTTCCGGTTGCTCCATGAGGCGGAGGAAACGCCGGTGGCGGGGCTGGCCCAGCTTGAGTTTGAGGAGGGCGGTGCCGGCGGCATCGGCATCGCCCGCCTCCAAGGCACGGGCGGCTTCATCGGCAATGCCGTTGCACAGCTCCGTCTGCTTGCGGACGAGTTTTGCCACGGCGGGTTGATGCCGGAGGAAAGGCCCGGAGGCATCCATGCCGGGGATGGTGATGATGAGCGGGGTGCGCGCTTCATCGATGAGGATGGAGTCGATTTCATCGATCACCGCGTAGTAGTGGCCGCGCTGCACCTGCTCGTGGCGGCTGCGGGCGAGTCCGTTGTCGCGGAGGTAGTCGAAGCCGAACTCGGCATTCGTGCCGTAGGTGATGTCGCACAAGTACTGCGTCCGCCGTAGCTCGGGGTCCATGTCGTTTTCCAGACAGCCGACGGTGAGGCCGAGGAAGCGGAACAGCCCGCCCATCCATTGCGAGTCGCGGCGGGCGAGGTATTCGTTGACCGTGACGACGTGCACGCCGAGTCCGGTCAGGGCGTGGAGGAAAACCGGCAGGGTGGCGACGAGGGTCTTGCCCTCACCGGTCTGCATTTCCGCGATGAGACCGCGGTGGATGGCCAGGCCACCGATGATTTGGACGTCGAAATGGACCATGTTCCACTCCTGTTCCTGACCACAAACCTGCCATTTCCGCCCGCAGAGCCGGCGGGCGGCGTTTTTCACCACGGCGAAGGCATCCGGCAGGATTTCCTCGATGCGACGGGCGCGGGCGGCATCGAGTCCGGCTTCGATCCTCTGCCAGGCGCCGGCGGCGGCTTCGATTCCTGCGGCATCCGGAGTGACATCGCGGGGCAGGGTGGAGAACTCGCGACGCAGCGATTGGAAACGGCGGCTGATCCCGGCGGCGAGATCCACCCGTGCGGACTCGGGCATTTCGGCGAGTTGACGGGATGAAGGAAAAACCAGCGGCAGAAATCGGCCGAGGTCTTCCTGCCAGCCGCGGGTCATTTCGCGAAGGCGGTCCTCGGGTTCGTGTTGCAGGCTTTCCTCTTGCCGGACGATGCGCTGCACCAGCGGCCGGAGGCGGGCCAGCTCGCGCTCGTGTTTGCTTCCGAAAACGGGGAGAAGTCGGGCAATCATGGCTGCTGGGTGGGTTGAAGATGAAGAGGCGTCCGTGCGCTGAGGCACGGGGTGGAAAGGGATGGGGAAAAACGTTTTGAAATCATGGTCGATGAAAGTGGGCCGAAGCCAGAGAAGGCGACGAGCAGGTTCGGAAATGGATCAATGCAGCAACCCGTCCCGGCGGCGGGATGGGTGGAAAGCGGGACGATTCCCGCTCAGGGTGGAGAATTTCCACGCAAGCGCATTTCACACTCCTGGCGGTGCCCGACCCTGCGGCACACCCCGCCCACGGAAGGGCTGAATCTGCTGCTCGTTGACATGAACGGGCAGCCATCTCCATGACACCTCACTGGCAAGCATCCCGGTGCAAGCCAGGCCCTCGAACTCCATTTCCCTTGGCAAACTGCTGCCGGGCGCGGTGAAACCTTCGTCTACCTGCATCCAGCCAGCCTCGGGTGCGGATGGGCTGTTTTCCTTGCCGCAACGGAGTTTGACGAATCCCGGAAGCGGGCCGCAGACCATGGTGACGAGGATCCAAGGGATCATCGCCAAAATGAGCGGGGACTTCGGAGGCTTCAGCATTTCACCGTGCGGCTAGGTCGGCAGTGTCCCGCACTCGGTGCCATTGTCAAATCAGCTCGTGCGGCCGTCGTTTGGCCGGGTCGGATTGCTATCGATTGGACCTTTTCGCCCGAGGCCTCCAAACTACCGCCATGCCGACCGCGCTTACCGGACTCTCGCTCGCCGAGGTTTCCACCCTCATGGAAACCCTGGGCCAACCCGCATTCCGGGCGGGGCAGGTGCTGGACTGGGTGTGGAAAAAGAAGGTCGGCAGCATCGAGGAAATGAGCAACCTCCCCGCCAGTTTGCGGGCGCAGCTTGCCGAAAAACATCGCCTCCATGCCCTCGACCACGCGCAGACCCAAGGCAGTGCGGACACCACCCGCAAGTTCCTCTTCCGCCTTCACGACGGGCGCTATGTGGAAAGCGTGCTCATTCCCGCCAACCCCGCCCTCTACGGCGAGCGGGCCGACCGCCGGACCTTGTGCGTGTCCTCGCAGGTCGGCTGCGCCTACGGCTGCAAATTCTGTGCCTCCGGCCTGGCCGGGTTTTCCCGTCAGCTCGGGCCGGATGAAATCGCCGGGCAGGTCCTCGCCGCCGAGAGGCTTTCCGGCGAAAGGGTGGACAACCTCGTCTTCATGGGCATGGGCGAACCTTTCGCCAACTACGACAACCTCATGGCCGCCATCGAGATCCTCACCGCCGAGTGGGGCCTCCACCTCGGCGCGCGGCATCTGACGATTTCCACCTCCGGACTCGTCCCCCGCATCCGCGATCTGGCCGATCACCCCCAGCAAATCCGCCTGGCCATCTCGCTCCATGGCGCCACCGATGAGGTCCGCGATCAAATCATGCCGGTAAACCGGAAATGGAAAACCGCCGAACTCTTCGAGGCGCTCGACTACTGGAACTCTCGTAAAAAACAGCACCTCACGCTCGAATACATCCTCATCCAGGGCGTGAATGACGATCTCGAACAGGCCGCCATCCTCGCCCGCCATGCGCGGCGACTCAGGGCCAAAGTCAACCTCATCCCCTACAACAAGGTCGATGGGCTCGACTGGGTCCGCCCCTCCGAAACTCGCTGCCGTGCCTTCCGCGATGTGCTCAAGGACGCCGGCGTCTCCGCCACGCTGCGTTTGGAAAAAGGCCATGACATCGATGCCGCCTGCGGCCAACTCCGCCTGAAACAGGAAACCTCAGAGGGCATCGTCGAGGCCCCGATGAAATGAATCGCCCAATCTGTTAGATTCGGCGGGCGGGAAAGTGTGCCTCCATCACATGGAACTTCGCACCGAGTTGGCCGGGATGGGTCAGCGTTTGGAAATTCCTCACCCATCGGCGCGTGGCTTCATCGATCCGGCCCTCCTTTTCTAACAGAATCTGCCGTGCCAGTGCGGTGAGGAATCGGGATTGGTTTTCGAATCGTACGATTTCCCCGCCGAGACCGCGGATGTCCTCCCGCAGCGAGGAGAAATCGACATGGGCCGTGATGTCCCTGCTCCCGGGTTCTAACAGCGCATCCTCGCCCGCCTGGTGTTTCAGATAGGTTCTCAGGGTTCCATCACGGCGCGCGGGATCGAGAAATTCTTCGCGCTCGAAGCCGTAGTCGATGAAAAGCATCCGTGACACCCTCTCCACCAGAGGTGCCAGAAACGCCCGCAAGTCCGGCCTGACTTCCGTGCGATACCCCGCTTCCCTCATCGGCAGTCCGGCCGCCAGATTTTCCGCCGGGCCCAGAGCTTGCCATTGGAAATCCCCCTCTGCACCGAGCCCCACGCCGATTTCCTGCCAGCCCGTGCCATCGGATTCCAGCACCTGACAGGGCAGGGCGTCGATGAGTTCATTGGCGATCAGAATTCCATCGCCCGGCGGGATTTCCCCGATCTGCTCGCGAATGTCCACCTGCCAGGCGGCGAGATTCCGCCCTTGCACAGCCGCCAGGGTGGGCAGTGGCTCGAGGATCGTGTATCGCGCCCGCGCCGCCGTTTCCGGGAAATCCCGGTGCAGTGCGGTGAGAAGATCCGCCGCCAGAGTCCCGTGATGCGCTCCGATTTCCACGATCCGGAAGTCCCCCAGCGGTGCCACCGCCGCCACATGATGGGCCAGAAGCTCGCCAAAGACCGGCCCGGCGGAAACGCTCGTGAAGAAATCCCCGGCCCGGCCAATCATCCGGCCTGGAGCGCTGTAATACCCGCCATCCGCCGCATAAAGTGCCTCCGCCATGAAACGCGCGAAAGAAATCGGCCCGCTGGTGGCGATTTCTTCACGCAATCGCGCCCCCAAGACCGGTATTGCCTCGCCCTCCCCTTCCGGGTAAAGCGGGGGGCGCTGCCCGCTCACGGGCGCTTCATTTCCCTCAGGTTCCGTCATGGCCACGACCCCCTCAGCCTCGCCCAACCGGCGCAAGAAGAAAGTCCGTTTCTACAAACGGAAAGGCTTCTGGCTCGGCCTTTTCCTCCTGACTCTCCTGTTCGGAGGCATCGGCTTCGTCATCGCCGAACGCTACTCCCGCCCCTTCCGTGAACGCGCGGAAACCTACGACCTCAGCCAGATCGGCAAGGTGGAAGTCCCCAGCATCATCCTCGGGCGCGATGGCGGTGAGGTCGGCCGCATCTTTGTGCAAAACCGCAGCGTCATCACGATTGGTGATGTCCCGCAGGATTTCATCGATGCCCTCCGCGCCGGCGAGGACAAGCGCTTCTTCAAGCACGACGGCGTCGATTACTTCGGCATCGTCCGTGCCGGCATCGACTGGATCCGCGTGGGCGAAGCCGTCTCCGGTGCCTCCACGATCACCCAGCAGCTCGCCCGCGGGGCCTTCGATCTCGAGGAAGACCGCAAGCGCCGCAAGGAATCCGGCATCCAGCGGAAACTGGTCGAAGCCTTCCTCGCCCGCCGCATCGAGAAAGCCTACTCCAAGCCGGATATCCTCGAGTTCTACCTGAACCGCATTTACTTCGGCTCCGGGTTCTACGGCATCCGCTCCGCATCGCTCGGCTATTTCGGCAAGGAACCCCGGGATCTCTCCAAGGTCGAATGCGCCACCCTCGTCGGCCTCATCAAGAACCCCACCGGCCTCTCGCCCCTGAACAACAAAAACGCCTCCACCCAGGCGCGGAACATGGTCATCGAGCGCATGGTCAATCTCGGCATGGTCGATACCGCCGAAGGCGCACGCATGCGCGCCTCGACCATCGATCTCGACCCCAAGCCACTCCAGCGCGGCACCAGCCACCTCTACGAGCGCATCGCCATGGAAATCCGCAGCCTGCTCGGCGATGATGCCCTGGCGGCGGGCGGATACACCATCCGCACCTCCATCGATTCCCGCGTCCAGCGTGCCGCCGAGCGGAAATTGGAGGCCATGCTCGTCCAGGCCGAATCCCACAGCGGCTTCACCGGCAACAAACGCGGCACTGGCGACCCGAAAAGCTGGCTCCAGGGAGCTGTGCTCATGGTGGACCATCGCAGCGGTGCGGTCATCGCCCACGTCGGCGGTCGCGACTACGCCTCGGTGCCCTTCGATGTCATCGAACTCGGCCGCCGGCCGCTTGGCACCGCTTTCCACCCCTTCGTGCATGCCGCGGCCCTGGAAAATGGCATGACGCCCGCCAGCCAGGTGGAGGACGGACCCATGGACAACCGCGCCGTCATGGTCGGCAGCCGCGAAGGCATCCTCGGCGAATGGGGCATGGAAACGGTGACCCCGCGATACGAAGGGGAAATCACCCTCCGTCGCGCCCTGGAAGCCTCGAAGGTCGCCGCCACCGTCCGCGTGGCGAATCAGGCCGGGCTCGAAAAAGTCATTTCCACCGCCAGCGCCTTCGGCCTGCCCATGAATGGCGTGGAAGCCCTCCCCCGGGTCGCCGTCGGCTGGGAATCCGCCTCGCTGAAGGATGCCGTCCGCGCCTACTCCGCTTTCGCCCGTGGCGGCCGGCCCGGCCCGGAGCGGGTCTGGTTCGTGCAAAGCATCCGCGACTCCAGCGGCGGGATCGTCTTCGATCGTCCCGTGATCCGCAGCGCGGAAAACCCCGCCGTCTCCGATGCCACCGCCTTCCAGATCCACAGCATGCTCCAAGGCAGCATGACACGCGGTAGTGCCGCCGGCGTGCTCGATTCCCTCAACGAGTCTCCCTTCAATGGCGCTTGCAAGACCGGCACCACCCACGATTTCTCCGACAATTGGTCGCTCGGCTACAATGGCCGGGTCACCTGCGGCGTCTGGATCGGTTTCCTGGAATCGGGAAATCCCATCTACGAAGGCGCCTTCTCCCGGGATCTCGCCATGCCCGTGTGGGCGGATGCCATGAATGCCGCTGCCACCGAGTTCGGCGGCCGCGGCATCCCCCAGCCGGACAGCGTCGTCCGCGTGGAGGTCTGCCGCAGCTCCGGAGACCTTTCCACCCCCTACTGCTACGAAATGGTGCGCGACCCCGCCACCGGCGAAAGCCGTTCCACGCCCACCACCATGCAGGAATACTTCCGCAAAGGCACCGAGAAACTCCCCTTCTGCCCCGTCCACTCCGGCTCCGCTCCCGATGAGGATGCGGGTGACGGCCAGATGCTCGACATGACCCGGCTGGCGGTCATCGATACCTCGCCCGTCCGACCCAAGGGCGAAACCCTCGTCGGCGAGGACCCCTACCACAGCGTCCACGGCTTCGCCGAAGACGGGAAACGCCCCCGGGTCCGCGGCACGCAGACCAATGTGCTCGATTCCTTCGATCTCGAGGACAGCATGGAAGGCATCCGCCTGCCTCCGCCGAGCCGCTTGGAGATTTCCCCGGAGTAAGGCCGCTGGCCACTTGCTTCCCATGCCCTGATCGGGTCATGGTCCCCCCGTGCCCGATTCAGGCAAAGCCAGCCGGCGGTGGAACGCCTTCGTATGCCCGGAATGCCGGCAGGTATTCCGCGTGCCCGGGCACCACGATGGCCGTGGCGTCGTCTGCCCCGGCTGCCGCCGCATGCTGCGCCTCCCCCGGCAGGATGAATCCACGCCGCCCCTCGTCGTCCCCATCCACGATTCCTCCGGCCGCGGTCGGCGGCGCGCGGAAAAACGCTCCGAGGAGTTCGATGAAACCTTCTCCCACAAAAGAGACACGCCCCCCTGGTTCCGCTGGGCCATCGTCGCCAGCTTCGCCACCGTCGGCATGATCGTCCTCATGGGCTCGCTGCTCCGCGGGGGGAAAGACGACCCCGCCCCGCCCGTCACCGATGCCGGAAAGGACCCCGTGAAAACCCCTGCGGCCCCCGAAAAGATCGAGAAAGCCCCCCATTTCCCCACGCTGGAAAAGATCATCCAGGCCTTTCTCGATGCTCCCAAGGCCGAGGACACGATCGCCCACGTCCGCCACCCGGAAATCACCGCACCCCGCATCCGCGCCACGGCGGAAACTTATCAAGCCCCGGGTTTTCGCGAAGCCGCATGGAATCTCGAACCCAAACGCCAGGGCCCCGGCATCGGTGTTATCGTGCAAATCCAGGATTTCACCGAACGCGTGATCTGGCTCGTCGAAGAAGACGGCCAGTGGAAAATCGATTGGGAAAGCTGGGTCGGCTGGTGCTCGGTCCCTTGGGAAAACATCCGCCCCGAAAAACCCGCCGGCACCCTCCGCCTCCGCGTGCTCGTCAGCCCGGCCGAGTATTTCAATTTCACCTTCACCGACGACTTCGAATGGCTCTGCTACCGCCTGCGCCATCCGGTTTCCGATGAAATCCTCTTCGGTTACGTCCGCCGCCAGTCCGAACTCGGCGCCGCTTTCCAGGCCCTCGATGCCGGGGAACAGGCGGTCATCATCGAAGCCCGTTTCCCCGAAGACTCCCCTACCGACAACCAGCTCCTCATCGAGGCCATGCCCTCCGCCACCTGGCTGGACACCTCCCCATCTCCATGACCCGCGATCGCCAGAACACCTACGACAAGGTTCTCAAGCTCAACCTCGACCCCAGCATCTACGGCACCTTCGCGGAAATCGGCGCCGGCCAGGAAACGGCCAACTGGTTCTTCCGCGTTTCCGGCACCGCCGGCACCGTCGCCAAGACGATCTCCGCCTATGACATGACGATGAGCGATGCCATCTACGGCAAAAGCCCACGTTACGTTTCCCGCCAGCGCCTCGGCCAGATGCTCGATCACGAATTCGGCATCCTCCTCGAACGCCTCGGCAGCGCCCGCCGGGATTCCACCACCTTTTTCTCCTTCTGCAATACCGTCCGCGCCCGCGGCTACCAGGACCGCGGCGAATGCCACGGCTGGCTCGGCCTCCGCTTCCAGCTCAAGCCCAACGACCCGCCCTCCGACATCTACCTCCACGTCCGCCTGCTCGATGAATCCAACGTCGATCAGATGGAAGCCCTCGGCATCGTCGGCGTGAACCTCATCCACGCCGCCTTCTACCACCGCCAGAGCCTCGCCAGATTCACGAATTCCCTCACCGAAAACCTCAACGCCGGCCGCGTCGAGGTGGACATGCTCAAGTTCCAGGGCCACGGCTACGATTTCTTCGACAACCGCCTCTGCGCCCTCCAGCTCGTCGAAAGCGGGCTCACCGAAGCCACCTGCTTCAATCCCGCCGGGGAAATCGAGCAGGCGGCCGATGCCCTCTACAAGCGCCCCATCCTCCTCCTCCGCGGCAGCTTCAATCCCGTCACCCGCCTCCACCTCGAAATGCTCGAACAAGCCCGCGAAGGCTTCGAGGCCGGACTCACGCCCGAAGACCGCGGCCGCACGCTCGAACTTTGTGAAATCTCCATGACCAACCTGCTGCGCGGCGGCAGCGTCGATCACGTCGATTTCATCGATCGCGCCGATGCCCTTCAGGCCCTCGGGAAATCCGTCCTCGTTTCCCGCTGCGCCGAGTTCCACCGCATCGCCGCCTACCTCGGGCGCTACACCTCCCAGCCCGTTTCCTTCGTCCTGAGCATCGGCCTGCTCAATGAACTCTTCAAATCGAAGTGGTCGGAAAACCTCGCCGGCGGCTTGCTCGAATCCTTCGGCCGCCTCTTCCGCCATCAAGTCTCCCTGCTCGTCTATCCCTGGCGAAACCGCCAAACCGGTGAGGTCGTCACCGCGGACTCCTTCCGCGCCCCGGAATCCTCCCACCACCTCTACCGCCATTTTGTGGAAAATGGCCTCATCCGCAGCGTCCCTTACCGCGATCTCGACCTCCTGCGCTACACCGGCCGCGACATCATCCGCATGATCCGCGA
>JALOTY010000095.1 GCA_025457665.1 Akkermansiaceae bacterium | reverse complement strand
ACCGGTGCGGCAGCGACGTGGCTTTCGAGCATCTCGATGGCCTCGGGAAGCCGCGAGCTTTCGCGGAAATGCTCGCTTGCCGCCCTCGCCAGCACCGGATCGGCCGGCTCGGATTTCATCGCCCGGCGGAAAATCGCATCGATCTTCTCCCGCGCCGCCACGTCATCGCCCGGAAACAGATTGCGCGCCATTTCCGCTGCCGCCAGCGCTGCGCCGGAGCCTTCGGTCGCGCTCACCTGATCAAACAGCGCCAGGGATTTTTCCCGCATCCCGCGCTGCTCGTAGGTGCGGAACAGGCGGCGGAGGAGGGTCAGGTCTCCGGGGTGGTTCTTGAGGGCTTTCTCGAGGGTTTCGCCTGCCAGTTTCGCGGCGAAATCATCGTCCGGTGAGGTTTCACGAAGGAAATCCGCGTAGCGCAATTGGGCCTCAAGCCGCTCGGGATGACGCCGGGCGAAGTCCCGGTAGAGCAGCGACGCGCTCTCGATGTCGCCTTCCGCCGCTTTCCTGTCCGCCACCCGCGTGACCAGCGGCCAGGCCTCGGGATCCTGGGCCAGGGCTTTTTCGAAAAACCCGCCGCCATCATTTCCGCGGGCCTCTTCCAGCACCCCGCGGGCGAAATCCACGCGTGGATTCGCCATCAAGGAACCCGTCAGGCAGACGATCAAGCACCAGCGCATCCCCGGCATCATCGCCGCCCCGCGCCATGCTTCAATCGGAAACATGAAGTCCGCCAACCCGCGCGAAGCCGCATCCGGGCTTTCTTTCCTGCGGATCCGGGTAAACCTGAACCCATGCCAGGACATTCGGAAAAGGTGAGCCCGGACGATCGCGATCAGGAATTCGTGCGCCTGCTGACGACCCATCAAGGGCCGGTGCTGGCCTACATCCGCTCGCTCATGCCCGGATTTACCGGTGCCAGTGACATCCTCCAGAAGACCAACATCACCCTCTGGACGAAAAAGGACGATTTCGAAATCGGCACCAATTTCAAAGCCTGGGCCTTCTCGATCGCCCGCAACCACGTCATGGACCAGCGCAAGAAACTCAAGCGCAACGGCTGGCTGGTCTTCAGCGAGGATCTTGCCGAACTCTTCGCCGCCGAGGCCGAGGAAGAGGAGGACACCTTCGATCACGATGCCGCCTACCGCGCCCTCGAAGTCTGCCTGTCCAAACTCCGCCCGCACGACCGCGAACTCGTCCAGAAACGCTACTGCGAAAGCGTCACTCTCGATGAATACGCCCGCCAGATCGACCGCTCCGCCGGCACGCTCAAAGCCCGCCTTTTCAAAATCCGCGCCGGTCTCCGCCGCTGCCTCGACCAACAACTCGACCACGCCCACCCATGAGCCGCCGCTCCGATGAGGAAATGATCCAAGCCGCCTTCGATGGCCAGCTCGACCCCCGGGGTTTCGCCGACCTCGAGGACCGCCTGCGCCGCGAACCCACCCTGCGCTCGATCTACCGCCGCTACAGCCGTCTCACCCTCGCGCTGGAGGAAAAATTCGCCCATTCCGAGCCGAATGTCATCCCGCTGGCTTCGGCCCGCCCGCGCCCGCGCCGTCATGGCGCCTGGCTTGCCCTCGCCGCCTGCGCCACCGGCCTGCTCGCCCTGCCCTTCATCCCCCGGACTGCCAGCGGCCACGCCGTCGCTTTCGGCCCGGAATCCCACGGCCGCCTGGTTTCTCCCACGGCCGCCGCCGATAGCTTCCGGCTCGTGCCCGGCTCGCGGATCGAGCTGGAGCATGGCTCGGTCTCCATCGATCTCGGCCACGGAGCCCGCGCCTACCTCGAAGGCCCCGGACTGCTCGAATTTCCCGAAACCGGCCGCTTCGAACTCGTCGAAGGTCGGCTCTGGTTGAATGTCCCGGCCGCCGCCGGCCTCGTCCGCTGCTCCACTTCCGGCCTCTCCGCCACCACGGCCGATGGGCAGTTCGGCATGATCGCCTCCCGCGGCCCCGCCGAGGAAATCCACGTCCTCCGCGGCAGCGTCCAGCTCACCCAAAACCGCCAACAACGCGAACTCAGCGCCGGCCACTCCGCCACCTGGGATGGCTTGCAGTTTGCCACCATCGATCGCGCCGGCAGCTTTTCCACCCACTTCCCCCACCTCCGCGTGCTCTTTGATGAGGATTTCAACGAGCCCGCCCTGACCCCCCTCGCCGGGAAAATGCCCGATATCGGAGTCGGCCCATGGTCGGTCGATCGCGGCGGCCCCATCGTCGAAAACGGCGTCCTCGATACCAGCGGCAATGTCCGCCATGCCGCCTTCGCGCCCTTGGACACCAGCAAGCTCGATGATCTCTCCCACATCCTCCTCCTCACCCTGGAAAGCTCCCACCCCGAAACCTGCCGCTTCCATTCGGAAGGCTGGGCCGGCGTGAGCCTCTACACCGGTGAGGAAGAAAGGATCTTCATCGGCGATCCCTGCGGACCCGAACGCGGCTGGGCCCTCCATCCCACCGGATACGATGCCCGGCACGCCTGCCCGCTGCTCCAGGGGGAAACCACCGTCACGCTCCGTTACGATTTCCGCAGCGGCCTTGCCCAGCTCTTCCAGGGCACCAATACCTCCGGCCCCGCCCTGGCGTCCGAGTGGATTTCCCCCGGTCTGCGCTTCGACCGCCTCCGCATCGCCAATGGCTCGCAGGCCGATGCCGCCGTCGATGCCGGCAAACCCGCCAGCGCCGCCGGCACCGGCCCGGATGTGAATGTCCGTGGCGACATCGCCCTCCGCAGGATCCGCGTCAGCGTCCTCAGCTCGGAAACGGCGGATGCCTTCGAACCCTGAATTCGATTCGGAATAAACCTGCCGCGCGCAGGAACCATTTGAAACATGGACCGGCGGGTGGATCTTGCCGGGCCGTGTGAAACCCGTCCGTCGATCTCCCAACCTGTCCAAACCCATGAAGCCAAACCCCAATGGCCGGGCCATCGCCCGCGCTGCCATCCCCGCCGCCATCCTCCTCGCGGCCCCTTGTGCCACTGCCCAGACCACGCAGAACTTCCCGGATGGCACCGGTGAGGTCGCCGTTCCCGGGAATCCCTTCCCCCACCTCGATATCACTTCGGTCGATGTCACGGTGGACGCCGCGGAAACGAACATCACCTTCCGCATCAATCTTTCCGGCAGCCCCGTTGCCACCAACTGGGGGAAATACCTCGTCGCCATCCGCTCCGGTGTCGGCGGCACGACCACGGGAAACGGTTGGGGCCGACCCATCAATTTCACCCCCGGCATGACCCACTGGATCGGCTCATGGGTCGATGGTGTGACGCCGCCCGCCTCCGGCAACGTCTTCACCTGGTCCGGCACCGCTTGGGCATCCACCGCCAATCTCAATGGCACCAATGGCACGGTCACCCGCGCCGCCGGCCCGGACTATGTCGAAATCACGACCGCCGTCGCCAACCTCGGCCTCGCGCCGGGTGAGACTTTCTCCTTCGATGTCTACACCACGGGTGGCGGTGGATCAGACGGTGCCGTGGATGCCCTTTCCTCCTCCACCGCCTCCATCAACAACTGGGGTGACACCTACACCACCAATGCCCTCGGCAGCCCCACCGCCGCCGCCCTCACCTTCACCATGCCCGGCACCGCGACGGATACGGATGGCGATGGCCTCTCCAATACCGCGGAGACCAATACCGGCACCTACGTGAACTCTAGTAATACCGGCACCGATCCGAACAACCCGGATACCGATGGCGATGGCCTCACCGACGGTGACGAGGTCAACATCCACTCGACCAATCCCACACTTGCCGACTCCGATGCGGATGGCGCGAACGACCGCACCGAACTCTCCCTCGGCACCAACCCCAACAGCGGTCCCGTTCCCTCGGGGGGTGACACCGCCGTGATCGGGTTCGAGCACTTCGACTACGCCGATGGTGGCATCAACAACAACACCGGATACGAGACCCGCGTCTTTGATTTCGACAACAGCACGGCCAACGACAGCTTCCTCGGCCACACCGGTGCCCGCGCCCCCTGGACCACCAGCTTCGGCACCCGCGTCATCGGCGGCCGCCTGCTCACGGATGGCAGCAACGCCGTACGCGCCTTCAATGGCCCCGCCACCGGTGGCAACAGCCTCGGACGCGTGGAAAACATCGCCGGGCTCGATGCCAAGGTCGTTTACGCCCGCATCGATCTCTCCCGCCTCAGCGGTGCCACCTTCTCCGGCCTGTCCTTCGTGAATGGCAGCACCGAAGTCGCCTTCGCCGGCGTTCGCGATGCCCTCAATGCCGGGAACCGCAACTTCGGTGTGGAAATCACCGGCGAAGCCGGCTCCGCCTTCACCGGCGATGTCCCCGTCACCCGCGTGCCGAATACCATCGTCGCCAAGCTCGATACCCAGACCGCCAGCATTTCCCTTTGGGTCGATCCGGATCTTTCCGGCACCGAACCCACCGCCGACGCCGAAGCCTTCTTCACCAACACCGCCAATGCCGCCGCCACCGGCATTCGCATTGCCTCCGGCGGGCGCGCCCTTTGGGATGATCTCATCGTCGCCACCGAGTGGGCCGCCCTGGAAAATTCCAGCCCCACGAATACCGATGCCGATGGCCTGCGCGACAGTTGGGAAAACATCTATGCCGCCGGAAACCTCACCACCCTCACCGGCACTGGAAACAGCGACAGCGACACCCTCACCAACGCCCAAGAGCAAGGCGCCGGCTCCAGCCCGCTCGTCGCGGATACCGATGCCGATGGCCTCA
Organism: Akkermansiaceae bacterium; assembly: GCA_025457665.1. Classification (GTDB taxonomy): domain Bacteria; phylum Verrucomicrobiota; class Verrucomicrobiia; order Verrucomicrobiales; family Akkermansiaceae; genus Haloferula. The sequence goes on along the minus strand of JALOTY010000095.1, from coordinate 10,237 downwards.
ATGACAACATCGAGACCAACACCGCCACCCTCGTCGGCCCCACCAACACCGGCACCGATCCCGCCTTCCGCGATAGCGATGACGACACCCTTTCCGATGGCTCGGAAGTCAGCATCCACGCCACCAACCCCAACATCGCCGACAGCGATGGCGACCTGGAGAATGACGGCTTCGAAGTCTTCCAAGGCACCGACCCGAATGATGCTGGCGAAAACTCCACCGGCCTCGGTCTCGTGCAGGTGAATGGCAACAAGGACGCACTCTACGGCGCTGCCGCCTCCGTGCAGACCGTGCAAACCGGTTTCGGCGACAATCAGAACGAACTCAATGCCGCCTACGCCCGTGTGCAGGATGGCAAACTCTATCTCCTCCTCACCGGCAACCTGCAGGACAACTTCAACAAGCTCGAAATCTTCATCGATGCCAATCCGTCCACAGGCGTCTTCGATTATGTTTCCGCGGGAAATGATAACACGACCAACATGGAAGGCATGGTCTTTGATGATGGTTTCGAACCCGAATTCCATCTCATTGCCCGCCGCGGAGATGGCAAGTTCGATCTCGATATCTCGAACCTCCTCGAACAGGAATTCAGTGCTTACAGCAACATCCTGAGCTTCGGCACCACGGGTTATGGTTCCACCGGAACCGGCACGGTCAATGCCTCGCCCATCCGTGTGGCTTATGATAACTCGAACACCGGCGGCATCGGCGGTGGTTCGGCCGCTGCGGATTCCGCTGCCGCGCTCGCTGTTAGCACCGGTCTGGAGCTTTGCATCGATCTTGCCGATCTCGGCTCTCCCACCGGAGACATCCGCATCGCGGCCATGATCAACAACACCGACCACAACTACCTCTCCAACCAGGTCCTCGGCGGTCTGCCCGCAGGCACCGGAAACCTCGGTGGCGATGGTGCCGGAAACTTCACCGGAAACCTCGGCGGAGTGGACTTCACGAACTTCGCCGGAGACCAGTTCTTCGTCGTCAGCACCGCGGAGCCGGCCTCGCCCTTCCGCATCGCCGGTGTGGCCATGATCAATGGCGGCACCCAGCTCCAGATCACCGTGGAAGGCCTCACTTCAGGAAACTCCTATCAACTCACCGGCTCCACCAACCTGAGCGGCTTCAGCATCGTCAATAGCGGCGTGACTCCCGCCCAACCCTTCACCGCCACTGCCGGCAGCCAGGTGATCACCGTCAACGTCACCCCCGGCACCCAGCCCAAGCGCTTCTTCCGCCTGGAAGACGCTCCCTGAAAACTCCCCCCCGGAAAAAACCGCATTTCCCTACAAGCCCCCTCCCGCCTCATGGCAGGAGGGGGCTTTTTGTCTTGATGGGTGTCTTCTTCGTGAGACGAGGGGTTGCGGGTAGAAGCGGGCGATCCTTCGGTCGGCATGGGCATCTACGCCGCCGTATTGCACACCCTGGGCTTGCTCGAAGGCCTGGGTCGCCTGGCGGACTCTTCCACTGACAAAGTCGGCCAAGCCCTGGCCGAAGCCGCGCTGCCACAGCGAGTGAGGCTGAAACGCCACAAAGACTGAGCGTTTCGAGCTCCATGTCTTCATGCGATAGGCATCCGGTGGAAAAATGATTCTTCCTCACCATCGGCACGGGCAAGTGGATCGGGCTCATCGAATTTCCCCGGGTCCAGGGATGTCTCCGGGATCGGTTTCGACGTCACCTTAGCTTACCATTTACGGGTTAACCCCTAGATGGGAATGACGGCCCCGTGATCTTTCCGCAGGATGTTAGATGTCATCCTGCCGACTCATCGTGCGGGAAGATCGAACCCAAAACCACAATACTGAGAACCCATGAGAAAAAACCCCATCAAGTCCCTCGCGGTCTTGTCGCTTGTGTCGCTCATCCCGGTCCTTCACGGGGCCACGGCGGAAGTGACCAAGTCTGGCAGCAACTTCATCGTCCGCGTGGATGGTGTGCAAACCCTGTCCACCCCCAGCTACTCTGCCGCCCTGCAGAATGCTGCGGGCACCGGAAACCGGGTGATGAATGTCCGCGTGGAAGGCAACAACTGGACCGGCCAGGTGCAGATGCGTGCAAGCAGCAGCTTCAACTACCTCACCAGCTCGATCTCGGATTCAAGCACCGCAAATGCCTCGATCTATGGCTACAAATCCGGAGGTCTTTCGGTCAATGGCCTGCGACTCCGCGCCCGCACCGCTTACGGCATCCTGTTCAGCAGTTGCGCCACGCCGCGTTTCGACAACGTCGGCCTCGATCACCAGAACGGCGGCACGGTGGTTTCCTTCCGTATCGACTCCCAAGGCAGCACCCGCACCACCGGATGTTATGCCCGCAATGTCCGCCCGAGCAATCTTGCCAGTGGTGACCGCCAGGGATTTGAGACCTACGCCATCGATGGCTACGACATCAGCGGTGTCACCGGCACCAGCATCGGCGGTTGCGGTCTGCTCATCAATGACGGCCGCAGCGGCAAGGTGGGTTCCACCAACACCAACACCTGCGGCAAAGGCACCACCTATGCCGGTCTGCGTTGGGCAAACAATTGCGACAATGCCACGGCATCGAGCGCCACGGATGTGAGTTCCTCCCGCGGGATTTTCATCCTGAACTCCACGCGTATCACCGTGACCACCTGCAACCTCCGCAGCAATCCGGTGGACAGCATCTGGATTCAGAATGGCAGCAACAACCGCGTCAATGGCGGCACGGTCCGGGGCCCACGCCGCCCGGTGATCACCAGCTCTTCTGGCAGTGTCATCAATGTGAGCTACAGCCCGTGATCTCATTTTCCGTGTGACAAAAGTCCGGCCGTCCTCCTGCAAGGTTGGAGGGCGGTCGGCATTCCTTTTTCTACCGCCGTGAAAACCCGCCTCCTCTTTTCCGCCTGCCTGTCTCTCGCCATCGGCCTTTCCGTGGGCTTCAGCCTCGGCCGGAAAAATCCCCAGCCCGGCTCACCCGAGGCGCATGCCGGGCCTGAATCATCGAGGCCCACCGCCGCCTCCCGCAGCGCCCCCACCGGCAGCGCCGCATCGCTGGTGAGAAATGGAATCCGCAGCGGGCTTTGGAGAGCGAATGAAGCTTCCCTCGCCGCACTCGAATCCCTGAGCGCCGATGAGCTTTCCGCCTTGGCCGCAGAACTGGCCACGGATCTCACCCATCCCTATCAGAACGAACTTCGCGAAGCCTTCTTCGCCGCATGGGCCGCAAAGGATCCGAAAGCCGCCATGGCATTCATCGATTCACGGCCGTCCTCCGCGATGAAAGATCAGATGAAAGCCGGAGCCATGCGTGGCTGGGCAAAGACGGATCTCGATGACTTCGTGCTCTGGCTCGATGACCAGCCGGACGGGCCCGTGCTTCACGAGGGCGTCCGCATCGCCATCCCGCAACTCGCCGCCACCGATCCCAAGGCCGCGCTTGCCATGACTTCCAAACTTCCCGCCCATTTCCGCAGCTCCGCTTACATCGATGTCTTTTCTTCCTGGACTCTAACAGATCCTGAGGAGGCAGGAAAATCCCTGGCGGGCCTTGAGATGTCTTTCCGCGATCGTCTGGCCATTCAGAACACCCTCGCCGCCGGCTGGGTGGTCAAGGATCCGGAGGCCGCTGCGAAATGGGCCACCGCTCTGCCCGCAGGTCGCCAGCGCTTCGAAGCCCTGCAAACCCTCGCCGCAGTCTGGACGGAGCATGATCCTGAGGCTGTGATGGCGTTCGCCCATACCCTCGAAGCCAGCCCGGAAAAAAGCCGCATCCTCCAATCGATCGTCACCTGCTGGCCACCGGATCGCATCGGCGAAGCCTTCGATTTCGCCCAACAACTCCCCAACCTCATGGAAAGGGACCATCTCGCCATCAGCGCCATGGAAGCCTGGGCACGCATCCACCCCGAGGAAGCGATGAAGAAGCTCGAAGACCTCGCCCCGGGCCCCTTGCGCGACCGGGCCGCGAGTGCCATCTCCATGCAACTCGCCGCCTCAGACCCCATGCAGGCCATCGAGTTCGCACGGAAAAACTTGCAGGAAGGCAAGCTGCGGTCCGATGCCATCGATGCCGCCATCGCCAGCCTCTCCGAGCGTGATCCCAAGGCGGCAGTGGAATTCCTCGGCACCCTCCCCTCCGGACAGGAACGCACCCAGGCGATCATGGCGGCGTGCCGCACCCTTTCGGATGTCGATCCGGAGTCCGCCCTCGGCCTCATCGACCTCATGCCCGGCGGCCGCGCCCGCTCCGATGCCGCCATCCACCTCGCCTACGGCTACGCCCGCCAGGACCCTGAAGCCGCGAAAAAGTGGGCGATGAAACTTCCCCAAGGCGGCACCCGCACCGAGGCCCTGCTGATGGTGACCGACCATCTGTTAGAAGCAGACCCCGCCGCCACCGCGCGCTGGGCCGCCACGCTTTCCGCCGGTGATGGCCGCGGTCAGGTGGAAGCGCGCATTGCCAACCAGTGGGCACAGAAGGATCCCGATGCCGCCATCGCCTGGATGAAAAACATCGCCGATCCCACGGTCCGTTCCCAAGCACTGGCATCCGCTGTCGAGGCACTTGCCTACAACGATCCCCGCCGCGGTCTCGAACTCGCCCTTGCGGAAACGGATGCGGACCGTTTCCACACCACCCTCGGTGCCCTGGTGAAACAATGGAGCGTGAGCAACCTCGACGAAGCCATCGGCGCCGTGGACAAGCTGCCATCGCAGGAAATGCAATCCTCTTTCGTCGGCCATCTGTTAGAACAGGTTTCCAACCACGATCCTCGCCAGGCGGCGGAGGTGCTCGCGCAGTTCGGCACCGTGCCCTTGGACCTCGATGTCGTTGGTCACGTCGTCATGCGCTTTGCCAGCCAGGAACCGGAAGCCGCGGCGGCATGGGCGAATGGATTCAGTGATCCGGAACTGCGCGATGTCGCCGTCCGCAACGTGGTCCAGGAATGGGCGGCGCAATCGCCCCAGGAGGCCGGAGCATGGCTTTCCTCCCTGCCGCAGGGAGCATCGAGCGATCCCCTCATCGCTGGCTTCATCACCCAGGTGGCCGCGAGCGATCCCGAGCTTGCGGGTCGCTATCTGGAGCGCATTCGTGATCCGCGGATCCGCGAGGAGGTCCATGCCGTCATTGCTCCCTGAGTCGAGAGAATCAGGATCACCCACGCCAGCCCGCGCAGGATTCGCGACACCCATTTCCTCACCCTTTGCAGGCCCGCATTCCGGTGCTCCCTGGCATCAACCATGGGCCAGACCTGGGCTCACGGCACCCTTCAGGCAATCCTGCGGATCGGCCGGAATCTTTCTCATCCACCTGACCAGAAATGGGTCAGGAAACCTGGCGGTGCTTGCTGAAAATCCCTGATCTCCGGGCATTTTCGAGGGATATCGGGTTCCTGCTGATCCTCATTTGGTGATTTCCGCCGCAGGTTTTTCATGAAACGAATCGGATGCTTCTTCCGTTGGCGCTGCTGGTCCTTCCGACTTCCTGTCGCTCCCAACCCATCTCCCATGAAAACCCCGATGCTCCCTGCCCTCCGCCGCCTGCGGATTCCCCTGGTCTTGTTGGCCCTGCTTGCCCCGCCGCTTCACGCCCGGGAATGGACCAGCGCGGACAAGTCCAAGACCTTCGAAGGCGAGCTGGAATCCTACGATCCCGCCACCGGCAAAGTCACCGTCACCCTCCCCAACGGCAAGAAGCTGTCCTTTCGCGAAGACGTCCTTTCCGAACAAGATATCACCTGGCTGCAGGAGAATGCCCCGCGTGCCGCAGCGTCAAGCACCGCTGCCAGCGGCAAAAAGATTCCCAAAGTCCTGCCCGATCCCGATGGCAAGGAGGCCGACCTCACGAAACCCGTGAAAGTCTTCATCCTCATGGGCCAGTCCAACATGCTTGGCTTCGGTAAAATCGATGGAGGCAAGCCCGGTTCACTCGATCACGCCTGCCGCACCGGCGGGCTCTATCCCTTTCTCACCGATGAGCAGGGCGCATGGACCGTGCGCAAGGACGTGCGGAACGTGCGGGTCATGGTCGGCAAGGGCGGCATGCAGGTGTTCAACAACGAATGGATGACCATCGCCGGCAAGGCCATCGGTCCGGAAATCGGCATCGGACATCACATGGGTGAGCTGCTCGATGAACCCGTCCTCATCCTCAAGAGCTGCATCGGCAACCGCAGCCTCGGCTGGGACCTGCTGCCTCCCAGCGTGAAAGCCTACGAGCACGATGGCAAGCTGCAGCCGGGATACGGCGAAACTCCGGCAACCGCCGGCAAGGGACCCACCAAACCCGCGGGAGAATGGTACGCCGGCAAGCAGTACGATGACGATGTCGCAAATGCCAAGAAGGTCCTCGAGGATCTCGAAACCTATTACCCTGGCGCGAAAGAATTCGAGGTCGCCGGGTTCTTCTGGTGGCAGGGAGACAAGGACATGCGCAACCCCGCCCATTTCCATACTTACGAAAACCATCTCCGCGAACTCATCCGCTGCCTGCGCAAGGATTTCGATGCCCCCGGCGCGCCTTTCGTCACCGCCTCGCTCGGGCAGACGAAGGAGGGCGACAAGTCCGGCCACGGCGTCATCCTCGATGCCATGAAGGCCGTCGCCGAAAGCGATGATCCCGACTTCAAGGGCAGCGTGGGATTTGTTTACACCCACCCGCTTTCCAAAGGCGGCAGCTCCAGCAGCCACTACAACGGCCATGCCGAAACCTACATGAACGTCGGCCTTGCCATGGGTGAGGCCATGGCCCGTCTGTTAGGCGCCGAGTCCGAGTGAGATCCCCATCCCCCTTTCCGAACATGCATCCCACCACCTTTCTGCTGTCCCTCATCGCTGTCCTTGGCGTCAGCCACTCGTCCCTCCATGCCCGTCCGCCCGCCGCCCCTCCGGCCGCGCCGCTCACGGATTCGGGGAAAGCCCTCGAAAAGAAATATGCCGCCATCCTCGATGACCTGCGCGCCCAGATTTCCCGCAGCCTGCCGGATGTGAAGCCTGCCACGAAATCGGCCTTCACCCAGTCCGGCACCGCCGTGGTCAAGGCCACCAGCGCCGCGGAAGCCGCCCAGGCGGAGCTTGGAAAAATCGGCACCGCCAAAGCCCTGATCGGCCATGCCCAGGGGAAATGGATCGGCGGCGCGGAGAAAGGCATCGCCGCCGCCACCGAGGCCTTGAAAAAAGCCACCACCCCGGCCGAACGCGAAGCCGCCGCCAAGGACCTCGCCCATTGGCAGAAAAACAAGGAAGACGGCATCGCCGCACTCAAGGAACGCCAGGCGAACTACGATGCCCTCCAAGCCCGCGAGCCGGAACTCAAAAAGGCCGCACGCGATGCCGATGCCGCCCTGCAAGCCGCCATCAAGACCCAGCGCGATGCCGCGGCAGCGATCCTCAGGGAACTCGCCCCGCTCCTCGATGAAGACCGCGCCGATCCGCTTCTCGCGAAATGCTGCCTTCTCACCGCCGCCACCCCTTCCCGCCTCGCCGCCTTCGCCCAGCAAAGCCCGGATCACGCGGCGATGATCGATGCCCTCCTCGGCGATGCCACCCTCATCATCGACATGCTCAGCGCCGGTGGTGCGAAGTTCGATGAATATGGCCGCGCCATGGAAATCCTCACCGCCATCCGCAAGGCCGCACCCCAGGTCGCCAGCGATCCCGTGCTGCAAAAACTCGCCCTCGCCACCAGCCTCGAACATGCCCGGCCCATCCGCCTGAATCTCCCCGCCGCCGAGGCCTCACAGGGTGGCACGGTCGACCCCCTGAATCGCTTCCTCCACTACCGCCAGGCCCTCGAAAATGGCGAACTCGATCCCGCCTTCAAGACTCTAACAGCTTGGGAGATGCGCATGGCGGTGAACTGCGATTCACCCGATGAGATCCTCGTCTGGGGCCGCGAAATGCTCCGCACCTACCGGCCGGATCATATCTACAATCCCGACTACGGGTGGCGTTACATTTCCGCCGTCCGCACCGAGGTCCCCTATGGTTCGCAGAACGTGAAGCTGGATGACCCCGCACTCCAACAGCACCAGAACATCATCATGAATGGCGGCGTCTGCGGACGGCGTGCTTTCTTCGGCCGCTTCATCCTCCGCAGTTTCGGCATCCCCACCTGGGGGGTCACGCAGCGCGCCCATGCCGCCGTCAGCCATTGGACGCCCAAGGGCTGGGTCGTCAATCTCGGGGCCGGCTACTCGGCGAGTTGGTGGGACAAGGATGAAGTGCCCATGAGCGGCACCCAGTTCCTCGTCGAAACCCAGGCCCGCGCCCATGCGGATGGCTTCAAACGCGTCCTGCGTGCCCGTTGGGTCAGCCGCATCCTCGGTGAGGAAAGTTTCAACGAACGCCAGAAGCGCGAAGGCGGATTCTGGAGCAGCGTCGATCGCCTGTGCTCCTTGATGCTCTCGGAAAAAGCCGCGGCCCTCAGCCCGCTCGGTCAGGAACTTGCCGAGGCCAATGAGCGTGAACAAAAACTCCACTCGGCCGATGTCTCTGCAGCCGACCGGGAAATCCGCCAACTCGATGATGGCTCGCTGGTGATTCCCGCCGTCGCCCACGGCAAGGCCCAAGGCAAGGCCAGCGCGATGAGAAGCTACGGCGAAGGCATGCAGCTTCACGCCCTTGGAGGATTCTCCGCGCCTTATGAAATCGAGGTCCGCCGCGCCGGCACTTACCAGTTCTCCGCCCGCATCGCCACGGTGCAAAAAGGCCAGGTCCTCGCCGTTTCCATCAATGGCGCGCCCGCCAGCGAATCGCCCGTGCCCTACACCCTCGGCCTCTGGCAGCAAACCCCCGCGATCACCTTGAACCTCAAGTCCGGGAAAAACACGCTCCAGCTCGGCCTGAAACAAGGCAGTCGCGGAGTCACCATCAAGGACCTGACTCTCAAGCCACAGCCCTGACCCGCACGACCGCCCGTCGCCGCCTTCCCGATGCCCTCCCGCGGGAAAGCGGAGCAAACTTGCGAAAAACCCTTTTCCCCGCGCGGCGGACCCACTAGTCCGGCGCGCCATGTTTGCCCATGAACCCATCGAATGGCCCGAAGAGGTCGAAACCCTCGTCGAGCGCCTCGAAGAAGAAGCCTCCGAACGCAAGCTCAGCCGCGACGAACGCGCCCTGCTCGATGTCTATCAGACCCTCCCCCTCGTCGAAGGCGAGGATGGCCTGCATGGCTTCTGGCACAGCGAGATCAATCACCAGCGCGTGATCACCTCCTTCGATCTCATCGGTGCCTCGGTGCTCGTCGATGGCCTCAATGCCAGCCGCTGGTGCGAAACCCGCAGCGAGGACCGCGCCGACTACAGCGAAACGGAAGAAGACCACCTCAGCGGCATCGAGGAAGAGTTCTTCGAAGGCATGGATGAGCTGGTCGATCTCGTGCTCGAGTTCATCGAAAACGAGCTGGAATAAAAGTCCCCGCCTCCTGCTGAAAAGCGCTCTGGGAGCGTGCTGGACGAGTCGGGCGCTTTCTGCTGGTTTCGGAATGTCCGCCTTCTTTCCGGGGGTGGTCCCCTCAACCCTTTTCACCAGCCCCATTCTCTAACACCGGCCATGAAACGTGTTCTCCTATTCCCACTCCTTGCGGCAGTGACTCATGCCCAGGGGCCGCTCACTCCGCCAGCCGGACCTCCGGGGCCGACGATGAAATCGCTCGATCAAGTCGAACCCCGCATCCCTCTGACCGCCGCGACCGCACCGCCGGATGCTTCATCCGCCTATGTTCTTTCCCAGCCCGGATCGTATTACCTCACGGGAAATGTGGCCGCTGCCGGGAAGGCAAATGCCATCACCATCCAGGCTGCGGGAGTCACTCTCGACCTCGGCGGTTTCTCCGTCACCGGTGCCTCCAACCAGGGCATCCGCCTGACCACTACCGCCCGCGCCACGCTTCGGAATGGTTTCATCGATGCCAGCGGCGGCACCCACGCGATCCGGGCGGAAGGGAGCCTCGTGGCCGAGGACCTGACCTTGCGGGGATCCACCGGAAATCTCCTTCAAGCCACCGCTCCCGCCAGCCTGCGTCGCTGTCTGTTAGAAGGAGCTGGGGGCGGGGCGTTTCTGGGTGCCGGCGCATCGCGGGTGGTGGATTCGATCGTCCGCGATATTGCCGGCGGTTCGGCGGTGATCCTCCGTGGCGATGGCTCGGAGGTGCGGGATTGCCAGCTTGCACGCATCACGCTCACGGCGCCCTACGCCCAGGCCATCGACATGGGCGGCAGCGCCCATCGTGTTTTCGGAAATCGCATCGGTCCGGTCGGCGGTCGCGGGAT
>JALOTY010000150.1 GCA_025457665.1 Akkermansiaceae bacterium | reverse complement strand
GGTCCCCCACCCTATGAGCGCCGCCATGGCCAATCACCGCGTTCTTGTTTCTGACCCGATTTCGCAAAAAGGAGTGGATGCCCTCGCCGCCGCGCCAGGGATCGAGGTGGACGTGAAGACCGGTCTCTCTCCCGCTGAGTTGATCGAAATTATCGGCGACTACGATGCGCTCGTCGTCCGCTCCCAGACCAAGGTCACCGCCGAGGTCCTGGCCGCCGCCACCAAGCTCAAGGCCGTGGGTCGTGCGGGTGTGGGCGTGGACAATATCGACCGCCAGGCGGCCACGGATCACGGGGTGATCGTGATGAACACCCCGACCGGCAACACGATTTCCACCGCCGAACACGCCTTCACCCTGATGCTCTCCTGCGCCCGAAACATCGGACCCGCCCACGCCGGAGTGCTCGCCGGAAATTTCAACGCCGCACGCAAGGCCTTCCAAGGCATCGAACTCCACGGCAAGCGCCTCGCCGTCATCGGCATGGGCCGCATCGGCACCGAATTCGCGAAACGCGCCCAAGCCTTCAACATGGAAGTCACGGCTTTCGATCCCTTCCTCACCGAAAGCCGTGCCCGCGAGCTGAAGGTCACCCTCGCCGAATCGCCGGAAGCCGCCCTCACCGGGGCCGATGTGGTGACCATGCACGTGCCGCTCACCGATGCGACCCGCCACCTCCTCAACAAGGAACGCCTGGCCCTCATGAACCCGGGCGCCATCGTCGTGAACTGCGCCCGCGGCGGCCTGATCGATGAGCCCGCACTCAAGGATGCCATCGAAAGGGGTCACATCGCCGGTTGCGCGCTCGATGTCTTCGAAGTCGAGCCTCCGCCCGCCGATCACCCGCTGTTTTCCCTCGGCAAACACGTGGTTTTCACCCCCCACCTCGGCGCATCGACGAATGAGGCGCAGGAAAACGTCGGGATCGAAGTCGCCATCCAGATCCGCGATTTCCTCTCCACCGGGGAAATCCGCAACGCCATCAACATGCCGTCGCTCGACGCCTCCGCGCTGCGGGAAATCGGCCCCTACCTCGATCTCGCCGGTGCCCTCGGTGCCCTGCTCGCCAAGCTGGGCCCGGGAAATGCCGATTCGCTCCGGGTTTCCTACCATGGCGACCTCGCCTCGAAGGATACCGGCCTCGTTTCCCGCACCGTCCTCTTCCGCCTCCTCGAATGCTCGCGGAGCGATGGCGGCGTCAATCTCGTCAATGCCCCCGCCGTCGCCAAAGCCATGGGGATCGACTTGGTGGAATCGACCATCAATGCCCAGACCGAGTTCAACGACCTCCTCGTCGCCGAACTCCGCAAGGGCGATGAGAAATTCCGCGTCGCCGGCACTATCATCGGCCGCAGCCCGCGCATCGTGGAGATCGACCGGCTTTTTGTGGATGTCCCGGTGAAGGGCAACATCCTCATCGTCCGCAACGACGACCGCCCCGGCATCGTCGGCGCCGTCGGCACGCTGCTCGGGGAAATCCAGGCAAACATCGCCAATCTCTCGTTGGGCCGGAACAAATCCCTGGGCACCGCGCTTTCGGTCATCGAGCTGGACAGCCCCATCGCCAGCACCGACATGGACCGGATCCGCGCCATTCCAGGGGTCACCCACGCCACCGGCATCACTCTCTGAAACCGACTTCCGGGGCCATTTCGTGAATTTCGCCCACCCGATGAGCGATTTTCCCGTTGCCAAGCCCCCAAATCCCATCTCAGACTACCGCCAGCCAATGAAAAAGCTCCTCGTTCTTGCCACCGCCGCCATCGCCCTCACCGGCATGGCTTCCGCTGACATCCAGGCTCCTCCGGGTGCCCAATACACCTCGACCCGCAAGCTGGGCCGTGCGATCAGCAACATCCTCTACGGATTCATCGAGATCCCCGAGCAGATCGTCCGCAAGACCGATGACTACGGCCGCAAGGCAGGCTTCTCCTATGGCGCTGTCGACGGCACCAACCGTGCCCTTCGTCGCCTGGGTTATGGCTTCTATGAGCTGTTCACCTTCACCTGCCCGACCTACCGCGGTACCTTCAAGCCTCCCTACGAGCGCTGCGGCACCGACAACCGGATCGAGATGAACGTACACGACGGTCTCTCCGAATTTCCGCCGGAACTCGGCTTCGAGACCTACTTCGATCACAGCCGTACCCAGCGCTACTGAAGCGGGTTCGGTTCTTCCTCCCTCGGCTTTCCATCCCGGCACGCACCTTGCGATGCCGGGATTTTTATTTTGCCTCTCCGCAACCTAATGGATCATTCCGGAGTTCATCCCCGCGCCGCTTGCCCATGAGACCGTCCTCCCTTGCCCTGATCTTCGTTCTGACCGCCACTTGCATGGCCGAAACCCGGCAATGGCGGAATCATGATGCGTCTTCCTCGTTTGAAGGGAGCTACGTTTCTCATGACAACAGCTCGGTGACCATCCGCCGTGCCGATGGCTCGGAGGTCAAGGTCGGCCTCGACAAGCTCCACCCCGAAGATCGCGCTTGGGTGAACGGTTTGGCATTGGAAAAAACCGAGGAAGACGCCGGTTCGGCCGTTTTCGACACTCTCACTTTCGGTGACAGCCGCAAGGAGGTCGAAACCAAGCTGCTCGCCAGCAAGCTCGTGGAGCCATCCGTGGACCCGACTTTCCTTGGCCGCCTCGGCCTGAACCACACCTTCCGCACCCGCCAAACCATCGGCGGCATGAAGTGCGATCTCTCCTTCGGATGGACTGAGGGCGGCAGCCTCAATGAGATCACGCTCCAGACCGAAGCCCGCGATGCTTCGAGCTACGATGACCTTCTTCACAAGACTTGGCAGGAACTCGCTTCCTTGCTGACCCAGCTCCATGGCAAGGCCCTCCAGGAAGGCCCCTACCCCGCGCGAGATCAATTGGCCGACGGCACCTTCCTCGGCTCCCACCTCTGGCGTCTCGCTGGCGGTGGCACGGCCATCCTCGGCACAGGCGGACATGAAGGCGGATTCCAAGTCACCGTCCGCTTCACCACGGAAACGATCGAACCCGTCAGGGTCCCTTGATCACCGCAGCTCAGTGCGGGTCACTCAAGGCGATGTGATCGATGCCCGCCGCGGCAAGGGTGTCGAGAACATCGATCACCCGCTGCTGCTTCGCATCCTCATCCGCACGCAGCACCACACAGACCCCATCCGCCCCCAGCGCGGAGACCATGCCACTCAGATTTTCCGCCAGCGCGGGCAGACCTCTTCCGGAATCCGCCGGCTCTAACAGCAAGGCCGCAGCCCCCTCGCCCCACATCACTCCTCCGTCGGCGAGGACATGGATCACCGTTGGCAGGGAGGGATCGCCCACACTCTGGCCGACCACCGGCATCTCCAGCGGCAAATCGCGTTCACGCGGTTGCAGGGTCGTCGCGACCAGAAAGAAAATCAGCAGGAGAAACGCGATATCCACCATCGCATTCATCGGTTGGCATCCCATCATCGAATCGTTCGGAATCTTGCTCAGACCCTTCATGTGGGATCGAACGGATCAATCCGCCGGAATCTTGGAACGCATTTTCGTTTCCCGTGCCTCCGCAAGTCTGCGCCGCATGGCATCGATGTCGACGCTCTCCAGATATTCCCGGATGTTCGGATACACCGCCGCATGATGGCCAAAGCGCGGTTCCATCAGCTCCGCAATCGCCCTTTCGCGCGACCACCGCTGCACCACCATGCGATACATCGCCACCACCACTCCGGTCCTATCCGCCCCGTGCCAGCAATGAACCAACACCGGGCTCTCCGCTTCTGTGAGAACAAGCAGTGCTTCAAGCATTTGCTCATCGCCGATGTCCCCGGCGTTCATGCGCACCCGGTGCAGCACCAGCCCCTCGGCTTCCCCGTCATCCGAGTTCCACTGGCGCAGATTCAGCACCTCGCCCACGCCCTGCTGTTTGAGTCGGGAAAATTCTTCGCGGTTGGGCTGGGGCGACCTCCATACTTTACCATCCACGCTCTCCGCATTCCATGGCGTGCCGCAGGAAACCAAACACATCAGCCCCCAAGCCAGCAGCAAGCCACGCAAAGATCCACCAAGCCCGCATCCTCGCTGCCCGCCTTCATGCCGATTCATGCTGTCTTTCCTCACCATTCGATGCCCACCCCCTCCTCCGGTATCAAAATGCGGTCGCTGATGCCGAGCCGGTCCGCCTCCTGCAACAAACGATCCACCGGTTCA
>JALOTY010000022.1 GCA_025457665.1 Akkermansiaceae bacterium | reverse complement strand
TCGCCTTGGACGTTCACGCCATCGGCCACGGCGTCCTCGTGGGTGTATTCGGAGACGACGTTTTGGCGGAAGAAGCCGTAGGTGCGGGCGTCGGGCGTGGCGGTGAGGCCGACGAGGAAGGCGTCGAAGTAGTCGAGGACCTGGCGCCAGAGGTTGTAGATCGAGCGGTGGCACTCATCGATGATGATGAGATCGAAGAACTCGGGCGGGACTTTGGCGTTGTAGGCGACGGGCAGCGGCTCGCGGCGGCGGTCGGCGGAGTGCTCGGCGGGGTTTTCGTCCTCGGCGGAGGCGTCGAGCTCGGTGCCCTGGAGAATGGAATACATCCGCTGGATGGTGGAGATGCAGACCTGGGCGTCGGCGGGGACGTGGGACGAGGCGAGGCGCTGGGCGGAGTAGAGCTCGGTGAACTTGCGGTTGTCGTCGCTCGGGGTGAAGGCGAGGAACTCCTGCTCGGCCTGCTCGCCGAGGTTGCGGGTATCGACGAGGAAGAGGACGCGCTTCACCCGGGCGTGCTTGAGCAGGCGGTAGATCGAGGTGATGGCGGTGAAGGTTTTCCCGGAGCCGGTGGCCATCTGGACGAGGGCGCGGGGCTTGGCGAGCTTGAGGGACTTGTCCAGCTCGGTGATGGCGGTAATTTGGCAATCGCGGAGATGCGCCGGGTTGAGGGATGGCAGATCGAGCAGGCGGGAGCGGAGGGATTTCTCCTGGGAGAGGAGTTCGCGGAGGGTTTCCGGGCGGTGGAAGGTGAAGACCTCGCGGGAGCGGGGCTTGGGGTCGCGCTGGTCGGTGAAGCGGGTGAGGACCCCGGTGGCCTCGTAGAGGAATGGAAGAGGAACGCCGGTGTGTTGGACCCATTTCAGTTTCGCCAGAGAGTAATTCTTGGTCTGGTCTTCGGTGGTCGTGATGTTCTGGCCGAGGGTTTCCTTTTTCGCCTCGATCACGCCGACGGGCTTGCGGTCCACGAACAAGACATAGTCGGCTGGGCCGGAATCCGTGGTGTATTCGCGCACGGCCTGGCCTTCGCCTTCGTGCGGATTGAAGGCGTTTTTATCCTGAACCGCCCAACCCGCGGCGCGGAGTTGCGCGTCGATGGCGTCGCGGGCTTTTTGTTCGGGATTCTGGTTAGACATGCTTGTACCAACTCGATCAATCTTGCGGGATTGAGCCATGATGGCGGGGCCAGGAGAAGCCCAAAGAGGAGGGATTCACTCAGCGCGTCTCACGCCAGGATGGGTTTCACGAGGTGGCCGGCGATGTCGGTGAGGCGGAAGTAGCGGCCTTGGAATTTGTAAACGAGCTTCTCGTGGTCCACGCCCATGAGGTGGAGCATGGTGGCATGGAGGTCGTGAACGTGGACGGCACCATCGAGGATGTTGTAACCGAACTCATCTGTTAGACCGTGGGTGATGCCGCCCTTGATGCCGGCGCCGGCGAGCCAGATGCTGAAGCAGCGCGGGTGGTGGTCGCGGCCGTAGTTGTCGGCCGTGAGCTTGCCCTGGCTGTAGGCGGTGCGTCCGAACTCGCCACCCCAGACGACGAGGGTGTCCTCTAACAGACCGCGTCTTTTCAGATCGATGACAAGGGCGGCGGAGGCTTGATCGGTCTGCCGGCACTGGCGGCTGATGCCGGCGGGGCAATCCCCATGCTGGTCCCAGCCTTGGTGGAAGAGCTGGACGAAGCGGACATCGCGCTCGACGAGGCGGCGGGCGAGCAGGCAGTTCGCGGCGTAGCTGCCGGGGACGTGGACATCGGGCCCGTAGAGGTCGAGGGTTTCCTTCGACTCGCCGGAGAGGTCGGTCACTTCCGGGACGCTGGTTTGCATGCGGAAGGCCATTTCCGCCTGGGCGATGCGGGCGGTGACTTCGGGGTCGAGTTCGGCGGCGGCCTGATCGTGATTCAGGCGGGCGAGGGCATCGAGCATGTGCCTGCGGACGTGGGGCGAGACGCCTTCGGGATTGGTGAGGTAGAGGACGGGTTCTTTTCCCGAGCGGAACTGGACGCCCTGGTGCTCGCTGGGCAGGAAGCCGGAACTCCAGAGGCGGGTGTAGAGGGGTTGGTCGCGCTGGGCGTTGCGGGAGACGAGGACGATGAAGGCGGGCAGGTTGTCATTGAGGCTGCCGAGGCCGTAGGAGGCCCAGGCCCCCATGGACGGGCGGCCGGGGATCTGGCTGCCGGTGCAGAAGAAAGTGATGGCGGGGTCGTGATTGATCGCCTCGGTATGCATCGAGCGGATCACGCAGATTTCATCGGCGATCTTCGCGGTGTAAGGGAGGATGTCGGAGACCTCGGTGCCGTTCCTGCCGTGTTTTTTGAAACCGGTGAAGGAGCCGGCCATGGGCAGGATGCTTTGGTTTCCACTCATCGTGGAGAGGCGCTGGTTGCCGATGACTTCCTTGGGCAGGGCCTGGCCGTGGCGTTCGCGGAGGAGGGGTTTGTGGTCGAAGGTTTCGAAATGCGAGGGGCCGCCGGCCTGGAAGAGGTAGATGATGCGTTTGACCTTGGAGAGGTGGTGAGGGCTCTCCAACACGCCCCCGGCCTGGCTTTTGCCGGTGAGGTGGGCGAGTGCCATGGCACCGAGTCCGAGCCCGCCGGTGCCCATGAAATGGCGGCGGGTGTAGTGCATGAGGGAATCGTAGCGGGGAAGGGTGGACATGACCTTGGCGTGTTGGAGTTTCAGCGGTTGGTGATGACGGCATCGGCCGTAAGCAGCGTGGAGCAAACGAGGGTCATGGCAGCGAGCGCGGGATCCGGCTGGCCGGCGACCTTGGCCGCGTCTTCGGGATGTTTGGTGAAGTGTTCGGTCTGGGTTTCGTGCAGATCGACGAGGGCCTGGATTTCCGCCGGGCGGGGCGGGCGGGAGGTGAGGATGAGGAAGGCGCGCTCGATGGCGGCGCGGGCGGAATCGGGTGCTTCCTTGCGGCTGCGGGTGGCGAGGCCACGGGCGCACTCGAAGAAGCCGAGGTCGTTGAGGAAGATGAGCGGCTGCAAGGGGGTGTTTGTGCTGAGGCGCTGGGGCAGGCAGATTTCGCGGCTGCCGGCATCGAGCGTGACCATGCCGGGCGGCGGGGCGGTGCGTTTGATGAAGGTGTAAATGCTACGGCGGTAGCGGCCTTCCCCGGTGTCGGGCTGGTATTCGCCACCGGCGGCGCCGGCTTCCGACCAGACGCCATCGGGCTGCCAAGGTTTCACGCTGGGGCCACCGACTTTTTCCACCAGCAGTCCGGCGGCGAAGAGGGCCTGATCACGGATGGCCTCGGCGGAAAGCCGGTAGGCGGGACCGCGGCTGAGCAGGATGTTGCGCGGGTCCTTGGTGAGCTTTTCCTCACTGGCGGTGGAGGACTGGCGGAAGGTGGCGCTGAGAACGATGCGGCGCAGCAGGGCTTTCACGTCCCAGCCGGAATCGACGAAATCGCGGGCCAGGGTATCGAGCAGCTCGGGGTGCGAGGGAGCATCGCCCTGGAGGCCGAAGTTCTCCTGGGTGGGAACGATGCCGCGGCCGAAGCAGATGAGCCAGAAGCGGTTCACGGCGACGCGGGCGGTGAGCGGGTTGGCAGGATCCACGGTCCATTTCGCGAGGCCGAGGCGGTCGCGGGTGAAGCGTTTTTCATCGAAGTCCATCACCGCAGGAAGGGCACCGGATTTCACCGGACGGGAAAGGTCGGGCGAGGCGTAGTCGCCGCGTTCGAGGATGTGAAATTGCTTTTTGTAGGGGCTTTCCTCCATGCACATGATCTGCGGGATGTGATCGAGGTAGTGATCGTAAAGCTGCTTGCGCGCCTCGATGGCGGCCTGGCGGGCGGCGATGGTTTCGGCATCGATGTGGCGCAGATACCATTCGAACATTTTCCCGCGCGCGGCGGCGTCACCTTGGCGGGCAAGCTGGAGCTGATCCAACAGCATTTCACCGCGCAGCGCGGCGACATCGGCGGGGGTCAGAACGGCGCGGAAGAGGCGGAGGTCATCGATGCCGCCCCGGGCGAAACCGCGGTCGTCCCGCGGGCGGGCGGCGACTTTGAAGTCATCGGCGACGATGGCGCGGTCGAGGCGGTCACGTACGATGTGCGTCGTACTAGGAACGCCGTCGATGAACAGCCGGAGTCCGGCGGCGGATGAGGAGCCATCGTAGGTGGCGGTGACATGAACCCAGCGACCGGTGGGGAAGGCATCGGCGGTTTCGATGGAAGCGGCGCTGCCGGGCCAGAGGGCGATGCAACTCCAGCGCAGGCGGCCTTTTTCGAGGAGAAGTTCGAAGCCGGAGGCATCGGCGGCCTGGGAATACATGCTGGGGCCGGAGTGGAGAATGACGGCGCGGTCCTTGGCATCCGGCGAGAAGATGTGGAGGGAGAGGCTGACGGGGTCGTGGCGGGTGATGCCGCCAGTGCCTTCGAGGTTCAGGACGGTATCGCCATCGAACTCCATCGCCTGGCCGGCGGCGCCGGGGATGGGTTTCGGGCTGCCGCCGGAGAGTTTGGCGGCGGGGGTGCCGGGGATGGCATTGGCGAGGGTGCCGTTTTCGATGGCATCGAGCGTGTAGTGGGCGACGGGGGCGGGCGGCGCGGCGTCCGTGGCGGTGGTGAGCCATGCCTGGAAGGCGGCTTCACGAGTGGCGGGCAGGGCGGCGGCTTGTTTCTCCGCCTGCTCGAGGGCGGCGCGGCGTTTCGCGACCTCGGCCGGGTGATGCGGCTCCATGAGGTGCATGGAGGGTGGCGGGGCGGAGGTGGAAATGGAATAGGGCAGCAGGCCGGATTCATCGATCTGACCGAACATGGACGCGAGGCTGTAGTAGTCTTCCTGCGGGATGGGGTCGTATTTGTGATCGTGGCAGCGCGAGCACTCCATGGTCAGGCCAAGGAAGGCGGTGCCGTAGGTGTGGACGCGATCGGCAACGTATTCCATGCGGAACTCGGGCTCGATGGAGCCGCCTTCTTCGGTCTGGCGGTGCAGGCGATTGAAGAGGGTGGCGAGTTTCTGGTCCTGGGTGGCCTCGGGCAGCATGTCTCCGGCGATCTGCCAGACGATGAAGTCATCGTGCGGCAGGTTTTCGTTGAAAGCGCGGATGACCCAATCGCGCCAGGGCCAGGTGAAATTCGGTTTATCGGTCTGGTAGCCGTAGGTATCGGCGAAGCGGGCGACATCGAGCCACTCCTGGGCCATGCGTTCGCCGAAGCGGGGGGAGGCGAGCATGGCATCGACCTCGCGGGCGTAGGCTTCGGGCGAGGGGTCCTTGAGGAAGGCGGCGACTTGATCCGGCGAGGGCGGCAGGCCGGTGAGGGTGAGCGAGGCGCGGCGGAGGAGCGTGGCGGGATCGGCCTCGGGATTTGGTTCGAGGCCGGCCTTGGTCATGGCGGCATGGGTGAAATGGTCGATGGCGTCGCTGCCCCATCCATTTTCCGCCGGGCCTTCCGCCGGATGCGTCTTGGGCGGCACGAAGGCCCAGTGGGGTTGGTATTCCGCTCCCTGGCGGATCCAGGCTTCGAGGATGGCCTTTTCCGCATCGCTCAGAGGGCGGTCGAGCTTGGCCGGGGGCATGAGCAGCTCGGGGTCGTGGGTATGCATCCGTTTGACCATTTCGCTGGCCTCGGGATTTCCCGGGACGATGGCCTTTTTTCCGCTTTCGAGGACCATGGTGGCACCCTCGAAGGTATCCAGGCGGAGCCCGGCTTCGCGGCCCTTGTTGGCGTCCGGTCCGTGGCAGGCGAAACAGCGGTCGGAAAGGATGGGGCGGACGTCGCGATTGAAATCGACCTCTCCATGGTGGGCAAAAGCGGTCTCTGTCGATTTTTCCGCAGGGGAAACCGCACGGACTTCACTCCGCTCACATTGGCTCAAGACCGTGAGGGCGAGGATGGCAGCCGGGGCGCTTGGATGAAATCGCAGCATCGGCCGGAAAACGTCCGCGAGAGAAACTTTCTTTCGGAACAATTTTCCGGTGACCCCTACGAATTTTGACTTACACGACCACGCCGGAACAGGAGCCCGAGAGCGGCGAGCATGATCAGGGCGGAGCTGGGTTCGGGCACGGCGATGATGGGGGAGCCGTTGGAAATGGGATTGAGGGTGATGATCGATTGGTTGGCGGAGGTGGCATTCGGATCGAGCCAGAAAACCACGCGGTCGCCGGGATCGTAGCTGCTGCCGCCCCAATTGTTGGTGACTGCGGTGCTGAACCAGGTGTTGGTCAGGGTGATCATCTGGTCTGCCCTGCCATTGAGCGTGGCATCGCCCGTGTTGTTGCGGAGGAAATAGTTGCCGACACCCAGGGCGAGATCGGGAGTGGAATCCGTGAGGACCTCCCAGATCGAGGATTGGAGGGCGGCGGCACCGAGATCACCGGCGGCCATGGCATCATCGTAGAACGTTTCCAGCAGGTAAGCGGCGCGAAGAAGGCCGCCGGTGCCGTATCCGCTCACTCCTTCGCCAAGATAGCGCGCCTCGGCATTGTAGGCCTGATGGGCGGTGTAGTTCTGAGGTGCCTGATTCGAGGTTCCGAGGAAGGATGTTTCGGAGTCGATGCAGAAGGCGACCAAGCCGAGCTGCCCGGCGTAGCTGCCGCTGCTGTCTCCCCGGAAGCTGCCGCGCGGTGTGCCGACCACCGCAGCAAAGGCGGCCTGATCCTGAAAAATCACGCCGAGGTGGCCGACGTATCCGGAATACTGGGAGAGCCCGAACTGGTCCGGCACGATCCAGCCGTTGAGGCTTTCATCCACGTTCGCATCGCCGCCATTGAAGGGTAGCAGGGACAAGGCGCTCTGGCCCCATCCGCAGACAGGGCTGAACAGCGCCATGACGAAAATCAGGCGGAAAAACATGCGTGCAACAGGGTGAAGGGTGAAACAGCGAAAAAGGGGACGCGTCAGAAAGTTTCAGGAACTTAATAGTTAAGCAATCTTAATTACCTGTGTTTTGAGCGCTGCTGCCATCTAGTTTCGGGGCAATCTTCATTGCCAGACCGGGCGGCTTGGGCATGCTTTGGGCCGTGTCTGCCGATTCCCGACAGGATTTCGCCTTTGCCTTCCTGAGCATCCTTTTCGAAGGGGCTCCCTTCATTCTTCTGGGGACGCTCATCAGCGGGTTCATCGACATCTATCTGCCATCGAACACCATGGACCGGATGCTGCCGCGGCGGACGCTGCCGGCGATCCTGGTGGCGGGTCTGTTAGGCGGCATCCTGCCGGTCTGCGAGTGTGCGGTGGTGCCGGTGATCCGGCGGCTGGTGAAAAAGGGTCTGCCGGTTTCCTGCGCGCTGACTTACATGCTGGCCGCGCCGATCGTGAATCCGATCACGGCGCTTTCGACCTGGAAGGCCTTCAAGGGGCCGATCGTGGCGCTGGGCGAGTGGGGCACGGCGAGTGCGAGTGTGGTGATGACGGTTTCGCGGCTGGGTCTGGGTTTCCTCGTGGCGGTGGCGGTGGGTTTGATTGTATCGAAGATCCCGCTGCGCAAACTGCTGAAGCCGAAGCTGGTGGAATCCGTGGAAGCGGAGGGAAAAGCGACCGCTTCTGCCAAGGATTGCGGGCACGATCACGAGCATGGCGAGGCTTGCTGCGGGCACGATCACGGGCATTCCCATGAGGGCGAGGGAGGCAGCCGGATGGTGGCGGCTTTCCGTTCGGCGATGCGCGATTTCACCGATGTGGGGGTGTATTTCACCATCGGCGTGGCCATCACGGCGCTGTTCAACACCGGCATCGCCCCCGGTGCCGAGTGGCTCGATACCCTGGCGGAAGGCCAGGTGGCGGGTCCTGCCGCGCTCATGGCGCTGGCCTTCGTGCTGAGCCTTTGCAGCACCTCGGATGCCTTCATCGCCGCGACGCTTCACAAGTTCACCTGGGGAGCGAAATTGGCCTTCCTCACCTTCGGCCCGATGATGGATGTGAAGCTGCTCTTCCTCTATCAGACCGTGCTGCGCCGCCGCACGATCGTGCTGTTGGCGATCGGTCTCTTCCTCGGGATCGGCGCGGCGGCCATCGGTTGGCAGGCCGCGATTTCCGCCATGAACCCGCCTCTATCCGCGCCATGAAATCGATGGTTCTGAGCCGCAGTCTGCAAGCGCTGGCCCTGATCCTGTGGGGCGCGGTTCTGGTGTATTTCCACACCTCCGGGCGACTGGTGAAATACCTGGCTCCGGACTTCCGGGTGATCGCTTTCCTCGGCGGGCTCGGGCTGGTGGTGGTGGGGCTCTTCTGCCTGCTGACCGCCCGCGAGTATGCCACCTGCGGGCACCAGCACGGGCCGGAGGACACGCATGACCATGAGTCGCTCGACATCCATCCCATCGGCGCCTTTCTCATCCTGGTGGCGCCGCTGTTGCTGGCCACCGGGTGGACCAAGGACAGCTATTCCCTGGCGGCCCTGACGCGGAAGGGGCTCGATGACACGGCGGCGGAGTCCGGGATTTTCCTGGCGTCCACATTGCCGCCGTTGACCAAGGAAATCATCGAACGCCAGCACCCGCCGGATGAAAATGGCTATCGGCAGTTTCCCCTTTTGGAGCTGTTTTTTTCCAGTGCCGACCCCGAGATGCGCGGCTTGGTCGGGGGGATGCAGGTGGTCACCGAAGGCCGCCTGATCCGCGATCCCGATCCCCACGCACCGGCGAACCAGCGGCGGCTTTACCGGCTTTTCATCACCTGTTGTGCAGCCGACAGCCGGCCGATCCCGATCATTGCCCGCTTCAAGGACGCACCACCCGAAGTGGAGGACAACACCTGGATCCGTCTTTCAGGCACCATCGGCTATCCCGATGAGGGGGAAGGTCACCATGCCGTGCTGGAGGTGGATTTCGCCAAAGTGACCGATCCTCCGGTGGAAGAATCCTTCATGCGCGGATTCTGAGCGTGGCCGGTGGTCACGAGGCCAATTCCCGCTTGCCAAGGGAAACTTTGTTCAACAAAGCTCCGGGCATGACGACTCACGAGGAAGCCGCCGAGCAGTTGCGGGCGATCCGGACGATGATGCAGCGGGCGACGATTTTCCGGGCGCTTTCCGGTGAGGCGGCGATGCTGGGTGGTGCGCTATCTCTCGCCTGTGGGTGGATTTCCGAGGGCAAGGCTGGCTGGGCGTGGGGTTCGGTGTGGCTCGTCGGTCTGGCAGGGGCCTTGGTGTTCGCCTCCTGGCAATTGTTCCGGGCGGCGCGGGCTTCCGGGAAAACTTTCTGGAGCCACGGACTCAAGGTCGCCCTTCGCGGAGCCCTGCCTTCCTTGATCGCCGGGGGTTTCCTGGGCCTGCTTTTCCTCCGCCACGGCACCGCCGGTCGGGAAACCCATGCGGCTTCCATGTGGATTCTCCACTACGGCCTGGCCCTGCTGGCGATCCGCGAGTTCGCGCCGAAGTCGATGAGCTGGCTCGGGATCGCCTTTGCCGTCACGGGCATCGCTTCCTTTTCGGCCATGACCTTCGTGCAATCGGCCTCCCCGTTGTTGTTGAAACTCGGACCTTCCGGCTTGATGGCGGCGACCTTCGGAGGTTTCCATCTTCTCTACGGAGCCGCCATCGTCACCACGACCCGCCGCGACCCGGCCGAGGCATGATCGATTTCTCCAAGCTCGACAAAACCATCCACGAGAAAGGCCGGCTGTCCATCATGACCCTGCTGGCCTCACGGGTGGAGCCGTGGTCCTTTCAAGACCTCAAGGGCGAGTTGGAAATGAGTGATGGCAACCTGATCACCCACCTCCGCACCCTGGGCACGGCGGGGTATCTGGACTCCGAAAAATTCACCGGCGACGGCCGTCCGCAGACGCTCTACTGGCTCAGTGCCCCGGGGCGGAAGGCCTTCGAGGACTACCTCGCCATCCTCGAACAGATCCTCAACATGGGCCGCTGAGAGAACCCGCCCCTGCATGAAGCGCCTCTCCGAAATCTGCTCCCGGGCGCTGCTCCTCGGCGGTGGGCTGGCCTTGCTGGCGCGGCTGCCGGACGATCGATGGCTGCCTGCGGCCGTGCTGGTGTATGGCACCCCCTGGTTGGTCATGGGCGGACTGGGCATGGCCTGTTTTCTTCTCCTGCGGCCCTCGTGGAAATGGCTGGCCCTGCCGCTGCTGGGTTTCGCCGTCCAAGGCGCTTGGAAATCCCTGAATCCCATGGCCACCAGCCCACCCGGCAGAGCCGGTCTCACCGTGGCAAACTGGAATGCTGCCCGAAAGCTGGCCCATCATCCCGAACACTGGATTTTCCCGGCCGACATCACCGTGATCACCGAAACCGGGCCCTTTGCCGACGGACCGGGCGATGCCGGATCAAGCTGGTCCTCCTTCCTTGCCCGAGATCCCGGCATCTCGTGGCAAGCTTTCGGCGAGGGTCTCACGCTCGGTGTCCGCGGCCGCATCCTGGACCATGAAATGTTTGGCGATGCCCGCTTTCTCCGCTGCGTCCGCGCCGAGGTGGAAACCCGAAACGGGCTCAGGCTCGATGTCATCCTCGTTGATATCCGCTCCCAACCCTGGCTCTCCCGCCGTCCCGCGCTTGAGGCGATTTTCCAACAAGCCCTGCGGGATCGACCGACTTTGGTGATGGGTGATTTCAATACCCCTGCCGAAAGCCTCCTGCTGAAGAGCGCCGTGAATGGCCGCCTCCATCCCGCCCACGATTCCCCGGTCTCCGGCTTCCGTGAAACCTGGCCCTGGGGCTTGCCCCTCCTCACGCTCGATCAAATCTGGACCGGCGGCGGACTCCGGCCCCTTTCCACCCGCAAGGAAATCCGCCACTCGGATCACCAATACGTGGAAAGCATCCTCACGCTGGAGTCCCGCTGAAGTTCCAAGTTCCAAGTTCCAAGTTCCAAGTTCCAAGTTCCAAGTGATCGGTGCAGCTCCCTAACATCTAACAGAAACAATCTAACATTGGCTGGGATCTTTGCTTTTCTTTGCGGACTTCGAGTCTTCGTGGTGCACCCTTTTTGAAAGGGTCGGCGGATCGCTGCCGAGAGCTTGCCAGTGCCTGCGATCGTTTAGTCGGGGTAGGGGAACATTAGTGCGTGTTTCAAGAGCGTGAGCTGGCGGTGATGGAAACCCGATGCCGGGGGCGTAGGTGTCGCTGTGCCAGTTGCCTCCCCAATCGGAATTCAAGCGGTCCTTCTCATGCGCCTGTCCAGGCTTGCCGCAGGTCTTCTCATGGCGTTTTCCGCGGTGCACGCCGAAGAGCCGGAGCCCCGTCCGAACTTCCTCATCATCCTGGCGGACGACTGCACCTCCCGCGATTTGGAAATCCACGGCGGCCAGGCGAAGACCCCGCACCTGACCCGTCTCGCCGCGCAAGGCATGAAGTTCACCCGCTGCTTCCAGGCCGCGCCGATGTGCTCGCCGACGAGGCACAACCTCTACTCCGGGCTTTATCCCGTGAAGTCCGGGGCCTACCCGAACCATGCCGTGGCGAACAAAGGCGTGCGCAGCATGGTTCACTACCTCGGCGATGGGGGCTACCGTGTCGGTTTGAGCGGCAAGACCCATATCGGTCCGAAGAGCGTTTATCCTTTTGAGCACGTGCCGGGTTTCGATCCCAACTGCAACCGCTCGCCGACCCTTCCGCATTCCACCGAGGGGATCACCCGTTTCATCAAGCCCCGCGATGGGGAACCCTTCTGTCTGGTGGTCGCCCTGGTGGAACCGCATGGCCCCTGGGTCATGGGGGATGCGGCGGCCTATCCTCCGGAAACGCTCAAGCTGCCTCCCGTGTTTGCCGACACCCCGGAAACCCGCAAGCAATACTCCCGCTACCTCGCGGAAATCACCTTCATGGATTCGCAAGTCGGCGAGATCCTTGCCGCCCTCGATGCGAGTGGTGCGGCGGACGACACCCTCGTGCTGTTTCTCTCCGAACAGGGGAGCGGATTCCCCTTCGCCAAGTGGACCTGCTACGATGCCGGGCTGCAAAGCGCCGCGGTCGCCCGCTGGCCGGGTGTGGTGAAAGCGGGCAGCGAGACCGATGCCATGATCGAGTATGGGGATGTCCTGCCGACCCTTCTCGCCGCCGCCGCTCTGGAAATCCCGGAGGCACTGGATGGCAAGAGCTTCCTTCCCGTGTTGCGCGGGGAGACCGGCGAACACAAGTCCCACGTCTTCGGCATCCAGACGACGCGGGGCATCGTGGGCGGGTCCGACCACTACGGCATCCGCTCCGTCCGCAGCGGGACTCACCTCTACATCCGCAACCTCACCCCGGAAGCGACCTTCCGTTGCAGCGCAAACAAGGGCGAGGTCTGGAACAGTTGGGTCCGCGCCGCGAAGCATGGAGACGCGCACGCCGCCTCGTTGGTGCGCGCGTACCAGCACCGCCCCGCCGAAGAGCTCTACGACGTCCGCAAGGATCCGTGGAATCGCAAGAACCTGATCGACGACCCGGACCTGACGGAAATCCGCGCCGCCCTGCGCGCGGAACTCGACCGCTGGATGAAGGCTCAGGGCGACGAAGGCCAGGCCACCGAGCTGCGCGCCCGCGAGCACATGGGGAAATGATGAGAACCCATCGGAAAAAGACCCAATGCCTGGCGCGTTGTCTGGGTTCCGAATTCGGGCTGTGACAGCCTTGGTAAGTTTCCGTGCAGGTCAAACGCCTCGCCGGGCTTGCAGGGCGGGGAACCTTTGCTGGAAACTCGGCCATGCTCTCTCCCATCCCACGGATCCCCGTGCCACCGGCAGGCCAGACCGCCGAAGGATGGTGCTTGTATGAGGACGATCGATGGGACGGTCCGGCACCGCAGGAATGGGATGATGACGGTTGGATCGTTTATCCGGACCCGAGCGCAGCGACCTGGCTAGCACCCAAGGCCACCATCACCACGCACTCCATCAAGAATACCAGCCTCGATACCGTTTAATCTTCCGGGCTGACCTAGCACCCCAGAATACCTTTTAGCTCGGAGCAACGGCTGCGCTCAGCGCTTAAACTCGCCCTTGCTCTTTCGCCAGCTATTTTTAGAATGTCTGGGTAATGCCAACCTCCAACCTGATTGACAATATTAGAGGGCTGATCGTGTCACATCGGTCTCGGGACGAAGCGGCATTTGAGCGAAATGCGGAAGCGATTATTCGTTCGCTAAACGTCCAGAACAGCCCCAGCGAGGCTAAATCCCTTAGAGATGCTCTCCGGGAGAGGAAGTCGGCCTCCCCAAAGCCCTCGCTTGCTGCCCCCCCTGCAGTTTTCTATGGAGGAGGAATATTGCCGCCCTCAAACCATGCGGCAGGGTTGATTTCGTTCGGTCACAGTAAAGAGGAACCTCAATTGGTCTTGCAGCAACGAACCCAACAGTCGCTCGACGAGATAGTTAGAGAGCATGAGGCACAACGAAAGCTTGCCGAGGCTGGATTGCCTCTGAGGAATCGCTTGCTATTCTGGGGCCCCCCGGGCTGCGGAAAGACTGCGGCTGCAAGAATGTTAGCTTCTCGGCTAGGGATTCCTTTTGGTGTCGTAAGATTAGGTAGTCTGATTACTAGCTTCGTCGGAGAGACAGGATCGAACCTCCAGCGCGTTCTTGATTTTGCCGAATCGTCAAGGATGGTTCTGCTCCTCGACGAGGCAGACGCGATTGCCAAGACTCGGGAAGACGAAAACGATGTAGGAGAGCTACGCAGAGTTGTAAACTCACTTCTCCAAGGCTTGGACTCTTTTGCATCGAAAGACAGCATCTTGATTCTGGCAAGCAATCATACTAGGCTGTTTGATGAGGCTGTATGGAGGCGGTTTGACGATGTGATTCATTTCCCGATGCCGCAGAAGTCAGAGCGCTTGATTTTGCTCAAGCATCTCGCAAGTGGACTGAAAATAACGGGAAGCATGGATGCAGTTGCTTCGAAACTGGCCGGAGTTTCTTTCGCTGATATTGAGAAAGCTGTTTACAGTGTTGCTCGGAGAGCTGTCCTAACAGGCGCTAGAGCCGTTTCTGCCAAGGATCTTGAGCTAGCTGCCGTGGATTGGCGGGCTAAAGTTAATGCAGCGACGGCGAGACCGAAACCCCCTTCTCGAAAGCGATGAATCCCGATTTTCCGCCCCTGAGATTTGCAGACCCGCTTATCAGAACTCGCCGAAGAGAAAAATCGAGGCCGGTTCCAAAATCGATCTATACCCAAGAGCAACGATCAGCAATCGCCAGGCGAGCCATCTCCGAGATTCGGAAGGTTGATGCCATGGTGAAAAAGCTATCGCCCGAACAAAAGAGGGCGGTCTTTCTCAAAATCACTCATGACCGCCGCCTCACGCTGGAAGATCTGAGGGGCACTAAATTGAAGTTCATGGGGGAACCCGGCGACAGGGAAAGTCTAGTGGTTCCCAAGGCGGGTGCATTTGAGGCTATTGAGCAGAGAATGCATGGTATAGAGGAGGTTGGTTTGACGGGCGCTCCTAAGGGGATCTCATTCGCCGATGCTGTTCGAGAAATTACCGTCGCTGATCCAAAGGAGAGGTTGTCTGAGGACCTTCTGGCCCAGTTCGAAGAAATAAGCAGCAAAAGCCACTTTGTTTACGAAATGGAGCTATCGAGCTTTGCTTCACATCCCGCGACAAGGAGGAAAGAGATTTCGGCCACTATTGAGGCCATAAAAACCGAACTAGGGAATGGCATCCAGGGTGCAATCTGCGACACCGATTTCGAAGATTCTGGCGCCCGTATTCTGCTGTGGAGCACGGGAGCCAAGTTCAGGGACTTCGTAGAAAATTGTCAGTGGCACCGACGCATCACGTTTTTCGATCGTCGCCCCAATATCAAGACGTTCTCCGAAACCATACAAAATTTCAACGCAGGTAATGTGTCCTTCAGTCCCCCGCCCAAGGATGCTCCGACGATTTGCGTGATCGATAGTGGTGTCGCCGCTGGCAACCCTTTCTTAAAGCCGGTCCTTAAACGAGAAGCCAGCCGCTCATGGGTTCATGGTTTGTCTCCACTTGAAGACCCATATGGTCACGGCTCTGGGGTGGCGTCTCTCTCTGCATACCATTCTCTCTCTATTGCAGACGGGGAAGAAAACAAGGCGACGGCATGGGTAGCCAGCGCGCGAATAATGACTGATGAAGGAGAGTTGGACTCACCGCGTCTAGATTGCTCCGACGAGGACCGGAGGGTTCAGGCTAAGCTCCTCTCTACTATCCTAAGAGAAATCGTAGAGCATTTTGCGCCGATTGGAGTCAAAATTTTCGTCTTATCATTCGAGATTCAAGGCCATGTCTGGAGCTTGGCTGATCGCCGTCACGTGGCGCGAAACGCATGGGTCGCCAGAACCGTTGATACCTTGAGTCGCGAGTTCGACATCGTTTTTTGCTGTATCACCGGAAACTTGGCTCCGGTCCACATCCAGGAATTGGTCCCGGTTGCGCGCTATCCTTATTATCTGACTGCTCCCTTGAGCAAATTACTTGATCCCGGGCCCGCTGCTCTCGCCATCACCGCCGGATCTATAGCGCATTCAACTCGCGTCATTGGAGGGAATCACACTCCGATTGCCGAGAGGGGTATGCCGTCCCCGTTCACTAGAACTGGGCCCGGTTTCGGAGAGAGCATCAAGCCCGACGTAGTCGAGTATGGCGGTAACCTTGTAACCGACAACGTTACCGCCGCGGTTTCTGCCAACGGGGGAACGAACGTGGTGATGGCTAGCAACAGAGTCACGCCAGCCCTCGCCCATTTAAACGGCACCAGTTTTTCAGCTCCTCGTGTGGCAAACCATTTAGCAATCATTCAGAGGGACGCGAATGCGCTTGGCATCCCTTCAACAAATCCCCTTCTGAGAGCTTTTTTGGCTGCAACCGCACTTCCAGTTGCCAAGATTCGCGGGGTAGACAAGGCGTCACACCTGTCCATGACGGGCTTTGGGCTGCCAGACGGTCGTCGAGCGCTCCTTTGTGAAGGCCATTCTGCTATTCTATATTGGCATGGGACGATGTTGGCGAACCAGTCCGCGCTATTTCGAATCCATGTTCCTGCTGAAATGGCTACTGTTGGGAGAACTTTGAAGCGAATTACGGTCGCTGTTGCAGCATCGCCTCCGGTTCAATCATGGGGAATCGCCGACTATCTCGGGGCAAAGCTCAAATTCTGGCTTTTTCGTGGGGACTGTGACTTTTCGAAGGTCGAGCAGCAGATGCAGAGAGATGCTGACGAAAAGAACGAGGCGTTTAAGGATGCGGTAGAGCATATGAACAATTGTAGACTTAAGATCAATGCTCGCAGCACGGGTACTTTACAGTGCGACATCTTCCAGTGGGTTGACCACAAGACGGACTACAGCGCCGACGACTACACCCTGGCGGTTAATCTTGGAAAGCCAGCAGCTTGGCTTAAAGGGATCGAATCGATTCCCATCGCGGTAATTGTCCGAGTGGAAGAGACCTCCGGGCGATTGAACGAGCTTTACGCCAAGATCAGAGCCAGTATCCAAGCCAGGGCTCGGATCCGAGCTTAGCCAATCGGTTTAACTCCTAGGAATGTCTTTGTTCTTTGAGATTGTGTTTTCTTGGTTACGAATAATGAAGTCCAGATTAAGCCAGTGCATCTGCTCCACCTTAGGATCTAACATCCTTCATTCACCACCCCGCATCAAGCGAGGAGGGGGGAGATGATGTGGCCGTGGACGTCGGTGAGGCGGAAGTTGCGGCCTTGGTAGCGGTAGGTGAGTTTTTCGTGATCGATGCCGAGGAGGTGGAGCAGGGTGGCTTGGAAGTCATGGACGTGGACGGGGTCCTTGACGATGTTGTAGCCGGGTGGAACTGCCTGCCCCTGCGGAAATGATAGCCGATTGTACTCGCGGAAACGGATTCCCGAACGGGAACATTTTGAGATCGGCTGCATCAACCTTTACGAAAGTTACCGATCAGGAACTTTTTGATGGATTCCACGATTCTCTCCAGCTATGTTCCCGATCGGGAATGAGGACGATTGAAGACGCAACGACCTTGGGTGAGGCGATCCGGCAGCAACGGCGGCGCTTGAAGGTGACTCAGAAGGATTTGGCCATGGCCTCGGGCAGCGGCTTGCGGTTCATCGTGGATTTGGAGAAGGGCAAGCCGACCTGCCAACTGGGCAAGGCGTTGGAGATCGTGCGGGTGCTGGGGATGAAACTTGAGATTCACGGGTCGTGAACGCCTTGGCCGTCCAGTGGAATGGCAGCCGGGTTGGCCTGCTGGTCGACGAGGGAAGCCAGCTGAGCTTTCGATACGACGAGGCGTGGCTGGCGGCTGCGGGTGCTTGCGCGTTGTCGCGTCAACTGCCGCTGCGCCCCGAGGAGTTTTCGGGCAGGCCGGTTGTCGTGTTTTTCGGCGGCCTGCTGCCGGAGGCGGATGCCCGGGATCAGATTGCGCGGAATCTGGGCATCAGCGCGGACAATGATTTCGCGATGCTGGAGCGGATCGGGGGCGAATGCGCCGGGGCGATCTCGCTGATGCCTTTAACCGGGACGCCGGCCGGCACATTGTCGAACAGGGAGGGCGTGAGATGGCTTGGCGCGGATGAACTGGCGGTGGTGATGGAGCGGTTGCCGCAGCGGCCGCTGCTTGCCGGGGAAGAGGGGCTGCGCCTGTCACTTGCCGGTGCGCAGGTCAAGCTGCCGGTGGTCATCGAGGATTCTGCGGACGGGATAAGGCGCGTGGGATTGCCGCTGGGTGATACCCCGAGCACCCACATCATCAAGCCCGAGCCTTCGCGCTTTCCCGGGCTCGCCGAAAACGAGGCGTGGTGCATGGCGCTGGCCCGGGCCATCGGATGTGACGCGGCGGAAGTCCGGGAAGAGCGGATCGGCGGGGTGCCCTGCCTGATTGCGCGGCGTTATGACCGGCTGCCGGAAGCGTCCGGGCAAGGCGTCCGGCGCGTGCACCAGGAAGACTTTTGCCAGGCGATGGGCTATCCGTCGTCGCGGAAGTATCAGCAGGAGGGGGGCCCCTCGCTGCGCGAGTGTTTCCAACTGGTCCGCGAGTGGTCCACTGCACCGGTGCTGGACATCGCGCGTTTGCTGGACGCCGTGATTTTCTCCGTGGTCACGGGCAATGCTGATGCTCACGGGAAAAACCACTCGTTCCTCTACGAAAAAAGCTCGCGCCGGATGGCTCCGCTTTACGACCAGGTCTGCACCATGGCGTGGCCGGAGCTTTCGACCACACTCTCGATGAAAATCGGCAGCGCTTCGACCCTTGCCGAGGTTTCCCCGGAGCATTTCAAGCAACTCTGCGGCCAGGCAAAGCTGGGGTGGCCGATGGTCCGCGAGCGCATCCGTGATCGTTGCGAACGGGTGATCGATGCCATCGGGGATGGTCGGCGTCTCCCGGAGTTGAGAACCGGGAGGGTCCGCGAGATCGTCACGCAGCGTGCGGCGCGGATGCTGGATCTGACGGACAAGGCGGGCGGCTGAGCCAGCGAGGGGACGGGGCAAGGTCTCGCGGATTCACATCACCGGTGAAGCGCTTCGAGGACGGCTTCCGGATGGCACTCGGCGACGCGGAGAAGCGCACGGGCGGTGCCTTCGGGCTGGCGATGACCTTGTTCCCAGTTTTGCAGGGTCCGGGGGCTGATCCCGATGAGATTGGCAAAACCGGTCTGACTGAGGCCGAGCTTCTTGCGGATCGCCCGGGCATCGGGTGCCTTGAGGGTGGTCGTCCGTGCGGCCTTCTTCTTGCCACGCAGGATCGCTCCTCCTTCCTTGAGGCTGGCGGCGAGTTGCTGGAACAGTTCGTCTTTCATGCGGGATCTCAAGCCAGCATCTCCTGCACCAGCTTCCCGTGGACGTCGGTGAGGCGGAAGTTGCGGCCTTGGTAGCGGTAGGTGAGTTTTTCGTGATCGATGCCGAGGAGGTGGAGCAGGGTGGCTTGGAAGTCGTGGATGCTTACGGGGTCGCGGGCGATGCCGTAGCTGAATTCATCGGTCTCGCCATGGACATGGCCGGGTTTGAAGCCACCGCCGGCGGCCCAGATGGAGTAGCCTTGGCCGAAGTGGTCGCGGCCGTGGCGGGGTTGTTTGACATCGCCCTGGACGAAGACGGTGCGTCCGAATTCGCTGGCCCAGAGGACGATGGTGTCTTCGAGCAGGCCGCGCTGGCGGAGGTCCTTGACGAGGGCGGCGCTGGGTTGATCGGTATCCCGGCACTGGGTTTCCAACTGGGTGGGGAGGTTGTTGTGCTGGTCCCAACCGGCATGCATGAGCTGGACGAAGCGGGTGCCGCGCTCGATGAGGCGGCGGGCGATGAGGCAGTTGCGGGCGTAGGAGCCGTTGCGGTGGACATCGGGCCCGTAGAGGGCGAGGACGGAGGCGGGTTCGTCGGAGATATCGGTCAGTCCGGGGACGCTGGCCTGCATTTGATAGGCCATTTCGTATTGGGTGATGCGGGTGTCGATCTCCGGGTCGCCGAAATCATCGAGGTGGCGGTGGTTGAGTTCGGCGATGTCATCGAGGAGCTTGCGGCGGAGGTTCCGCGGCATGCCGGCGGGGTTGCTGAGGTAGAGGACGGGGTCGCCCTCCGAGCGGAACTGGACGCCTTGGTATTTCGTGGGGACGAAACCGCTGCCCCAGTAGTGATCGAAGAAGAGCTGGCCGCAGGATTTTTCCCGATCCGAGGAGGTCATGACGACGAAGGCGGGGAGATCGCTGGTGAGGCTGCCGAGGCCGTAGGTGACCCAGGAGCCGAGGCTGGGGCGGCCGGGGATCTGGTGGCCGGTGAGGAAAAAGGTGACTCCGGGGGCGTGGTTGACGGCATCGGTATGCATCGAGCGGACGAGGCAGAACTCATCGACGATGCTGCCGATGTGGGGGATGAGTTCGGAGAGCCAGGTGCCGGACTGGCCGTGGGGCTGGAAGGGGCGGAGGGCGGGGAGGATGGGGAAGCCTTTTTGGCCGGAGGTCATGGTGGACAGCCGGCTGCGGGAGCGGACGGACTCGGGGAGTTCCTGGAGGCGGAGTTTTTCGAGGCCGGGTTTGTGGTCGAAGAGGTCGATCTGCGAGGGGCCGCCGCCTTGCCAGAGGACGATGACGCGTTTCGCCTTGGGCGTGAAATGGGAGGGGCCGGGGAGTTCGGGGGAGGCGGCGAGGCCGTCTTCGTGGAGGAGCTGGGCGAGCACGGCGGCGCCGATGCCACCGGCGCTTTTTCCGAAGAACTGGCGGCGGGTGAGGTGGCGGCGGTAGGCGAGGAGTGGGTCCATGGCGGGCGGGCGGTCAACCGCGGGTGAGGGCTTCGTCGAGATTGAAGATGGACAGGCAGACGGCGGCGAGGGCGGCGAGTTCGGGCTCGGGGAGGGGGCGCTGGGTGGCGGCGACGCCTTGGGAAAGGAATTCCCGGGCGGCGGCGGGCTGGGCGCGGAAGTGCTCGAGGGCGGCGGCGTGGCTGCGGAGGAGGACCTGGAGTTCCTCCGGGCGGATGGGGCGGGAGCAGGCGTGGAGGAAGGCGCGGGAGAGGAGGGTGGCGGGATCGTTGGAGGCGGTTTCCCCGGCGCAGCGGATGGCCAGGGCGCGGGCGGCTTCGACCCAGGTGGGATCGTTGAGGGTGGTGAGGGCGTGCAGGGGGGTATTGGTGAGGGACGGTTTCACCGAGCAGATCTGGCGCGGGGAGGCATCGAACATGTTTCCCGGAGCCACGGTGCGCCGCCAGAAGGTGTAGAGGCTGCGGCGGTGGAGGTCGGACCCGGTGGAGGTGGGGTAGGTGAAGTCGCGTTCCTGGGTGATGGCGAGGCCGTTCCAGATGCCGGCGGGTTGGTAGGGGTAAACGGGTTTCCCGCCGAGCCGGGGATCGAGCAGGCCGGAGCTGGAGAGGGCGAGATCGCGCAGGAGCATGGCGGGGAGGCGCGGGCGTGGGGCGCGGGCGAGCCAGACGTTGGCGGGATCGCGATCGAGCAGCTCGGGGGTCACGCGGGCGGCCTGGCGGTAGGTGGCGCTGGTGACGATGAGGCGGTGGAGGTGTTTCGGGTTCCAGCCGGAGCGGCGGAATTCATCGGCCAGCCAGTCGAGCAATTCCGGGTGGCTGGGGGGCTCGGCCTGGACGCCGAGGTTTTCGGGGCTTTTGACGATGCCGGTGCCGAAAAAGGTCTGCCAGTAGCGGTTGACCTGGACGCGGGCGGTGAGGGGGTGATCGGGACTGAAAAGCCAGCGGGCGAGGCCGAGACGGTTGGCGGGGAGGTCTGCGGCCATGGGCGGCAGGCATTCCGGGGTGCCGGGGCTGACTTCCTCAAGGGGGCTGAGGTAGTTGCCGCGATCGTAGATGTGGGTCTTGCGCGGCCGGGCATCGGACATGACCATGACGCGGGGCAGGCTGGCTTCGTGGTCCCGGAGCGCTTTTTCCGCGGTGGCGAGGATTTGCCGGCGGGCGAGGGCGAGCGGGTGAGAGCTACGATCGATGTAGTACTTCCGGAGTGTTTCCGCTGGCGGGGTTTTTCCCTGGGCGAGGCTGCGGGTGATTTCCGCGGGCAGGCCGGCGGCGAGGATGGCATCGGGCGCGGCGGTGGCGGAGAGGCGGAAGCGGCCGAATTGATGGCGCGGGTGCCGGGAGTCAAACTGCAAGGCCAGAGTCGTGGCGGTGCCCGGGGCGAGGGGCTGGGCGAGGGCGACGACGAGGGTGTGGGGGCGGGCGACGTCCGGGTGGTAGGCCCAGCCGGTTTCGGGGTTTTCATCGAGGATGCCGAGGGGATCGAAGCCGCCCTGGGTGTGGCTGGCGAATGCGGTGAAAAGGGGGAGGATTTCGCTGCCGTGGGAGAGGAGGAGGCGGGAGAGGACGCTGTTGCCGCTGTCCGCCCGGCCGGAACCTCCGTGGGGCAGGCGGGGGTCGGGGATGGCCTCGATGCGCAGGGCGGTGATGGGGAAATCCAGGGCGGGAAGCTGGAGGGTGTAATGGTTCCGATCCGGGGCGGGACCGGAGGCGGTGATGGAAGCATCGCTCTCCAAGGTGAGGACGACCTCGTGCCCGGCGCTCAGGGTGGTGGGGCTGAGGGGTTCCCACGCGGGCAGGCCTTTTTCCTGCAGGGAGCGGGACCAGGCATCGGCCTCGGCGAGGAGTTCGGGCGAGGCGGTAGCGGCTTGGCGGGCGGTTTCGCGCAGGCGGGCGAGCTGGTCCATGGCTTCCGGCGGCCCGGCGTGGATCCAGGGGTCCGCGATGCGGTACTGGCCGCTGCCGGCAGGTTGGCCGGTTTCGGGAACATGATTGAAAAAGGCCATCATCCGGTAGTAGTCGCGCTGCGGAAGGGGGTCGTATTTGTGGTCGTGGCACTGGGCGCAGGCGACGGTGAGGCCGAGGAAGGTGGTGGTGGTGACGTCCACGCGGTCGAAGAGGATCACATTCCGCTGTTCCTCGGGGATGGCTCCGCCTTCGCCGTTGAGGAGGTGGTTGCGATTGAAGGCGGTGGCGACGAGTTGATCGGTGGTGGGCGAGGGCAGGAGGTCGCCGGCGAGCTGCTCGGTGGCGAAGCGGTCGAAGGGCATGTTTTCGTTCAGGGCGCGGACGACCCAATCGCGCCAGACGTATTGGAAGTTGTCGCCGTCCTGCTGGAAGCCGTTGCTATCGGCATAGCGGGCGGCATCGAGCCAGGGCAGGGACATTTTTTCCCCGTAGTGGGGGCTGGCGAGGAGGCGATCGACGACGCGCTCGTAGGCATCCGGCGCGGGGTCGGCGAGGAAGGCCTCGATTTCCGCGGGGGTGGGTGGCAGGCCGGTGAGATCGAGGCTGACGCGGCGGAGCAGGGTGGTTTTGGAGGCTTCAGGCGATGGCTTGAGATCGGCGGCAGCGAGGCCGGCGAGGATGAAGTGATCGATGGGATTCCGCACCGTGGCGGCGGGTGGGGCGGGCGGGACTTCCGGGCGGGTCACGGGCTCGAAGGCCCAGTGGTTCTGGTAGATCGCGCCCTGATCGATCCAGCGGCGGAGGACATCGACCGCGCCGGAGGGGAGGGATTTCTTCGTCTCCGGGGGCGGCATGACGAGTTCCGGATCATGGCTGAGGAGTCGGCGGATGAGGGGGCTTTCGGCGGATTTCCCGGGGATGATGGCAGGGTGGCCGGACTCGGCGGGGGCGAGGGCGTCATCGCGGCGATCCAGGCGCAGCCCGCCCTTGCGGGTGGCAGCATCGGGGCCATGGCAGTGGAAACAGTACTCCGAGAGGAGGGGCAGGACATCGGAACGGAATTCCACTTCTTCGGCGAGACCCACGGAGGTCCAAGCCAGGGCCATCCCTGCGGAGAGGAGCGATGGGGGAGGAATGGAACGGAATCGCGGCATCGGTGGGTTTCAATGGCTACCGCGCCGGGCTGGGGCGACTTTCAGAAAAGCGGCCGGATCCCGTAGAGTCGGGAGGGGGGAGGCTGGCGGGGAAAAGGAAAAAAGCCGACCCCGTGACAGGGTCGGCTTTTTGGAAGGGGCTGGCGGTGCGATGACCGCGGGATGGGGATCAATCCTCGTCGGAGGGGCTCCATTCCTCGGCCGCGGCGGCGGCGAGGTTGAAGGCCTGTTCGAGGCCGACCATCTCGGAGGACGGGCGGAGGGATTCGAAGCTGGCGCTTTCCTTCTTGAGCTCTTCTTCGGAGTAGCTGACGGCCTTGATCGAGAGACCGATGCGGCGCTCGACCTTGTCCACCTTGATGACGCGGGCTTCGATTTCCTCGCCGACCTTGATGACGTCCTTGACCTTTTCCACGTGCTCTTCGCTGAGCTGGGAGATGTGGATGAGGCCGTCGATGTCGCCATCGAGGTTCACGAATGCGCCGAAGGAAGCGATCTTGGCCACGGTGCCCTTGACGAGATCGCCGACCTTGAAGCGGTCGTCGATGTGGCTCCATGGATCGTCCTCAAGCTGCTTGAGGCCGAGCGAGACGCGCTGGTTGGCCTTGTCGATGGCGAGCACGATCGCTTCCACTTCGTCGTTCTTTTTGAGAACTTCGGAAGGGTGGTTGATCTTGCGGGTCCAGGACATGTCGGAGACGTGGACCATGCCATCGATGCCTTCCTCGAGTTCGACGAATGCGCCGTAGGCGGTGAGGTTGCGGACGGGGCCCTTGATGGTGGCACCGATCGGGTAGCGGACTTCGATTTCGTCCCAGGGGTTCGGATCGAGCTGGCGGACACCGAGGGAGATCTTCTGTTCCTCGATGGAAATGCCGAGGACGACGGCTTCGATTTCCTGATCGAGATCGAGGACATCGCTCGGGCGGGTGATGCGCTTGACCCAGGAGAGTTCGGAAACGTGGACGAGGCCTTCGACGCCGCGTTCGAGTTCGACAAAGGCACCGTAGGGCAGGAGCTTGGTGACCTTGCCTTTGACGCGGGTGCCGATGGGGAACTTGGCTTCGATGTCTTCCCAAGGATTGTCGGACATCTGCTTGAGGCCGAGGGAGACGCGCTCTTTGTCGCGATCGACATCGAGGATCATCACTTCCACGGACTGGCCGATCACGAGCATTTCCGAAGGATG
Source organism: Akkermansiaceae bacterium (assembly GCA_025457665.1). GTDB lineage: Bacteria > Verrucomicrobiota > Verrucomicrobiia > Verrucomicrobiales > Akkermansiaceae > Haloferula. The sequence goes on along the minus strand of JALOTY010000022.1, from coordinate 25,818 downwards.
GTTGATGCGGCCCCACGACATGTCAGTGACGTGAAGCAGGCCATCCATGCCCTGGAGGTCGACGAAGGCACCGAAGTCGGTGATGTTCTTGACGGCGCCGATGACGCGGTCGCCGATCTTGACGGTCTGGAGGAAGCGCTGGCGGAGTTCGGCGCGCTCGGCCTCGATGACCTCGCGGCGGGAGAGGACGATGTTCTTGCGGTCGTCGTTGACCTTGACGATCTTGAACTCGTAGATGTTGCCGACGTATTCGGAAAGGTCCTTGGGCGGGATGATGTCCACCTGGGAGCCGGGGAGGAAGGCTTCGACGCCGACGTTGACGGTGAGGCCGCCTTTGACGACTGCCTTGACCTTGCCGCGGACCAGGCCGCCGTCTTCGTAAACGCGGACGATCTTTTCCCAGTTTTGCTTGTGGGCGGCTTTTTCCTTGGAGAGCACGACCATGCCTTCGTCGTTCTCCAGTTTTTCGAGGAGGACTTCGACTTCGTCGCCCACTTCGATTTCCTCATCCTCGAACTCGGAGGAGGGGATGGTGCCCTCGGACTTGTAGCCGATGTCCACGAGGACGACTTGGGGGCGGATTTCGATGATCGTGCCTTTGACGATCGTGCCTTCCTTGAACTCGCGGAACTTCGAATCGATGAGGTCGCTGAGTTCGGTGTTGGTGTTATTGAGCAGTGCGGTGCCCATGATGTTGTTTTGGTTTGGGGTTGGTTGCCTTGGTTTGATTTTCCTTCCGACGTTGCCCCGATTTTTGTCTGACGCGCCACGGGGCTCCAACCGCGCGCCAGCTTGAGGAAAGAAAAGCTAGGGGCGGCGAAGCTAGGGGGAAAGGCGGGGATGACAAGCGGAAAAGGCTCGAAATTCAGGGAGTTGCGGGAACGGGTGGGAGGCGTGGAATCGACCCTTGCCAGGCGGGGATGGGGGGATTTGGCTCCGGGGCATGATTTGCCCGCTGTGTGAGATGTCCGAAATCCTCGTGAATGACCTGCGCCGCGAGTGCCTGACCTGCGGGCATGAGTGGGAAATCGAGGAGTCGGCACCAGAGAGGGTGGTGAAAGATGCCTACGGCAACGTGCTGGCCGACGGCGACGTGGTGGCGATGATTCAGGACCTGAAGCTCAAGGGAAGCTCGGAGGTTTTGAAATCCGGGACGAAATCCAAACCCATCCGCCTCCAGGATGGCGACCACGAGATTTCCTGCAAAATGGACGGCATGGCGCTGAATCTGAAGGCCTGTTTCGTGAAAAAGGTGCTGTGAGGTAGGAGGAAGGGCCCGCGGACGGCCCTTGCCCTCCTTGAGCTTTGCCGGGGATTTCCGCGAAATCGGTGGAAACTTCCCCTTGATTCCGGCCGGGTCACCCGCTATCCCCGCCGCCCCGCGATGCCGGAGCCGACCGAAAAAAGCCTGAAGCTGGCCCTCCCGAAAGGAAGCCTGCAGGAACCCACCCTCGAACTCTTCGAGAAGGCGGGTTTCAATGTTTACGTGTCGTCGCGCGGCTATCGGCCGACCTCGGACGACGCCGATCTGGATCTCTATCTCATCCGGGCCCAGGAAATCGGCCGCTACATCGGTCAGGGTTTCATCGATTGCGGCATCACCGGGCTCGATTGGGCTTCGGAAGCCGGGGCTGAGTTGGTGGATCTGGCCGAGCTGCCCTACTCCCGCGCCACCGTCCGCCCGACGCGTTGGGTGCTGGTGGTTCCCGAGGATTCCCCGATCCGCCGCCCCGAGGACCTTGAAGGGAAGCGCATCGCCACGGAAGGTGTGGGCATCACCCAGAGATACCTGAAGGAAAAAGGCATCAACGCCGAAGTCGAATTTTCCTGGGGTGCGACCGAAGTGAAGGTCCCGGATCTCGTCGATGCGATTGTGGACGTCACTGAGACCGGTTCATCGATCCGGGCGAACAAGCTGCGCATCGTCGATACCCTGCTGACCTCTTTCCCACATTTTTATGCGAGCCCGGCGGCTGCGGCTGATCCGTGGAAGCGTGAGAAAATGGAGCGCATCCGCCTGATGCTCAAGGCGGCGCTCGATGCCCGCGACAAGGTGGGGCTGAAGATGAATTTGCCTGCCGACAAGCTCGCCGGCTTGCTGGAGCGCCTGCCTTCCCTGCGCCGCCCGACCGTGGCACCCCTGGCCGAAGAGGGCTGGGTGGCGGTCGAAACGGTCATCGAGGAAAAGGTCGTGCGTGACATCATCCCCGAACTCAAGCTGCTGGGTGCCGAGGGCATCATCGAGTATCCGCTCAACAAGCTTGTTTCCTGAAACCCCTTTCCTAGCCCCGAACCTAACCCCAACCTGCACCGATCATGGGATCGCTCAAAAAGCGCCGTAAGACCAAGATCAACAAGCACAAGCGCAAGAAGCGCATGAAGCAGAACCGCCACAAGAAGCGGCTCCGCTACAAGTCCTGACGCCTGCGTCGGGGTTCGCTTGATCTGATCCTGAAAAATGAACCAGACAGGGGTCCGGGAAACCGGGTCCCTCGTTTGGCGTACGGTAGCCGCGATTTCTGGCGGTCTGGATGGGCTCCTTGTCCCCCCAAGTCCGTGCTTGCGGGCTCCGGCGGGATGAGATGATGCTCCCGCCCATGCCCCGGAATGGGAGGGAAGCCTCGGGCGATCGAGGTTTCGGGTCTCGAAAGAGGGGGGAACTTCGAAGCCAATCTGAGATGATGACCTTGCGGATGCGATGGATTTTCCTGCTGTGCCTGCTCATGCCGTGGACGCTTGAGGCGGCTTCGATCAGCATTCCGCCAACCACCCCGCCCTCTTCCGGTCTGGGCATCCGGGTTGCTTCTGCGGGCGGTGGACCCTTGCTCACGGGCGGGGGTGCCTATTACATCACGGTGGGAACTTTTTTGGTGCTTCCCTTCTATGATTTCAGTGAGGAGTCCGCCCAAGTCTTTCTTGAGCAATTTGTTCCGCTTCAACGGACCTTGGGTGCGGGTCCTGCGACGAGTCCTTCCCCCGCCTCGGGCAACATGACTGGAAGCTTTTCGGGAAACGGGCCCGAATCGCTCTCAGGTATGCCGATCTACATTCTCCTGACGGATGTTTTCGATTACACGAGGGCCTCGGAGATGGCGGTCCTCAGCGCGCCCGGTCGATTCTTCCCCAGTTCTGTATCGTTAACGGGCTCAGTCGTGATCCCTAGCTCTTTCTCCAATTTCCAACCGCTGGTCGGAGAGTTCACGGCGGCGAGCCCGAGCTACGTGACGATGGTGACCACTGGAATCCCCGAGCCGGGAGTGGTGGGCATGAGCCTGATCGCGATGTTTGGCCTGCTGAACCGGAGAAGGCTGTCTTAGGTTCTTGGGAGGGTCGTCGGGGGGGTGGATTGAGGAAGGGGGCTGGAGAAGCGAGGATCCCCGCAAAAGCTCAGAATCAAACTAAAGGAGAATCAAACTAAAGGAGTGTCCTGTAGTCTGTGAAGGAGTGTCCTGTAGTCTGTGCTGAGGGTCCACGTCAAAGCCCCGATGCTGACTCAAGGAGTGTCCTTTAGTTGGAGTGGGCCTGGTGGGCTGGGGGAACGAGGGCTCGTGCGAGTGCCAGGGGTCAGACTAAAGGTGTGTCCTGTAGTTGGTCTGAAGGTGTGTCCTGTAGTTGGTCTGCTGCCGGGGAGGGGAAAGCTTGCCAAAGGGGGAAAGGGAGGACTAGGCTGGGAGCGAAATTGGATTTTCCGACCCGTCCCATCTTTCTCATGAATACCTACAATCCCTATGCATCCTCCCCGGTGATCGAGGCTCCGGCGGAAACGCGGAGTGAGTTCATCCGCAAGACCTACACTCACCTGGCGGTGGCGCTCACCGCCTTCGGCCTGCTGGAAACCGCCCTGATCCAGATGGGAGCCGGGATCTATGCGCTGCGATTCCTCGGCCAGGTGCCCCACTCTTGGCTGATGGTGCTGGGCGGCTTCGTGGTGGTGGGCTGGTTGGCCTCACGTCTGGCGGCCAGTTCCTCTTCGCCCGCGATGCAATATCTGGGCCTCAGCCTGTATGTGGTGGCGGAGGCGGTGATTTTCCTGCCGATCATCATGATGGCGATAGGCCTGACCGGTGGGGCGGCGATTCTGGGTCAGGCGGCGGTGCTCACGGGGGCGCTGGTGCTCGGGATCACGGTGGTGGCTTTCACCAGTGGCAAGGATTTCAGCTTCCTGGGTGGCATGCTCAAGATCGGCGGGTTTGTGGCGCTGGGACTGATCGTGGCGTCCCTGCTGATGGGTTTCTCCCTGGGTCTGTGGTTCTCGGTGGCGATGGTGCTCTTCGCCGGCGGTGCGGTGCTTTATGATACCAGCAACATCCTCCACCGCTACCAACCCGGCCAGCACGTGGCGGCTTCGCTGGCGCTGTTTGCGAGCATCGCGATGATGTTCTACTACGTTCTTCGTATTTTGATGTCGCTTTCGAACCGCAACTGAGCGGTGGAGACTCAGAGGTCGGTCTGCTCGAAGCGGCCGGCCTCGCGGTTTTTGCGGACTTTGCCGGCTTCGAAGATCGTGCCGTTCATGGCGAGATAGACGCCCGGGGCTTTCGATTGCGCGGCTCCGAGGGCGAGGCCGAGATTGAAGATGGCATCGGTGACGCGGAAGCGTGCCGGTGCCAGCGCGCCGGTGAGGACGATGGTCTTGCCGGGGATGCCGCGCAGGGTCTCCGCCGTGACGCTCATGGTGTCGGTGCCGTGGGTGACGATGATGGCATTTTCTGCCGACTCATCGCAGGCCTGGCGGATGGCGGCGCGGTCGGCATCGGTCAATTCCAGGCTGTCCTTGCGGAGAAGCGGCTGGAGTTCCCACTCGATGCCCACTCCTGCTTCGCGGAAGACGTGGGGCACGGTGGGCTCGCCGATTTCGTATTCCGAGGTGGCATCGAAATAGACTTTATCGATCGTGCCGCCGGTGGTGATCACGCGGATTTTCATTTCGGAAGGAAGAACTGGCGCTGCTTGTCATCGATGGGCATGCCGAGTTTTTCCATCACGGCGAGCATGTCTTCCCAGATCATGCGTTTGTCGGTGAGGGCGGCCTGGCCGTGGAGGAGGTAGGCGGGGTGATAGGTGACGCGGACGGGGATGCCGGCGAAGTCATGCCAGGACCCGCGCATGCTGCCGACGGGGCCTTGGAGGCCGAGGAGGCCTTCGCAGGCGGTGCCGCCGAGGGCGATGATGCACTTGGGCCGGACGATGGCGACTTCCGCCCGGATGAAGGGCAGGCATGAGGCCATTTCCGCGGGGGTAGGTTTGCGGTTGTTGGTCGTCTGCCGTGGGGTGGCGGGGCGGAATTTGACGATGTTGCTGATGTAAACGTCTTTGCGATCGAGCCGCATGGCGCGGAGGATCTCGGTGAGTTTCTGCCCGGCGGGGCCGACGAAGGGTTCGCCGAGTTTTTCCTCTTCGTATCCGGGGGCTTCGCCGATGAGCATGAGGTCGGCCTCGGGATTCCCGCAGGAGAAGACCATGGTTTCGCGCAGGGATTTGAGGGCCACGGCGGGTGGCCAGCCCTTGGCCTGGGCCTTGAGGGCAGCGATTTTTTCCGCAGCGGTGCCGGAATCCGGGACGATGAGGTCGGGGGCGGGAGTTGCGGTGGGACGGGCAGCGGCTGGGACGGGAGAGGGGCTCGGAGCGAAACGGCTCGCTGGGTTTTCCCGTGGGGGAGCGGGCGCGGCTTTGGCGGGCGCGTCCGGGGTTTTCCGTGGTTTGGCGTTTTGCCGATGAAGCTGGCGGAGGAGTTCGCGGGCCGACTCATCGAGATAGACGCTCTTCACGCCCTCGGCCTCCTGGGCTTTGAGGAACTCGACGATGGCATCGACAGGGCGAATCACGTCGTGAAGCTAAGCCTCCGAGCGTGGGCTTGGCAATCGTCGTGAATCCATGAAGGGGCAAACAAATGCCTTGGCTGACGGCGCTTGGGAGGGGCAGGGCGTTGCCTCTTCCGGCGCGTCCCTGCGAATCCGTTCTGAAATGATGCTGCGATCCGTGATTTTCTCGATGGCCTTGGTGCTGAGCTTTGCCCGGGGTGGGGACATCGATGTGGACACCGAAGCCTATGGCGAGAGCCTGGGGGGCTGGGACAAGAATGAGACGGTGACTTATGGGCTATCGGGCGCGAGTTACCGCAGCTACAAGCCGGAGATCAGCCCGACACCGGATGGCGGGATTTTTGTATCCGTGAGGATCGATCACCGTCGGGGCTGGCTGGCGAATGACGATCATGCGGTGCTGGAGATCACCTTTGCCAAGGATGGCACGGTGGTGAATGCGCGATCGACCCTGGCGGTGCAGGGGAGGACGATTTCCAGCGATTTGATCCGGAGTTCGGCAGAGGTGGGTGAGCAGGTTCCGGGTGTGGGTGGGGCGGTGAAGGTGGGATCGGACCTGGTGGCGGATCTTTCGGCGAAATTGCTGCGGGAGAAGATCGTGGAGGCGGGTCGGGTGGCCTTTCCCTCTGCGGTGCAGCACAATTACAATCTCCTCTATCAGGCCGTGCGCCTGAAGGGTGGAAAGCTGCCGGAAGAGGGTGGCGCTGGACCTGCGGAGGACGAGGGGGTGCCCGAAGAGCAGCCGGCACCGGAAAAACCGGCGAAGGCTCTGGAAATCCGACCGTACGGGGATGAGCCGAAGCGGTAGAGGCGGGTGGGTGGAAATCGAAGCGAAGTGAGGTACCGGGAAAACTTTTCGAGAAACTTTCCGGCTGAATGGTTTCTGGAAGGGGGGAGAGCCCTGCGTTTTCCGGTGAACGGGAGCAGCGGCCATGAATCCCACCCTATCCTGAACCATGAGACCTGTTGTGTCCGTCATCGCCTTGAGTGCCATCTTGTTTCTCCCCAGCTGCGGGGAAAAGGAGTCCAATCCAACCGCAAAACCGGAAGCCGCCGCGGAAAGCCCCAGCGGCCCACCGGCCACGCCGGAAGAGGCGGCGAGGCGGCTTTCGCTGCTCCAGGAGCGGCTGGCGGCCGTGCTGGAATCGGTGACGGATGCGGCATCGGCCGAAGCCGCGCTTGAAAAGCTCGGCCCGCTGGCCGGGGAGTTCGGCGAGCTGGGGAAATCCGTGCAAGGCATGAGCAAGGAACTCAGCCCGGAGCAGGACGCGAAGATGAAGGAACTGATGAAGCCCTCGGAAGAGCGGCTCGGCAATGCGATGACGAAGCTGATGCCCTTCCTGCAGGCAACCCCGGAGATCGCCGAGAAATTCAATCAGGCGATGTCGAAAATGAGCCCCTCGAACTGAGGGGAAAAAAACTTGGCGCGGTCCCAGGTCGGCGGCCGCGCTGATTTCCCTCATTCATGCCTGCCGACGCCGTCTGCGGAAGGCCAGACCGAGTGAGCCTGCGGCGGCGAGCAGTGCGGCGGAGGGTTCGGGAACGATGGTGACCACGCCGGTGCTGGCATCGAAGCTGGCACTGTATCCGGTGTCCAAGCCGCTGGTGTTGACGGTGGTGAAACCGCTGCCGGCGTAGCTGTCGAAATCGAAGATTTTCACCGTGCCATTCGAGTTGAATCCGGACTGGAAGATGAGGTTGAGCGTGCCGCCGGAGAAAGTCACCGCCTGAGTGCCGGCGGCAGCGGCGGTGGCGAGATCGAAGGTGCCGCTGGTGAGGCCATTGATTTCGAAATTCGAGATGCTGCCGCTGTTGAGGGCGAGGTCGTTCTCGAAGGTGATCGTGCCGGGAGAGGTGCCGATGCCGAGGGTGCCGCTGATGGCGAGGTTGCCTGTGACGCTGCCATTTCCAGTGAGGGACTGGCCGGAGCCGAGGGTGAAACCGGAGACGCCGGACACGTTGAAGTTGCCGCCATTGAGGGCGATCTGCGAGGTGGCGAGGGTGGTGCCGGAAGCCAAGGTGATCGATCCCTCGCTGATCGTGGTGGTCCCGCTGTAGCTGTGGGAACCGGAGAGCTGCATGGTGCCTGCGCCGGTCTTGGTGATGGAGCCCGCGCCGCCGTCATTGTTCTCGATTTCCGCGAGGACGAAGAGGTCGGTGCCGGTGGTCACATCGCCGACATTGAAGGTCCGGTTTCCACTGAGGGCGATGCCGGCATTTCCGGTATTGGCACCGCTGCCAAACTGGATGGTCGAGGCCTGGGAGCCGTTGACGGTGAGGGTGCCGTTGAGCTGGACGGACTCGTTGTTGTAGGCGCTGCCACCGCCGGAAAAGGAGAGATCCACGGTGCCGCCGGAAAGGGTCAGATTGCGAACGTGGGTGTGGCTTTGGCCCGAGGCGCCGAGGACCGCGCTGCCGCCGCTGACCACGCGGTAGGTGCCGCCGGCATTGACGGTGACATCGATGGAATTGTTTGCCGTGCCCAAGGCGTTCACGCCGCGGACTTCGAAGGTGCCGGTGTTGTTGACCGTGACGAGGTGGTTGTTGGTGAGGCGGTTCGACTGCTGGTTGCCATCGACGGCGAGAATCCCGCCATCGACGATCGTGTCACCCGTGTAGGACATCGCGCCGTTGAGGAGCATCGTGCCGACGCCTTGTTTGCGGATGCCACCGGTGCCACCGGCGGTTCCGCCGTTGTCGAGGGTCATGTTGACTTCGAGGTCCACTCCGGCTCCGGAGACGGTATCGGCGACGTTGAAATTCTGGACTCCCTGGAGGTGGATGCCCCCGCTGCCATTCATGGTGGCCTTGCCGGTGCCCGTGACACTGACCGTGGCGGCGCCGAGGTTGGTATTGGCCAGCAGGGCATCCCACGCGGTGAGGGCGCGGTTGGAGGTCCAGGTGGCGCCGTTGTTCAAGGTCACGTTTCCGATGCGGGAATCGAAGCTGCTGTTCATGAGCAGCGTGCCGCCATTGCTGATGAGCGAGCGGGTGGAGGCGACGGCGGTGCCGTGACCGCTGACGAAGATGTTGGTGGCTCCGAATTCCGCGATTGCTCCGGCGGAGACCGTGACGGTCGGAAGATCCCGGAGTGTGCCGGTGACGAGGAGGCGCCCCTGCTGGACTTCGATGCCGGTATTGAGCGTCGAGGCTCCGCTGATCTGCATGGTGCCGTTTCCGGTCTTCTTCAGCGTGTTGTTGGTGAAGCCGGCGGAATTTGAAATCACCGAGCTGACGAGGAGGTCGACGTTTTGCGCGCCATCGGCGACGTTGACCGTGAGGCCGTTGTTCTGGCGGAGATTGATTTTCACGCCGGAGATCGACGATTGATTCGCGGAGCTGAGGATGTTGAGGGCGGAGCTGCCTTGGAAGAAATCGAGGTTCGAGTTGGCGACTCCGGTGATGGAGCCAGCGGTCATGTTGATCACTGCTCCGCCAAGCGTCTGATTGGAGGTGGTGTTGATGTTCAGGGCACCGCCGGTGAGGTGGAGGGTGGTGAGGCTGGCGCTGCCGGTATTGTAGCCGGTGACATCCCCGGCACTGAGGCGCAGGGTGCCGCCGGTGTTGATCGTGGCGGTGCCGCGGATGGTGCCGGTCGCACCGCCACCGCCGGTGAGATCGAGGATGCCGCCATTGATGACCGTGTTTCCGCTGTAGGTCTTCTGGTTGTTGAAGGCGATGGTGCCGGCGGTGACGGTGACCGAGCCGGTGCCGGAGATGGCATTGGAAACCGTGAGCGAGTTGCTGCGGTTGAAGATGAGGCTGCCGTTGTTGGTCACCGCGCCACTGCCGAGGGTGCCGGTGGTGCCGCCCGCGCCGACTTGCAGGAAGGTGCCGTTGTTGAGGGTCGTGGTGCCGTAGTCACTGTCTGCGGCGAGAATGACAGTGGAGGTCTGGTTGAGGACCAGCGATCCATTGCCACCGGTGCCGTTGCCGTTCGAGAGGGCTCCATTGAGCGTCAGGGTGCGGCCCAGTCCGCCATCGAAAACATTGAGGGAGGCATTGCCGTCGAGTTCGATGGGGGCACCGATGTTGATGTTTCCGCCGACGGGGTTGATTTCGATGGAGCCATCCCGGGCGTAGATGCCGGCGGTGTTGATGCTGAGGGTCTGGCCGCTGCCGGCATCGTTTTCGATTTTATCGAAGAGTCCGAAGCCGTTTCCGGTGATGGTGAAGGCGGCTCCGGCACCGCTGAGGAGGTGCCATTCCTTGAAGTTGTCGCCCGTGGTGTAGTTGTTCTGCGGAGTGGGACGGGTGCTGCCGCCGAAGTTCAGGATCACTCCGGAACCCACTCCCGGGGTGCTGTCGCCGGCCCAGTTTGCGCCTGTGCCGAAAAGATCATCCGTCCCGCCGCCATCCCAAGTGAAGGTCTGGGAAACGGCGTTGGAGAGCGTCAGCGCCGTGGTGAGAGATGCGAGAAAAAGCAGACGGACCCGGGAGGAGGATGGGGGCATCATGGATGGATCGGTGGGGTTTCCCCGGGACTACAAAATCCTTCCGGCCCCGTCAACTCCATGGTGCTGAGGGGTTAAGTATCTTTTTCACCCCCTTGGATGAAAGCGGCGGTGAATGGATTTCAGCCGGGCCCCATCGACGTGGGTGTAGATCTGGGTGGTCGAGATATCGGCATGGCCGAGCAGCTCCTGAATCACCCGCAAATCCGCCCCGCCTTCGAGCAGGTGGGTGGCGAAAGAGTGGCGCAGCAGGTGGGGATAGGTCCGGAGGTCGATGCCGGCGGCGGCGGCGCGTTCCTTGACGATTTCGCGGACCCGTTCCGGGGAAAGCGCTCCGCCACGCTTGCTGAGAAAAAGGTGGGAGCCGGTGCGCTTGCTGACGAGTTCGCGACGCTCGCTGCGGAGGTAGTGGTCGATCGCCTCGCGCGCCTTTCCGCCGACGGGGACGATGCGGGTTTTGTTGCCTTTTCCGGTGACGCGGAGGAAGGCCTCTTCCTCGTCGTATTCTTCCAGTCGCAGTCGGCACAGCTCGCTCAATCGCAGGCCGGAGGCGTAGAAGAGTTCGAGGATGGCAAGGTCGCGCTTGCCGAGCGGGCGGGTGGGATCGATGGATTCGAGCAATCGAGCCACGGTGGCGCGGTTCAGGGTTTCCGGGAGCTGCTGTTCCGGGCGCGGGGCGATGAGGGGCTCGGCCGGGTCCATGGGCAGGGTGCCGCGGCCGGTGAGCCAGCGGAAAAAGATCTTCAGGTGAACCACCGTGATGCGCAGGGATGACGCGGCAAGGCCCTGTTCTTTGCGGGTGGTGAGGAAGGCCGAGAGTTCATCGGTCCCGAGGTCCGCGAGGCTCAGTGAGCGGGCGGAAATCCATGCCGCCAAGGCATCCAGCGACTGGCGCACGGAGAGCTGATAGGCATCCGACAGGCCGCGCTCGGTGGCGAGGTAGCGGATGAAGGCATCGGTTTCGGCATCCATGAAGCGCAGGATGATGGAAGCGCGGATTCGGTCGGCATGCGATACAAAATCCCGGTGCGCGCAGGGTGGCAGGCGCGGCTTGCCGGGAAGGGGGCGATGGGAGAGGCTCGCCCGCAGATGAGTCCGAAGGAGCCCGGCGAGACCGATTTCACCCAACAGGGGCGGACTTTCCGGATCGAGGCGCTGCGATCGCTGCCGCAGGGTTTCGTGGAAACGGCGGGGACGACCTATGCGATGTATGTGGCGATCCGGGTGTTTGATCTCTCGCCGTGGATGAAGGGGGCGATCATCGCTTCCGGGAGTGTGGGGCTGCTCTTGAATTTGTTTCTCGTGCAGTGGGTGCGGCGCTGGGGGTGGACGGTGAATCGGGTGGCTGCCGGAGCCTGGCTGCTGGGTGCGGCCGGATTTGCGATTGCGGCGGCTTGTGCGGCGTTTCCGCTGGCTTACGGGCTGGCGGTTTGTCTGGCCTTCATGGCGGCCTATCTGGCATCGCCGTTGATGGCGGAGATTTACCGGAAGCACTACGCCGATGATCGCCGGGGGCGCTTGTTTTCATGGACGACGATGTCGCGCGCGGCAGTGACCGCGGGATCGGGTGTGGTGGCCGGGATCTGGTTGGAGAAACAGGGGTTCGCGCCGCTGTTTGTGGCTTATGCGGTGGCCAGTGTGGCCATGGCGGCCTGCGTGATGGCGATGGCACCGGTGAGACTGCGGGCCTCACGCCGCATCCGCTGGTTCGATGCCTTCCGTCATGTCGGCGGCGATCCTCCTTTCCGCAAACTCCTGGTCGTGTGGATGCTGCTGGGTCTGGGAAATCTGATTTCCGGGGCGCTCTTCGTGGAATTCATCAGCAATCCTGACTATGGATTCGGCTACGATGCCCGTAGTAGTGGATGGATCACCTCGACGATTCCCATGCTCGCCTTCATCGGCACGGTGGTCGCATGGGGTTGGGTTTTCGACCGCATGCCATTTTACACGGTGCGACTGTTGGTGAATCTCTTCTTCATCGCAGGCATCCTGATTTACTTCAGTGCCGGTGGTCCGCTCGGGCTGTGCGTGGGCATCGGCCTTCATGGCATCGCCAGTTCCGGAGGGACCATCCTCTGGACCCTCTGGACCACGCGGTTCGCTCCGGCCGACCGATTGATGGAATACCAGAGCGTGCATGGGTTTCTCACCGGGGTGCGCGGGGTGCTGGCACCATTGATCGCTTTCGGCATGGCCGGAAATCTCGGGCCGGAAACGGTCGGATGGCTGTCCAGCGGCCTGTTGGTCGCGGCAACGCTGATGATCGCCCCGGAAATCCGGCAGGAGTGGAGGGGGATTTCGCAGCAGCGGAAATCCTGAGAGGATTGCCAGTTGCGGGCGGGTGGGCGAGGGCACAGATTCGGGGCATCTTCCCGAATCGATCCCTGCTGGCATGAATCCTCCGCGCTTCCTTCGTTTCCCTATCCCTCGTTGGTCTCTTTTCCTCTGTCTGACCTTGTTTCTGGTTTCCTGTGCGGTGCCGCCAGTGGAGCCACCTCCCGCAGGTCGGCTCCCCAAGGTGGTGGGCGAAGATCCCGCCTCGCGGGGCTATGCCAGGGTGGTGCAGACCGCGCCGGATCGCTTTGAAATGCAGACCGGCAGCAGAGTCTTCCGTCGCGCGGGCGGACCGGACATCGATCTCGTCGGAGTCATTCACGTGGCCGAGCGATCCTATTTCCAAAACATCCAGGCCCGTCTCGATCGCTCCAGTCTGGTGCTCTACGAGGGAGTCACGGCGAAGAAGTCGGACCCGGATCTTTCCTCGCACGATCCCAAGGGCGCCTATGCCCGCCTGGGCAGGGGGCTGGGGCTTGAGGTGCAGGATGCGGTGATCGATTACACCCGACCGCACTTCCGCCGCTGCGATCTTTCGCTGGAGGAAATGCTCGGTCTGTTAGATGCGGAGATTTTGGCCGGGGGTCCCGGAGCGGTGGCGGCAGCGCAGGCGAAGGAAGAGTTCATGGGGATGAAACGAATGCTCACCGGTGGCTCGATTCTCACAAATTTCGCCTTCCGCCTGGTGGGCTGGAGTCCGGCACTGCGGGAGAGGGTGCGTTTTTCCCTGGTGGGAGTCGGAGCGGGCGGGGCATCGGGCGAAAAGCAGATGTCTCCGCGCTTGGAACGGCTGATTCTGGAAGATCGCAATGCCCATGTGATCGCGGAAATCCGGCATCTCCAAGGCAAGGGTCAGCGTCGGGTGGCAGTGTTTTATGGCGCGGCGCATCTGCGTGGGATCGAGTCCGCCTTGCGCTCGATGGGGTATCGGCCTGCCGGAGAAACCACCTGGTCCACGGCCATCGCGGCCCAGCCCTACGCAGCGGGGATCACGCCCGCGGAGGTCGATCAGGTTCTCGGGAAACGCCGCTGAGCGAGGATGTCCCGGCTGCGGACTTCGACCGGCTTCTTGTCAATTTCCCCACCGCGATCTATGTTGCCGCCATGCGCTGGTTGTTGCTTCTTCCCTTATTCGCCCTCATGGCCTCCTGCGCCCATCCAGGAGGCGACTACGAAGGCTACATGACCCGCTCCTACACCGTCCGCGGGCAGACCTACCATCCCATGGATGTCGAGTCCGCCCTCTACTACGGGGAGATCGGCACGGCTTCGTGGTACAATGAATCGAAGTTCTTCGGCCTCATTCGCGGCACCACTTCGCTGGGCGAAAAGGTCATGCCTTGGCACAACATCGCCGCCCACAAGACCCTGCCGCTGCCCTGTGTGGTCAAAGTCACCAATATGGAAAACGGCAAATCGGTGAAATGCCGGGTCAATGACCGCGGGCCTTTCATTGGTGACCGCATCATCGACCTTTCCCCGCGCGCCGCGAAGAAGATCGATTTCTACGACCAGGGCCTGACCACCGTGCAGGTCGAAGTCCTCTCGGTCGGCGACGGACCCTACAAGAGAAAGCCACCGCGGAAACGTTTCCTCGGGATCTTCTAAGGCTCGGCCGGGGGTTCGAAAATCCCCGGAAATCCCGATTTTACGGGGCCGCGATCCATTCCTGCCCCGGTGGTTGACCCGGCGCGGTGGCGTTGCTAGGTTCCGCGCCCTTTTCCTCATGAGCGCCGACTACAAAGACACGGTCCTGCTGCCGAAGACCGATTTCCCGATGAAGGGAGATCTGGTCGAACGTGAGCCGGAACGCCTCGCCCGCTGGGAGTCCGATGGTCTCTACGCTCGAATCATTTCCCGCCGCAAGGCCCAGAATGCGCCCAAGTTTGTCCTCCACGACGGCCCGCCCTTCGCCAATGGCGATGTCCACATGGGCACCGCCCTCAACAAGGTGCTCAAGGATCTGGTGGTGAAATCGAAGACGATGGCCGGTTTCGAAGCCCCCTTCGTGCCTGGCTGGGACTGCCACGGACTGCCCATCGAGTTCAAGGTGGTGAAACAAACCCAAGGCCTCGAACCCGCCGAGATCCGCCGCCGCTGCACGGAATTCGCCGAGAAATTCATCGATATCCAGCGCGCCTCCTTCAAGCGCCTCGGCGTCTTCGGCGATTGGCGGAACCCCTACCTCACCATGGACCCCGGCTACGAGGCCGAGATCGTCCGCGTGTTCGCGAAACTCGTCGAAAACGGCGTGGTCTATCAGTCGAAGAAGCCGGTGCAATGGTCCTACGGTGCCCACACCGCGCTGGCCGAGGCCGAGGTCGAGTATGCCGACAAGGTCAGCCCCTCGATCTATGTGAAATTCCCGCTCACCCCGAGCGGCGCGGCGAAACTCGGCATCGGCAATGCCTCTCTGGCGATCTGGACGACCACCCCGTGGACGCTGCCCGCCAACCTCGGCATCGCCGTGCATCCGGATTTCGACTACGTCGTCGGCCAGTTCGGCGGAAATGGTCGCAAGGAAATCCTCATCGTCGTCAAGGAACTCGTCGCCGCGCTGACCGAGAAAACCGGCATGCGGCTCGTCGAAACGCTCAAGGAACTGAAAGGCCGCGAGCTGGAAAACCTCACCGCCAAGCATCCTTTCCTCGATCGCGAATCACGCGTGATTCTCGCCCAGTTCGTGACCACGGACACCGGCACCGGCGCGGTCCACATCGCTCCCGGCCACGGCTCGGATGACTACGTCGTCGGCCAGCAATACGGCCTCGGCGTGCTTTCCCCGGTGGATGATGATGGCAACTACACCGACGAATGCGGCCTGCCCGACCTCGTCGGCAAACACGTCTTCCAGTGCAACGAACCGGTCATCGACCTCCTCCAGACCAAAGGCATGCTGCTCGCCCGCGAGGACTACCATCACAGCTACCCGCATTGCTGGCGCTCGAAGACGCCCATCATCTTCCGCGCCGTCGAGCAGTTCTTCATTTCCCTCGATACCCTGCGCCAGACGGCCCTTGAGGAAATCGACAAGACCGAATGGCTCCCCGCCTGGGGCCGCAATCGGATCTACGGCACCGTCGAAGCCCGGCCGGACTGGTGCATCTCCCGCCAGCGCACCTGGGGCGTGCCGCTCCCCGTCTTCTTCCAGGACGGCAAGGCCATCCTCTGCGCCGAGACCGCCCGCAAGGTCGCCGAGCTCGTGGAAAAGGAAGGCACCACCATCTGGTTCGAACTCAGCGATGAGGAACTCACCGCCCGCCTCGGCCTGCCTGCCGGTCTGAAGAAATGCCGCGACACGCTCGATGTCTGGATCGATTCCGGCTGCTCGCACGTCTCGGTCCTGGAAAAACACCCGGAGCTTCATGTCCCGGCCGACCTCTATCTCGAAGCCACCGATCAGCACCGCGGCTGGTTCCAGAGTTCGCTGATGATGTCCGTGGCCTACCGTGGCCGCGCCCCCTACAAGTCCGTGCTCACCCACGGCTTCGTCGTGGACAAGGACAAGAAAAAGCTTTCGAAGTCCGAAGCGGAAAAAGCCGGGAAACCGATCGATGCCGCCCACTTCTACAACAAATACGGCGCGGACATCGTGCGCCTCTGGGTTTCCTCGGTGGATTGGCAGAACGAAGTCCCCTTCGGTGAGGATCTCTTCAAACAGGTCGCCGAGCCCTACCGCCGCCTCCGCAACACCCTGCGGATTCTGTTAGGAAACCTCGATGGCTTCGATCCCGCCAGTGACCGTGTGGCCGCCAGCCACATGCCGGTGCTCGATCAATGGATCCTCGAACGCCTCCACACCGTGGTCGCGGAATGCCGCAAGGCCTACGACCGCTACGAATTCCGCAAGGTCTTCAATGAACTCAACCAGTTCTGCGCCACGGACCTCTCCGCGGTTTACATCGATGCCACCAAGGACCGGATGTACTGCGATGCGCCGAAATCCGTCCGCCGCCGCGCCAGCCAGACGGCGATGTACGATATCTTTAGTGCTTTGACCCGCCTGCTCGCGCCCATCCTCGCCTACACCGCGGATGAAGCCTGGGAACACGCGCCCTTCACCAGCGGCAGCGTGCACGAGCAGGATTTCCCCGAACCGGATCCAAGCTTCGCCAGCGGCGAGGTCACCCGGAAAGTCGATCGCCTCCTGGAAATCCGTCACGAGGTCCAGCAGGCCATCGAGGAACAGGTCAAGGCCAAGGCTTTCAAGAAGAACAACGAAGCCGCCGTGAAGCTGGTGGTGAAGGAAGGCGAAGCCGTTTACGACCTGCTCAACGACGAGGACTTCGCCAAGGAGTTCTTCATCGTCGCCGAGTTCGATGTCTCCGCCGGTCCCGAGTTTCTCGTCAAGGTCGCCCGCACCCAATACGAGATGTGCCCGCGCTGCCGCCGCTACGAACCTCTCGTGGACGGGCTCTGTGAACGCTGTGCCGGAGTCGTCGCGAAATCATGAGCGCGGGAAATGACAAAAGCGCACCGAAATTGCGGCTGTGGCCATGGTTGTTAGGCCTGACCCTGCCGCTCTACGTGCTCGATCAGGTCACGAAATTCTGGGTCACTGCGACCTTTGCCGATCCGCCGGAGGGGATGAACTACACGCCCGACCACGTGATCGAAGTCATTCCCGGATTCCTCAATTGGGTCCGCGTCCACAACCAGGGCGTGGCCTTCGGCATGGGCAATGGCACGGAATGGGCGCCCTTGTTTTTCCCCTTCGTTTCCATCATCGCCTTCACCCTGATCACCCTTGGCGTAAGGAAAAATTTCTTCGTCGGTCGCGCCGGCATGATCGCTGTCGCCCTGCTGCTCACCGGCATCATCGGCAACCTCACCGACCGCCTCATCCAGGGTTCCCTGCTCGATCACATGGAAGGCGCTCCGCTCTGGGAACGGCTCAAGGCCGGATACGTCGTCGATTTCATCGACGTCATCGTCCCCTTCACCAACGGCTGGCACTGGCCATCCTTCAATGTCGCCGACTCCTGCATCTGCATCGCCGCCACCCTCATGTTCTTCTCCGGCGTGCGCGAGGAAGCCCGCGTCGCCAAAGAGAAAAAAGCCAAGGCGCAATAGTCGGCAAAGTTCAAAGAACAGCCGGGAGGAGACGCAAGACTCAAGACCGGAGAAACAGCCAATGCCCCGCGCCGAGCATCTGCCATCCACCATCCTCCCTCGGCTGTTCCTTTCGTCCTTTTCGATTCTTTCGTTGTTAGATAATCCCCATCAACCTTTCCGTGTCTTCCGAGTATTCCGTGGTTCCCTCTTCAGTAGCGGGAAGCAGGGAGCAAGGAGCAAGAAACCGCCAATGCTTCGCGCGGAGCATCTACCATCCACCATCCTCCCTCGGCTGTTCCTTTCGCCCCTTTCGATCTTTTCGTTGTTAGATAATCCCCATCAACCATTCCGTGTTTTCCGAGTATTCCGTGGTCCTCTCTCAGTAGCAATGGCTCTGCGCGGAGCCCCTCTCATTTCAGCATTTCAGCATTTCAGCGTTTCAGCGTTTCAGTTTTTCAGCGTTTCAGTTTTTCAGTTTTTCAGTTTTTCAGCATTTCAGCTTTTCCCTCACCCCCCCTGGGCGAAGTGATAACGGGCGCTTTCCAGGATCCCGCAGGCGGTTTCCTCGGGGTCGAGACCGCCGGTATCGATCACCAGGTCGGAACTGGCACGATAGAGCGGCTCGCGCTCGGCCAGCAGTGCCTGAATCCGGGCCCGCGGGTCCACGGTTTCTAACAAGGGTCGGTCCCGATTGCGCGAGGTGCGGTCGAGGATCGCCTCCACCGGTGCCTGAAGCCACACCACGTAGCCGATCTGCCTGAGCAGCGAGCGGCTGCGCTTGCGGGTGATGATGCCACCGCCGGTGGAGACGATGCGCGGCGGTCCCGGCGCGGAGAGTTCCTGGAGCACGGCGGCCTCGAGTTGGCGGAACCAGCCTTCGCCCTTTTCGGCGAAAATCCGCGGGATGGGCATGCCGGCTTTTTCCTCGATGAGATGGTCGAGATCCACCACCTCGGTGCCGAGCATGCGCCCCAGCACGCGGGCGATGGTGGTCTTCCCACAGCCCATGAAGCCGATGAGAACGATGTTTTTGGTGAGGCCTTTGGCCGGGTTCATGGGGTGAGACTAAGCATTCGGCAGGCCGGAGTCGAATCCTCATCCGCGATCCCGGCTCTTTCTCCGTCACGCGGATGGCGAAACCGCTTTCCTCCCCGCGAAACCCGCCACGCTTTTTGCTCAGACCAGACCGTCCTTGCGGGCCTGTTTCCAGTAGGCGTATTCGGAGCGGTTGAAATCGATGTATTCCGGCGAAAAATCACTACTATACATGTCGTACTCCGCGCTGCCCTGGTTCAGGCGGATTTCGATTTCGAATTCCGGCAGCGCCGCAATGTCGCGCAGCTTGTCCATGGGCGTTTCCGCCTGCAAGCCGCCGACACAGGCCGGGGTGCCGTTGTAGAGGATGTCGATCAGCTCCTCGCGGATCGCCGCGCGCGAGTATCCCACCGCATGAAGCACGCGGCCCCAGTTCGGGTCGCCGCCATTCCACGAGGCCTTCACCAGCGCGGATTTGCACACCGCTTCGGCCACCTTCTTGGCATCCAGATAAGTGCGAGCGCCGCGGACCTTGACGTGCACGAACTTCGTCACCCTCTCGCCATCCCGCACCACCGCTTTCGCCAGCTCCAGCATCAGCCAGCGCAGCGCTTTGCGGAACTGCCGGCAGCGCGGACCGTTGCGGCGCACGGGCTTGATCCCGGATGCCCCGTTGGCCAGCACCAGCACGGTGTCGTTGGTGCTCGTGTCGCCATCGATGGTGATACGGTTGAAACTTTCCTCCACGGCCTCCAGCACCGCCAGCCGCAGGCTTTCCCGCGGGATGGCGGCATCGGTGGTGATGAAACAAAGCATGGTCGACATGCTCGGACAGATCATCCCCGCGCCTTTCACGCAGCCGCCCAGCCGCACCCGCGTGCCGCCGAGGTCGAAGGAAATCGCCAGCTCTTTCGGCCGCGTGTCACTGGTCATGATCGCCCGCGCCACATCCGGGCCGCGTCCGGGTTCCAGCGCGCCGACCAGTTCGCCCAGCCTCGGGGAAATCCGCATCATCGGCATCGGCAGGCCGATCACCCCGGTGGAACACACCCCCACCTCGGTCCGTTTCAAACCCAGCAACTCGGCCACTCCGTCGGCCATCGCCCGCGAGTCGTGGATCCCCTGCATGCCGGTGCAGGCGTTGGCATTGCCGGAATTGGCAATGATGGTCCGCAGGTCGCCCTTGCGGATGTGGGCCTGGGTCATTTTCACCGGTGCCGCCTTCACCCGGTTCGTGGTGAAGGTCCCCGCAGAGGTGCAGGGCAGCTCGGAGTGGATCAAGGCCAGATCCAGCCGTTCCACTGCGGGATTCTTGATCCCACAGGAAATGGCAGAGGTCAGGAAGCCTTGCGGGGCACCCACGCCGCCTTTGATCCGGGTGATGGGAAAGTCAGGTTCCATGGCAAAGGCGGTGATATTGGACACTTGTCAGACAAAATGCAACCCGGCCGATGCGGGAAGTCCCGCCATCAGGTTGAAGGACTGGATCGCCTGCCCGCCGGCTCCTTTGCCCAGGTTGTCCTCCGCACTCATCAGGATCACCCGGCCGGTCCGCGGGTCGTGCGCCCAGCCGATATCGATGAAATTGGTCCCGGTCACCCGCTTGGTATCCGCCGCCTGCCCACGTCCTAACAGCCGCACGAAGGGCTCACCGGCATAGGCCGCATCCAGCGCGGCACCCACGGCCGCGGGATCGATGCCCGCGCCCAGCATCGCCGTGGTCGTGGTGACGATGCCGGCATTCACCGGAATCAGGTGCGGGATGAACGAAATCACCACCTTGCTCCCCGCCGCGAGGCTCAGCTCCTGTTCGATTTCCGAAAGGTGCCGATGCTTCGGAACCCCGTAGGCCCGCGCGCTCTCGTTGCACTCGCAGAAAAGCAGGCTCAGATCCGCCTTGCGACCCGCCCCGCTCACTCCGCTCATGGAGTTTGCCACGATCGTCCCGGGATCGATCAAGCCCGCCCGCAGCAGCGGCAACAAGGGCAGCAGAATGCTCGTCGGATAACATCCTGGCGAAGCAATCAATCGCGCCGCCCGGATTTCCTCCGCCCGCACCTCCGGCAAACCATACACCGCCTCCGCCAGAAGATCCGGGGCAGGGTGGGGGTGCTCATAGAATTCCTCATACACCGACGCATCGTGAATGCGGAAATCCGCACTCAGATCGATCACCCGCAGCCCCCGATCCAGCAAAGCCCGGCCGATCTCCGCCGCCACCCCGTGCGGCAGGGCCAGAAACGCAAAACGCGCACCACTCGCCGCGATGACGTCCGGATCCGGCTCGATGAATTCCAACTCCGACCCGGGCAGGCCACGGAAACGCGGGAAAATCGCCGCCAAGGTCCGCCCCGCCTCCTGGCGCGAGGTGACCGCCGTGATTTCCACATGCGAATGCAGCAACAGCCGGCGCACCAGCTCCTGCCCGGTGTAGCCGCTGGCTCCGACGATGGCGACCTTGACGCGATCCATGCCCCCGGCATCGCAGGATTCCGGCCCCTTGCCAATGATGGATCCTGCCCGCCCCCGCCCGACCCCCTGAAATCCAAGCTTCCCCCTCTCTTCCGTCCCGGGAAATCCCCTCCACGGCCCCACGTCCACCCCGTCACGCCCGTTCCTCATCCACCACCCCCCACACAAATTTTTTCCCTACAAACTACCGTGTTTCCCGTAGCTTTGGGCCGAAATTCCACCAATCATTCGGATATCCGTGCCTAACATTTTAAAAATCCGCCCCGGAAACCCCGGGCGCTGAGGCTTGGAAAATTTTTCGGCACGTATCTTGGGGGCGACCCCCTCTCCCGCCCGTCCGCGCCCTTCCTTGAATTTCCGCGCATCCTTTTCCTCCAAGGCACAAGTCAAGCCCTTCAATCCACTTTCATCATACAAGATGTGGTATTGTGAATAATTTGTTGATACCATATGAGCAAAATCGACTTGTCCCGCCCCGCCTCTTTCTGGCAGTCTCTCCAACGCTGTGCGCGTCGCGCCCGGGCCCCACGGAAATGGCTCGGACGCTGCTCTCACCGCCCCACACACCACCCTTCCTTACATCCCTCTTTTCCCTGCAAACATGTCCGCCACCACCACCATCACCGTCGGTAACCGCAGCTTCGTTCTCGATAAAGAAAAGGCTGAGCAGGCCTATCAGGCCAAGAAGGTCATCAATGGCCGTGAAACCATGTTCTTCAACATCCTCCCACTGAAATACCAGTGGGCGTACGACTTGTACAAGACGATGAAGAACAACCACTGGGAGCCCGAAGACATCACCATGCAGAAGGATGTCGAACAGTGGCGCTCGGATGAAATCACCGATGTCGAACGCTGGATCATCAAGATGGGCATCGGCTATTTCTCCGCGGCCGAAGGCATCGTCGGC
The DNA here is from genome assembly GCA_025457665.1 of Akkermansiaceae bacterium. Taxonomy (GTDB): domain Bacteria; phylum Verrucomicrobiota; class Verrucomicrobiia; order Verrucomicrobiales; family Akkermansiaceae; genus Haloferula. Next base: position 3,733 of record JALOTY010000022.1, on the reverse strand, counting down.
GACAACATCCTCCACGTCGTCCGCGAAGTCGTCACCGCCCCCGAGCTGAAACTCGTCCTCGGCCGCCACGCCCATGAGGAAAACATCCATGCCGACAGCCTCGTTTACATGCTGTCCTCCATCGGCCTGAACCCCCACGAGTGCGAGGCGATGTTCGAGGACGTCCCCACCATCAAGGCCAAGAACCATTTCGTCGTCTCAAACTCCCGCAGCCTCCGATCTTCATGTTCGGCCAGGTCATGGAAGGCACCCAGTTCTACGGCCTCTTCGGCATGATCCTCAGCCTCTACCGCCAGAACAAGTTCCCCGGCATCGGCACCATGTTCCGCTACACGCTGCGCGATGAATCCAATCACATCGAGGTCTTCCGCAATCTTCTCATGGACCTCGTCGATGAAAACCCGGACATCTGGACCGAGGATTTCCGCGAAGACCTCCGCTCGACCATGGCCGAGGGCATCCGTCTGGAAAAGGAATTCATCCGCGACTGCCTCCCCGTCGCCGGCCTCGGCCTGAACTCGGGGGATTTCGAGACTTACATCGACTACATCGCCGACCGCCGCCTCACTTCCTGCGGCCTCGCCCCGCTCAACCCCGCCACCACCAACCCCTTCCCCTGGCTGGCCGAGATGATGGATATCAAGAAGGAAACCAACTTCTTCGAAGGCCGCGTCACCGAATACCAAAAAGCCTCCGCCCTCTCGAACGTCGATGACGACGAGTTGTAAGGAAAAGTGCCGGGTGGTCGGTGATCAGTGATCGGTGGAAAGACAGGGAACGAAGCAAACCATGAGCGAAATCGAAACCTTTGAGGATTTGGAAGTCTGGAAGCGGGGTTGCAACCTCGCGGTGGATGTTCATGTCGCGCTTGCTGATTCGAAGGACTTCGCACTTCGCAGCCAAATGGAGCGCTCGTCTCTCTCGATCCCCTGCAACATCGCCGAGGGAGCGGAACGCGATACCACGCCCGAGTTCATCCGCTTCCTGCGGATCAGCAAAGGCTCCTGTGGCGAACTCCGCACCCAACTCTACGTTGCCGATCGCGTGCGTCAGCGACTCGGAGCCCCGCCTCTCGACCGCACCCGCGAAATGATCGCCGAAACCCGGATCATCTCAAAAATGCTCCAAGCCCTCATCAACTCCCTCCTCCGCCGCCTAAACAAGAATTCCTGATCACCATTCACCGCCCAAGGCTGTTCCACCGTTCACCGATCACTGCTCACTGCTCACCGCTCACCGCTCACCAACCTTCGGCTGTTCCACCGCTCACCGATCACCGCTCACCATCCAAGGCTGTTCCACCGATCACCGCTCACCGCTCACCGCCCAAGGCTGTTCCGCCGTTCACCGATCACTGCTCACTGCTCACCGCTCACTGCTCACCAACCAAGGCTGTTCCACCGATCACTGATCACCGTCCACCGATCACCACTAACAGATCACCGCTCACCCTCTCCCACCAAAAGCTCACCCACACCTCACGACCATGTACCGCGCCGTCAATCCCGATGAAGATAACCTCCTGAAGCAAGTCATCACCGACCGCTTCGCCCTCCCCGCCAGCGATCGTGCCTACGCCTGGCGCGATGTCCTGCCAGCGGAACGCCGCAAACCGATCTCCGACATCATCGTCACCCGCGGCAATCAGGACACCCACTTCTCGCTCGAAGACGTCGCGGATGCCATCGGCGAATCCCTCGCCGACCTCCTCATCTCCCGCCATCACGATGAGAAATCCATCTTCTCGGACGTGAACCGCAAGTTCGTTTCCGATGTCGCCCACGCGGTCGCGAACTCCCTCACCAAGTCGCTCGATGACGGCGGCCGCCTCCGGCTTTCCGAAGCCGATCTCTACCTGCTCATCGAAAAGGCCCTGCTCGAAAACGAGGCCTACGATGTCGCCAAATCCCTCGCCTTCCGCCGCTCGATGGAAAAGACCGGCACCGTCGATGTCTTCACCGGCATCCACTCGCTCCCCGTCCGCCTCATCCGCCGCTCCGGCAATGTCGTGCCATGGTCGGAAACGAAGATCGAGATCGCTGTTAGAAAAGCCTTCCTCACCATCAAGGAAAACCCCGAGCCCGCCATCGATATCGCCAAGGCCGTCACCGAGCGCGTCCGCCGTGGCGACCAATCCTTCGTCCACATCGAGGACGTCCAGGACATGGTCCAGGAGGAACTCATGCGCCAGGGCCACTTCAAGGCCGCCGAGCATTACATCCTCTACCGCGCCCAACGCGCCCGCCTCCGCCAGGAACAGGAAGACAGCGCGGAAGACCCGAACCAGGAGTTCATGGTCACCGTCACCACCGATGACGGCCAGGCCTCGTTCTGGGACGGCACGGAGCTGAAAAAACGCATCGCCTACGCCTCCATCGGCCTCGACCTCTGCCTGCCCGAAGCGGAAATCGAACGCGAACTCCGCCGCTCGGTCGGCTCGGAAATCTCCGAGAAAGACCTCAAAAACACCATCATCCTCAATGCCAAGGCCCTCATCGAGAAAGATGCCGACTTCGCGAAATTCGCCGGCCGCATCCTCCTCTCCTACATCTATGAGGAAGTCCTCGATTGGAGCATCCAGAAGGACGGCATCGAACGCCTCAAGGCCGCCCACCAGGAGGCCTTCAAGTCCTACCTGAAACACGGCGTCGCCATCAAACGCCTCCATGCCGAGCTGCTCGATTCCTACGATCTCGATAAACTCGCCGCCGCCCTCGATCCCTCGGCCGACCTCGATTTCGACTACCTCGGGATCCAGACGATGTATGACCGCTACCTCATCGTCGATAAAACCGGCACCAAGCCCCGCCGCCTCGAAACGCCCCAGTTCTTCTGGATGCGCGTTTCCATGGGCCTCTTCAAGAAAGAGGAAAGCAAGCGCGAGGAATGGGCCATCCGCCTCTACAACCTCTACAAGGGCCGCCGCTTCTGCTCGTCCACTCCCACCCTCTTCAATTCCGGCACCCTCCACTCCCAGCTCTCCTCGTGCTACCTCTACAAGGTCGATGACTCCATCGAGAGCATCATGATCCGCGGCATCGCCGAAAATGCCTTCCTCTCAAAGTGGGCCGGCGGTCTCGGCGGCTCATGGACCGCTGTCCGTGGCACCGGCGGCTACATCCAGGGCACCAATGGCGAGTCCCAGGGCATCATCCCCTTCCTCAAGCTCCACAACGACCAACTCGTCGCCGTCAACCAGGGCGGAAAACGCCGTGGCTCCGGCTGCGCCTACCTCGAGTCCTGGCACAATGACATCGAGGACTTCCTCGAACTCCGCAAGAACACCGGCGACGAACGCCGCCGCTGCCACGACATGAACACGGCCAACTGGATCCCCGACCTGTTCATGAAACGCATGGAAGACCGCGGCACCTGGACGCTCTTCCGCTCCAACGAAGTCCCCGATCTCCACGACCTCTACGGCAAGGCCTTCGAACAACGCTACTGCGAATACGAAGCCATGGCCGCCGAAGGGAAAATCTGGTCCCGCCAGTTCCCCGCCATCGAACTCTGGAAGGGCATGCTCAAAATGCTCTTCGAAACCGGCCACCCCTGGATCACCTTCAAGGACCCCTGCAACGTCCGCTCCCCCCAGGACCACGCCGGCGTGATCCACTCCAGCAACCTTTGCACGGAAATCACCCTCAATACCTCCGATGAGGAAACCGCCGTCTGCAACCTCGGCTCGGTGATCCTGGATACCCACATCACCCGCGATGGCGCCCTCGACCAC
>JALOTY010000094.1 GCA_025457665.1 Akkermansiaceae bacterium | reverse complement strand
CGATCGTTTCAACCGGGTGACCCTTGGGTCCGGCCCGGAAGCCCCGATCGACTCTCGTCTCTCGAACCGCACCGGTTGGCGCGGCGGGGAGGAACCTACTCAGATCCGGACCCACGTCAACTCCTTTCGAGAAGATTTTTCGCCTTTTTTCGAAAAAAGGAATCAGGCCCGGGAGCATTTTGCCGCAAGCGATTGAAGCTCAGTGACGGCAGTGGAATCGACCGGAATCAGAGGCCGGACTGATGGATGGAAAAGCGGATGGCGAGCAGGCGGATGGCCGCGACGGCGAGGGTGGAAAGGGTCACGGCGAGGGGGTTCGGAGCGCCCATGGCATCGAGCAGGAAGAGCAGCAGGCCGCCGGCGATGCAGGCGGTGGCGTAGATCTCGCGGCGGAGGATGAGGGGGACTTCATTGCGCAGGACATCGCGCAGCAGGCCGCCGAAGGTGGCGCTGATGACACCGAGCACGAGCGCGGCCCAATGGGGGAAGCCGTGATCCTGGGCGATGCGGATGCCGGTGACCACGAAGAGGCCGATGCCGAGGGCATCGATGACCGAGACGATGCGCCGGACCTTCTCCCACAGGCCGGCACCAACTACTGCGAATACCGTAGCAAGCAGCGCGGCGGTGAGATAGCCGGGGCTGCGGAGAAAAGGCGGGGGCAGATCACCAATGAGCAGGCTGCGGAGCATACCGCCGCCGGTGCCGGTGACGAGGCCGACGACAAACATGCCGAACCAGTCCATCCCGTGGCGTTTCGCCGCGATGGCACCGGAGACACAGAAGACGAAGGTGCCGAAGATGTCCCAGGTCTGGAGCAGGGTCATGGCCGGAGGAGGTGGGCGGGATCAACCATCGAGCCAGCGGCCGAGCGCGTCCTCGAGTTTCTCACTGCGGCGGACGCGGTGGTTTTCGCCGAGTTCGATGGTCGCGCGTTTGCCGGCGGAGTTCTGGAAATGGATGAGGACCGGCGTCTTTCCCGGATGGGCGGCGAGGACCTCGCGGATTTCCTGGAGATCCCGCTCGGAATGGCGGGCGGTCCAGAGGGCGAGTTCGAGGTATTTCGAGTTTCCGCCGCCGCGGCTTTTCAACTCGGAGATTTCATAACCGGTGAGGCGGCGGGTATCGGTGCGGTCGTCGATCTGGATGGCGACTTTGAATTTGATCACCTTGCCGGGAACGAGGACGCCGCTGTCGCGGGCGGGGACGAAGCTTTCGCCCCACATGACGATTTCGCGGGAGCCGGTGAAGTCCTCGACGATGATGACGCCGAAGGGTTTGCCGCTTTTGGTGACTTTCGACTCCACGCTGCGGATCATGCCAGCAAAGGGGAAACGATCGCGGGGGTTGTGGATTTCGATTTCATCGACGAGGCCAAGCTTGCAGTAGCGATCGGAGTCGAGCACGGCGCGGAATTTATCGAGCGGGTGGCCGGTGACGTAGAAGCCGAGGAGTTCCTTCTCCATGGCGAGGCGTTCGTCCTTGGACCATTCCTCGACCTCGAGGGTGGTGGACGCGGCGGCTGGGGCGGGAGCGCCGAAGTCCATGGCATCGAACATGGAAACCTGGCCGGAGGCACGGTCGCGCTGGAGGGAGGAGGCGCTGGCGCAGACCTGTTCGAGGCGGGCGCAAAGTGTGGCGCGGCCTTCGCGGGTCCAGTCGAAGGCCCCGGCCTTGATGAGGTTTTCGAGGATGCGTTTGTTGACGGATTTCGAATCGAGCCGGTTGGCAAAATCCTCGAGCGAGGTGAAGGGCCCGCGGGCTTCGCGTTCGGCGACGGCCTGGGCCATGGCTCCTTCGCCGACGTTCTTGATCGCGGCGAGGCCGTAGCGGATGGCCATGGTGCCGGAGGGCGTGCGTTCGGGGGCGAAACGGAGTTGGGAGTGGTTGAGATCGGGCGGCAGGATCTCGATCTTCATGCGGTGGCATTCCGCGACGAAGACGCCGATCTTGTCGGTGTTGTTGATTTCGTTCGAAAGCAGGCCGGCGAGGAATTCGACCGGGAAATTCGCCTTCAGGTAAGCGGTCCAATAGGAAATGTGGCCGTAGCAGGCGGAGTGGGATTTGTTGAAACCGTATCCGGCGAACATCTCGATCTTCTTGAAGATCGCATCGGCGAGCTTTTCATCGATGTTGTTCGTTTCCCGGCAGCCCTTCACGAATTTGTCGCGCTCCTTGGCCATCTTCTCCGGGTCCTTCTTGCCCATGGCGCGGCGGAGAAGGTCGGCACCACCGAGGGTGTATCCGGCGAGGAGCTTGGCGGCATTCTGCACCTGCTCCTGATAGATCATGACGCCGTAGGTGTTGCCGCTGACCTTTTCTAACAGAGGGTGCTCGTAAAGCGGCTTGGTGCGGCCTTTTTTCACCTCGATCATCTGATCGATGAACTGCATGGCCCCGGGGCGGTAGAGGGCGAGAAGGTCGATGATGTCATCGATCTTCTCGATCTGGTATTTCCGGCAGGTTTCGACCATGCCGCCGGATTCAAGCTGGAACACGCCCATCGTTTCGCCGCGGTTGAGGATGTCGAAGGTGGCCTGGTCATCGAGCGGGACCTTTTCGATCTCGAAATCCGGCGTGTGGCGGCGGATGTGTTCGACGGCGTCCTGGATGACCGTGAGGTTCTTCAGGCCGAGGAAGTCCATCTTCAGCAGGCCGACCTCGGTGATGGCGCCCATGTCGAACTGGGTGACGACTTCGCCTTCGTTGCCGCGGGTGAGCGGGACGTGTTCATCGAGATTCCGATCGCCGATGACGACCCCGGCGGCGTGGATGCCGACATTGCGGGTGAGGCCTTCGAGCTTGAGCGCGTAGTTCCAGAGGTCCTTGTAGGTCGAGGAGCTTTCGATGAGTTCCTTGAGTTCCGGTTTGGCATCCCACTCCTTCTTGAGGGTGACTCCGGGTTTCGCCTCGATCATCTTGGCGATGCGGTCGGCCTCGCCGTAGGAAACCCCCATGACGCGGGCGACGTCGCGCAGCACGCTTTTCGCGCCGAGCGTGCCGTAGGTGATGATGTGGGAAACACTACGTTCGCCGTACTTCTGGCGGACATATTCGATGACTTCCGGGCGGCGGCTTTGGCAGAAGTCGATATCGACGTCGGGCGGGCTGACGCGTTCGGGGTTGAGGAAACGTTCGAAAAGCAGGCCGAACTGGAGCGGGCAGATATTGGTGATGCCCATGGCGTAGGCGACCAGCGATCCGGCGGCCGAGCCCCGGCCGGGACCCACGGGGATGTTGTGATCGCGGGCCCACTGGATGAAGTCGGCGGTGATGAGGAAGTATGAGGCGAAACCGAGCTGGTTGATGATGTCCACCTCGTATTTCAGCCGTTCCTGGATTTCCGCGCTGGCGGCCCTTTCCGTTCCGTATCGTTTCAGCACGCCTTCCTGGCAAACGCGCATGAGGTATTCCTCACGGGGCGAGCCATCGGGGGCATCGAACTGCGGGTATTTCTCCGAGCTGGTGGAGTCGAGCTTGATCTCGACGTTGCAACGGTCGGCGATTTCCAGGGTGGCATCGCAGGCGCCGGGGACATCGGCAAAGAGTTCGCGCATCTCCGCGGCGGACTTGAAATAGACCTCCGGGGTGTAGCGCATGCGGTTTTCATCGATGAGCAGCTTGCCGGTGCCGATGCAGATCATCACATCGTGGGCTTCATGGTCATCGCGATTGACGAAATGGACGTCGTTGGCGGCGACCGGTTTCAAACCGAACTCGGCGGCGAGTTGGAGCAGGCCGGGGGTGACCTTGCGCTGGGGTTCGAGGCTGTGGTTGTGGATTTCGACGTAGAGCTGATCGCGGCCGTAGATATCGACCAGCTCGGCCATGGTTTCGCGGGCCTTGTCGAGGTCGCCGGCGAGGAGCCATTCGTTGACGGGGCCGGAGATGCAGCCGCTGAGGCAGATGATGCCTTTGGAAAACTCGCGGAGCGTCTCGCGATCGACGCGCGGCTTGCCGTAGTAGAGGCCCTCGAGGTGGCCGCGGGAAACGAGTTTCTGGAGGTTCGACCAGCCTTCATTCGTTTCCGCCAGCAGGGTCATGTGGCAGGCGCGTTTGCGGCCGGGGATGTCCTTTTTGTCGTGGCGGCTGCCGGGGGCGAGGTAGATTTCGCATCCGAAAAGGGGTTTCACGCCCTCCTTTTTGCAGGACATGAAGAACTCGATGGCTCCGTAGAGGTTTCCGTGATCCGTCATGGCCACCGCCGGCATGCCGAGTTCTTTCGCCTTGGCGGCCAACTGCTTGGTGCGGGCCATGCCATCGAGCAGGGAGTATTCGGTATGGACGTGGAGGTGGACGAAGGAATCGGACATCGGTGCGGCGGGTGCGACTGTGGCCAAGGCGGCGCGGCGGGGCAAGGCCATCAGTCCGGCGCACGCGGAAAGCCGGGAAACCCTTGCCGCCGCGGCCCCGGCGGGCGGCAGGAAAGGCTCAGCGGCGGATCGATTTCACCCGCAGCAGGTCCCACTGGTGGGCACGGGCGCGGAGGGGGCGCTGGATGTCTTCGACGAATCGACGCGGCCAGAGAAAGCCGTTCGAATCGCGGAAATGGCCGGAAAACACGACGTCCACATCCGCCCCGCGGGTGCTTTCCAGGCCGTTGAGGCTGAATTGGAGCCGACGCAAGGTGCCGTCGCTGCGATCGATCCAGGCGATGAAATGGTCATCGGCCGCAAAGCCGAAGCCGGGTTTCAGGCGGCCGGCGACGAGGTGGCAGTTCTCTGCATCGCCCCGGCGGGCATCGAGCAAGCTCAGGTCGCGGGCATTTTCCGCCAGCCACGAGCTGCCGAAGAGAAAGGCGACGTAGGCATCGGCCACGAGGGCGGCGGCGGCCTTGGATTCCGGGTCGGCATCGATGCTGCCGTTGCGGCTCACGCGGATTTCGCTGGGGCGGCGACGGACTTCTTTCGTGCCATCCGGGCCGCGGTGGATTTGCAGGGTCTCGCGGCGGGGCGGAAGGTAGGTTTCCACCGAGCTTTTGCGGAAACCGGGATCGGTGAGGACCGGCTGGAGACGGGTGGCGATGGCGCTCCACTCCCCATCGAGTTCGGCGGTCACGCGGCTGGCGCGTTTCCACGGGTCCCCCTGCTGGCGGGCGGACTCGCGAAGAATCGCGGCCGGGTCCCCGCTTTCAGCCGGCCTGATCGACAACGCAGAATCCCCGGGGCGCGGCAGCGTGGAGCAGGAAACGAGCAGGGCGGAGGCGAGGAGCAGGGCGGGAAAGCGCATGTAGCACTAAAGCGCCATCGGCAGATGCCGCAAGGGCGGATGAAAAACCTTAGGGCTACATTTGCTTTCGATGTTATCCAATGATGCTCCGAGAAAGACTTTAGTTCCGACCCAAGCCATGCGCATCCAACAACTCATCTAAACGCCCCCCTGCGACCAAGAAATCCCCGATCGAAGACACTGATATCCGAGGGTAAACTCGGTCGAGCGCAAGATACGAGGCAGGCGGGTCGAGATAACAAACATTCCACAAAGTTGCGATATGCATTTGGTAAAGTCGCCATTGCCACGGCAAGCAAATCTCGACGACTTCGCGCTTTTTTGCATCGAGTTTGGTTTCGGTCAGTATCATTGGTATCGCCAGAAAGCGCCCGACACCATAAACACCATCGAGAACTCGCTGATGCGCCCATACTTGAATAATCCGCTCCCGAGTAGAAGTCTTCACAGGCAAATGGAATTTGGGTTTCTCTGCCCCAAGGTCGAAGATAAAGTCGGTCGGTAGCTTTCCTTCCAGATCAAGATTGAGAACAGGAAGTGAGCGCATCGGCACTACGCCCAAGGTGGCCTGCATTATCGCGGCACACAACCACTCAAAGATTGTACCTGGTGTCTTCTGGTCACCACGTGATTGCAAATCAATAGCCGCGCAGCAACTGATGGCAACTTGGTAGATGGCTGCAGTGATCTCCTCAGATTTGAACAGGTGGCGCTGCCCAGCTAGAATCCCCGAGAAGATTGCCCACGCATCCCCTGGATCCAATGCGAAATGGGTATCGCAAATCGGTCTCGATATCTTGTCTCTGCCGTCAAAAGCAAAATACGATTTGCCCTCGACTTTCGAGTGCAAGGTAACACGGTCACGATTTGAAAGTATTTCAACAGCTTTCCTGAATAGAGCTTCCATGAGCGGGTGACATGAGACTCCAAACCCTCTCCTCACCTCGGCCTGTAATGATTTGTAGGCGGCTTTCATGCTTTGTGATTTAGGGATTTTTCGGCTTCGCTAAGGATTTTCCAAAGTGGGCAATCCAGAGCGCCAGCGAGGAGAAGCAGGGTAAACAGGGTGGGGCTTCTCATCTCGCGCTCGATTAAGCTGATGGTCTTGGGGTCCACCCCGGCTTCCTCCGCAAGGGCGCGCTGAGACCATCCGAGGGCCTCACGCCGCTCTTTGAGCGCTTCGATGACCTCCTTGACTGTTTTCTGGGCTTCAGGTTCCTGCACGACGGACCCCTCTATACACGAAAGCGGGCGAACATGTTGGGGACTATAGTCCCTAAGAGCTTGACATGCGGTGCGGCCTTCTTCAAGTTGGCCCGATGAAAGGGTTGAGCCGAGATTTTGTTCACTTACGGAGTGAAATTGACACTGTTCTGGCCTCTGGGAAGGCAGCCTACCGGATGGTTGAAGGCTTTTGCGGACCCGGTGGAATGTCGCTTGGCTTGAGAGAAGCCGGTTTTGAGATCATTCACGCCTTCGACGTTGACCCACCCTCTATAGCGACCCACAATCGCAACTTAGGGAAACATGGGGTCGTAGCGGATGCCAACCATGTCAGTGGATTCTCGCTGATGGTCGAACATGGACTGAACCGAGGTGAACTGGATCTTTTTGCCGGTGGTCCTCCTTGCCAGGGATTCTCTAAGCAAAAAAGAGGAGCCCATCTCGGTGACTCTCGCAACGATTTAGTGAAGGAATATATTAGAATCGTGGGCGAACTGTACCCGCGCTTCTTCTTTTTTGAGAACGTAGCAATTTTCGGGCAGAAGCGCGGCAAAGAATATATCACTATGATGCACAGGCGATTTGCTGATTATGAGCTCAGCCACTGCTTTGTGAATTCGGCTCATTTTGGTCTCGCGCAAACAAGGGAGAGGTTCTTGGTAGTAGGACGACGCCGCGATGTAAAGGGTGCCTTTTCATTCCCAGCCCGCATGGTATCCCACGCGCCCACAGTTGGGGAAACGCTTAAAGGCTTGCCGGAGCCCCCAGAAGACTATTCTGTTCATCCCGAGTTTGCGAATCACCAACGTGCGCGGGTAACTGAACTCAATATCTTGCGGTTTTCCCATGTTCCTCAGGGAGGCGGCTGGAAGGATATCCCTGTCGAACTGCGCCTTCCCTGCCACCAGCGGGTAGACACCGATAAAGGAGGTTGGCCTGATGTCTTTGGGCGTCTGGAGTGGAACGGGCTTTGTCCGACCATTACTGGTGGATTCGATAGCTTCACCCGTGGCCGCTACGGCCATCCATTACAGGACCGGCCACTCACACCTCGCGAAGCTGCACGAATTCAAGGGTTCCCGGACGTATACGTTTTTGAGGGCACCCGAGGAGATGTCCGAAGCCAAATTGGCAATGCAGTTCCACCTCCTGTCGCATTTGGTGTCGGCTCACACATCATTCGGGCCTTGATGGTTGCTGATGGCTACTTACAGGAAATTCAGCCACATTCATTGTTGTGCGAAAACATGGCGAGCGCAACGGACAAATCAAATCCACCCAAGACCCGAGCTCGGGCTTCAGCTAAGCTGTAACAGTGATCCCGTTCGGGCGCATTTTGATGAGATCACGACGACTTTCGGTAATTGTTCCCGATCGGGAACAAGATCGTTGATCTGTGCTCTGAAGTTTGATATTGCACCCGAACGGGAATGAAAAAGGAGCGACCGATGACTGCGGGGGAATTGGGGGCGCTTGTGCGGCAGCGCCGGAAAGAACTGCGTCTCAATCAATCGGAACTTGCACTGGCTTCCGGGACGGGACGCCGTTTCATCAGCGATTTGGAGAACGGCAAGGAGAGCTGCGAACTGGGCAAGGCCCTCAAGGTTCTTGCCGGGTTGGGCATCGAATTTGTCCGTCAACCCCCATCGAAAGGCGGTGGGTGATGGCTCGATTTTTGAACGTTTTTCTAGGTATGGCACCACTTTACGACCTCGTCAGCACTGCGGTTTACCCTGAACTTTCGGGAGACATGGCCATGAAGGTCGGTGGCGAAAAGGAAGCGAAACGTCTCCGCGCGAGGCACTGGATCTCGTTTTTCGGCGAGGCTGAATTGGGCCCGGCGATGGCGATCCAGAGGATGCGGAAACTTTCCGCCACACTCCAGACAGAGGCCCGGACCCTCGGGAAGGAAATCCATGACAGCGGGTCGATCACCGAACTGGTAGGCGAACGCTGCGCCTCGATCCTGAGCCATCGGTGGGACGCCTAGGTTCGCGAATCCCCATCTCCCCGGGGATTTCCGCCTGATGCGATCCGCCGATGGCGAAATCAGCGGGCTGTTCAATCCTCATCCTTCGCGCCCTTCACCCGGACCTTGCCGCGGAGCTTGGCTTCGATGAAGGCATCGATGTCGCCATCCATGACCGCCTGGATGCTACCGCTTTCCTCGCCGGTGCGGAGGTCGAGGACCTTTTGGTAGGGCTGGAAAACGTAGGAGCGGATCTGGTTGCCCCAGGCGATTTCGCCTTTTTCGCCGTAGGCCTGCTCGGCGGCGGCGGCGCGTTTGTCTTCCTCAAGCTGGAGCAGCTTGGCCTTGAGGATCTGGTAGGCGAGTTCCTTGTTCGCGCCCTGGCTGCGGGCGGCGGTGGACTTGATCAGGATACCGGTGGGAAGGTGGCGCAGGAGCACGCCGGTTTCCACCTTGTTGACGTTCTGGCCGCCCTTGCCGCCGGATCGCATGGTGGTGATTTCGATGTCCTTGTCGGCGATCTCGATCTTGATCTCGTCGTTGATCTCCGGGGTGGCATCAACCGAGGAGAAAGAGGTGTGGCGCTTGCCCGCGGAGTCGAAGGGGGAAATGCGGACAAGGCGGTGGACGCCGCGTTCGTTCTTGAGGAAACCGTAAGCGTTTTCCCCGGTGATTTTCACGGTCACCGAGCGCAGGCCGGCTTCATCGCCGTCTTCCCAGTCGATCGTCTCACAGGTGAAACCTTTCTTTTCCGCCCAGCGCACATACATCCGCTGGAGCATCTGCGCCCAATCGCAGGCTTCGGTGCCGCCGGCGCCGGCCTGGATCTGGACGTAGCAGTTGGCAGCGTCGTTCGGCTTGTCGAGCAGGGTGAGCAGCTCGAAGGAGGAAATGTCGCGGCCGAGTTGATCGGCCTGATCGAAGGCTTCCACGGCGGAATCCGGATCTTCGAATTCCTTGGCGAGCTCCACGGCGGCGAGGACATCATCGAGCCCGCCCTGGAGTTTGCGGAAGGTATCGAGCTTCTTTTTCAGCCCGGCGGCCTTGCTGTTCATCTGCCGGGCACGGTCGGGATTGTCCCAGAAATCGGGAGCGCCCATGGCCTCCTCGATGGTGGTCATTTCGCGCTCGATTCTCGGGATGTCAAAGGTACCTCCCGAGCTCGGCGATGCGCTTGCGGAGCGCCTCGGTATCGAGCATCGTGAGGTCAACAGTTCGTGGTTCAGCCATCGCGGGGCGGAGAAAAGGGCATGCGGCGGCGCATGGCAAGGTCGAAGCGGAGACCGGCGGGAATCTCAGCCGATCGGCTTGATCGGATAGCGGCTGGAAATGCCCTCGATGTCGTGGTGAAACCAGAAGGCCTCCGGGACTTCCGTGGTGATGTGATCGAGCACGGCCGGGAGTTCCTCGTGGGTGACGATGGTGCGGACGACGCGCATGGCCTCGCCATGGTAGCCGCCGACGGCATCCTGGAGTGTGTAGGTCCTATGAGGGGCAGCGGTGCGGATGGCCTCGCCAATCTTCTTCGGATCGGGCCCAAAGACGGTGAGGACGACCAACTTGAACTTGCGGAAGAAATTGTTGAGCGTCTCGGCGGACGTGAAGATGTAGATCGAGGTATACATCAGCGTGTTCACCACCGGTTCGATGTCCCGGGTTTTGAGGAAACCGAGGAGGAGGCCGTAAACCGTCGAGACGGCGGCCGCAATGATGGCGATTTTCCCGACCGGCTTCAGATAGCGCATCGCGAACCAGGCGGCGAGGACGTCTTCGTCCCCGGTGGACCCGCGGAGTCGGAGGGAAAGGGCCTTGGCGAGTCCGGCGAGGATGCCGCCAAAGAGCACCAGCAGGATGCGCTCGTTTTGGGGCTCGGGGCTGGCAAATTGGAATTCCGGTAGGAGCCACAAACCCAGGATCACCGAGCCAACCGTGAGCACCGTGCGCAAGGCGAAGACCGCGCTGATTTTCAGGAAAGCGAAGACCGCAAGAAGCGCTTGCGACGCGATGTAAATCATCAGGAACACCGCCGGATTTCCCGTGAAATACGCGGTCGCCGAGGCGATGCCCTCGAAGCCGGTAAGGATGACCTCCGCCGGAAACACGAAGTATTTCAAGGCACAGGCATAGAGCAACCCTGCGCCGCAAAGCCCCAGGCATTCGAAGAGGGATTGGATTTTGCCTTTGGTGGAATCGGTACTCATGCAGGGATTGAAGCAAATATCTCGCCCCGATCTGCCGGGAATCCAGACAAAGCGGCAAGCATCGATGCAGAAGATGAAGCAATCTCGCGAAAATCCCCCATTCACCGGATTTTCACCAAAGGATGATCGACAAAACACGTATCACCCCTAAGCCTATCGCCCCCATGAAAATTTTCCCCGCCCTGATGATGGGTCTCGTGCTGCCCTTCCAATGCATGATGGCCGATGACAGCGTCGCCATCGACAAGGTGGTTTTCGATCCCCAGATCTGGAAGTCCACGCTCGATGAAGTAAAGAAGGCCGTGGACGGCGACAAAAAGGAGCCGAAGGGCGAACCGCTTCCCGAGGAAATCCGCAAGAAGCTCAAGGAAGAGGGGATCGAGTTCGAGGAAGAGGACGGGGCCGTGCTCCAGTGGCTCTCCTCCAACAAGGAAGGCCTGCGCGCCAGCCCGGAGATGGTCAGCCTCTGCGGACGCGAGGTCGGTGAGGTCGTCCTCCGCCACCAGGATGGCAAGCTCGCGAACATCACGATTTCCCTCTACAACCGCGGCGACGACGGGCTGCTGGATGAAAACCATTTCCACGAGCGTTTCCAGACCTGGCAGGGCAAGCTGGATGAGAAACTCGGCGTCCGCGGAGAAGTCCGCAACACCCGTGGAGCGGTGCCCATCGAGGGCATGATGTGGCGCAAGGGCGACTCGGCCTTCCTGCTCGAATCCAGTTGGAACCGCCGCGAGGAGCGCGCCGAATTCATTCGTCTCCGCATCGCCTCAGTTTCCGCCGCCGCGAACCGCAGTGGCAAGGTGGCCGACCGCTCGTCACTCGAAGCCCACGTCCGGACGGATGACAAGGGATTCACCTGGATCGAAGGTGTTCCCATGGTGGACCAAGGCCAGAAGGGATACTGCGTGGTGGCAAGCATCGAACGGGTGGCACGCTATTACGGCGTGGAAATGGACCAGCATGAAATGGCCCAACTCGCCAACTCCGATGAAGGCGGCACCAGCGGTGTGGAAATGGAAGAAGCCTTCCAGAAAGTCACCGGCAAGATCCACGTCCGCACGATCAAGCTCCTCGAATTCGACGACCGCCAGTTCGAGCGCGATGTGAAAGCCTACAACCAAGCCGCCAAGAAGGCCGATGCGTGGACTTTCGATGTGGACCTCGACGAATACATCGTGCACCCCGCGATGTTCTGGTCCAAGGCCGATCCTGACATCTTCCGCACGGTGAAAGCGCGCCAGAGCCGCTGCAAACTCTTCCAGAGCAAGATCAAGAATTACATCGATCAGGGCATTCCGGTTTGCTGGACGCTCTTCCTCGGGATGTACAAGGAAGATGACATTCCCCAATCCTGGGGCGGACACATGCGGCTCATCATCGGATACAACTTCGACAACCCCGAGAAACCGCTGATTTACTACACCGACTCCTGGGGCGAGGGCCACAGCAAGAAGACCATGTGCGCCGTGGAAGGATACTGCATGACCATGGCCCTCTACGCCATGCTGCCTAACAAGTGACACCAAGCCCGCACCGAGAACCGGGGAAATGAAATGGATCGACCTCCTCGTGCCGCGCATCAGCGTGGCATCGTGGGGTAGATTGGGGCTGGCCGCAGCTGCCGGTGCCCTGGTGGCGGGGGCTTATGGCATCCTCCACGACCAGCTCACCTACACCCTCGGCCCGGAATACTTCACCCGCTTCAAATTCCTCCAGTTTGATTGGGCAAACCGCGGTCAACCGCTGCGCCTGTATGTCGCGGAAATCGGCTTTCACGCCACCTGGTGGGTCGGAGCGATCTGCGCCTGGACCCTGGGACGGCTGACCCGCGGACCCGACCGGGAAGTCCGTCAAGCCAGAGAAATCCTCCGCGGTTTCCCCCTCATCCTGGGCATCAGTGCGCTGGCCGGAGTTTGCGGCTTGGCCTACGGGCAATACCGTCTCGACCACGGCGGTCTCCACTACTGGGAACCCTTTCGCGACGCCTATGGCATCACCGATCTGGAAGCCTTCGCCCGCGTCGGCTACATCCACAATTTCGGCTACGCCGGAGCGGTCATCGGGCTCATCGTCGCCATCATCATCGGCCGCCGTTTTTCGACTTAGGCTGTTAGAAACTGTCGCAGGATGGACAGGATTTCAAGGATGGGAGGATGATGGATGATGGCACCACGAAGACTCGAAGTTCGCTAAGTTTTTTGGGAACAGGATGGGGTGATTGGGGAACAACGAAAGAATCGAAAGGAACGAAAAGGAAACAGCCGATGGTGGAGGGTGAGCGGTGATCAGTGATCGGTGATCGGTGAGGCCATGGGCGCCCGCGGAGCTCGGCTGTTCTTTGGCACTTGGCACTTGGCACTTGGCACTTGGCACTTGGCACTTTCACTCGTATCCACTCTTCCACTCCGCCTTCTTGAACAGCTTCGTCTTCGGGAATTTCGCGTATCCTTCCAGATCCTCGAAATCCAGAATGATCGTGTAGCCACTCTCCTCCACCCGGATCTTCACCTGGCTCACCACCCCGTTCTCCTGCGTCAATCGACCCACCTCCTGCAAGACCCCCATCTTGTCCGACTCCTTCTTCGCCTTCATCATCTTCTTCCGCCTCGCCTCCCGCGCCTTCCAATCCTCCGCCACCATCGTGGTGTAGTAAAACTTGAACGAAGGATAAGCCCCAATCTTGACAATCCGCTCAAGGACTTCGCTCAGATAGGGCCTCAGATTCACGGCTCCCAAACGGAACTTCGCCAAAGAACCATAATTGAATCCAGCCATAAAAATGACTTCATCCGTCTCCGCACTGAGAAATGGATTCGAAAGAATCTGCGGGTACCGTTCAAAGGCCCAGCCGTGGGGTCTCGACATTTTGATGTCCACCCGCCCGGGCTTCTCTCTCCACTCCAGTACACCCGGATCATTCCGGTCGAAGACACCGAGCTTCTGCATGTACTGAAGACCTTTCTCTTGGTCTTCCTCCGGATTCATGGACCAAGCTCCATCTTCAGGATCAGGAAAACCAAATTCTGCGGCCTCCAATAGACTTCCATGCCGCCCCCAAAGGAAACTCATTTCCCAATACTCATCAGGCTCACTGCCGTCTTTACTCAGATAGTGCGATTGAGTATTATAAGTATACCGCACTTTAACCGGGAGATTGATTTCTTTAGAAAAGAATTTGATATCGACAAAGACCTCCCCTCCGCGCGGACCCAAGACCAGCTCATTCCCGATCAAAAAGGGCGAATGGGGCACCTCTTCCGGAAACTTGACCCGACTTACTCCGTAAATGGCAAGGTTGGAACAGTAGGGAGGAAGCTGGAATCGTGAAAGCTCGTCGAGGGGGAAGTCATAATCGTATTCACCAAATCTCTCCTCGATCATCATGCCGCCATCCTCCACGGTGCTCTCCCACTTGCCCTTCGGTCCAGGCTTTGCAATGGCAGCAAACAGCTTCTTGGCGGCAGCAAGATCCAGATTTTCAACGTAGGCACTCATGAGGATGGCTTCGGCGTGAGTCCGAATTACAGGAGGAAGTCCACTCGTTCAAGCTCCCATGTTTTCCGCCTGCCGTTCTTCGATTCGGGCAGTTAGAAAATGTTGCAGGATGAACGGGATATCAAGGATGGGAGGATGACGGACGATGGCACCACGAAGGCGCGAAGGTCGCTAAGGTTTTTGGGACCAGGATGGATGGGATGGATGGGATGGATGGGATGGATGGGATGGATGGGATGGATGGGATGGATGGGATGGATGGGATGGATGGGATGGATGGGATGATGTGATTTGGGGAACAACGAAAGAATCGAAAGCAAGGAAAGGGAACAGGGGGTTTGGAAAGCTGAAATGCTGAAAATCTGAAATGCTGAAATAAGAGAGTGCTCCGCGCCGGGCATCGGCTGTGATCCATCATCCGCCAAGCATTCTCCTGCCTTCATTCTCCTGCCAATCGCGAGCATCTATCGTCTCAGCCAACTTTGAGATTTCTGGGTCTTGGTCGTGTCGTTTTTGGAAGCCAGAGGAGGGAGGCCAGGAGCAAACAGCCGAGGGTCCTCGCTATTCGCTATCTGCTCCTTGCTTCGCCGAAGAGGGCGCTTGGAGGCGGGCTTCGCGCAGATCAAGCGCGGGATTCTTTTGCTTCCGGGTCCACGGGTTGCACCCGTGGCTACATGCCTGCGCCCCTCGCGGGGCTGGCGCGGGGAAGTTCCAAGTTCCAAGCCGAAAGCCCATAGGGAACGACATTAGGAATGAGTTCGCATTTTCCTTTTGGAAGGGGATCCGCCAGGCTCCGGCGTCATGGAGCCACTGAAAGACCTGCTATCGGCCGAGAAGGCGAAAATCATCGGAAAGGCCATCGCTGGTGCCCACGAGGATTTTTCGCTGGGTCGCTTCCAGCGTGGCTTGGCCGCGGCGCTTGAGCCGCTGGAGCTGAAACCCCGTGTCCTG
>JALOTY010000021.1 GCA_025457665.1 Akkermansiaceae bacterium | reverse complement strand
AGCTGTGGCGACCTCTATCTCCGGCGAAGCCAAATTGGCATGGCGTGAGCACAGCGAGGGCAAATGCTGAATGCGGCGGGAGCTTTGGCGACCTTTATCTCCGGCGAAGCCAAACTGGCATGGCCTGAGCGCAGCGAGGGCAAATGCTGAAACCAAAGCCCCCTCTCTTCCCCGCTCCCCGCTCCCCGCTCCCCGCTACTCCCCAAGCATCACCGGCTGGTCTCTCCGGAGTTGATCGAGCAAGGCCTTGCGCAAGGCCGGATCCCTTGCGGCGATGTTCACTTTTTCCGCGGGGTCCTCGCGATGATCGTAGATCTCCACATCGGTGAAATCCTTGCCCTGCCGGGTCGCGATCACCCGGTGCCGCGCCGTCCGCAGTGTCACTGATTTCCCCCAATACCCCATCGCCCCGTCCTTCCCCGGATGCGCCGGATCCTTGAGCACCGGGCGCAGGGAAACCCCGCCTGCCGGCCACAGCATCCGATCCATTTCAGGCTCGCAGAGGTCGACCAGACTTGGCAGCAGATCGACCGTTTCCACCAGCGCCTCCGTGCTCGATCCCGCCGGAGTCAGGCCCGGCACGCGGACGATCAGAGGGCTGTTGAGCGAGCGCTCGAAGGGCGTGTGCTTGCCCCAGATCCCGTGGTCGCCGAGATGCCAGCCGTGATCGCCCCAGAGGATCACGATGGTCCGCTGCTCCAGCCCGAGTTCGCGGAGCTTGTCGAGCAGCAGGCCCACCTGCGCGTCCACATAGCTCGTCGCCGCGTAGTAGGCCTTGCGGGCCTCCTCATGCTCGGCCGGGGTCTGCGGCAGCTTTTTCGGGAAATCGCTCTGGTATCGCGAGAACTCCCCACTGCCGTGAAAACGCCGACTCGGGGTCTTTTCGGGGTTCGGGCTCATCCCCACCTCGCGGTCGTCGTAGAGGTCCCGATACGACTTCGGTGCCACCCAGGGCAGGTGCGGCTTGAAAAATCCCACCGCCAGGAAAAAGGCCTCGTCCTTCCAGCTCTCCAGTTTCGCCGCCGCCGCCCGGGCGATCATCCCGTCCGGCAAGGCCTCATCCGCCACGTCCGGGAATTCATACAAGGGCGCGTATCCGCCGCCGTCTTCCCGATGCCGACCCTCGCTGTACGCGAAAAAGGCCCCATGCCCCGATTTCCACGGCCCGCAGGGAGTTTCGAGGAAATCCCAGGCATCCGGCAGCTCCGGCCGACCGTCGCCCTTGCCCCGATAGGAAAACACCCGCCCGTCCGGCATGTGCGAGATTTTCCCGATGCATCCCGTCCGCCACCCGCTGCGCCGGAAAATCTCCGGCAAACTCCGTGACCGCTGCGCATCCATTTCCCGCGGCAAGGCGGTGGGACCGCGAAAGGCCACCTCATTCCCCATGGCTCTCGACTCGGAAGCACGGCGACCGGTCAACAGGGCGTAGCGCGATGCCCCACAAGTCGGCACCTGCACGTAGTGGTGACGGAAGGTCATCGCCGTGCCCGCAAAGGCATCAATGCATGGCGTCTTCACCGCCTCCACCCCGTAGCAGCCCAGCTCCGGGCGCAGGTCGTCCACGGCGATGAAAAGCACGTTCCACCCTTTCTGCCTGGAGGGAGTCTCGCTCTGCGCCGATCCGGGAATCCCTGCCAGCAGGGCGAAAAGCGGAAACCAAGCAACACGGATCATCCCCGCCCATACGGCGCGGCAGGGAAGCGATCTTCCGGCGAAAACAGACGAACCGCGCGACGAAGCATCGGGCGGAAAAAGAAAAACCCGCGCCGCTCCGGGTTGCGGAAGCGGCGGGGTGTCTGGAAAGTCAGTCCTACGCGGAAAAGCGGATTACTTGGAGTAGTCCACCTCGGCCGCTGGCATTTCCTGGAACTGCGGAAGCGGGCGCAGAGGCGCGGGCTTGGTATCGCTGGTGCAGCAGCAGGAGACGCTCAGAAACGCGAAGGCGGAGACCAGAAGGGCGGCGAAAAGTCGGAACATGTTCGGAGTTTTTGGTGTTTGGCTGCGCATCCTCTCGAAAATTCGGGGCGGACTGTCAAGCAGTCCGCCCCGATTTGAAGTCATTTCCACCGGAAACCGGCGGAAGCAGGATCAATTACTTGGCAGGAGCCACGTATTTCGGAGCGGCCGGAGCAGGAGCGCTTTCGCAGCAGGAAGCGGCGAGGAAGGAACCAGCGGCGGCGGCGGCAAGGAGGACGATCTTGGCGATTTTCATGATCTCGTATGGTTGTTTGTTTCGGAGTTCGTTTACCCGGGCGCATCTGCACAGGCACGGCGGGCAGCCTAACGGCCAGAATCCCGGGCGCAAGATGGAAAATCGCCACCCATGGCCCCCATCCCTTGAAACCGAAAAGATCCCAAGCCCCACCCGCCCTTTTCACGAGATCAAACAAGCACCCCATGGCCCCTCCCCCAAGCGCGCCCTCGACAAACCCCTCCCCCAAGACCTAATTCCCCGCATGCCCCCCTCGCTCCGCTGGCTTCTGGCCCTCTCCTGCGCCGCTCACGCCGCCCCGGGAACCAGCCTGCTCACACTGACCCCGCCCAATCTCACCACCGGAGTCAATGCGATCACGATCACGGTCCAACCCGGCACCAATGCGGGCCTCGCCGATACCAAAAAAGCCCGCCTCGCCGGCACCATCCTTGCCGACATCGAGGTCGATATCGCTCAGGACGATCCCATCGAAATGACCCTCCGCCAAGGCCGCGGAACGGCCAAGGGCGAGACCACCGACAACCTGGTTTTTGCGAAAAGCTTACCCTTCTTTGGCAGCAGCTACAACGTCACCTTCTCCAATCTCTCCTTCGCCATCGATACTCCAAACCCGCCGGGCATCATCTCGGATCCAGTCACCGGAACCTTTGATTCTTCCCAGTTCCGCTTCCTCGTGGATCAAGGCACGGCCACTGGAAACTATCAGGTATTGTTTGGTGCCCTCACCCCCATCAACGAAACCTTCACCCCGGCTGATCCCCTCGGCGGGCCCGGCGAAGGCGATGGCACCCTCGCCCTCGTCCGCACCGGCACGCGACCGGGCTTCATCGATTACTCGGTGACCCTCGAATTCCCGGTCGACATCGATCAACTCCAAGGCGAAGGCACCCAGCAGGTCCGCATCCAGGCTGAAGGCTACATCCGCGCCACCGGGACGCTCTCGGTTTCCTCCAGCGGCTACCTGCAGTGGACTCTCGAAGAAGGCATCCGTGGCGCACCGCGCGATGGCGATTACAACGAGGACGGCATCAGCAACATCCTTTCCTGGGGCCTCGGTCTCGATGCCATCGAAGACGCCCGCCCGCACCTTCCGCAGGTTCTTGGCAATCGCAGCTATCGGCTCCCCCTGCCCATCGGTGGCAGCGGCGCACCCTTGCGCCTCATGGTGTCGAGCAACCTCAGCCAGTGGACCCCCGTGCCCACCACGCGCATCAGCACCGGCCAGAACCCTCTGCCCGCCGGTGCCACCGGAAACATCACGGTCAGCCCCGCCGCCGCCACGCGCGAATACTTCCGCCTCGAGGTCATCGAGTGATCGATCCCGGGAAAGCGGAAGCCGATTTCTAACAAAAAGTCGGGGCTGACGCGGCGGTGCCGAAATTGCCCATTGAAGGAAAGCAGGTGTTTCTCTAGCAGAAGGATGGCTTCGCAAGCCTCCATGCCATGTCTCCCCGCAAAAAACACTCCCGCCTCCCAGGTGCCTTTCTGGCCCTGATCGTCAGCACCCTTGCCCTGCACGCCGCGGAAAATCCCGCGCGCACGCCCTTCGGCAAACCCCTCCCGAAACCCGGTCCGCCGGTCTCCATCGAGGTCGCCAGAACCCACCTGCGCGACAACATGCAGCAGCAGATCGATGAATTCATGAAACTCCACAACGATGCCCGTGCCGAAGTCGGCGCGCCGCCATTGGTGTGGGATGAGGAAATCGCCGCTTACGCCCAGGAGTGGGCGGAGAAGATCGCCGCAGACGACAAGATGGAACACCGGCCCGGCGGCAAGTATGGCGAAAACCTCGCCGGATACCTCCCCGAATACGGCGAACGCCCGGTGCACGGTGCCCACCTCTGGTATGGGGAAATCAAGGACTACCAAGGCCAGAAAATGGAGGGCGACAACTACCTCACCTTCGGCCACTACACGCAAATGGTCTGGCGCAAGTCCACCAAGGTCGGCTTCGGCATCGCCATGACCGCCAATGGCATGGTCATGCTCTGCGCCAACTACGAAGTCGCCGGCAACATGGATGGCGCCCACCCCTACGCCGAAGACGGCCAGGACGCCGCTCCGCCCCCGCCACCGGCACCTGCAGAGGAAAATGCCGATGCGGAACCAGCCGCACCCGATGGCGACGCCGCCGCCCCGGTTCTCGGTGGAGGCGATGACATCGGCGGCATGCATTTCCGCTTCCTCGAAGATTGGAGCACGGAAAAGGACGGCGACACCATCCGCTCCGGGTCGGGCGATGGATCGGCCAAAGTGATTGTCACGAAAATCCCCCTGCCTGCCGATCTCGATAGCCCTTGGGACAAGGTCCAGGGGGAAATGGCCGAAACCCTCAAACCTTTCCTTCCCGGTCTCAGCGACCTCGTCGAAGTCAGCACTGAACACGACGTCTTCCGCAGCGGAGTCGGCATGCGTGTCGTCACCTGGACCGGCAAGATCGAGGACAAGCCTGTCGATATCATCACGGACTTCGCCCGCGAAAACAATCAGGACGGAAACGGTCTCGTCCTCATCATCCGCTGCCTTGCCCAAGGCGATGAAGCCCAGGCGACCGCCGCCCGCGCCGTGGTGGATTCCCTGCGATACGTGCGCTGAGATTCCTGCGAGATCGCCATCTTCAAAATGCTCTCCCGCCCCTCGGGAGAGCATTTCCTTTCTCTAACATTCATTCCCGATACCAGATCGTCACGCAGGCAAGCATCTGGCCGCAGGTGGTATCGATCGCGACCACCTCAATCTCCGGATGCTCCGCCAGCCATTCCTCGGCATCGGCCTGGGCATACGCGATCATCCTACTCTCCCGCTGCGAGGTGAAGAATCCGCCCCGCCGCGATTCAAACCGCTCAAATCTCACCGGCCTGCCTGAAAATGATGGGGAATCGCTCATGTTGAGTGGGGCTGCTCTTCTCACTGACCTTCATGGCCGATTCCGTCAAGCGGCAGGATTTGACGGATGATTTTCAGCCCTATGGCCTGGGCCCCTGCGGAGCGCTGATGCCCGCATTTGAAAAGACCGGGGACAAACAAGCAGTGTCTTATGATCCACGAAGGGAAAACAGGAACCACGGATTTCACGGAGATACACGGATCATCAGGGAGTTGCATCGCTTGATCGACTCACCTGATGGATGCTCATCGTATGCCTGATAGGCATCTCTGAATCCGTGCCTTCTGTGAAATCCGTGGTCTCCATTTCCGAATTCAGGATGATATGTCAGGGAACTGCGTGCAGCACGATCGCCGAGACCTTCGACACGACTGCTCGTAAACCTCAAGCCGAGTGGGATTTCCCAAGCTTCTTCAATTCGTAATGCCCGCAGTAGGGGCAATCGGTGATCCGATAGAGCGGGAAGAACCGGATCAAAAAGAACATCACCAGAGAAGGCAGGAAAAGCAGGCCGGCCCATGCATATCCCAAGGACCTGAACTGAACCGGACTTTGCCCGCGCGTCATCCAATAGATCAGCACGGGAGAAAAAGCGGCCCAGCCCAGATTGATCGCGGTATGGTGGTTTTGGATCAAACGGGCCACCGGATGAATTCGCACGACCTTGCTCCTCCCGACCTTGAAGAGACCCTTCCCGCATTTCGGGCAGTGGAGATTGTTCGAATTCATTGAACCTGCGATCGGCGAAGCTCGTTGAGCATAACAGAAATCGATTCCATGCCAACTCACATCCCTGATACGACTTGCGCTGAAAGATCAGAGAAATCCCTATCGACCACCGAACTACAGATGACCCGGCTGCCATGGGCTCTCACCGCTTTCATGTTTGGCGCTGGTGAGGAGTTTCACGAAGCCACCGGCCGGGCGCTGGGGACACCAAGGTTTCAGGACTTCTGCCCGTAGTAGGCAGAGGGGCCGTGTTTGCGGAGGAAGTGTTTGTCGAGCAGGTGCGCGGGGGCGGGTGGGGCGGTGGGATGGAGGGAGAGGGTTTTGAGCGCCATGTCGGCGACGATTTCGAGAGCCTGTGCGGTTTCGACCGCCTTGCTGCCCGAGGGGCCCCAGGTGAAGGGGCCATGGTTGCGGACGAGGACGGCGGGAATGGCGAGGGGATCGAGCTTTGCCGAGGTGAAGCGCTCGACAATGACGCGGCCGGTTTCCCACTCGTATTCGCCGCGGACTTCGTCGGGCGTCATCTCGCGGGTGACGGGAACCGGGCCGTGGAAGTAGTCGCAGTGGGTGGTGCCGAGGCAGGGCAGGTCGTTGCCGGCCTGGGCGAAGGCGACGGCATTCCGCGAGTGGGTGTGGACCACGGCGCGGATGCCGGGGAAATGGAGGAAAAGGCAGCGGTGGGTGGGCGTGTCCGAGGAGGGGCGGAGGGATCCTTTGACGATGTTGCCATCGAAATCCAGAACCACGATGTCCGTAGTACGAAGCTTATCGTAGTCCACGCCGCTGGGTTTGATCGCGAAGACGCGGCGCTCGGGATCGGCGATGGAGACATTGCCGAAGGTGAGATCGACAAGGCCGGTGCGCGGCAGCGCGAGATTGGCCTCGAGGCATTCTTCCCTGATGGAGGTATAGGTGCTCATCAGCCTTGGATTCCGTGGGCGAGGTGGTGGTAAAGATCGAGGACGCGGAGGCCGTCGCGATAAGCACGCAGGCGGGTGTCACGATCGATGACGCTGAGCTCGATCCTGGCCATTTCCGCGAGGTCTTCAAGATGTTCGGTGGTCAGCGCGAGGGAGAGCACGGTGTGGTGGGCGCCGCCGGCGTGGATCCAGGCGGCGGTGGCGGTTTTCAAGTCGGGCAGGGGTTTCCACAGCACCCGGGCCACGGGGAGCTTGGGGAGTTTGTTTTTCGGGGCGACGCAATCGACCTCGTTGACGAGGAAACGATGCCGGCTGCCGAGGTCGATGATGGAGGCATTGACGGCTTTGCCGGAGGTGCCATCGAAGACCATGCGGCAGGGATCCTCCTTGCCGCCGATGCCGAGCGGGTGGATTTCGATGCGTGGCTTGCCCTTGGCGAGGGAGGGGCAGATTTCCAACATGTGGGCCCCGAGGACGAGGGGGTTCTTGGGATCGAGATGATAGGTGTAGTCCTCCATGAACGAGGTGCCGCCGGGAAGGCCGTGGGCCATGGCTTTCATGATGCGGAGCAGGGCGGCGGTCTTCCAGTCGCCCTCGCCGGCGAAGCCGTAGCCATCCTCCATGAGCCGCTGGACGGCGAGTCCGGGGAGCTGTTTCATGCCGTGCAGGTCCTCGAACGTCGTGGTGAAGGCGGTGAAGCCGCCTTCCTCGAGGAGGGCGCGGAGGCCGAGTTCGATGGCGGCGGAGTCACGCAGCGATTCGTGGCGCGGGCCGCCCTTGCGGAGTTCGGGGGCGACTTCGTAGCGGTCCTGATAGAGGGCGCAGAGTCTGTCGATTTTCGCAGCGCTCTGAGCCTGGATTTTCGTCACGAGGTCACCGATGCCGTGGGTATTCACCTCCCAGCCGAAGCGGATCTGGGCGGAGACCTTGTCGCCTTCCGTGACGGCGACATGGCGCATGTTGTCACCAATGCGGAGGACCTTGAGTTGGCGGGAGACATGCCATCCGCGGGCGGCGCGGGACCAGGCGGCGAGGCGTTCCTGGACCTCGGCATCCTGCCAATGGCCGACGACCACTTTCCGCGGCAGGCGGAGGCGGGCACCGATGTGGCCGAACTCGCGGCCGCCGTGGGCGGTCTGGTGGAGGTTCATGAAGTCCATGTCGATGGACTCCCAGGGGATGTCGCGATGGAACTGGGTGTGGAGATCGCAGAGCGGCTTGCGGAGGCTTTGCAGGCCCTCGATCCACATCTTGGCGGGGGAAAAGGTGTGCATCCAGGCGATGAGGCCGATGCAGTTTTCCGCCGAGTTTGCCTCGATGGCGAGGCGGGTGATTTCCGCCGAGGATTTCAGGACCGGCTTGAAGACGACCTTGTGGGGCAGGGTGCCGGCGGCGTTGAGGGCTTTGACGACGGCTTTGGAATGTTTCTCCACTTCGGCGAGCGCGGCGGGGCCGTAGAGGTGCTGGGAGCCGGTGATGAACCAGATTTCGAGGTTCTTGAATTTGTTGATATCGGACATGGCAGAAGACGGGTGGGGGATTTCAAGCGGATTGGCGGGCCTTGATGGCGAGGAGATCCTTCATGATGAGGCCGAGCTTGGCGGCGGAATTCACGCCGCCGAAGGCATCGTGAAGGGCGAGATAGAGTTGATAGATTTCCTGATAGACGGACTGGTTCGGCGGATCGGGGCGGTAACTGAGGTCCTTGAGGCCGGTCATGGCATCCTGGGCGGATTTGAAATCGGCGTGGGCACCGGCGACGACGGCGGCAGCGATGGCGGAGCCGAGCGCGCAGGATTGGGATGACCGGGAGACGCGCATTTCACAGCCGGTCACATCGGCATAGATCTGCATGAGCAGCGGGTTCTTTTCGGCGATGCCGCCGGAGCAGACGATGCGTTCGACCGGGACGCCGTAGGTGCGGATGCGGTCGATGATGGTCCGGGCGCCGAAGGCGGTGGCCTCGATGAGGGCGCGGTAGATTTCCGCGCGGGTGGTGTAGAGGGTCTGGCCTAACAGCAGGCCGGTGAGGAGCTGGTCCACGAGGACGGTGCGGTTGCCATTGTTCCAATCGAGCGCAAGCAGGCCGGATTGGCCGGGCTTGAGGGCGGCGGCATCGGCGGTGAGGGTGGAGTGGAGTGAAGCATCGCCGAGGACGCCTTCGACGAACCATTTGAAGATGTCGCCGACGGCGGATTGGCCGGCCTCGATGCCGTAGTAGCCGGGGAGGATGGCACCTTTGACGATGCCGCAGATGCCGGGGATGTCGGCCACGGTTTTTTCGGCGGAGACGACGGCGCAATCGCAGGTGGAGGTGCCGATGACTTTGACGAGCGTGCCTTCATCGACACCGCAGCCGATCGCGCCGTAATGGACGTCCATTTCGCCGATGGCGATGGGGATGCCGGCCGGAAGACCGAGTTTTTCCGCCCAGGCGGGGCAGAGCGTGCCTGCGGGAATCGAGGCATCGTGGGCTTTTTCGTAAAGCCGGTCGCGGAGGTCGGCGAGGCGGGGATCGAGCGCGGCGAGGAAATCCTTGTCGGGCAGGCCGCCCCAGTCATCGGCATAGAGTGCCTTGTGCCCGGCCATGCAGACGCCGCGGAGGATGTGGCGCGGGTCATCGATCCCGGCGAGGACCGCGGGGATGAAATCGGCAAGCTCGACCCAGGAAAAGGCGGCATCGAAGACGGCGGGATCGGTCTTCAGGCAGTGCCAGATTTTCGCCCAGAACCATTCGGATGAGTAGGTGCCGCCGATTTTCGCGAGGTAGTGAGGGCGCAGTTCGGCGGCCTTTTGGGTGATGGCGGCGGCTTCCGGGATGCCGGTGTGGTCTTTCCACAGCCAGCACTGGGCCTGAAGGTTGGTGGAGAAATCCGCGTGGAGGGCGAGCGGGACATTTTTCGAATCCACCGGGATGGGGCTGGAGCCGGTGCCATCCATGCCGATGCCGATCACCTGGTCCGCAGAGAAATCGGGCTCGGTTTCCGCCGCCCGGGCGAGGGCCTGACGGGTGGCCTGTTCGAGTGCGAAGAGGTAGTCGGCGGGGTTTTGCCGGGCCAGATGGTGGTCGGTGGGATCGAGCAAGATCCCCTGATGTCCCGAGGGGTAATCGACCACGGCGGTGCCGAGTTCGCGACCGTCCTTCACATCGACCACGAGAGCCCGGGCCGAATTTGTGCCGTAATCCAATCCCACCGTGTATGGCATGGTGGTTTCATGCATGATCGGATGACGCAGCGGAAGATTGCGTTCATATTACAGTCATACAACGTGATGGCGTGCGAGGGGGTGATGAATTTCCGCGACCGACGATGCTGGATGTGGCGCGGCGTGTCGGGGTTTCGAAGAACACCGTGAGCCTTGCGTTGCGCGGGAGTTTGAGGATTTCCGAGGAGGTGCGGGTGAAAGTGACGTCGGCGGCGGAGGCGATGGGGTATCGGCTGGACCCGATCGTGGCGGAGCTGATGGCAAGTTTGCGGAAGAGCCGGTCGCCGGGGGTTCAGGCGACCTTGGCGCTGATGAACGCGAACCAATCGCCGGATGCCTTCCGCAGTCATCCGACGGTGCCGGCTTATGTGGGTGGCTGTGTGAATCGGGCGCGGCAGTTGGGGTATGAGTTGGATGAATTCTGGCTGCACGATCCCGGGATGTCGGCGGGGCGGCTCGGGTCGATCCTGCGGGCGAGGAACATTCGGGGGATTTTGTTGGTGGGGTTGATGGAGGGCAATCGGCTGCCGGTGACCCATGAGGAACTGTGGCGGGAGCATCCGGTGGTGGTGACCGGGGTGCGGACGCGTGAGCCGGCGTTTTCCTTTGCCTGTAGCGATCACCATGCGCTGGCGTTGGAGGCCTATGAACGGGTGGAGGCGATGGGCTACCGGCGGCCGGCTTTGGTGCTGGACCGGGTGATCGACGAGTTGACAGAGGGCCGGTTCACTGCGGGATTTTTGACCGGGCAGAGCCGCACGGCGGGCAGGGCGGGGAAAACGAAGCCGTTTTACGACGTGCAGGCAGCCCGTGAGTCGCCGGAGCTGTTTCATCGATGGCTGGAGCGGAATCGGCCCGATGTGATCTTCACGCTTTACCACGAGGTCCGGCGTTGGCTGACGGCGGCGGGGCTGCGTGTGCCTGAAGATATTGGCTTGGTGCAGTATGAATGGCGGGCCGACCACCGGGATTGGGCGGGCATGGACCAGCGGAACGACCTGGTCGGAGAGGCGGCGGTGGACATGCTGATTTCCATGATCCACCACCGGGAAAGCGGGGTGATGCAGCCCCGGGCGACCATGATTGGCAGTCGCTGGGTGGAGGGGAAAACGGTCCGCTGTCCGCCATGAAAAACGCCCCGCGAGGCCTGGGCCTGCGGGGCGTGGTGGGAAAACGAAGCCGACAGCCGATCAGCGGCGGCGGCGAAGGAGGCCGAGGAGACCCAGACCGCCGAGAAGGGCGACGGAGGGCTCGGGGATCACCGTGAAGGTGGCATTGAAGTTCGAACCTCCACGGTTGTTGAAGATTTGTGCCGGAGCGTCCACGCTGTTGGTGGTGATGCGCGACCAGACCGAAAGGGT
Organism: Akkermansiaceae bacterium; assembly: GCA_025457665.1. GTDB lineage: Bacteria > Verrucomicrobiota > Verrucomicrobiia > Verrucomicrobiales > Akkermansiaceae > Haloferula. Next base: position 35,754 of record JALOTY010000021.1, on the reverse strand, counting down.
GTAGCTGCCAGCGCCCAGTCCGGCGAGCATGTTGCCGGTCAGGCTACCGGTGTTGTCTGCGCCCCAGCGCTGGTCACCTCCGCCAAGGTCCGCTTGGAATCCCAGATTGAGGTTTCCGGATCCACTGCCGCCCGTGCCGGAGACACTCCAGAAGAGGGTGTGAGAGGTCACGTCGGTGCCGTTGTTCTTGAAGGATTTCTGCTGGGCGGTGGCGAAAAGCGTATCGCCGACCGTGAAGGTCCCGAGATTCGCACCATGGAATTCGGCGGCTCCGAAGAGGTTCGTATTGTCACTATCGATCTCGTAGAAGGTCGACGTGCCATACGAGAACGTGGGCGAGGTGGTGACCCACATCAGTTCGTCAAAAGTGCCGGCAGCTCCGAAGGCGGAGCCAGCGGCGAGCGGGAGAAACGCGAGGGAGAGAAGGGTCTTCTTCACGGCTGAGTTGGAGGGTTGATGGGTTGAGGAAAGTGCCGACGATCTACGGTTCGGCATGGAAAAATGGCCGGAGGCTTTTACCCGTTTAGACGATTTTTCCCAATTTTCGAATAATTTTACGAAATCCGCCCAAAATGGGGACATTCCCGTATCCGCCTTGGGGAAATGAACGGGAGGGAACAGGAAAAAATCCAAGGCATCACCGCCATTCCCCGCGCTGCTCGCGTTCCAGCTCGATGCGGTCGTTGAGGTTGCGGGCCTTGACGCGGTGGTTGCGTTTGGCGCGGCGCTCGGAAGTCATCTGCCGTTTTTTCGCGCGGCGGCGGAGGTCTTCGATTTCCTCATCGAGGCGGAGGAAACTCTCCAGGCGGGCGGCTTCGAGTTCGCCGGAATCGACCGCGGCACGGATGGCGCAGCCCTTGTCCGAGCCGTGTTTGCAATCGTGGAAACGGCAGGTGGCGGCGATGGCCTCGACGTCGGCAAAGCTTTCGCGGAGGGTCTTTTCATCCGTCCACATCTGGATTTCCCGCATGCCGGGGTTGTCGATGAGGAGACCGCCGTCATCGAGCGGGACGAGTTCGCGGGAGGTGGTGGTGTGGCGGCCTTTTCCGGTGACGTCGTTGACCTCACCGGTCCACTGCCAGTCCTCACCGAGGAGCTGGTTGACGAGGGTCGATTTCCCCACGCCGGAGGAACCAACGATGCAGAGGGTGATGCCGGGTTTGAGGTGGCGCTTGAGGATGCCGAGGCCCTCGCCACGGAGGGCGGAGGTGAGGTGGATTTCCGCGTCGGGCGAAAGGGCGCGGATTTCATCGGCCGCCTCGCGGCACTGCTCGGCGGGAAAGGCATCGGACTTGTTGATGAGCACCAGTGGCCGCGCGCCGGATCGGGAAATCAGGGTGAAATAGCGCTCCATCCGCCGCGGATTGTGGTCGGGGCCGGGATCGGTGACCACGCAGACGATGTCGATGTTCGCGCCGATGACCTGCTCCTCGGTGCTCTTTCCCGGGACCTTGCGGGAAAAACAGGAGCGGCGCGGCAGGCGGGCACGGATGACGTGATCCTCGTTTTCCCCACCGAGTTCGAGTGCGACCCAATCGCCCACCGCAGGCAACTCGGCATCATTCGCGGCGTCATGCCAGACCTTGCCGGACAAGACGACATCGATGTCCACGAAGTCGCCTTCCTCATCGATGATGAAGGCGCCGTAATTGATGGGCGTCTCGCGATTCAGGCGCGCCGGGACCCAGCCGCGTTTCGCGTGGGGGGCGAAATCGCGGGCAAGGTCGTCGTTCCATCCGAGGTCACTGAGGTCCATCCGCGGTCGATCCTGACCTTTCCGCCGGGCGAAGTCCAACCCGGATCGAAGCGCGGGCGGGATCACGAAGTCAGGCGATGCTTGAGCAGGGATGCGCTTTGCGAGCCGATCCCGGCATAGTCGCTGCGTCCGAGGATGATGCGGTGTTCATGGACGAGCTTGTGGATCTTGTGTCGCAGGCGTCTGAGCAGGGAATTCTTTCGCAACAGGCCATGGCGGTGCTGTCGGTAGAAATCGATCTTGCCGAGGATTTCCTCACGAGGTGCGGCGGGCGGCGAAACCGGACCGGACCTCAGGGATGGCGTCACAAAGGCCGAGGTAGGGCCGCTCCGATGAAGAACGGCAAGACCTGCAGCCCCGAGCAGCCGATCAAAGCTGTCCGCGTCGAAATTGTAGATATGGCCGAAGTGGAACATCCCGCCCGGGCGCTTGTTCCGGCCGTAGGTGTGAAAATCGGGAACCTCGATGTAGAGATGTCCCCCTGGATTCAGCCATTTCGAAACCTCACGCAAGCAGCCGGCCGGGTCGCGCAGGTGCTCCACCACGTGGGACAAGCGGATGTGATCGAAGCGGGCGGCGGGCTGGAAGGTATCGATTTCCCCGGTGGTGATGGGCAACCCGAGGTCCTGACGGCAGAAAACGGAGTAGTCTTCATTCGGCTCGATGCCGTGGACCGATTTCCCGAGCTCCCTCATCAGATAGAGGAACTCACCACTGCCCGAACCGACATCGAGCACGGCACCGGGAGCACGGTAAAGATGCCAGTGCTCCAGAAGGTGCTGGGATACGGAGGCAAAGTATCGCGCCGCATGACGGAGCTTGGGTCGGTGGGTGTTCTTGTACTGCAGACGGTATTCCATCGAATAGAATCGCGAAAGCTCGGCGGCATCGGGGATGGGGTCGTTGTGAACCACACCGCAATGGTCGCAAATCACCACGTCCAGCGGATGGCCGGAGCGGTCCTTGCGCTCGATGAGATGGGCGTGACTGCCACCGCAAAGGGCGCAGGAGGATTCAATGACAGGTCGGTCGAAATCGTTGTTCATGATAAAAAAGATAAATCTGTTAGATTGAGGATGCAGATGCCCGGTGCGAACGGGCGGAGGCGCGCTGAAGGAGGACCCAGATGGGACACACGGCTGACGGGGCGCGAGTCGCAGAAGCGCGGATTCGCGGTTCGGCCAGAGGATCAGTGAAAACCGATCAAGCGATGGGGCCTAACAGACCAAAGCGCCGATCTGCCAATAAATGGCAAATCGCACAAAGCGGACGGACCCGGCTGCCGCGGTCAGATCAGGCGGCGCGCGGCGGACGGCGCAGGGGATCGATGCCGATGCCCAACCAATTTTCCCGACCTGCGCCAAGTGCGGGCAAGCGGCTCGGGGCGAGGCAGGACAGGGGATTTTGAGAGCAGTTCACATTGGGATGAAATTCGAAGCTGGAGAGAACCTCATGCGTATGGCTTTCACGCTCGGTTTCCACCGGGCATTGCTCCTGGGTTTCATCCGCAGCCCAAAAGGCCATCGGACCCACGTGCCCGTGTTCATCCCCGGGCTGGAATGCGTGGGCATGAGAGAGAGTCAGGATGCGCACGCTCTGGAAGTCCTCAAATGCGATCAAGCAGCAGAGCAGGACCGTCACCGTACATCGAAGCCAGCCCAATCGCATCACGCGCCCCGACGACCCGGCCGCACGCGCCTCAGGGCGGTGCGGAGTATCGGAACGCTGGAAGCCTTTTAACATGCTTGTCTTGAACTGCTTGGGACTGCCCTTCCCCGTTGATCCTCGGAAGCTATTTCGATGCAAGGATCTGGCAAGAAAATCTTTGAGGGAGCATGGAGACAGACTCCAGGATCGCGAATCAAGCGCCGGAATCGGATGAAAGATTGATTTCTCCGACACAAATCCATGGGATGGCGGCGTTAGCTCATGATGGTTCCCCGACTCATTCTCCCGCTTTGCCTGTGCCTTCTCGCGATGATCACGGGAACCCCGGCCTCGGCAGCCCTGAAAGTGGGCGATGCCGCCCCGGCACCGAAGGTCGGCAGTTGGGCCCAGGGCGAGGCGGTGACGAAGTTCGAGGGCGACAAGGTTTACATCGTCGAATTCTGGGCCACCTGGTGCGGGCCCTGCGTCCAGGCGATTCCCCACATCAATGAAATTTCCGAACGCCACAAAGACGCAGGACTGGTCGTGATCGGCCAGAATCTCGGCGAGGACGAGGCCACGGTGAAAGGTTTCGTGAAGAAGATGGGATCGAAAATGAAATACCGCGTGGCTGTGGACGATGCCGCCGGCACGATGGGCAAGACCTGGCTGAAAGCCGCCGGGCAAAACGGCATCCCCTGCGCTTTCGTGGTGAACAAAAAAGGCAGGATCGCCTACATCGGCCACCCCATGGCCCTGGAGGAAGAGTTGTTGGAAAAGCTTCTTGCCGAACCCTCGACCAAGCCAGCCGAGGAAGAAAAGTCGGCCGCGCCCTCGGCACCATCGGCCCGGACCATGGACCTCGCCGGTCGCGCGAAGGGATTTCTTCAGGCAGGTCGACTCGATGAAGCCGGCGAACTGATCACCACGCTCAACAAGGAGGTGGAACCGGCCTTTGCCTATCTCGGCGGCATTCTGGAAATGGAACGTCTGCTGCGCTCCGGCGATGCCGCGGCCGCGCTTGAAACCGGCAAGCTGCTGGCAGCGGATTTCCCGGCCGATGGTGTGGTTGGCACGATGGCCGCCGAGGTCATGGCCACGGTCGATGGGGCCGACGCCGCCATCTTGGAAAAAGCCGCCGTCCTGGCCCGGCCAGCGACGCTTGATTCCGGACCCGCGACATCTACGGCGTTTGGCGTACTTGCCCGCATCGCCTTCCGCATCGGCAAGGCGGACGAGGCGGTCGAACTCCAGAAAAAGGCCGTCGCCGCCGCGAGTCCCGGGGAAAAGCCCGCCGCCACGGCCGCGCTCGATGCCTATCAGAAAGGCCGCCTGCCCTGATTTTCCCATCCTCCCTGCTCTCCCATCTCCCATGACCACCACCTCACCCCAATTTGTCCGAGCCGTGCGCGAACGTGTCGCGGAAGTCGTCGTCGGCCAGGACGTCGTCGTCGAGCGCATGCTCATCGCCCTGCTCACCGGCGGACACCTCCTCCTGTTAGGCGTGCCCGGCACGGCGAAAACCCTGCTCGTCAACACCGTCGCCAAGGCGGTGGCGCTGAAGTTCGGCCGCGTGCAATTCACCATCGACATGCTGCCGTCCGACATCCTCGGTTCCGAGTTGCTCGATCAGGCCACCGGCACCTTCCGCACCCACAAGGGCCCGGTCTTCACCAACCTGCTGCTGGCCGATGAAATCAACCGCGCCGCCCCCAAGGTCCAGAGCGCTCTGTTAGAAGCGATGCAGGAGCGCAAGGTGACCATCGGCAATACCACCCACCCGCTGCCGACTCCGTTTTTGGTCATCGCCACCCAGAACCCGATCGAGCAGGCCGGCACTTTCGAACTGCCGGAAGCCCAGCTCGACCGCTTCATGCTCTGCCACCGCATCGGCTATCCGACCCCCGAACAGGAGGAAACGGTGCTGCGCCGACAGCTCAAGATGGGCCTGAAGAAAATCGAAGGCGGCGCGGTGCCGAGGTCGGCCTTCGACATGATCGCCGATGACGCCGTCTGCGGCCTGCCCGAACTCGTCGCCGCCATGGAAGCCGTGCAGCAGGTCCACGTCAGCGATGTTTTCATGAAACACTGCGTCGAGCTGGTCCGCCTCACCCGCGTGAATCCGGCGGTGGAACTCGGTTGCTCACCACGTGCGGCCCTGTCGCTCGTCCAGGCGGCCAGGGCCCGGGCATTTGTCAGAGAGCGGGATTATGTCACTCCCGAGGATCTCTTCGAACTCGCCGCAGACGTCGTGCTCCATCGCATCCGCCTGAGCTATGAGGCGCTTGCCGATGGCCGCCAGGCCTCCGGGGTGCTTGAGGAAATGCTGCAACAACTGGGTTGAAAAAGGATTTCCCCCGATGGCCGACGACCCACCCCTGCCGCAGGATCCGCTCGACGGGCGCCAGTTCGAACTGGTCGTGCGGCGCCTTGCCGATGCGCTCGCCTTCGGCCAGGAAAGCTCGCCATTTCTCGGCGCGGGGATCGAGTATGTGCAATCGCGACTCTATCAGCCGGGCGACCCGGTCAAGCTCATCGACTGGCGCGTCACCGGCCGCACCGGCCGCTGCCATGTGAAGGAATACGAAGCCCCGCGGCAGATGCCGGTCTATCTGTTAGTCGATACCTCCGCCTCCATGCGCGTGGGTAGCATGCCGCCGGGGAAATATGCCTGGGCGGTCCGCCTTGCGGGTGGCTTGGCCCTTGCGGCGGTGGAGCACATGAATCCCACCGGCGTGATGGGTGTCGGCGAAAGCGATCTCCACCACCGCCCTTCACTCTCCCGCGGGGCCATCCTGCAATGGCTCCATGTCCTCCGCCATGAACGCGCCGGGGGACACACGACTCTGGGGAAACGCGTCCGCCAGCTCATCCCGCGCGTCGAGCAGCGTTGTCTTTTCGTGGTGCTGAGCGACCTCCATGACCCCGATGCCGTCCCTGCCATCAAGCTCATGGCGCAGGATCACGATGCCGTCATCCTCCACCTCGAAGACCCCGCCGAACGCGGCGCGCTCAAGGCCGGTATTTTCCGCGGGGCCGAGGCCGAAACCGGGAAAGCCTTCACCGCTCACGGTGCCACCCGATTCTCCACCCGGCAGGACACCGCCATGCTCGCCCGTGCGGGCATTTCCTATCTCCATCTGCCCCTCGACGAACCGGTGATCCCGAAACTCCGCCATTTCCTCAAGAACCGCGTGGGAGGCGCAGCGCGCGGATGAAGTGCCGGGCCTTCATTGCTACGATGTTTGTCGTAGCTTTCATGAGCCAGCGGGCCAATGCCGATGCCCAGGGCCGCGAACTCGGCATCGAGCGGGAAATCACGGTGACCCTCGAACGCGGTGACTACCTTCCCCGTCCGCTCGATGACCGCACTCCGGTGATCGTCCGGCTCGGCGGCGTGGAAAAGAAAGACGGCGGCCATGAATACCGGCTTCACCTCATCGGCTTCGAACCCGGCGAACACCGCCTCGCGGATTACCTGATGCATCCCGATGGCTCCGCAGCCACCGAGCTGGCCGATACGACTTTCGAAGTCGCGACCATCCTTCCTCCGGATCACGATGGTTCGCTGACCCCTCATCTTCCCGCCGCACTGCCCTGGTTCGGCGGATACCGCATCGTGCTCGCCGCCATGGCCGTGACCTGGGTGCTGGGTTGGATCGTCCTCCACCGCTGGGGCCGGCGCGCCCGCACGGGTCCGATGGAAACAAACGAGCCCGCAGCTCCAGGTTTCGATGAACGCCTCCGCCCTTATCTCGAACGTGCCGCCGCTGGAAAACTCGATGTCAGCGGACAAGCCGAGCTGGAACGCCTTCTCATCGGCTACTGGCGCGACAAACTGGGGATTGCCGGCGAAACCATGACCCATGGCCTCGCCCAGCTCCGCCGCCATCCCGAAGCCGGCGAAACCCTGATCGCCCTCGAACGCTGGCTGCACCGGCCCGGCGGCGCGAAGGATGACGAAATCGAGGCGCTGCTTGCTCCCTATCGCCCGTCTCAAACCCCGGAGGAGGTCATCTCGTGAGCTTTCACCACCCCGCCCTCCTCTGGCTCCTCGCCCTGCCCCTGCTCTGGGGTTTCCACCACTGGGTGGCCCGGGGGAAAACCCTGGTCCTGCCCTTCGACCACGGCAGCCAGAAAGACGGCCGCTGGCTCGGATTTCTCGTCCGCGTCGCAGGTACGATGCCCGGCGTACTTCTCGCCGTCGCCATCCTCATCCTTGCCGGTCCGCGCCGACCTGCCCCACCCGCCGATGAAAGGGTGATGAACAATCTCCTGCTCTGCATCGATGTCTCCGGCTCCATGGGAGCCCCCTTCGGATCGGGTGGCACACGGTTCGAGGGCGCGGTCGCCTCGGCCCGCGAGTTCTGCGCCTACCGCAAGGGCGATGCCTTCGGCCTCACCGTCTTCGGCGGCGAATACATCCACTGGGTCCCGCCCACCCCGGAGCTTTCCGCGCTCTCCAGCGCCCTCGATTTCGTCCGCCCGGAAAACATGCCGCCATGGATGGGCGGCACGCTCATCGCCAACGCCCTCCGCGGCTGCCGCGACCAACTCGTCCGCGAAGAAGAAGGCGACCGCGCCGTCATCCTCATCAGCGATGGCGGCAGTGCCGACTTCGGCGGTGGCGGCGATCGCGCCGTGGCTGAGGAACTCGCCCTCGCGGAGATCCGCGTTTTCAGCATCCTCATGGGCGATGACGGTAGCGGTGCCGCCGGATTGGAGACGGTGTCATCGATCACCGGAGGCAAAATGTTCACCGCCGGCGACCCCGCCGCCCTGCACGAGGTGTTCCGCGAAATCGACCGCATGCAGAAATCCCGTTTCAAGCCGGCATCCGCCGAATGGGTCGATTGGAACCGCCCCTTTGTCATCGCCGGCATTTCCACCCTCGCCCTCATGGCCCTCTGCTCGTGGGGCCTGCGCTTCAACCCGTGGTGATCATGGATCTAACAACCGACATCCCCACGCTCGCCTTCATCGCCGCCCTGCTGCTCGCGGCCCTCACCGCCGGTGGCGAATGGTGGCATGCCCGCCGCGTCCGCCGCATCGCCGCGCTCGCCTTCGGCCCCGGTCGTGGACCCCGGTCTTGGACCCACGCCGTGCCGCCGCTGCGTGTGCTTGCCGTGGGTGCAGCCGCATGGGCCATGGTCACGCTCATCGGTTTCGATGACCGTATCCGCGAACGCCAGCGGGGAAACAACACCGAACGCCACCTCGTCGTGCTCTTCGATGTCTCGCCGTCGATGCTGCTCACCGATGCCGGCGAGGGCGCCGCCATCACTCGCAATGCCCGCGCCTCCGCGGTGCTGAAATCCGTCATCGACCGCCTGCCCGGCGACGACATGCGCTTCACCGCCATCGGCTTCTACACCGAAGCCCGCATGCTGGTGAAAAAATGCCGCGACCGCGAACTTCTCCTGCACATGGCGGGGGGCACGCCCTTCCACATCACTTACAAACCCGGCAAAACCGATGTCCTCAGCTCGATCAACCAGGCGGGAAAAATGATCCGCGATCTGCCGAGAAAATCCGCCATCCTGCTGGTGATTTCCGATGGTGACAGCCTCCCTCCCACCGGCCTCGAACCGCTGCCTTCCGCCGTTTCCCATGTCATCGTCGCCGGGGTGGGCGATACCGCCAGAGGCAGTTTCATCGATGGCCATCAATCCCGCCAGGACACCGTCAATCTCTCTCAACTCGCCCGGCGCCTCGGCGGAGAATACTTCGATGCCAACCTCCGCCACATCCCGAGCGAAGCCTTGGCGGACCTCGGTGGTGATGCTGCCGATGCCTCGAAATGGCGGATCGACCGCCGTCTCGCCGCCGTGGTCCTTGCTCTTTCCTCCGCGCTTCTTCTCTGCCTCATCCCGCCGCTGTTAGACCGCTTCGGCAGTCCCGGCCGCTCGCCCGTCGCCCCAATCCCGAAACCTCTGAAACGATGAAACGCTACCTCGCCCTCCTGTGGTTGATGCTTCCCCTGCCCGTCGTCGTCATGCATTTCAGCCATGGCCAGCAATGGCTCGCCCGCGATCAGGCCCGTGACCAAGTCGGCATCGCCGAAGCCGCGGAAAAAGCCGGTGACTGGAAAGCGGCCGATGCCGCCTGGCGCGAAGCCGCGCGACTCGCGGGTGAGGATGATCCCGATCTCAAACTTCGTCTCGATCTCGCCCAGATCCGCACGCGTTTCCGCCTTGGAGAAGCCGTGGAGGCCATCGATCGCTCCGAGCAACTCCTCAACGACCCACGCCTTTCCTCGATGCCCGCCGCCTTCCAGGACGAGGCCCGCGAACTCGCCGGCCGCATCCACTACTACGCGGCCTGGGTGATGCGGCTCGAAGGTGCCAGCCGCGAACTCTGGATGGAGGAGGCTGAACTCGCACGACAGAACTACAGGATGTTGGTCGAGCATCCTAACAGCTCGGAGAAACGTGCCGAACACCAGCGCGACCTCGAATCCGCCGTCCAGCTCCAGCGCATGAGCCTCACCGAATTGATGGGCCGTCCGCTGCCGGAAGAAGGCCAGTGCATGTGCAATCAAGGCCTGAGCGAACAGATGGCCAAGCGCCGTGGCCAGCGCGGCAAACAGCCCGGCAAGGGCAATCAAGACGGTCCGCCCGACAAGGGTGCCGGCATGCAGCGTTTCGAACCCGGCGAAGGCTCCTGAAAAACCCCATTCTCCCACTTTCCATGTCCACTCCATCCCTACTCCGCCCCGCCCTGCTCGCGCTCGCGCTTTCCAGTGCGGTTCATGCCCAGGCTCCCATGGTGCGCATCATCCCTGTCGCTCCCGGACAAGCGCCGGCCGAGGATCAGCCGAAGCTCGCCGAAAACGAAGAGGCCGCCAAACAAGCGGACGACAAGGCTGGGGAAGAATTCGCGAAAGCACTCCGCGAACTCGATTTCAACCGCTCTCCCGACGCCGTCGCCAATGCGATCAGCAAACTCCGCAGCGACGAGGAACTCGCCGCCACGGAAGTCTTCCGCCACGCCGTCCTTTTCGGCGATTGGAAACGCGTCGCCGAGACCCTCGCCTCGCTCCCGGTGGACCAGGCCCGGCCGGTCTATCAGAAAATCATCAGCACCCTCGGCAGCAACGCCGTCCCCGTCGGCACCCTCCTGCGCGAACCGGATCGCGGATCGGAGGGTGAGGAATACTATGAAACCCGTAACAGGCTCGCGCAGGAGGCCAATGAACTCCGCACCAAACCCGCTCCGGTCCTCAGCGAGGACTTCTTCGGCATCGTCGATGCCGCCCCCGGCGGCGTCACGGCGGAGAACATCGATGCCATCGCCCAGCTTGCCGCCGTGGCCATCGGCGAGGGCGGCCGCGAGACCCTTGTTTCCCGGCTCGAAAAAGGCTGGCAAGGACTCGGCGGCACCGAGCCCGAAGGCGCGCTGCTTGCCACACGCCTGCTTTCCTCGCTCGGCTGGATCCGCGATGCCAAACCCTTCCTGCCCCTCGATGAAGCCCAGTGGGAAAATGCCGATCCCATGCAACTCATCCATGCCATGGAGTATTTCACCCGCAGCGGCATCGAGGAACGCGACGAACGCCAACTCGCCCGTGCCGCCGCCGTCTGCGCCACGCTGTTGAAATCCTCCCGCGTCGGCAACTACACCCGCCCGCAGTTCCGCCTCGCCATGGAGCGCCTCGTCGTCCTGCTCCCCGCCCTCGAACCCGAAGCCGCCCGCAAGCTCATCCGCGAGCAACTCTTCACCCAGCAAGCCACGCTCGAGGACCTCATCGCCATCTTCGGTCAACAAGGCCAGAAGGCCGCCAAGGAAACCGACCTCGCCGCCCGCGCCGCCATCCTCGGCACCCAGCGCCGGCTGTTAGAAGCCATCGCTCCGCTCGAAACCGCGCTTCCCGCCAATACCGTCATCCTCGTGCTCAATTGGCTCGCCGAGGCCGAAGGCTGCTACCGTGCCGGCGGCATCGTCGCCACCGAGATGAGCCAGAGCGACCGCATGATGATGCGCCGCTACGGCTTCGATGACGGCTCCAGCATCAACAGCCTTTCCACCGAGCAGATCCTCTCCACCGCGCCGCCGGCGGAAATCATCGATCGCCTTAACCCCGGCATTTCCCAACGCGTCCAGCTCACCCTTCTCAAGCTCCAGGTGATCTCACGCGAGGCCCTCGATTTCGATGCCGTCCGCACCTACGCGAAGCGTTACCCCGGGCTCGAACGCCAGCTCTGCCAGGACATCCTCGCCGCCTGGGTCGCGAAACAACAGAAACCCTCGGAAAGCCCCCAGGTCCGCCAGATGCGCATGTACGGCATGTACATCCCGCCCCAGCTCCTCCAGACTTCCCAAGGCATCCCCCTCACCCGACTCCGCCAGAACCGCAACATTTCCGAACTCCGCGATCTGCTCAAGGAACTCCGCTCGATTTCCCCCGAGCCGCTCGATGCGGCCCTGATCGTCGAAGCCTTCATGGCCCTGCACAGCGGCGCGGAGGTCTATCAGGTCGATGACATCACCGCCATTTTCGGCCCGCCCGACAAGATGCCGCGTCAGGAACTGCTCACGCTGTTAGAGGGCATGCGCGGTCGTCTGGCCGAAGAGTGGCGTGACCCGAAAACCCAGCAACAAGCCGCCACCAACCGCACGGAAAACGAAATCAAGGACGAGGTCTCCCGTGGTTACCGCACCGTCCTCGAACTGACCCGCCGCGGCATCCCGGAGGACGATCCGGAATGGACCGCCCTCATCACCCGCGGCCGGCTTTTCTTCGATGCCTCGCAATACGAATTCGAACGCCAGGTCCAGCTCTCCGAATATGTCGGCCTGCGCGATGACGCCTTCGCCAGCTTCCGGCTTGCTGCGGAAAGATATGCCAAACAACTGCCCGAAATGCCCAAGGGCCAGTGGACCATCGAGCCCTATCAAGCCTGGTTCTTCGTCATGCTCGGTGCCAGCGATCTCGCCCAACTCACGAGCAACCCCGCCCGCAGCGATCCCGGGCTCAAGGGCATCGCCGATGCCATCCGCGCCCTCCCCGAAGAAGCCGCCCAGCGCCACCTCGGCCTCTTTGCCGAAATGCTCGGCCAGGTTTTCCCGAAAGTCCCCGCCAATGTCCGCCAACGCTTCCTCTCCGCCGGTTTGAAGATCGTCGGCGAAGACCATCCCGATGCCGGCCAGGCCACACGTTCGCTCGATTACTACAAGGAACTGCTCGATGAAATCCAACTCCGCGTGAACGTCGATGGCCCCACCGAAGTCGGCCACAACCAAGCCTTCGGAGTTTACATTTCCCTCGAAACCACCCGCCAGCTCCTGCGTGAAAGCGGCGGCTTCGGCAAATACCTTCGCACCGCCTCATCCGGCCAACAGCAGATGATGATGGGCGGACAACCCGCCCAGGACCTCCGCGGCGCTTTCCTGAAAAACATCCACGCCGCTCTCGATGAAACCTTCGAGGTCGTCTCCGTCATCTTCCATGACTCCGGCGTCAAACCCATCCCGCTCGCCCGCGAGGGCTGGGTGGAAACCCCACTCGCCTACGCCGTTCTGAAAGCGAAAAACGCTGCGGTCGATCGCATCCCGTCCATCCAGATCGACATGGATTTCATCGATCAACCCGGCCAGGTCGTCCTTCCGGTCACCTCCCAGGTCCAGCCGCTCGATGCCCGCGCGACCGATCCCCCCGCCCGCCCCTGCCCGGAACTTGAATTCCTCGTCACCCTCGACGAACGCGATTGGCGGAACGGCATCCTCAGCGTGGAAATCTCCGCCACCGGCCAAGGCATCATCGGCGGACTTGCCGAGAACTTCGATTTCCAGCGCCCGGGCTTCGATGCCGAAGTCGTCGATGGCTCGCTGGCCGTGACCGAACTCCTCAGCGATGGCCAGAGCCGCGCGCCGCGCGCCAATCGCAACTGGCAGATCACCTATCGTCGGAATGCCTCCTACGCCGGTGGCCGTTTCGCCCTGCCCACACCCAACGAGGCCACGAAATCCGCTGCGAAAATCGAATACAAGCTTTATCGCGATGCCGACCTCGTCGAACTCAGCGCCGAGGATGCCGCCCGCGGTGTCGATCTCCCCGGCACTCCCGCCGCCCGCCTGCCATGGCTCCTCGGCATCGGCGCGCTGCTGCTCGCCATCTTCTTCGGCTGGCGTCAGCTCGCCAAACGCCGCAGCGCACCGACTTCTACGGCATCCATCGTACCTCCCGCCGAGGCCACCCCCTTCGCCACCGTTGCCTTCCTGCGTCGTGTCCGTGGCATCATCGATGAATCCCGTCGTCCCGAACTCGATGAGGAAATCACCAACATCGAGGCCCGCCATTTCCGCCCCGGTGCCGATGCTGCAGCCGACTTCAGCGAAGTCATCCATCGCTGGCTGGACGCCTGCCGTCAGCCCCGCTGAGAAAAACCGCTCACCAACCCGGTCCAAGATCCATCGCTTGGGCGCCCCCTTGGGAATGGGGACCAGGATGGATGAGATGGATGGCGACTTAGACGGGGTCGCCGGAACTTTTACCATCGACGCCCTACCATCTACCGTCTGCTGTTCCCTTTCGATTTTTCGATTTTTTCGTTGTTCGAATACTTCATCAAACTTTCCGAGTCTTCCGTGAATTCCTTCTCAGTATCGAGAAGCAAGTAGCAAGGAGCAAGAAAAGGCCTTTGCTTCGCGCGAAGCGTTTCAGGCAACATGGAGACGGTGGCTGCCCTGGCCAAAGATCTCCGAGCCCCATCGATGGCTCCCATGGGCACTCAGGCGGAAGGGGCACAATTCCGGCCAGACAGGCCGGAAATCTCGGGAATTGGAAATGGATTTAGAATTATTCTTGATATCGGCCGGACCGGGCCTAGGTTCCCGCGCCGCCCATGGTTTTTCAAGAATCCAACTCCTTTCCTTCCCCTGAATCCGGCATGCCTGCCGAGATTTCCGGCCTGCGCATGACCCGCCAGCGCTGGGAAGTCTATCGCCTGCTCATGGAGCAGCGGGACCACCCGACGGCCAACGATGTCTTCATCCGCATCAAGGACCGCCTGCCGAACATCTCGCTGGCCACGGTTTACAACTGCCTCGAAGCCCTCACCGCCCACGGCATCGTCCGCCAGGTGAATTTTGATCGCGAACCGTCCCGCTTTTGCCCGAACCACGAGGAACACGGCCATTTCCACGACCGCCGCTCCGGCACCATCCATGACGTTTCCTTCAAGCCCGGCATCAACCTCGCCGACGTGCTCGACCTGCCCCCCGGCACCGTCATCACCAACGTCGAAATCACCCTCCGCGGCGAACTTCCCGCCTCCCCCATCGCTCACTGATCCACTCTCCACTTCCCCATCCTAGCCATGTCCCTCGTCATCACCGACCTCCACGCCCGTCTCGCCGATGGCACCGAAATCCTTCGCGGTGTCTCCCTGGAAATCCCTGCCGGCGAAATCCACGCCATCATGGGCCCGAACGGTTCCGGGAAATCGACCCTTTCCAAGGTCATCGCCGGCCACGAAAGCTACGAAGTCACTTCCGGCAGCGTCACGCTCGATGGCGAAAATATCCTCGAAATGGGCATCGATGAGCGCGCCCGCGCCGGCGTCTTCCTCGCCTTCCAGTATCCTTCCGAAGTCCCCGGCGTTTCGAATGCCAACTTCATCCGCGCCGCCCTCCAGGCCCGCCTGCCGGAAGGAGAGGAACTCGACGCCGTGGCCTACTACAAGTCCCTCTACGAAAAGATGGACCTCCTGGAAATGGACCGCAAATTCACCGCCCGCGCCGTCAACGAAGGCTTCTCCGGCGGTGAAAAGAAACGCAACGAGATCCTCCAGATGCTCATGCTGGAGCCGAAATACTGCATCCTCGACGAAACCGATTCCGGCCTCGATATCGATGCCCTCAAAATCGTCGCCAAAGGCGTCAACGCCATGCGCTCGCCCGACCGCGGCATGCTCCTGATCACCCACTATCAGCGCCTGCTCGACCACATCGCTCCGGACCATGTCCACGTGATGGCCGAAGGCCGCATCGTCCGCTCCGGCGGACCCGAACTCGCCCTCGAACTCGAACAAAACGGCTACGATTTCCTCAAGGAACTCGCCACCGCCTGAATTTTTGTCTCCAGCCCTTCCTCATCCGATGACCTACGACTCTTCCACCACCATCGACCACGAGACGCAGACCGCGATCGATATCGACCGCTCGAAGGGCGATTTCAAATTCCCCGAGCGCCACAAGTACGATGCCGGCCGTGGTTTGACCGAGCGCACGGTTGACTACATTTGCGACGTGAAACAGGACCCCGACTGGGTCCGCGAGTTCCGCCACAAGGCGCTCAAGGTCTTCCTCGAGAAGCCCATGCCCACGAATTGGGCGACCAAGGATCTGGAAAACATCAATTTCGATGAGATCCGCTATTATCTTTCCGACGGTGAAAAACCGAAGCGCTCTTGGGACGAGGTTCCTGAAGAAGTTCTGAAAACCTTCGACCGCCTCGGCATTCCCGAACAGGAACGCGCTTTCCTCGCCGGGGTCGAAGCCCAGTATGACTCCGAGGCCGCTTACTCGAACATGAAAGAGGAGCTGACCAAGCAGGGCGTGATCTTCGTCAACTCCACCGAAGGACTGAAGGAATACGAGGAAATCTTCCGCCCCTGGTTCGGCAAGGTCATCCCTACGGGTGATAACAAATTTTCCGCCCTGAACTCCGCGGTCTTCTCCGGCGGTTCCTTCATTTACATCCCCAAGGGGGTGAAACTGAAACAACCGCTCCAGGCCTATTTCCGTATCAACTCGGAATCCTTCGGCCAGTTCGAACGCACCCTGATCATCGCCGATGAAGGGGCTGAGGTGATGTACATGGAAGGCTGCACCGCACCGAAGTTCGAGACCGCCACGCTCCACTCCGCCGTGGTCGAACTCGTCGCCCTCAAAGGCGCGAAGATCCAATACGTCACCGTCCAGAACTGGAGCAGCAACGTGTTCAACCTCGTCACCAAGCGCGGTCTCGCGATGGAAGATGCCGAAGTCCGCTGGATCGATTGCAACATCGGCTCCCGCCTGACGATGAAATACCCCGGCGTCATCATGAAGGGCGAGCGCGCCCGCGGTGAGGTCATTTCCATCGCCCTCGCCAACACCGGCCAGCACCAGGACACCGGCGCGAAGATGATCCACGCGGCCGATAACACGACTTCGAACGTCGTTTCGAAATCGATCTCCGTGGGCGAAGGTCGCTCGACCTATCGCGGGCAGGTCCACATCCCCAAGCACCTCAAGGGTTGCAAGAACAACACCGAGTGCGATGCCCTGCTCATCAATACCCGCAGCCGCACCGACACCTACCCGGCCATCACGGTCAAGGGCAACCGCCACGCCACCCAGCACGAGGCCAGCGTTTCCCAGGTCTCCGAGGAAATGCTCTTCTACATGCAGCAGCGCGGCATCGATGAAGGCCACGCCATGTCCCTCGCCGTGAACGGCTTCATCAACGACCTCGTCCGCGAGTTCCCCATGGAATACTCCGTCGAACTCAAACGCCTCATCGATCTCGAAATGGAAGGCTCGGTGGGCTGAACTTGGATTTTCATCATGCACTCATCCCGCCGCACTACTCCCCAAGTCGCCTTCCTCACCCACGACGAAAGCGAACGGGCTGAAGCGCGGCATTGGAAATCAAAAACGCCAGCCGAGCGACTTGCCACCCTCGCCCTCCTGCGCGCCCAGAGACACTCGGAAGCCGATGGAACCGGACCAAGAATTCAGAGAGTTTGCCGAATCGTTGATGTCCCATGGAGTTAAATTTATGGTGATCGGAGGTTATGCGGTCACAGCCCACGGCCACCCGCGATACACGGGGGATATCGACTTTTTCGTCGAAAAATCCCCGGAGAACGCGAAGCGGATCGTCAGCGCCGTTCACGATTTCTTTGGCCCTTTGCCCGGAGTGACCGAGGAGGCCTATCTCGACGACAAACGCATGAGCCAGTTCGGGGTCCCGCCGTTTCGAATTGATATCCTCGTCAGCATCCTGGGGGTCGATTTTGCGGACGCCTATCCCAGAGCGGTGATGATGCCCCTCGGCGGCACGCCAGTCCCATTCATCTCTCTCGAAGATCTCAAAGCCAACAAGCTTGCCACGGGTCGCCATAAAGATTTGGGCGATTTCGAAGCCCTGCAAAAGCTGGAAGAAGCATAAACCCAGCAACCACTCCCTATCCCTTTCCCGCCATGTCCACCGTCCTCGAATCCCCGTCCATCCTCGAATCCACCCCGCAAACCGCAACTGACCTGCCGACTTGGTTTGCAGAGCGTCAGAGCGCCGCTTGGGAACGATTCCTCGCCACACCCGCGCCTAGCCGCAAGGACGAGACCTGGCGTTTCTCTTCGCTGAAACAACTCGATTTCTCAGCCTACCTCGGCGATGTGCCCGTTCCCGAGGATACCGGCTCGCTCATCATCCGCTCGAAGGGCGTCGCTGATCCGGTCGCACGCTTCATCTTCGTCAATGAGACGTTGATCGAAATCGATTCGAAGCTTCCCGCCGAAGTCATCTGCCTGCCCTTGGCCGAAGCCCTCATCCTTCATTCCGATCTCGTCCGCGAACATTTCATGCGCGAGGACACCCGGCTCGGCTCCGCGAAATGGGCCGCCCTTCACGAAGCACGGGTTTCAAATGGCCTCTTCGTCCATGTCCCCGCGGGCGTCGAAGTCGATGGCACCATCGAGGTCTTCCATTGGATCGCCGGCGAGCACGCTGCGATTTTCCCGCACACCCTCATCGTCACCGGCGCGAATTCGAAGGTCCGCGTGATCGATTACTTCCAATCCGCCAACGATTCCGACCACGGACTGTGCATCGCTTTCAACGACCTCTGCGCCGGCCCGGGATCGAAGCTCGACTACCTGGCCATCCAGGCTTTCAACGAGAAAACCAAGGTCATCCAGATCAATGAAACCGGCGTGGAGAAGGATGCCTCCGCCACCGGCTTCATCCTCAATACCGGAGCCGCCTGGGCCCGCAATGAGGCCATGTCCCGCCTCACTGGCGAAGGTTCCCGCTCGGACATGCTCAGCGTGAGCGTTCCCGCCCACACCCAGGAATACGATCAACGCACCTTCCAGCACCACGTCTCCTCCGGTGCCTACAGCGACCTGCTCTACAAGAACTCGCTCTACGATAAGTCTCGTACCATCTTCTCGGGCCTCATCTTCGTCGATGAAGGCGCGCACCGCACCGATGCCTACCAGACCTGCCGCAATCTGTTCATGAGCGAGGATGCCGAGGCCAATTCCATGCCCGGCCTCGAAATCAATGCCGACGACGTGAAATGCTCCCACGGCAGCACCAGCGCCCAGATCAGCGATGAGGAGATCTTCTACCTCCAAGCCCGCGGCATCGATCCCGGCCGCGCCCGCCAGCTCATCGCCCGCGGTTTCTCCGTCGAAGTCATCGAACGCCTCGGTGACGAAAAGGTGGAGGAAATGGTCCTCCGCTATCTCGATGAAAAATTCGCCCGCATCATCGGCGGCGGGGCCTGATCACGGGTGGGAGTCGTTCCCACCTCCTGCCTCAGAACCAGCAGAAATAGCCTGCCGTCACGGACACCACGGCCAGAGCGAACATCGAAAGGGCAAAGAGGAAAATCACCGTCAGCTTGGATTCCGCCTCGGGCGAAGCTGGCTTGTGGCACACTCGTCCTTCACTGCGCGCGCTGACCTCGGCGGCGGCATGGACAAGCGGGATATCGGAGGCGGTGATGGTTTGCGTCATGGGAGGGTGTGTGTGACGCCTGAGGGATAGCCGCTTTTCCCCGCTCCCGGAATGCCGCAATCGCGCCTACGAATTCACGTGTGCCAGCTCACTCCCCACCGTTTTCCGACCCTCCCAAGAGGACTAACAGAACCCGGAAAACCTCCGGCTCGCGGCTCCGGTCGGGTTTCCCCTTCAGGCAGGAGGTGAACCATTTCTGCAAAATCGCTCTTGGTCCCCCCGCCAGCTCACGCACCCGGCTCGCCCCCGCCGCCGCGTCCAGACGGGCCCGGTCGCGCCGACCGTGCGCCCGCTCCAGCATCGCGGCGTATCGGACCAGCATGGAATCCAGCAGCACCCAGGGAAAATTCGGGCTCGCCGGCGGACCCACCACCAGGGCCCTGCCTTCTCCCGCCTTCAGGCGCGCGCCGCCGAAATCGACCTTCAGCTCCGGCAGTTTCCCGCCCTTCAGAAATGCCGCCGTTCCGCCGCCCAGTGCGCCGACGACCGTCCCCGCACCCAGCGAGTGGACGCCCACGCCGAGGTCGAAGGCCGCCCCTGCCGCCGCGCCCACTCCAGCCCCGGCGAGCGCCAGTTGCCAACGGTTCAGGCCGTATTTCCGCCAGGTCTCCTCGGTCGCAAGGTCCAGCCCCCGGTGACGCACCGGATCGGCATCGGCCTCGATCAAATGATGTCGGTAAATCCGCAGCCATTTCTCCAGACAGGCCGATTCCATCTCCGCCAGCTTCTGGAAATACTCCTCCACCAACGCCTGCCTTTTGCGCTCCTTGCGGGCTGGCACGCCTTCGTCCCGCTCATCGATGCCATCGCTGCTGCGCAGGGTCAGCGCCTTTTCCAGGAAATCCACCAGGGCTTCCGCCGCCTCTTCGCGTCGCTGCGCCCATTCGGCATCCATTGCCTCCAGCACCCGGCCGATGCGATCCGCATGCCTTTCCTCGATGTGGAGCAGGGCCAGCATCAATTTACGACGTTCCTCGTACTTCGCCCCGTGGGCATCGAAGGTCCGCGTCAGATTGAAAGCCGTGCCCAGCTTCTCCCGCCAGCTCTCCAGGTAGGGCGCCGCATCCGCCTGCGGGTTGAGCAAGGCCAGCCGCGGCCTACCGCTCCAGCGGAGGATCTCGATCTCGGCAAGAAACTCGTCCCTCAGCGGTTTCGCCGGATCCACCACATAGAGCACCCCGGCCCCTTTCAGCACCGGCTCTAACAGCCTCGTCTCATCCGGGAAATCCTCGCTGCGGGACTCCACGAAAACCCGCAGGTCCTCCAGCCCCGGTTCGCGGCTGCCAGCGAGACGGCGGATCTCGCGCATCGCCTCCAGCGGTTGCTGGAAACCCGGCGTGTCGAGAAATCGGATCCATTCCTCGCCATCGTAAATCACCGGCAAGGCCTGCACCCTCGTGGTTTCGCCCGGCGTGGGGGAAACGCGCAGCACCGCATCGTCGTCAACTTCCAGCAGCGTCGCCAGTGTCGCGGATTTCCCCGCGTTCACCCGCCCCACGACCACGAAGGCGGGCACATTTTCGTTCCACCACGTGCTCATGAGTTCTCGTGAAACCAGAGTTCCCAGGGTCCTGCGGCCTTGCCGGCATCGACAAATTTCTCCCACTCCCGCTTCTGTTCCGCCGTGGCCTGCCCGGTCACCACCAGCGCCAACCGCCGCCCCTGCCCGCGCCGCGCGACATCGGCCAACGCCTTTTCCATCTGCCGTGGTGCCAGCGCCCAGGCCTCCGCCACCAGCACGATCCCCGCCGGGGCCTTCGCCAGTGCCTCGCGTGCCCGCTCCTCGCGGCCCTCATCCATCACGCCCATCGATTCCCACCCGCTCGGATTCATCCGCAGCCGCTGCAGCAGGAAAGTCCGTAAAGCCTCCCTCTCCGGCTCCGCTCCGAGTGCCACGACCAAGGCCCCATCGGCCGGCCCGCTCGGTTCCTCGCCGCGTTTCACCTGAGTCAGCACCCGGTGGAGACGCCGAGCCTCCGGACCATCGAAACCCAGCTCCGCCAGAACCCGCCGCTCGCGCCATTTCGCCACGGCGACCAGCAGCAGTCTCGGGAAAATCCCCCAGACCGCCAGCACCAGCATCAGAAAGGGCCACCAGCCCAGCCCCGCCTCCGCCCAATCCGCCCCCAGCTCGGACCCCGCCACATCCGGCACCGCCCATGGCCACACCCACCCCCACGGCGCGGAAAGCCCCGCCACCGCGGTTTCCAAACCCTCCCTCACCAGCCCCCGCGTGGTCGTCTCCCAGAAAAACCCGACCCGCTTGAAAAGCACCATCGCCCCCAGCCCGAGAATCCCCCCGGCGTGGAAAGCTGCCGCCACCCCCTGCGTCCACCCTGCCAGTCGCCAACCCAGCGCCCGCGCCAGTTCCCCCCGCGCCGCCAGTCCGGCCATCACTTCCCGACCCTCACGCGGCAAGGCCCGCTCGGCCAGGTGCCGCAGCGCCCACGAAAGAAATCCTCCCCCCGCCAGCCGCCCCCGCAGCAACCACAAGATCGCCCCAAGGAAAAAAAGGAACCACGGCAATACCCACAGCCCGCCCAAGACCCACAAAACCCGCAATCCCGCCGGCTCCTGCCCCGCATCCAGCGCCCCCCACACCACCCCACAACCCGCCGCCGCCGCCAGCCCGACCGCCGCCAGCCCCGCCAAGCGCATCGCTCCCACCCACCTCGAACCCACTCCACCCGACCTCCCGGAAAGCCAGCGCTTCATGATTTCGCGCCGATTTCCCCCCGCCACCCGCTCGACCGGACCCACCCCGTCCCACGACGCCAAAGCCAGCTCGAAGTCGATCAACTCCGGCAAGCTCCATCGGTCCTCTCGCAGCTCCCGCACCGCCCGACTTTCCCCGACCCACCGCCATTTGCAAGCCCTCCCCCATCATGCGCGCAGCAGCCTTGCCAAGCTCCTCCTTTCCCCCTTCACTGCGCGCCCGGCCATGGCCCTCATCGTCCAAAAATTCGGCGGCACCTCCGTCGGCACCACCGACCGCATCCGCAACGTCGCCGCACGCATCAAACGCACCCGCGACGAGGGCAACCAAGTCGTCGCCGTCGTTTCCGCCATGTCCGGCGTCACCGACAAACTCATCGGCATGGCCCGCGAGTTCGGGGAAAACCCCAGCGAGCGCGAACTCGACGTCCTGCTCGCCACCGGTGAGCAGCAGTCCATCGCCCTCGTCACCATGGCCCTCCACGCCATCGGCGTCGAAGCCGTCTCCGTCACCGGTCGCCAGGCCGGCATCCTCACCACCGGTTCCCACACCCGCGGCCGCATCGAGGACATCCGCCCCGATTTCATGCGCCGCTCCCTCGATGAAGGGAAATCCCTCGTCGTCGCCGGCTTCCAGGGTGTCACGCCCGATGGCATGATCCACACCCTCGGCCGCGGCGGGTCCGACCTCACCGCCATCGCCGTCGCCGCCGCCATCGGCGCCGATGTCTGCCAGATCCTCACCGATGTCGATGGCGTCTATACCTGCGACCCCCGCATCGTCCCCAACGCCCGCAAACTCCCGGAAATTTCCTACGACGAAATGCTCGAACTCGCCTCCTCCGGCGCCAAGGTCATGCAGTCGAGATCCGTCGAGTTCGCCAAAAAATACGGCGTCATCTTCGAAGTCCGTTCCTCCCTCAATGACAACCCGGGCACCCTCGTGCTCGAAGAACATCCCGCCATGGAAAACGTCGTCATCCGCGGAGTCTCGATCGAGCGCTCCCAAGCCCGCGTCACCGTCACCGGCATCCCCGATGCACCCGGCATGTCCGGGAAAATCCTCGGTGCCCTCGGCGATGCCGAAATCAACCTCGACATGATCATTTCGAACATCGCCCACGATGGCTACGCCCGCCATTCGTTCACGATGCATTCGAACGACCTCGGCCGCGCCCAGGCCGCCCTCAAGCCCGTCCTCTCCGGCATCGGCTCCAATGCCCGCATCGAGACCGAGGCCGGCATCGCCAAGCTCTCCTGCGTCGGCATCGGCATGCGCTCCCACTCCGGCGTCGCCGCCACCATGTTCCGCGCCCTCGGTGAGGCCGGCATCAACATCGGCATGATCTCCACCTCGGAAATCAAGATCGCCGTCACCGTCGATGAAACCCGCATCGAAGACGCCGCCCGCGCCGTCCACGATGCCTTCCACCTCGACCAAGCTCCGGCTTGATTTTCGCGCCTTCCCGGGCCGCACCCGAAGAAACGCCCGGAATTTCGCAAGGAAAGCCCGCCGCTGGCAGGATTTCCTCTGGCCATGAATCCGCCCCGGAGTTAGGCTCCGGAAGTTTCAAAAAACTTTCCGGAAACGCTTGGCACGCCCGTTGCTTTTCCAACCTTACACCAACCGCGCAACATGAAGAAAATCGAAGCGATCATCAAGCCGTTCAAGCTGGAGGAAGTGAAGGAGGCCCTCGCCGACGTGGGGATCCAGGGCATGACCGTCACGGAAGTGAAAGGTTTCGGCCGCCAGAAAGGTCACACGGAAATCTACCGTGGTTCCGAATACACCGTGGACTTCCTGCCCAAGGTCAAGATTGAGGTCGTCGTCGATGACGCCCAAGCCGGCGCGGTCTGCGAAGCCATCGTCAAGAGTGCCAACACTGGCAAGATTGGTGACGGCAAAGTCTTCGTCTCCCCGGTCGAGGAAGCCATCCGCATCCGCACCGGAGAAACCGGCTCCTCCGCCGTCGCCGTGAACTAATCCCTCACGCATCCCGTTTTCCAACAAGGCCGTCACCGCATCCCGGTGACGGCCTTTTTCATGCCCTCCCCCAGCCGATGGGACCTTTCTCGCGACGAATGAGTGAACCACGGAATACTCGGAACACACGGAAGGGATGATGAAGTTGGGAACAACGAAAGGATCGAAAGAAACGAAAGGAACAGCCGGGAATTTGGACCAGGATGGATGGGATGGATAGGATAAGAGCATGCTCCGCGCGAAGCCTTGGCTGTTCATTGGCACTTGGCACTTGGCACTTGGCACTTCCGCGCAGCGGCTCGGCTGCTCCTCGCAACTGAGAGGTGCGGAATCTTTTTTTGAATCGTCGTCTCGACCTTTGCGTCTGATGATGGGTCGCCCTTCAATCTCTTCCCAATCCACCCCACTTCGCATGAAGAATCCATTTTTCAGAATTCTCGCCTGCATGGTGATGTGTCTGGTCCATGACCGGGCAGAGGCCGGGGACGCGGGGCCAGCGCCGAAGGTGTCCGATCCATGGTCGATCACGGTTTTCCGCCTCGATCCCGAGGGCAAGGTTCTGAACATGACGAAAACACCGATCTATCAGACGGAAGGTGGTGCGTTTTGCGGGAATCTGAGTTTGGGCGTCGGTTTGGTGGCGACTGCTCCATGGTTGCTCCGTTTCGATGGAGTGCCCGAAGAGAAGATCATGGCATTTGGGATAGCTTTTCCTGAGTTCAAGACGGGCGATGTGGATCCTCCTGGATTCGAGGTGATCCAGGAATGGAAAGGGGCGGGAAGATATGTCGTGTGCGAGACAGATCAGGAAAAAGTGGTGGCTGAGATCGGTCCGGCGTCGATGGCAGGGAAATATGAGGAGGATTTCACGAGTGCACCCCAGATCGAGCTGATCCGAAAGGATGGGAAGGGTGTTGTGACGGGAAGGGTCAGGGTTGCGATCAGCAAGCTTGAGAAGGACCTGGCGGAAATGAGCATGCCCGGGAATCGTGGATGGGAGAATGTCTCCGGGTTCACGCATTTCGAATTCTGGCAGCAGGAAGGTCCCGATGCCCTGTTCTTGCGCGTCCGGATCAAGGAGCGAGTCAAAACGGGCAGGAATTTATCGTACGATGTCTGGATGCCCTTCCCTGATGACAAGGGAGCCTTGGTCTATGAGAAGGATGGCGAGATCGTTGAGGTCTTCATCCGCTGAAGTGAAGGTGTGAAGGAGTAGGATATGAGCCTATCACCTCGATCAAACGCGAAATCAGGAAGTTGCGGACCGAGCAACGGGTTTCACCTCCAAACATTTCCCATCCTGCCAGGTTTTGAAATGCTGCGAAGCATTCTTCCTTTTCACGATTTCAGTTTTTCCTGAAGCCTCTATTCACTGCTCCCCGCTCCGGATGAGGTGGCACTCGGCTCAACACCGTCGGCGGCGGGGAGCCGAAGACCGTGGGCTCGGAAGAAGGCAAAACTGCGCCTTGCTGGGAGCATGTGAGAAAGGCACGAGCGAAAGCTCGCAGTCATGATTTCGCGAGGCCTAAGATTGACTCGTCCGCAGCGGTCGTGATGACTCGCTTATGCCATTGCTCGAGACGGATGGACTAGGGAAACGATACGAAGCCAAGTGGGTGCTGCGCGATGTCAACTTGTCGTTCGAGCCCGGCGAGATCGTCGCGGTCCTGGGGGTGAACGGAGCGGGCAAGACCACGCTGCTCGGCTGCCTGGCGGGAATCCTTGGTTGGGACCGGGGAGAAGTGAGAATCGCCGGCGAAAGACTGAACCGTGATCGACTCGACCAGCGCCAGAAGCTGATGCTGCTGCCCGGGGACGGCTTCCATTTCGGTGGGGCTGACACGATCCGCAACGCCGCGATCTTTTCCGAACTGTGGCGCGGGATCGACGCCATGCCTCCGCTCGACCTCGAAGAATGGCTGGAACGTCTCGGGTTGTTAGAGATAGCGCTCCATCCAGTAGAAACCCTCTCCCGCGGCCAGCGCTACAAGGCAGTGCTGCTCGCCATGCACTGCGCGGACCCGGAGATCTGGCTGATCGATGAGCCCTTCGCAGCCGGCATGGATGCGCGCGGCATGGATGCCTTCCGCAAGCTCGCCCGAGCGGCAGCGGGGCGCGGGCGCTGCATCGTTTACACCACCCAGTTCCCGGAGCTTGCGGCAAGATTTGCCGACCGAATTGTGGTGATCGGTCAGGGTGGGGTCTGCATGAACGAACGGATGGACGGACGGGACGCCGCCGAAGTGATCCGGCGGCTCGATAGGGAACTTGGGATCGCCGAAACTTGCGACTGAGATGATGACACGCCCCGCCTGGGAACGCCCGCTTCGCCGTCGGCTTCGCAAAAAGAGCGAGGGTCGTGGGCCCTTGCCGGGCTGGTTGAGGCAAAAGGCCGCGACGATCTTCGGCGGGCTGGTGCTATTCGCCTTACTCTCGCATGTGGGTACGAAACTATTCGGAGAGGGGGGTGCCGGAACTGCGCCTGCCATTCCTGGCGGAGTGATGGGTTTCTTGCTTGGGATGAGACTTCGCAGCGCTTGGCTGACCCATCTCTGGCTGCCGGAGTGGACGCCCGCCAGCCTCACTGCAACCCGCCAGATCCAAACCCGGGAAATCCTTCCAACGCTAGTCCGGGACGCTTTGCTGGCGCTGGCGCTTGCCTTAGCAGGCGCCCTTGTTTCCCGCTCCGATGAAAGCATCGAAGTGACGGCCGCGGTGCTGTTGTCGATGGCCACCGGTTTCCTGCTCGCCGGAGGCAAGGTCTCAGTGATCGTGCTGCTCGCGAGCGGTGCCTCAACTATCGGTTACGGCCTCCTTTCGAAATGGATGGTCGGTGCCACCGGTGACAACTGGGAGCGAGTCGTGAAAGCAGCGGCTCAAATCTGGATCCCCGCGATGCCATGGTCCCTGCCACATCACGGTGCGGCGGGAGGAATCCTTCAATGGATCTTCCTCGGTGGCGTGCTCATCTTTTCCCTCTGGGAATGGTGGAAGGCCTGGCACGCGCTGGAGTCGGCTGCAGCAGATCCCTCGCTCTTTGCTACGGACGAGATCCTGGAATCGGAGGACGCGGAGGATGAATCCCAGCCGGAAGTTCCGGAGCAGGCCACCCTCAAAGAAGAGCAGAGGAAACACATCCGCCAAGAGGTCGCTTTCGCTTGGTTCGGACTCGTGGGCTACTTGCCGGACCGGCAGACGCCGGGGATCGATCGACTGATCTGGCGTTGGCTCACCCCTCGCCAACGGTTGATCTCGACGATTGGCAGCCACGATGCCTTCAACTGGTTCGCGCGGACCAAGTGGGCAGGATCGAGCCTCGCGGTCATGGTCGGCCTGATCTGGATCTGGGAGGGCTTGAGCGATCGGCCGGGCTTCAGCAATTGGTTTGAGGACTATGGCTTTTGGGGATTTGTCAGCGTGGTCACGCTCGCTGCCTTCGCGATCCTGATCACTTGGCCATCCCGCGATTCCCGCTTCAAGCCGTGGCTGGAGCTGATGGAGGCCCAGGGAATTGGACACTTTCCCTCCTTCGCCCTGCTTCCCATCTGCCCAGGGGAATGGCTGCGGGCCGCGGCCAAGGAATGGGTTGTGAGGTGGGCTTGTATGGCGACGCTTTGGAGTGTTGCGATCGCCGCCTCGCTACCGACCTTCGCCTTCGAGAAAACCGCCGCCACCATCACCGCTTGGCTGTTGCTGCCTTGGCTTCTTGGATTCGCCCTGTTCCCTCTCTCATCCATGAAGCGGCTGGTCCGCGCCGTCTCGGGGCCCTTGCTGCGGAGCCAGGGATTCAGTCGAACGGTCCCCTCCATCCTATTCGGAATGCTCTGCCCTGCAATGTCCGCCGCCGCAGCGTTCGCGATCGGTATCTCCGAGTTCCCGGTCGCACTGCTCTTGCTGTCGATCGCAGTCGCCACCGGCGGGATCAGCTTGGCTCTCACCCTCAATCGATGCCGGAACATGCGCTTCGACCTGAAACCGGAGCCGCTGGGTTGATTCGACCTCTTGCCAGAATGAATGGCCCCTATTCTGAGTGGGTGCGGATGACTGAGCGGATGGATTGAGTTACCCTCAATTCAGGAATGGAAACCACCGATTTCAAGGGTGAACCCCGTGGCTACCTGCCTGCGTCCCTATCAGGGCTGGTTTGGGTGATGATCCGAATGCCAGGTTCCCGCTTTCCCGAGAGCGAAGGGCTTCGTCGCGGGGGTGCGATGGCTTTGGAGGTGTGGCAGCAAGATGCACCCAAAACAGCCTGGAGCGCGACGCACCAGCCACGTTTTTCGCGATCCGCCAGCGGCTGTTCCATCAACCCATCTTTGCGATCCTTGCGCCTTGGCGGTGAACTCTTCTGAGGGCCGCTGTTAGGGAACGGGAAGCACCATCCAAGATCTTCTTTCGCGCTTTTGCTTTTCGAGCTTTCGCTTTGTAGCCTCACCATTCCAGCACGTGCAAGGAGACGCCTTGGCGGGGGAGGGTGTGGCGGAAGGTGAGGGTGCCGGGGGTGGCTTCGATGGCCGGGGCAGCGATGGTTTTCAGGGTCGAGGCGGCTTCGAGTTCCTGAAGTTGTTCGGCATTGGGATGCGCCGGGGAACCCATGGCAAGCCAGGCGGTGAAGGAGTTCGAGTGGTTTTCATCGATGCGGAAATGCTCGATTTTCTTCGGCTCGCCTTCCGGTGCGCCTTGGAGCTTGAGGGTGATTTCGGCGGCGTCGCCGGGGAGGTCATCGTCATGATAATGCCAGGTCAGGATGGCGATGCGCTTGCCATCCCGGGAGGCGAGGGCACCGACATCGGCCTTTTGGCGGACGCCGTCCTTGAGGATGGCATCGAGCGGCAGGGCGGCATCGCTGCGGGCGGGAAGGCGTTGGCCGGACATTTTCGCGAACATGCGGAAGACGTTGAGGACGGGTTTATCGATCCCGTAGGTGGCAAGGGAGCGGAAGCCGGCGAAGGCAGGTTGGTTTTCAAATTCGAAGGCCCAGGTGAGGGCTCCTTCGAGGTTCACGCCATGTTTCGCGGCAAGGTCGAGTTTCCGCGGAAAGCTGGCGGCGGTGTAGCTGGAATACATGGTGCCATTCCGATAGGCGAGATGGGCACCTTGGCAGGCGGCGCAGCCTTCGGGATCGGACTCGCCGATGACGATGGGTTTGTCCTTGTAGTCGGGAAAACGGGCGACGACGGCGAAGGCGCGGTCGATATCGCGAAGTTGATTGGCGATGCCCATGCGGACGTGGCCATCGCGGTGTTCGGGGGCACCTTTGGCGTGGAAGGAGATGAAATCGAGGGGCGTGCCGGTTTCCCCGGTGGCGGCGTTTTTCCCCTGCTGGCAGTGGCGGAGGAAGGCATCGAGGAAATCGCCACCGGGGCCGCCGGCGACGTCGGGACCGCCGACTTTGGCCTCGGGATGGGCGCGGCGGACGGCGTGGATGGCGTGGTCGTGGAGTTTGAAGAATTCCTCACGGCTGCCGCGCCAGTAGCCGATGTTCGGTTCGTTCCAGGTTTGCCAGTACCATTGGCCCACTTCTTCGGCGCCCCATTTTTCGATGCAATGGAGTGCCCACTGGTGGACGAGTTCCTGCCATTTCCCATAGTCCTTCGGGGGGTAGGCCCAGCCGGTGTAAATCTCATCGTATTTCGCCTGCGGGGTCCATGAGTGGCGGTAGGGATGGGGGCGGATGGAGAGGGCTTCGGGCATGAAACCGATCTGGACGTAGGGGCGGACGCCGTTTTTGAGATAGGCATCGAAGATTCCATCGACGATTTCCCAATCGTAGATCGGGCGGCCGCGGCCATCTTCGCCATACATGCCGGTGGAACCCCACTTCAGTGACGACGAGCCATCGCCACTGGTCATGAGGTTGTGGGTGCGGAAAAAGACTTCGCGGGGTTTCAGCTCGCCGAGGTGGCCGAGGAGTTTGCGGCCGTTGGGCGCGGTGGCGTAGTTCGGCTCATCCGCACCGAAGAAGCGCCAGATCGGCTTTAGCGGGCCGGTGGGGTTGGCGGCATCGACCTCGATGGCAACATCGAAACCCGCGGCAGAGCCGAAGAGGGCGAGCGAAAAGAGAGGCAGGAGGTGGGTTTTCACTCCTGAAGTCTGATCATTCGCGGCACGGGA
The DNA here is from genome assembly GCA_025457665.1 of Akkermansiaceae bacterium. Lineage (GTDB taxonomy): Bacteria > Verrucomicrobiota > Verrucomicrobiia > Verrucomicrobiales > Akkermansiaceae > Haloferula. The sequence goes on along the minus strand of JALOTY010000021.1, from coordinate 5,805 downwards.
GCGATGGGGAAGGGTGTCAGCCGCGGCCTGTTAGATGCGACGTTCGATGGCCTGGCGGAGAAGCGGAGGCAGCGGGGTGGCGCGCGGGGGGGTGAGGGTGGGATCGATGTGGGCGACGACGATTTTCCCTGTGGCGAGGAGGGTGGCATCGCGAAGGATTTCAAAACGGTAGCGGAGCGAAGAGGTGCCGGGGGGATCGAGGTGGAGGTGGATTTCCAGCAGATCGTCGAAGCGCGCCGGGGCGAGGTAATCGCAACTGGCGTGGACGCGGGGCCAGGCGTGGCCATGGTCGAGGAGAGGAATTCCGGTTTCCTGCTGCAATTCGCGGGCGAAGGCGTGTTCGGTGATTTCGGCGAAGCGGAAGAAATTCGAGAAATGGACGACGCCGGCCATGTCCGTTTCATGAAAGCTGACGCGGTGCCGATGGATGAACGCGGGGCCGGGCATGGGTGGCAGCATGGGTGAGGTGGCCGGAGAGTTCAACGGCCGAGGAGGGGAAAAAAGAAAGGGCGGACCGCCACGAGTGCGATCCGCCCAATGTTTCCGGCTATGACTCCGGGTCCCGCGGCTTACTTGGCCGGGGCGGTGTAAGGCAGGGAGGAGTGGTGGAGCACGATGCGCAGCGCGCCTTCCTCATCCCTTTGGAATCCCCAGGTCTTGTCCACTTCGGTGACCTTGCCGTCGCCATCGGTCAGACGGACCTTGCCCATGGTGATCGCCATATCGCCATGGATGTGGATGGCGGCGTTTTCGATCTCATACTTGTGCCAGTCCTTGAGAGCGAAACCGCTATCCTTCGGGAAGTTCGAGTCATCGCCCACGAAGTAGGCGAGGGCACCGGCGCGGGTGGTGCGGAAAGTCTGCGGCACCTCGGTGAGGGTCGGCTTGAAGAGCACGGGGCCCATCTGGTAGCCGTAGGCAGCATCGATGATGGTGCCGGCAAGCTCCTTGGCCTTGGCCGGACCGTCATCGCGGTTGGCCTTGGCGATGGAAATGAGGGCCTCACCCCAGGCCTTCTGGGCGGCTTCCACCTGAGCCTTGGTCAGGGGGGCGCTTTGCGAGGTCTGGGCGATGTTCTTGGTGGAGGTGGCACTGACGGTTTCGGCAGAAGCGATTCCGGCAGCGGCGGTGAAGCATGCGGCACTGATAAGGAGGGCTGGGAGTGTTTTCATGTTTCTTCGGTCGTTGATGTTGGTTTCGCGGAGCACCGTGCCCCGCTGACAAGGGACCGATAACCCGCACCGTTAGTCACGCAAGAAAAAACATGAAAATTAAGTCGTGTAAAATCGACTTCGAATTCCACTCCCTTTTTCCTTGCGCGAAATCCGACTTGTGTGGGTGTCGCATTTTCTGGTTTGGCTCACAAACCGGTTGCCAAGTTTCGGCCGGGAGGGATAGGTGGGGGCGATGAGTGGGACATGGATGCCGGAGCGCGGGAGTTTGGTGGCGGAGTGTGTGCGGGTGATGCAACTGCGGATCGAGGCGGGTGAGTGGACGGACAAGCTACCGGGCGAACGGCGCCTGGCGGAGTTGTTGCAGGTGGGGCGCGATACCATTCGCCTGACTTTGTCCGAACTGGAGAGTGGAGGCTGGATTCTGCCTGCGGCGGCGGGCTGTCGGCGACAGGTGGCCGCGAAACAGGCGGCGCGGCCGATGGGAAAACCGCGTGAGCTGCGGATCGGCATGCTTTCCACGCATCGCATGGAGCGGCTGAGCCAGCCGATGTTGCTGGAGGTGGATCACATCCGCCGGGCTTTGGGCGATCGTGGGGGGAGTTTTGAGGTCTTTGCTCCGGGCTGGTATGAATCCAAGCAGCCGGATGGGAGGCTGGAGGAACTGGTCAGCCGCGAGGCCTGTTCGGCGTGGATCTTGCTGCGATCGAGCATTCACGTGCAGCGCTGGTTTGCGACGCGGCGGGTGCCCTGTCTGGTCCGCGGGACAACCTATGAAGGGATGGATCTGCCCTTTCTGGACGTGGACTGGCAGGCGACGGCCCGGCATGCGGCAGGGATGTTGTGGCGGATGGGGCACCGCAGGGTGGCGGTGATCACGCCGCCGGATCGACTGCGTGGGGTGGATGCCGCGGTGAAGGGGGCGATGGAGGTGGAAGAGGAGGGATTCGAGGTCATGGAACTGGCCGAAAACGGGACGGTTCCCGGATTGATGCGAACTTTCCAGCGCGCCATGGCCCTGGCGGAACCCCCAACGGCGATGATCGCGACCCGGGCGCGGCAGGTGGCGACCTTGCTGGGCTGTGCGGCGCGACTGGGTTACCGGGTGCCCGAGGATCTCAGCCTGGTATCCCTTGCGCGCGAACCCTTCCTCGAATTTCTCGTGCCGGAGGTGACGGGCTATCGATCCGATGCGGCGATGGTGGCGAAACAGGTGGTCCGGCGCTTGGAACAAATCGTCGCAGGCAACGTCAGCCCCGGAGGAAACCCGTGGCTGGTGCCGGAAGTGGTCAAGGGTGAGTCCGTCGCCAAACGCTGACGACCGCGGATTGATGCCGCGGTCGTCTCAGGAACCAATCTGAAGCCAGGAGGAGCGGCTTACTCTTCCTTGGCCTTGGTTTCCTCAGGCAGATACTTGAGGAGGTCCTTGAACTCGGAGGGCAAGGGCTTGCCACCGCCAAGGGTGAGTTCGAAGAGGGAGGCAAGCGAAGCCGCTTCCTTCAGGCGGAGGGCACCGATGGAGTTCGGCTCTTCGTCCGGGGTTCCGTGGAGCTTGATGGCAAGCTTCACGTCGGCATCGGCAAGATAGAGCCGGAGGGCATTCAGGGCGGCATCGGACGTGATGACCTCGGAAGCACCGGTGTCGGCAGTCATGGCGATGTTGTAGGCATTGATCGCCTCAATCGCACGCTGTTGCCCTTCAAGAGCGAGACCGAGGCAGTAGCCGGCCTGGGCGCGCTGGTATCCGGGGATTTTCTTCGCGAGGTAATCCTTGGCGACGATTTCGAGGCGCGACCAATCCTTGGAACGGACAGCTTCCCACATGGTGTAGAACTCGAGCTGGCTCTGGTGGTAGGGCCGGGTGAGGCTGTTGCGATCGTCGGGGAGAAAGGTTTCCTGGGCTTTGGCGAGATCGTCCAGACGTCCGAGCTGGCGCAGGCATTCCATGGCGTGGAAGGCGGCAAGGGACGAATGGTTGTCGGGCAGTTCGAGGAGCTTCTTGTAGGCTTCGCGAACCTCCTCGAATTTCTTCAGGGCCTCCTCATACTTGCGGCCCTGATAGAGTTCCATGGCCTCGGTGTAGGCGGCGGGCTCGATCAACCAAATCGCTTTGGGCTCGGAGATCCGCATTTTCTTCGAGTCGACACCTTGTTCGGTCTCGAAGTAGAGGAACTCGGTCTTGTTCGAATCGGCGATCCAGACCTGTTCGCCTTCGCCGGCATCATTCATGATGTAGGCTTCCTGCTGGAAACGCTCCTGACCCTGAGCGGCGGGCAGGGCGAGAAGGGAGAGGGTGAGGAGAGGAAAGAGAGTTTTCATGATCTTGGTTCGGGTAAGGGCCTGCGAGGGCGGTTCAGCGCTTGTTGCGGAGTTCCTCTTCGAGTTCCTCTTTGGATTTCACTTCCGGGCTGTCCACGTATTGTTGGACGAGGGCTTCGACCTCTTTCCATTGGGCGACTTCCTCCTGCGTGGGTCCATCCGTGCGGGAGGGATCGGCGGATTCGATGATGCGGCGGGTCTTGTCGATGTAAGCACGGCCGAGGTTGTAGGCACCCTGGCGGTCGGCGAGGCCTTCCTTGCTGGTGGTGTTGCGATCCCAGAAGAGTTCCATGGTCCGTTTCGTGGCGGGAGCGGAAATCCGGATCATGCCGCCGTAGGTGTTGGCGACATTGATGTAGGTGGCCATGGCGTCCTCGGTCATGCCGATGCCTTCGTAAGCTTGGGCGAGCATCATGGCGGCCATGGGCTTGTTGCCACCGAAGCCATCCTTGGGATCGAGGTATTTGCGGGCGTTGTCCTTGGCTTTTTCGAACTGCTTCAGCTCCATCTGCGTGGCGATGAGCTGGAAGAGGGCGCGGTCCTTGTCACCGCGTTCCTCGGCATCGGCGAGGATGCGCTCGAAGTCCTCGATGGCCTTGGCTTTCTCCGCATCCGAACCCGTGGCGAGCACGGCGGCGCGGCCGAAGAGGGCAGGGAAACGGTAGTCCTTGGTATCGCGGGAGAGGGCTTCATCGTAGTAAGTGAGGGCCTCGCGCGGGCTGTTGGTGTTGCGGATGAAGTCGCCGACGCGGACGAGGATGAAGTTCGAGAGGTCCTTGACGTTGAACTCGTTTTTCAAGTCGGTGAAGAGGACCTTGATGCCGGCCTCGGCCTTGATCTTGACTTGAGGGTCCTTGGCTTTGACGAGCTGCTCCTCGAACACGCCGATGAGGGCGATGCGGAGGAGGGCGCGGGCGGCCATGTTGGAGGCCTTGATGCCGGGGAAGTTGTAGTAGAGTTCCTTGAGCTCATCCGGGCTGTGGTTCTCCAGATAGATCTCGGTGAAGGAGCCGATGGCTTCTTCAAGACCGACGGCACCGGGGGTGGCGGCCATTTCCGCGATGACATCGCGCAGGCGGTTGAGGGCTTCCTCGCCGCGACCGGCATCTTGGAGAGCGTAAACCTGGGCGACAGCGACCTGGGCCTTGTAGGGAGAATCGGGATATTCCTTCCAGAACTTGTCGGCGTACGGGACGGCGTCCTTGAAGCGGTTCGGATCACCCTTCTTGGCGGGCTTGGCGCCGAGGAGGGAGACGAGGTAGTTGAGCGCTTCTCCGGCAACGATTTCGTTTTCGCGGCGCTCGGCGACGGCGAGGGCTTTCTTGTAGTATTCCTCGGCTTCGGTGAGCTTGTTCTCGGCTTGGAGAACGTTGCCCTTGAGGTTGAAGGCCATTTCGATGACATCGGCATCGGGGAATTCCGTCTCGATGCGATTGAGTTTGGTGAGGGATTCCTCCTGTTCATCGAGCGCGTAGTGGCAATTGGCGCGATCGAAGAGGGCGTAGGAGAGATAGATGTTCTCGTTGGCCGTGGGGTATTTCTCGAGGAAGGCATCGAGCAGCTTCGCGGCCTTTGCCCAGAATTGCAGGCGGGTGAGGTTCGAAGCTTGGAAGTAAAGGGCGGCTTTTTCGAACTGGCTCTTCGGATAAAGTTCGACGTGTTGGTCGAGCAGCGGCTGGGATTCCTTGTATTGACCGGTGTAGTAGTAGCTGCCGCCGAGCACGTGGAGACAGATGTCATGCTCCTTGGTGCCTTCCTTGAGATTCGGCAGCATTTCCGTGGCGATCTGGATGCACTGTTCATACTCCCCGCCGTAGAAAAGCGAGGTGAGCATCAAGCGGCGGACGGCGGGGACGTGTTCGGACTCCGGGAAAACCTTGAGGAACTCCGTGCCGTATTTCTCGGTCTTCATGACCTCACCAATGATGGAGGCAGTGCGGACCAGGTTGTAGAGATGCTTCTCGCGCTTCTTGCTCTTGGGGTAGAACAGCTCGATCTGCTCGTAAGAAGCGAAGGCACCGCGGACGTTGCCATGATTTTCGTGCAGGAAGGCGGTGGCGCTGAGCTGGATGACTTCGTTGGGGTCGCCGCTTTCCAGGCTCTTTTTCAATTTCGCCGAAGCTTCTTCGAGCGCGGTGCGGCGGAAGGTGCGGGTGCCATCGACAATGCCGCCGCGTCCGCCGAGGCGGGTGAGGCGGGCGTTGACGTCCTCAAGCATGACCTGGGTGGCAGGGATGAGTTGATAGAGGGCGAAGGCGATTTTCTCCATGTCGGCATTGTAGGCTTTGCCGGCCAATTGGAGGAACACGGGGGA
>JALOTY010000149.1 GCA_025457665.1 Akkermansiaceae bacterium | reverse complement strand
CGCGTCCGGATACGAACCGAGCAGCTTGACCAGCGAACAGTGTTTTTCCAGTTCGTCCAGCGCGTCACGGAGCTTCGGGTCCTCGCAGTGGCCGGAGAGATCGACGTAGAAGATGTATTCCCAGTCCTTTCGCTTCGACGGGCGGGATTCGATTTTCGACATGTTGATGTCAAAATGCTCGAAGGCTTGCAGTGCCCGCACCAGCGAGCCCGGGCGGTCATGGATGGCAAAGAGCAGGGAGGTGCGATCCTTGCCCGTCGGCGGGCAGGTTTTTTCGCCGATCACGAGGAAACGGGTCGTGTTCGTCGCGCGGTCCTGGATGCATTCTTCCAGCATCGTCAGCCCATTCAGCTCGGCGGCGAGCGGGCCGCCCAGAGCGGCGGCACCTTCAGCGGCCTTTTCGCGGGCGATTTCTGCGGCGCGGGTGGTCGATGAAACCTCGACCAGATCGGCTTCGGGGAAATGCCGGAGGATCCAGTTCCGGCACTGGCCGAAAACCTGAGGGTGCGAATAGAGCGTGCGGATTTTTTCCCGGGGAATGGATGCCATGAGGCCGTTTTCGATCCGCAGAAGGATCTGCGCGCATATCTGCAAGGGGGAATCGACGAACAGGTCGAGCGTGTGGGACACGGCTCCTTCCGTGGAGTTTTCGATCGGCACCACGCCGTAGTCCGCGCGGCGGCGGCTGACCTGATCGAAGACCTCGGCGAAATTCGGCTGGGCGGCGTAGGCGACGGAGTGGCCGAATTTCTTGATGGCGGCTTGATGCGTCCATGTCCCCTCGGGGCCGAGGTAGGCGATCTTCAGGTCGTCCTCCAGAGCCAGGGCGGCGGACATGATTTCACGGTAAATCGCGCGGATGGATTTTTCCGGAAGGCGGCCCTGATTCATCGCCACCAGCTTTTCGAGCAGCGCGGCTTCACGCTCCGGGGCGTAGATTTGCAGGCCGTCACGCTTTTTCACCACGCCCACTTCGTGCACCAGATCGGCTCGGCGGGAGAGGAGGTCGAGAAGTTCGCGGTCGATGAGATCGATGTCGCGGCGGATGTCGTCGAGATTCACGGCTGGGAGTTTTCCGGGGTTTCCTGGGATTCGTCGTTGGAGCTTTCCGGGGCGGCGTCCACGCCTGCGGCTTTCAGGGCGAGCTGCTCTTCGGGGGCCGGCATGCCTTCCGCCGGGGGCTCAGGAAGCTTCACCTTGCGCAGTTCGCCGGCGTTGGGGAGGTCGTCGATCGTTCGGATCCCGAAATGTTCGAAGAACAGCTCGGTGGTTTCGTAAAGCAGCGGCCTGCCCGGCAGATCGGCCCGACCGCCGATCCGAACCAGCTCGCGATCGAGGAGTTTCTGCAGCATGCCGTCGCAGGAAACCCCGCGCACGGCTTCGATGGCGGCCTTGGTGATCGGTTGGCGGTAGGCGATGATGGCGAGCGTTTCCATCGCCGGTGCGCTGAGTCGCTCGGGGCGGCGTCCGGGGTAAAGTTGGCGGATGAATTCGCCATACTCCGGTCGGGTGAAAATCCGCCAGCCTTTCGCCCTTTCGGTCAGAGTGAAGGCGCGGCCACTTTGCTGGTAGTGCTGATTGAGCGTGGCGATCGCGGCCACCACCTGTTCTCCGGAGACCGTCGCGAGGGCCGAGAGCCACTCCGGCAGAGGGGCGGCTTCCTGGCCTTCCTCCAGATCGCGGGCGCGGACGTCCTCGGCCTCGGCCACGCGGCTGCGGACGATGCGGGCCAATTCTTCGGCAGACAGGGCCTCGCCGGAGGCGACGAGGAGGGCTTCGATGATGGAGGGAAGTTCCATGCGGGCGCGCAGCTTAGGGGACCCGCGGCCCAGTTCAAGCCCCCCGGGCGGAAATGAGTCGATCGTTTGCGCGGAACTTTCCGCTTGCAGAGGGGCGGGGGAAGGGCTAATCGACCGCGCCCTGTCCGTCCCGCCCCTCGGGACAAGGGCGGACCCCGATCCGATTTCCACTCATGGCTGCAAAAAAAACGGCGAAGAGCGCCGCCAAGAAGGCGACCGCACCCAAGGCGGCGAAGACCGAGGTGAAAAAGCCCGCCGCTGCGGCCAAAGCCCCCGCGAAAGCGTCGGCCGAGGAAGTGGCGGAGGCTCCCAAGCCCTCAAAAAAGGCCGTCACCAAGGCGCCCGCCCCTGAACCCAAGGCGGAAGCCCCGGCTCCCAAGCCGACTCCCAAGGTTCCGGTGAAAGTGGATCTTTCCAAGCTGCCACCTTTTGTTGCCAAGCAGCGTCAACGCCTGCTCGACCTGCGCGACGAACTCGTCGATGCCATGTCCGGCGTCACCGGTGAGATCCGCAATGGCCCGGAAGGCAGTGAAGCTTCTGGCAGCGGGATGCACCAAGGCGATGCCGGGAGCGATGCCTACGACCGCGATTTTGCCCTCAGCGTCCTCGCCAAGGAGCAGGATGCGCTTTACGAAATCGAGCAGGCCCTGCGCCGCATCGACCGCGGCGTCTACGGCGTTTGCGAAATGTCCGGGGAAAAAATCCCCCACGCCCGACTCGAGGCCATCCCCTTCGCCCGCCTCACCGTCCAGTGCCAGGCGGAATGGGAGAAAGAATATGGCAATCAGCGCTACCGTCCGAAGGGCGAAGTCGGCTTCAGCAACGGCTATTTGGGCGATGATGAAGAATCCGGTTCGGTTTCGCTTGACGAGGAAGACAACTGAGTTAGCGTCCGCCCCCCAACTTTTCCTGACGACCCATGCCACGCGATATCATCATCCTGGAATGCACCGAGGCCCGCGCCGAGGGCAAATCGCCGTCGCGTTACGTGACGACCCGAAACAAAAAGAGCCTTCGCACGCCCGGGCGTCTCGAGAAGGTGAAATTCAATCCCGCCCTGCAACGCCGTACGGTGCACCGCGAACTCCGCTAATCCATCATGTCCGAACCGAAGACCGTCGAACGCCGGATCGCCTTTCGCAAGGCGAACCGCACCATGCCCCGCCGCCGCCACGACATCCCCACGCAGCAGGTGGTTTATACCAATCCTGACCTGTTGACGAAGTTCACTTCCGATACCGGCAAGATCCTGCCCCGCCGCGTGACCGGAGTTTCGGCCAAGCTGCACCGCAAGATCACCCGCGAAATCAAGCGGGCCCGCGCGGTGAACCTGATGCACTGACCGGCCCACGCCGGACCCAGGAAAAGCATTTCTTTCCGGCCCGCCGCGATCCCCGCGAGCGGGCCGAATTCTTTGGTTGCATGAAGGAACTCAAGGACACGCAGAACGAGCGCGACGACCGCCGCCTGCCCATCGACCGGGTCGGAGTCAAAGGCCTCCGCTTCCCCGTGGAAATCCGTGACAAGGGCGGCTCGACCCAGCGATCCGTCGCCACGGTGGCTCTCGCCGTGGACCTGCCCGAACATTACAAAGGCACCCACATGAGCCGTTTCGTCGAGGCTCTCAATGCCCACGGCGGCTGCCTCGATGTCCGCACCATGGCCGCCTTGCCCACCGAACTGCTTTCCCGCCTCGATGCCCGCAAGGCTCACGTGGAATTCGAGTTTCCCTTTTTCCTCAGCAAGCCCGCCCCGGTCACCGGCAAGGCCGGATTGATGGACTACATGGTCCGCTTCGAGGTCGAAGCCGAGCGAGATGGCAAGGTGGACTTCGTCGTCACCGTGATGGTCCCTGTGGCCACGCTCTGTCCCTGTTCCAAGCAGATCAGCGATCGTGGCGCGCACAACCAGCGGGGCATCGTGACCTATGCGGTGAGATTCCGCGATCCTGTCTGGCTGGAGGACCTCATCGCCCTCGTGGAAAGATCGGCCAGTTGTGAACTCTACAGCCTATTGAAGCGTCCGGATGAAAAAGCCGTGACTGAACGCGCCTATGACAATCCGGTTTTCGTCGAAGACCTCGTGCGCAATGTGGCTTCGCGATCCGATGATCATGAGGAGATCACCTGGTATCGAGTGGAGGCGGAAAACTTCGAATCGATCCACAATCACCAGGCCTACGCCGTGATCGAGAAAAAGCTTTGATCCGGCGACTCGCACAAACTGCGATGAAATGGTAAAAATCCCTTGCCTCGGCGTGGCACCCCGATAGAGTGCCGCCCCGCGCCGCAAGGCGCAAATGGAATCGCGGGATGGAGCAGCCAGGTAGCTCGTCAGGCTCATAACCTGAAGGTCGTAGGTTCAAATCCTACTCCCGCCACCAATGAAGGCCGTTGACTGAAAAGTCAGCGGCCTTCGCCGTTTTGGGGGCTCATCATCCCGTTTTTTGGGG
>JALOTY010000093.1 GCA_025457665.1 Akkermansiaceae bacterium | reverse complement strand
TCCATCCTCCATCCTCCATCCTCCATCCTCCATCCTCCATCCTCCATCCTCCATCCTCCATCCTCCATCCTCCATCCTCCATCCTCCATCCTCCATCCTTCCTTTCGTCCCTTTCGATCCTTTCGTTGTTAGAAAAGAATCATCAACCTTTCCGTGTCTTCCGCGTGTTCCGTGTCCCTCTGTTTCGTAGCGAGGAGCGAGGATGAGCCAATGCAGGGGGTGAAGTAATCTCCCGCTCAGCGGCGGGGGCGGGTGGACATGGCGAGGCGGAGGAGGGCGACGGGCAGCAGGCCGAGAACGACGGCGGCGGCAGCGATTTTCAGGCCCGGGAAGACGCGGGCCTGGTTCTTTGAAACGCCAGTGAGGGCATCGGCCACGACGATTTCCTGATCGACGTAAGACCACTCGCGGAAGGACGATTCCTTTTTCCCCTCGCCTCTCTGGGCGATGCTGCCGAATTCGGTGTGAACCGGTCCGGGACAAAGGGCAGTGACGTGGACGCCGGTATCGAGCAACTCGATGCGGAGGGCCTCGGAGAAGCTGGTGACGTAGGCTTTGGTGGCGGCATAGACCGCGAAATCGGGGATGGCCAGGAGGCTGGCGAGGGAACTCACCTGGATGATGTCTCCCCTGCCCGCGGCGATCATGCCGGGCAGCACGGCGTGGGTGACCATGGTGAGCGCCTCGACATTCAGGCGCAGCATGGCGAGGAGTTTGTCGGGATCGGAATCGGCAAACTCGCCGTAGTCTCCCATGCCGGCATTGTTGATGAGAAGGTCCGGCACCAGGCCGGCCTCGTCACAGGCAGCCATCACGGCGTGACGGCCTTCTGCGGTGACGAGATCCGCCTCGACCACGAGCACCTGGAGGCCCGGGTGCTTTGAGGTGAGGCGGTGGGAAAGGTCCCTGAGCCGGTCTCCCCGGCGGGCGACGAGCACCATGGCGGCGCAGCGCCCTCCGAGTTGATGGGCAAACTCCGCGCCGAGCCCCGAGGAGGCCCCGGTGATCAGCGCGCAGTGGTGGAAATCGGCAGGCACCTCAACCGGCTTGGGCGGCGGGTTGTTCGACGAGAACGATGCGGACGGGCAGGCGCATGAGCAGCTCGCCATCGCAGCCAATGTCCACCGAGTAGATGCCCGACTTCGTGAAGCGCAGGCCCTGAAGATTCATGATCAGGTTGCGGGTGAGGAAGGGAACATTGGGTGGAAGTTGAACTTCGAACTCAGGTTCGATCGGCATGTTCTGGGCATCGAGCGACTCGCCGTCCTCATCGATGATGTTGATGGAGAGCTTGTGACGGCCGCAGTCTTCCTGGGTGAAGCAGAAGCGGAGGGCGAGCGCACACATCGGGTGAACCACCGGCAGGGCGCGGGCGGCGAGAGTGTCGAAGGTGCCGCTCACCACCAGTTTGCCGTTGTAGTCGGCCGCGAAGTCACAGAGCGAAGCAATTTGGATATCCATGTTGATGAGTTTGGGGTCGTGAATTGGGGCGGCCGCAACGACCGCGCGCCTTCTGTTTGGCGGGTCCGGGGCCAGTCGTCCAGCGCCGAACCGCGAAAATCACGGCCCATCCTGAGGTTCGATGAAGTCGTCCTCGCTCACTTCGCCAGCGCGGGGGGCATTTCCCAGGTCCCCTTCATCGCTTTCCTCCACGGGGAGGGCCTGGGGCACCTCTTCTTCCGGCGTTTCGTCCGCGTCGTCCCCGACATCGAGTTCGTCCACGGGCAAGGCGCGAAGGACGCCTTCGGTCTTTTCCTGTTCGGTCACTTCGTCTTCGATCACGACGGCCACCGCCTTGGGAGCCGGGGCGATCATCTCTTTGATTTCATCGCGGAAGCGATTGAAGAAAGCCGGGACCATGACGGCGGCATTGCGACCGCCACTGACCGTCTGGCCGGGCTTGCCTTCGTAGAGACAGGCGAAGGCGAGGCGGGGTTGATCGGCGGGGAGGAATCCGGCGAACCAGGCGACGCCCTGCCTTTTGCTGGCGGGGCCCCACTGGCCGGTGCCGGTTTTCCCGCAAACCTCAGCCCAGCCGAGTGAGGCGCTGCGACCGGTGCCACCATCGACCACCTGCCGCATGCCTTCCGTGACTGTTTCCAGTGCCTCGGACTCGAAGCCGAGCCAGTGGCGGCGTTCGGGCTGGGCGGATTTGATGACGCGTCCGTAGGAATCCTGGACCTGCATGACGAGGTGGAGCTTGGGCAGCACGCCGCCATTGGCGATGCCCGCCATGGCCTGGGCGACCTGCAGCGGGGTCGAGAGCACCGCGCCCTGACCGATCGACCAGTTCGCGACATCGCCTTCCGTGATGGGTCGGCCCATGGTTTTGCGAACGTATTCGGGGGTGGGAACAAGGCCCGGATCTTCCCCGATGAGGGGCAGGCCGGTGGTGGCCCCGTATCCCAGGCGGCGGGCGGCGGCGAGGAAAACGCTGGAGCCGACCTGGTTTCCGACCTGAGCGAACCACGGATTGTTCGACCATTTGATGGCGGGGATCACGGAAAGATCGCCGTAAGCGGATTTCGACCAGTTCCACAGCTTGTGGTTGCCGTAGGTCAGGTAGGCCGGGCAGTAAACCGTGCTCCATTTTTTGATCGTGCCGTCATTCAGGGCGGCGAGGGCGACGATGGGTTTGAAGCCGGAAGCGGGTGGATAGGACCCCTGGAAGGCCCGGGCGTAAAGCGGTTTGTCGGGGTTGTCGCGGAGGGCGTCGTAGGCCTTTTGACTGATGCCGGGAATCCACTGATTGAGATTGAAACTGGGATTCGAGGCCATCACGAGGACTTCGCCGGTGGCCACATCGATCACCACGAAGGCCCCGCGGCGGGCGTAATCATCGAGCACGTCTTCGGCCCGTTTCTGCCAGCGGAGATTGAGGGTCGAAACCACTGCGCCGCCCATGCGCGGCTGGCCCCGCTGCTCGCGGAGGAGCATTTCCCCCTGCTCGTTGAAAACCAATCGTAGGGCCGCGGGGACACCGGTGAGGTCCTGATCGTAATATTTTTCGAAGCCCGCCCGGCCTTCGGAAAGCTCCCACATCGGCTCGTTGGGACTGATGGGTCCGGTGGGCAGTTTCCCCGCCTGACCGGTGTAGCCGATGATGTGGGCGGCCGTCTCGTCTTCCGGATAGTGGCGCTGATAAACCGCCTGCAACTCAAGCCCGCGGGTCAGTTTCGGCCGGAGTGCCTCGGCTTCTTTTGCCGACATCGTGGAACTCACTGCCAGCGGCAGCCAACGGCGATGGCGGTAGTGTTCCTGGAGCTGGGCATCGCTGGGCTCGCGGATGTTTTCCCTGAGGGTCTTGGCCAGTTCCACCCGTTGGCGTCCCCAGGCGATGATTTGCTCGGGCCGCTCATCGGCGAACTGCTCATACTGCACGACGAGCTGATAGACGACGCGGTTTTGCGCGAGAATCGCCCCCTCGCGATCGAGAATGGGCCCGCGCGGAGCGGGGATCTGGAGCTGGATGGTGCGGGCATTGCGGCGATTGAAGATCGAGGCATCGTCCGCCGTGGAACCGGTTTCCGCACTGGCTGTTGCCGGTTCGACGACCTCTTGAGCCCCCAAGGATCCGAAAACACAGCACGTCGCCACCAAGGCGGTGTCGCGGAGTCGGAGAAGCAGGGAACTCATGGGCGTGTCGGACGCTACCCTGCCGGATCGGATCCGGCAACGTCGGAATCACCTGCGGCTGCATCCGGCTCTCTTCTCTCCCCCGACCCGCGCTTGCCTTGCGGCACGGAATCTGCACTGGTCTCTCCATGGTTCGGATCAGCACCCACGCCCTCGATGTTCTCCACGGCTGCCCGGCGGCCGGAATGAGGGTCGTCCTCCGCCGTCCGCAGTGCGGGACGGTCATCGCCGATGTCCATCTGAATGCCGATGGCAGGCCGGACGAAGCGCTTTACGAAGGAAACGATGATGGCGGCGGTGCTTGGGAGCTGGAGTTCGATGTCGGCGCCTATTTCCGCGAGCAAGGGGTTTCCTCCCCTTTCCTCGACCAAGTGCCCATCCGCTTTCACACCCCGGCGGGCGGGCGCTTTCACGTGCCCATTGTCTGTTCACCCTGGGCTTACCAGACCTACCGCGGGAGCTGATGGCCATGCTTGCTCCAGATCATCCCGTCGTCCTCAAGGCCTGGGATCGGCTCCACTCACTCGGCGCGATCAGCGACGATGCCGGCAGGCTGACGCGATCTTTTCTGTCGCCTGCCTCGCGACGGGCAGCCGAGCAAATCCTCGCGTGGATGGAAGAGACCGGGCTTTCCACTGCCCACGATGCCCTGGGAAACCTGCGGGGACGTCATGAGGGGCGCGGATCTCGACCGCCACTTCTGATCGGTTCTCACTATGATACCGTGGTGGATGCCGGGAAATTCGATGGCCCCCTCGGCATCATTTCCGGCATGGCCGCCATCGAACTGCTCGCCTCCCAGGGCCGATCGCCCGAAGAAAGCGTGGATATCCTCGCCTTTGCCGATGAAGAGGGCGTCCGTTTTCATGCCACCTATCTCGGCAGCCGGGCCTGCATCGGGGAGCTTGATGAAGCTCTTCTGGGCACCCGCGATGCCCGGGGGATCACGGTTGCGGAGGCCATCGCCCATGAGGGCTGGCATGAAGGAGCCAGTGAAATCGTTTATCCGCCGGGCTCGGCCAGCGCTTATCTGGAACTCCACATCGAACAAGGCCGCGTGCTCGAAAACGCTTCGCTGGCGCTGGGTGTGGTGCCATCGATCTGCGGGCAAGTCCGCGGCCGCATCGAACTCCGTGGGCAGGCGGAACATGCCGGAACCACTCCGATGCCGCTCCGCCGCGATGCCCTCGCCGGTGCCGCGGAATGCGTGCTGGCAATCGAAGGAATCGCCAAACTTCACGACCCGCTCGTCGCCACCGTCGGCAAACTCGATGTCTGGCCCGGAGCGGGAAATTCGGTTCCGGGTGAATGCCATTTCACCCTCGATGTCCGCCATCCCTCGGATGGGCAACTCGAGGACGCCTTGAAGGCCATCGAAAGAGCCTGCCGGGAAATCGCAGGGTCGCGTCGACTCGAAATCGTTTTCGAAATCCTCCAGCGCGGTGCCGCCGTGCAGGCGGACGATGCCTGGGTCGCCACTCTCGCCGCTGCCGTGGCCGAAGTCACCGGATCTCCCGCCCCTCGCATCCCCAGTGGTGCCGGACATGATGCGGTGGTGATGTCCGCCGTAGCGCCCATGGCCATGATTTTCCTCCGCTGCCGCGCCGGGCTCAGCCACCATCCGGACGAAAGCATCACCCGCGAAGACCTCGCCCTCGGGATCGAAACCCTCGCCAAGGTCATCGACCGCTGGTGCAACTCTCCTTACAACCACTCATGAGCGATGCCGATCTCATCATCAGGGGAGCGGAAATCGTCACTCCCGAAGGCCTGCTCAAGGTCGATCTCGCCGCGGCGGAGGGCAGAATCGTTTTTCTTGGCGATGCCAGCGGCATGACGGGCCGCGAGGAAGTCGATGCCGCCGGACAGCTCCTTTTCCCCGGCTGTGTGGACGTGCATGTGCATTTCAACGATCCGGGGCGGGCGGATTGGGAAGGACTCGATAGCGGCTCGGCAGCGATGGCCGCGGGCGGAGGCACGAGTTTCGCGGACATGCCCCTGAACTCGCATCCGCCCGTGCTCGATCGCGAAACCTTTGTGGCGAAACGTCAACGTGCGGAATCGCAATCCTGCCTCGACTTTGCACTTTGGGGCGGCCTCACGCCGGACAGCTTGCCTTATCTGGATGACATGGCGGATGAAGGCGCGATCGGCTTCAAGGCATTCCTTTGCCCAAGTGGAATCGATGAATTCCGCGCTGCCGATGCCCGCACGCTTCTTCATGGCATGAAACGCGCCGCCGCCCGCGGACTCATCATTGGCGTCCATGCGGAAGATCCGGATTTCATCGCGGAACATCAACGGCATCATCCTCCTCCTCGACCGGGAACCATGAGGGATTGGTTTGCCTCGCGTCCGCCTGAGGCCGAGGCACGGGCCATCGATCTCGTTTGCGAACTCGCCGGGGAATCCGGTTGCGCGGTTCACATCGTCCACGTCAGCAGCCCTGAAGGCCTCGATGCCGCCCAGCGCGGACGTGCGGCCGGAGTCGATATCACGGTGGAGACCTGTCATCACTACCTGCTTCTCGATGAAGATGCCGGGGCCGCCATCGGCATCCCTGCGAAATGCGCTCCGCCCTTGCGACCCCGGGCTTCCGTGGAAGCTCTCTGGGCAGCCCTCGAAAGTGGTGCCATCGACACCCTGGGTTCCGATCACTCCCCCGCCCCACCGGAAATGAAAAGCGGAGAAGACGTCTTCGCAGCTTGGGGAGGCATTGCCGGTTGTCAGCACGGCTTTCCGCTCATTTTGGGGCGGGCTTTGAATCGACTTTCCTGGCAAAGGATCGCCGAACTCAGTTCCCTTGCCCCCGCTAGACGCTTTGGACTAAGGAACAAAGGTGCCATTGCTCTCGGCATGGATGCGGATTTCATTCTGTTAGATAAACATTCGATTGTCATTCGTGCGGAAGACCTGCGCCAGCGTCATCCGCTTTCCCCCTATCTCGGCATGAAGCCTGATTGGCGTGTCGCCGCCACCTTCCTTCGTGGATTCCGCGTTGGCCCCTGCACGCGCGGAAAATTCCTTCGTCCCGCCCAAACCCACTGAAACCTGATCATGAGCCCACTCTTCGGATCCACCCGCACGGTCCTCGCCGCACGACACGCCCTCATCGCCCCGGACGGCCATGTGCCCTCGGATTTCCCCGGTTGGAGCGGACTCACCACCCATGTGATCATCTCTCCCGCCATGGGTGCGGGCTTTTCGCAATTTCTTATCATCGGCAAAACCGCCGGAATCGCCTCTTTCCCGGCGGATGAACATGAACACGCGGTCTATATCGAATCCGGCGGCGCGCAGGTCACCTGGGGTGACGATCCGATTCATCTCGCCCAGGGAGGCTTTCTTTTCGCACCCGCAGGATCGGAGCTGCGGATCGAGGTGGAGGCCGGATCACGGCTGACCATCTATCGCAAGATCTTCCAATCCGTTCCGGGGATCGGTGCACCGCCGATGGTTCACGGAAATTCCGCTGAAGTTCCCTCCGAACCCTTTCTCGGAAATGAGAACGCCCGTTTGCAGATCCTCCTGCCGGTGGACCCGCGATATGACCTCGCGATGAACCTTTTCACCTATCAACCCGGTGCCACCCTGCCCTTCGTGGAAACCCATATCATGGAACACGGCTTGCTGATGCTGGCTGGACAAGGGATCTATCGACTGGAAGATCGCTATTATCCCGTCACCGCCGGCGATGCCATCTGGATGGCTCCCTATTGCCCGCAGTGGTTCGCCGCGATTGGTGATAGCCCGGCGACCTATCTCTATCACAAAGACATCCACCGCCTGCCCTGAAACCCATGTCCATCGATCGCCTCACGCAGGAACTGGCCGAGCTGGCCCTCATTTCCGCCCACCCAACTCCGGCCGTCACCCGGGTCCTCTTTTCGCCGGAAGATTTGGCTGCCCGAAAATGGTTGTTAGATAAGGCAAAGGCGGCGGGACTCCTGACGCGGATCGACCCCGTGGGCAATTTATTCATCACCCTCCCTGGGAGCGATCCCGAGCTTCCCTCGATTGCCACCGGTTCCCACACCGATGCGATCCCGAACGCCGGGGCCTTCGATGGCACCGTGGGCGTGCTTGGTGGACTCGAAGCGCTGCGGCGCATTCGCGAAAGCGGAGATCCGCCGCGGCGATCGATCGAATTGATCATGTTCACCGCTGAGGAACCCACACGCTTCGGCATCGGCTGCCTGGGTTCGCGGATGCTCGCAGGCACCACCAGCGCCGAAGAGGCACGGGCATTGACGGATGCCGATGGATTGAAACTCGACGACCTCAGACCGCCCGAATGCCGGGGAAACCTTGAGGATGTCGCCCTGCCCGAGGGCTGCTACGAAGCATTTGTGGAACTCCACATCGAACAAGGTCCCCTGCTGGAAAAAGAAGGGGTTCCCATCGGGCTGGTGGAAAGAATCGCCGCTCCCGCCGCCTTCCGCCTGCGATTTGTGGGAAATGGCGGTCACGCCGGGGCGGTGCTCATGCCGGATCGACACGATGCCTTCCTCGCCGCAGCCGAAACCGCCCTTCTTGTGGAACGCGCGGCGCTCGAATCCGGCTCACCTGACACCGTCGGCACCACCGGAGTCCTCCGCATCCACCCCGGAGCGATCAACTCGATCCCCTGCGATGTGGTGATGGAAATCGATTTCCGCGATACCGATCTCGATGCCCGCGAAAGGGCGATTGCCCGCATCCGCGATGGTTCGCAGGAAATCGGTGCCCGCCGTGGTGTTTCCGTGGAGTGGAACGTCATTCACTCCGACCCTCCCGCCATCTGTTCCCCTCATCTGTTAGATACAGCATCGGCCTGCGCGACATCGCTCGGCTACAGCCACAGACGCATGATCAGCCGGGCCTATCACGACTCGCTGTTCATGGCTCGGCTTTGTCCCACCCTGATGATTTTCATCCCGTGTCGCAACGGATGGTCCCACCGACCCGACGAGTATGCCTCCCCCGAGGACATCGGCCGCGGAGTCGATCTTCTCACCCACACGCTTCTCGAACTCGCCCGGAAATGAATTCTTCGCCTTATCTCTTCATCGATGGCAGGCGCCTGGAACTCACCGACTCCCCGGCCCACGAAAACCTCCTCGCCTTGCTGCGCCGTCGGGGAATCACCGGGACGAAATGCGGTTGCAATGAAGGCGACTGCGGTGCCTGCACTGTCCTGTTAGAGAGACCGGGCGGTGCGCCACGGGCGATCAACAGTTGCCTGGCGCTGGTGCATTCACTTGCAGGGTCCTCCATCATCACGGTGGAGGGGCTTGCCTCCGAGGACGGAAGCTTGCACCCGGCCCAGCGGACCATGAGCGAAGCTTGTGGCTCGCAGTGCGGATACTGCACGCCGGGTTTCGTCTGTTCCCTGGCCGAAGCCGGAGCCCGCGGGGTGACATCGGATCCCGCCGCCGTGGCCGATCAACTTTGTGGCAATCTCTGCCGCTGCACCGGATACCGGCCCATTCGCGAGGCTGCCGCCGCCATGCCATCCGCTGACGTGAACTTCAGCGTTCACGGCGATCCGGCCCTGAGTCCATCGCGCCATCACCGCCCGACCACACTCGACGAAGCCCTCGAACTCCGCTCGCAGCACCCCGACGCCATGCTGGTCGCCGGCGCGACCGAGATCGCCGTTCTGATCAACAAACGGCAACTCCGACCGGAAAATCTCATCTCGCTCGAACGCGTGAAGGAATTGACCGTGATCGAAAGCACGGAGAGCCATTGGCATCTGGGCGCGGCAGTCCCCTTGACCGACCTTGCCGACGCGCTCGGCGGCGAATATCCGGCGCTCGATCAGATGCTGCGGCTTTTCGCCTCGCGACAAATCCGGCATCGGGCCACCTTGGGGGGAAACCTCGTCACCGCCTCACCCATCGGCGACTCCGCCCCCGTGCTGCTGGCCCTCGATGCCTCGGTCATTCTTGCTTCACCCCAAGGCAAACGGACTTTGCCTCTGGCGGAATTCTTTACCGGATATCGCAAGACGGTTCTCAATGCCGATGAATTGTTAGAAGCGGTTCTGCTGCCGCGAAATCCGGCGGGGCGATGCACTTTCGCCAAGGTATCGAAGCGTCGCGAAATGGATATCTCCACTGTTTCCGCTGCGATCCGCATGGAGGTGGGCGCCGATGGCCGCATCCGCACCGCGCGACTCGCCTTCGGCGGCGTGGCTGCCTGCCCCCAACGCGCGCTGGCCGTGGAGGAAACGATCCTCGGCCTCACGCCTGCGGAAGTCATGTCTGCGGAGATGCTGGATCGTCTCTGTGCCTCTTTCACTCCACTGAGCGACTTGCGCGGCACTGCCGAATACCGTCGTCTCCTCCTTCGCGAACTGCTGCGGAAGCATTTCCTGGAAACGGAGACTCACGGATTTTCTGCACCGGTGATTGGCAATCCCTTCGATCATCCGCAGGGCTCGATGATTCATGAATCGGCCGTCGGTCATGTCACAGGTCAGGCCTTGTTCTCCGAGGACATCGCCATCCGCCGGGGTGCCTTGCAGGTGCATCTCGTCCGTTCGAACATCGCCTGCGGAAAAATCCTCGAATGTGATATCTCCTCCGCCCTCCGCTCTCCCGGAGTGCGCGCGGTCCTCACGGCAAAGGATATCCCCGGTGCGAACAATACCGGCCCTGCCCGGCATGACGAACCGCTCTTTGCCGAGGAAGAAATCCACTACCACGGGCAAATCATCGCCGCCATCATCGCCGATGAGCCCGAACAAGCCCGCCTCGCCGCGGAGAAGGTCCGTGTCATCACGGAAAGCCTGCCGCCGCTGCTCGGCATCGATGAAGCGATCCTTGCCGGATCATTCCATACCGATCCCCATTTTCTCATCCGTGGCGATGTCTCATCCGCCCTAACAGAATGCCCCCACCAGCTTCAGGGTGTTTTCCGCATTGGCGGGCAGGAGCAATTCTATCTTGAAACCCATGCATCGCTGGCCGAGTCGGATGGTGCCGGAGGGATTCATGTCACCGCTTCCACCCAACATCCCAGCGAAACCCAGACCATCGTCGCCGAGGTTCTCGGCTGGCCGAAGAACCGTGTCGTGGTCGAGTGTCCGCGCATGGGCGGCGGATTCGGCGGCAAAGAAACCCAGGCGAATCCATGGGCGGCGATTTGTGCCCTGGGTGCCCTGAGAACCGGACGTCCGGTGGCCATGCAGTTGGATCGTGATGTCGATATCGAGTGCACCGGCAAGCGTCACCCCTTCCTTGCTCGCTATCACGTGGGCTTCGATAAGCAGGGGCGTCTTCTCGCCGCCGACATCGAGCTTTACTCCGATGGCGGTTGGTCGCTCGACCTTTCCCAGCCGGTCAACGATCGCGCCCTGTTCCACCTCGATAATGCCTACCACATCCCCCACGTCCGTTTCCGGGGTCAGGTGTGCCGGACCCACAGCACCTCCCACACCGCGTTCCGTGGCTTCGGAGGACCGCAAGGCATGCTGGTCATCGAGGAAATCCTCGGCCGCATCGCGGAAATCACCGGCCATCCGGCGGAAAAGGTCCGCGAAACGAATTTCTACCACGGCGAAGGGGAAACGAACACGACCCACTATGGTCAACTCGTCGAAGACAACCGCCTCCAGCGGATATGGCATGACCTGTTAGATCACTCGGACTTCGCGACCCGTCGTCGGGAGATCGATGCCTGGAACCTTCAGAATCCCCATCGCAAGCGCGGTCTGGCGATCACTCCGGTGAAATTCGGCATCAGCTTCACCCTCAAACATTACAATCAAGCCGGCGCTCTGGTTCTCATCTATCAGGACGGCTCGGTGCAGGTGAATCACGGCGGCACCGAAATGGGCCAGGGCTTGCACACCAAGATCCTCGGAGTCGCCATGCGTGAGCTGGGCCTGCCGGCGGAGCGGATCCGCCTGATGCATACGCGGACCGACAAGGTGCCCAACACCTCCGCCACCGCCGCGAGCACCGGTTCGGATCTCAATGGCATGGCCGTGGCCGATGCCTGCTCGATCCTCCGCGAACGTCTCGCCATTCTTGCCGCCGAAAAGACCGGCTGCGATCCCGCAGACATCGATTTCCGCGACGGCCATCTCCACGCCCCCGGGGCGGATCCCATCCCTTTCGGCGAAATCACCGCACTTGCCTACACCCGCCGCATCCAGCTATCCGCCACCGGCTTCCATATCACCCCGCACATCGCCTGGGATTGGTCCGTGGGCAAGGGCCGACCCTTCCACTACTATGCCTTCGGCGCGGCGGTGAGCGAAGTGGAGATCGATGGTTTCACGGGAATGCATCATCTGCGTCGGGTGGATATCCTGCACGACGTCGGCGATTCCCTGAATCCGGCGATCGACCGCGGGCAGATCGAAGGTGCCTATGTCCAGGGAACCGGCTGGCTGACCTGTGAGGAGCTGAAATGGGATGAGCGCGGCCGCCTGCTCACCCACAGCGCCAGCACCTATGCCATCCCGGCCTTCAGCGATGCGCCGGTGGACTTCAGGGTTCGTCTGTTAGATAAGGCGACCCAGCCGCGAACGATTCATGGCTCCAAGGCCGTGGGCGAACCTCCCCTGATGCTTGCCATTTCCGTCCGCGAGGCCCTGCGGGATGCCATTCATGCCTTTGGCATCGGCGAGACCTCCCTCCCCTCCCCGCTCACTGCGGAAACCGTCAAGCTGGCCATCGGCCCGCTGCCCGGGCATCCCGTCGCTCTAACAACTGAGCGGTGATGCTCACGGCGATTTCCGCCGGATCGTTTCCTCCGAGGGGCAAACCGAGGGGGCAGACCAGATTTTTCAAGAGGTCGGCATCGATTCCATCCTCGCGCAGCTCCCGCAGCAGCACTGCCCGTTTCGCCGCGCTGCCGATGACACCGAGAAAGGGAATCCCGGGGAATCGCTTCAAGACCTCGCGGAGCACCGGTCGATCCGTCGAATGCCCCTGAGTGATGCTCACCACGAAATCGCCCGGGGTCACGATGCCGACCCCGTCTTCAAAGGCGCTCACGACATGCCGTCGGATCCGTTCTCCGGCGGGAAGTCGATCCAGCCATTCCGGGCGGGTATCGATGACTTCAACCCCGCAGTTCAAGGTTGCCAGAAGACGCACGAGGGCTTGGGAAACATGACCGGCACCGAAAACCACCACCCGCCATGCCTCTGCGGGAGCGACTTTTTCGAAAAGCAAAGTCATCTCGCCTCCACAGGTCATGCCGACGTCCTTTTGCAGATTCCAAGTCCGCAATTCACAAGACCCGCTTCCTGCCAGCATCGCTTGAGCCTCGCGGATTGCCTTCGCCTCCACCTTTCCACCGCCGAGAGTGCCTGCGCGGAGTCCATCGGCATCGATGATTGCTTTGGCTCCCGTGACTGCGGGCACGCTGCCCCGTTGGGCCGCCACGGTCACCACCACGAAGGCAGCCCCCTTGCTCTCCTGCTCCGCGATCGTTCGCCAGCCATCCATCAAGCGAACCTTCAAACATCCCCCCGCGAAGCTCAATCCCTCATTTTCGAAAGATTGCATCGCGCCGGAAACCTGCTGATCTGGGGCCGATGATTCGAATCGAAGCCGTCAACTCTCTGCCACGCGATGAATTCATCGATCACTTCGGCGGCATCTACGAGCATTCCCCCTGGGTTGCGGCCAGGGCCTTCGAGAAACGCCCTTTCCCCAGCGCCGCCATGCTCGCGGATGCCATGCGGGAGGCGGTGGACGCCGCGAGCGACGAGGAAAAAATGGCCCTCATCCAGGCGCACCCGGACCTTGCCGGAAAGCTGGCCCGCGCCGGTGCGCTCACTGCCGATTCCACCCGCGAACAAGCCGGACTCGGGCTGGATCGTCTCAGCGATGCGCTTTACGAAAAGATTTCCGGTCTGAACACCGCCTATCGAGAGCGATTCGGCTTCCCCTTCATCCTCTGCGCCCGTCTCAACACGCTCGAAAGCATGCTGGAATCCTTCGAATCCCGCCTCGCTCACGACCGGGAAACGGAGATCCTCGAAGCCCTCCGCCAGATTCATTGGATTGCCCGACTCCGCCTGGGCGACAAGTTCGGCGAAAGCCTCCTTTCTTAGCACGCCAATTGCTTTCCCCGCCTCATGGACTCCTCCTGGACAGAATGGGTCAACGTGATCTTCCGCTTCGCTCACGTGGTGGCGGGCATCATGTGGATCGGCAATTCCCTGCTTTTCACCTGGATGGAGCTGAATCTCATCAAGCCTGCCAAGGACCGCGATCCCGAACTCCTCGGGGAACTCGACATGCTTCACGGCGGCGGCGTGTTTCATCTCGAAAAACGCCTGATGCGGGCGGAAGCCATTCCGGAAAAGCTTCATTGGTTCAAATGGCAATCCTACACCACCTGGATCACCGGCTTCGTGCTGCTCGGCGCGCTCTTTCTCAGCAACGGCAACTCTCTGTTAGACGCGGAAAAAACCTCTCTGAGCCCCGGAGCGGCGGCCGCCCTGAGTCTGGCGGGGATCTTCGGGGGGTGGCTGCTTTACGATGCCCTGTGGCGCTCACCCCTCCGCAAGTTCCCGCTGGCCGGGCTCGCCTTGAGTCTGCTGGTCCTCGCGGCGATCTCCGCAGCCTACGGCTCGATCTTCAATGGTCGTGCGCTCTATCTCCAGATCGGCGCCATGATGGGGACCTGCATGTCGGCCAATGTCTTTTTCCACATCATGACCAACCAGCACCGCTTCATGCGCGCCCTGCGTGCCGGGCAGGCTCATGATCCGGAATACGGCAAACGCGCCAAGGCACGCTCGTTGCACAATCATTACATGACTTTCCCCGTCGTGTTCCTCATGCTCAGCGCCCATTTTCCAAGCCTGTATTCGGCCGAGAAGAACGTGGCCATCCTGCTGACCATCATCCCCGCGCTCATGGCGGTGAAACACCTGATGAACACCCGCTATCATTTCCGTGGCTGGCTGCTTTCGATCTTCGGCGTGGTGGCGGCCGCCGCCCTGCTCATCGCTTTCTTCCTGCCGAAATCCCATGCCCGTCCGGTGGACGCTCCCAGCGTGGCTGCGGGAAAACAAGTCTTCGACACCCTCGCCTGTGCCGCCTGCCACCTGCCCGGCGGAGGCCCCATCGCCCCGGACCTTCACGGGCTCTACGGATCCACCGTCGAGTTGGCCGATGGCTCCAAGGTGCTTGCCGATGAAGCTTATCTCCGCCGAGCCATCCTCGAACCCCAGGCCGAGGTCGTGAAGGGATACGCCCCTGCCATGCCGGGATTCACCGGAAGAATCAGCGACGAAGAACTGAACGCCCTCATCGATTGGTTGAAGAGCTTGAAGAAGCCCTAAACCGGATTTCAAGCCACCGCCACCGGCCCTAACAGCTCGTTGAGGCTGCTGCGGATGCCATCGAGTTCATCCACGACCACGAAGGCATCATCGCCGCAGTGGGCGCGGAGAAGATCGATCAAAGGACTGAAGAACCTCAGCCCGCTGCGTTCATCGAGTCGATTGAAAATCACCACCGGCTTGCCCGCCATGAGCGGATGCCCCTGGGTTTTGAAAATCAGCAGGGCCAGCAACTCCTGCACGGTTCCCGCCCCGCCGGGGAAAATCACGAAGGCATCGGACTTTTCGATCATCACCTCCATCCGCGTGTAAATGTCAGGACGCAGCCAGAAACTGGAGAGTCCTTCGGGCAGACCTTCGAGTTCGATGATGTGAGGCACGTTCGAACCACCCGTCCATCCCCCTGCATCC
>JALOTY010000092.1 GCA_025457665.1 Akkermansiaceae bacterium | reverse complement strand
TGTCTTTTTTTCATAGCGAGATCAGGATGAGTGCTCACGTCACCCCTTTCAACGCCGAAGTAAGACCTCGCCGCGCAGCGGCTCTGTTCAACAAGCCGCACCATCCAACCCCTACCAGCCGCCGATTTTCGATGCCCTCCCGTCCTTCCAACCCTCACCCCGAGATCCCTCCCCGCCCACGCTGGTAGCGGCGGATGTGCTCTCCGTTAGGCGCAAAATGACGAAACAGAACATGGAGCAACCCGACTTTCAATTTGAGCGTGCGCGAGGAATCGTCTGGGTGTGTGACATTGCTTCGTCTTCGAAACACTTGAATGACAATTCAGCGATTTCGGCTATTGAAGCCTTTATCCCACGATTTCACTGGATATCTCGAATAGCAGTGAGGGCATCGGGTGGTGAGTATATCAAATGGACAGGCGATGGTTTTCTCGCCTGGTATCCGATTCCGCTCCATAGAGAACTTGGCGCACGCGCAGCGGATGTATTCAATGCGGCCTGGCATCTGACGCTCCTATTGAATGTGACCAATTTATCAGTTAAGTCTGACAAGAAGTTCAAGATTCGCCACGGAGTCGCTTATGAACAGGACGCGTTACTTTCGCGACTCAAAACTGGAGCAAGTGAGTCAATCGATCTTCTCGGTCGCGCTGTTGTCTTGGCATTCAGGCTTTCCGGAGCGGCAGCTAGATTCCCGGGAATCGTCACGCAAGGGGAACTCGTGAAAGCCTCACGACAGAATGGCTATACAGACGCGACTTTCAAGCACTGGAAGCTCACCAAAGATGATCAAATTCGACACTTTAAAGGGGAGACATGGGGGACTAAGACCCTTTACCGTTCATGTGATAGCAAGCCTCGACCGAGCAAATCACCTGAGGCAATCCTGCGTAAAGCCAAACAGGCCGTGCAAAAAGCGCGACCGAAGAAGGACTCTGCCGATATGAATACACCCGCTCTCTCGTTCTCTCTGGCATTTTTGAAGGAGATAATGTCAGGGCCCGAATGGAGCCGCGTAACAGGGGTTGAATACACGAGATTCATTCGTGAAGACCTCCTAGGCTCGATCAATTCTCTGATTCCATGTTTTGAGGCAATCGTCCACGACAAAAAACAGAAGCCGGCTCATCCAACGGCGGGCAACGTCGTTCTTTGAATTCGAGCTTCCATTCCCACCATGGATGAGCTAGACGTTGGGCAAAACAATGAACACGACTTTCCGGCTTCTATTATGCGTGACGCTTGTCACAATCACTGCGTCCGCGCAGGTTTCAGTAGAGCGGTTTACTGAAATCCGGCAGGCGCGACTGACGCCGCCCGACATTGGAATCGAATCAGCAGCGGTATCATTCATCCAATCCTGTCAATCATCTACCCCATTGACTGGTGGAGCGGGTGCTTCCCCAGCGGGTGCTATCATCGAATTCAGGGATCTTGTTGCCAGCCATCCAGTTACTGTAATTCGGCTTCGAAGGGGCATCAAGATTGACGACAAGAGCGGAGTGCGTGGAGAACCTCAATTGGAGATTATTGATATTTCAATCATCAAGACTGGGCACAATCAATTCCGAGTCTTTGCCTATACTGATGGAATCGGAAATCTTGTTGAGTTCCGCAGACCAAGTAAGGATACCGAAACTCGCTTAAATGCGCTACTGAAGAAAATCCAAGTCCAAAAAGACGATGCCGGACAACCGCCTACCAGCCCCGAGTCGAAATGACCCTCTTGGCTACAACGCTTCATCCTGTTGCGGATTGGCACTCCCGGTATCCGGTGCCACACCTCAACGCAGGCAGGGTAACGATTTGCCTGAATGACTGAAGCCAGCTAATCTGTGTCCCATGCCAAGTGTAACCCATTCTTCCGTTTTCCCATCCTGCATTGTGGCGGCTTTGTGGGTATGGCATTCGGGTGCCCTTCTTCCTGCAACTGGTGCGGAGGCGGAGTTGCTCGTGAAGGGAAAGTGGACGACGACGGCAGTTGATACCGTCGGCGAACTGGATGGCTTTACGCCATCGGACAAGGTCGGTCTGAGTCCGTATGGGGGCAGGATGGATCGAAGAACCCGGGCAAGTGGTTTTTTTCGCACGGAGAAAATCGATGGGAGGTGGTGGTTCGTGGATCCCGAAGGTTATCTTTTTCTCTCCGCCGGGATTTGCTCGGTGATTTCCAACAACCCGCAGCAGGAGGATTTCTCAAAGTCGGGATGGGACAGCCCGGAGGACTGGGCGAAATCGACCCACGGTTTGCTCAAATCGCATGGTTTCAATACCCTGGGGTGCTGGAGTGAATGGCAGCATTTCCAAGGGGAATATCGTCTTCCCTACACCTGTCGATGGAACTTCATGAGCACCTTCGGCCGGAAATTGAAGGTCACGGCGAAGGGATTTGGCCATACCGATTACAAGAACGGGGCCATGCCCATTTTCCATCCGGAGTTTGAGTCATTCTGTGACGAACATGCCAGGCAGTTGTCCAAGACCAAAGACGATCCCTGGCTGATCGGTCACTTTTCGGATAACGAGTTGCCATTCCGGCCGAACCTCCTCGATCTTTTCCTCGCCCTGCCGAAAGATGACCCGGGCTTCATCGCTGCGAGGAAGTGGTGGGATGAATACCGTGCGAAGACCAGGAAAGGTCCTGATGAGGAGCGTTCCCAGGAAGACCAGGACGCCTTTCTTGAGTATGTTGCCCATCGATATTACTCCATCGTCGGGGCCGCGATTCGAAGACATGATCCGAATCATCTTTATCTTGGCAGTCGGATTCACGGGCGCTGCATCCGGCCCGCCACTTTGCGGGGAAGCAGGACGCTTGATGTGGTCAGCATCAACTACTACCACCATTGGACGCCAAAGGCAGATCAAATCAGCCTTTTGGCCAAAGCCGCCGGACGCCCGGTTCTGATGTCTGAATGGTATGCCATGGCGGTTCCCGCATCGGAAGAAATCCGAGGTGCCGGTTTTCGGGTCAAGACCGAGCGCGATCGCGGATGGTTTTATCAGAACCACACTCTTGGCCTTCTGAAGCACCCGGATTGTGTGGGTTGGCATTGGTTCAAATACAGTGGCGATGATGGCGTCAAACAGATCGGCATCGTGGACCGAGACTACCGCCCCCACCGGCTGATGTTGCAAAGCATGAGAGAGCTGAACCAGCAGATCTATCCGCTGGCCGACTTTTTCGAAAACTCCCGGAAAGGGAAAAAACCGGTGGACCCGGGAAGGGACGAGGATTGAATCCGCAGCCCATGTCGCATCGTGCGGCAAGCGGCGTCATGAATTCCCTTTTGAACCGTCATCATCTTGGTGTCCCGCCAAGGGCGGTTGATGGAGCTGCGGTCGGCTTCGGGGGACCGACCTGTTCCCACCATTGCTTGTCGAGGTAGGCCCGGTGGGGTTCGAACCCACGACCAAGGGATTATGAGTCCCCTGCTCTAACCGCTGAGCTACAGGCCCTCGGAAAGGAATTTCTGCGGTGAGGGACCGCGGCGGGAGACTAGAAGTCGGGTCTGAGGCTGACAAGTGAGAAGGTCAGTGGGGTCTTTGAGGCTTCGCATCGATGCAGGTGATACTCCTTCGCTGCGAAAGATGGCAGGCGAGCCTGAAGGCAGAGGGGTGGTCGTCGATTGCGGTCTTTCCCCTGTTTCCCTGCGGTTTTTCCGGATCAAAGGAATGAGCCGGCGAGAGCGAGGGCGAAGACACCGAAGGAGACGACGAGGCCGGCTCCGAAGATCAGCCATCGCCCCCGGCCGATGGGTGCGCCCTGGCGGAAGAGGCCGCGGAAATAGAGTTCGGCGAGGGGTCCGAGAAAGAAGGCGATGTTGGCACCGATGGCCACCATGGCGGCGGAAACGAGGCCGAAGCCGAAAGGCATTTGCTGGCGCTGGTTCCAGAGGATCAGGACGATCACGCCGGGCAGGAGAAGCACCAGATTGTAAAGCAAGCGGAGCCGCTCCCAGCCCGAGACGATATCCCGCAAGGCATGGCGATCGGGAGCAGAGTCCTTGTCAGCGCTGACCGGCGGAGCATAAGGATTGGGCTCGGGGTCGCTCATGGGGGAGGCACCGTGGGCAGGCCGTAGCGGCTGAGGCGCTCGACCCGATCATAGGACTCCGCGACCTTCTTTTGGATCTTCCCTGCCATCTCCTTGTCCTTGTCGCGAGAGGCGAAAACCACCTTGCCTTCCTCGACCCGCGCGCCGGTGGCTTCCTTGAGCAGTTCCATCGCGGCATTCACATCGGCGACGCCCCAGAACTCAACGAGTTTCAGGTCATCGATCACCGGCCGCAGGACTTCGTATCGATCCAGC
Organism: Akkermansiaceae bacterium; assembly: GCA_025457665.1. Taxonomy (GTDB): domain Bacteria; phylum Verrucomicrobiota; class Verrucomicrobiia; order Verrucomicrobiales; family Akkermansiaceae; genus Haloferula. Next base: position 11,036 of record JALOTY010000092.1, on the reverse strand, counting down.
TTGGTATCGAGCTCCTTGGCGGCTGCCTCGATCTGTTCGGCGGTGGCTTCCGGGGGGATGGGGAAAACGAGTTTGGCTTCCCATGCCTGACTGGCGGCGGCCTGCTTGCGTTTGTGGATCTTGTAGGCGACGGCCCCGGCACCGGCGACGAAGAGCCCGAGGATGGCAAGCCAGATGAGCAGTGTGAGTTTCCCTTTCACCCGGCAGGGGCTATCGAAAGCCGGGGCATTCGTCCATTCCCGAATCCCGGTATCCGTGTCCGCAGCACCGCTTTTCCCTTTGCAGCCGCCCGGATCGATAGTCCTTTTGCCGCGCATGGAGTTCCCCGCCACCACCGCCAACCTTGAAATCCTGCCCAACGGCCTGACTCTCATCCTCGATCCCAGCCCTTCCGCGCCGGTGGTTTCGGCACAAATCTGGGTGGAAACGGGATCGATCCACGAAGGCGCGCTGCTCGGCGCGGGCTTGTCCCATTTCCTCGAGCACATGGTCTTCAAGGGCGGTGGCGATTTCGGTCCGGCCGAACTCGCAGAGACGGTCCAGGCGGCGGGAGGTCACTGGAATGCCTACACGACATTCGATCGCACCGTTTACTACATCGATGGCCCATCGAGCGGGCTCGACACGTTCCTGCGGGTCCTGCATGCCATGGTCTTCCATCCCCACCTGCCGGAATCCGAGTTTGAAAAGGAAAAGGACGTGATCCGCCGCGAGATCGACATGGGGCTGGACGACCCTGACGACCGTGCTCACCGGCTTCTTTTCGAGACCCTTTTCGTCCGCGATGCCCGACGTCAGCCGGTGATCGGTCATCGGGAACTCTTTGATCGGATCTGCTACGATGACCTTCGTAGTTACCACCGCGATCGCTACACTCCGGACCGTGCCTGCCTTTGTGTTTCCGGGGACTTTGATGAGGATGCGGTGAGGGAAGCCATTTCATCGATCTACTCCGGCCTGACCCGCGGCATGGCGACCGATCCCCCGTGTGCTGCCGAGCCTGTGCAGCAATCGCCGCGCCGTGCCCGCGCGACCTTTGCGGTGCCGACCTCACGCATCACCCTGGCATGGCAAACGCCACCGGCAGGACATGCGGACCAGGCGGCGCTTGATTTGGCTGCGGCCATCCTCGGGCGCGGGCGCTCGGCACGGCTTTATCGGGAGCTTCGCGAGGAGCGGGAACTCGCCCTGGAAATCAGTGCCTGGCATTGGTCGGGCTCGACCGGGCCGGGAGTGTTTGCCGTGTCCGCGGAAACGGATGTGGCGAAGCGCGATGAACTGATCGCCGCCACCCAGGGGCTGCTTGGCGAATTCAGCAGCAGTGCGCTGGACGACGATCTCGCCAAGGCCCGCCGGCAAATCGCCACCAGCCAATTCCGCACGCTGCTCACCGCATCCGGCCGGGCCACCGACCTCGCCTCAAACTGGCACGAGGCACGCGATCTGAATTTCACGCGACACTATCTCCAACAACTGCAAACGGTCACCGCCTGCCAACTGCGTCAGGCCATGGGCCGATTGCTCGCCACGGCCCCTACCGTCACGGTGCTCGATCCTCTGGGCTCCCCGGGATTTTCCCGGATCGATGGCAGGGATGTCGGCAAATCCGATCTGGAGACCCTGACATTGGAAAGCGGTGCCGTGGTCGCGCTGATCCCCGATGCCCGTGTCCCCCTGGTCACGCTTCAAGCGGCGATTCGTGCGGGGTCGCCATCCGAAACACCTGCCACGGCAGGGATCAATCGACTCCTCGCCTCCTGCTTGCCGCAGGGGACCGTGCGGCACGATGCTGCCACGCTGGCCCTGATGTTGGAATCACTCGGGGCCTCGCTTGGAGCTTCCACGGGCAACAACAGCATGCTGGTGCAGCTCTCGGGTCTCTCCGGGGACTTGGAGACCTTGGTCCCGCTTTTTGCCGATGTGCTCATCCGTCCGTCGCTCGATGGTGCGGCCTTGGAGAGGGAGAAAGCCTCCCAACTTGCCGCGCTGCGGGAGAGCGAGGAGGACCCACTGACCGTGGCATTCCGACAGCTCCGGCAGCAGTTGTTTGCCGGCGCAGGATACGCCATGCCGGGCTTGGGCACGGTGGAAAGCCTCGAAAGGCTGGATCGCCTCGCCTTGAGCGCCCATCACTCCCTGCATTTCCGCGGACCGAACCTCGCCATCGCGATCGCCGGTGACTTCGATCCCGCAGTGGTCAAGCCCCTCCTCGCCGGAGCTTTGAAAGACCTTCATGGCGGAGAGGCATGGCAGGCGCCGGCGTCGCTTCCTGGCCAAGCCATCGAAGTGGTTCACGAACTCGACAAAAAGCAGGCCGTGATCACGCTGGGCTTGCGCAGTGTGGGCGTGCATGACCCGCGACGTCATGCCCTGCGATTCCTTCAGGAATGGTGCAGCGACATGGCTGGCCCGCTTTTCACCCGGATCCGCGAGGAACTCGGTCTGGCCTATCAGGTGGGTGCCACGCAGTTCCTCGGGCACGATACCGGCATGTTTGCCTTCTATGTGGCGACCGATCCGAGCCAAGCCACTCTGGCGGAAACCGAATTGCGTGCGGAGATTGCACGCCTTGCGAATGAAGGGATTCCGGACGAGGCCTTCGAGCGTGTCCGGTCCACCGTGCTGTCCGCCACCGCGATCGAGCAACAATCGCCTGGCAGCGTCGCAAGACACGCAGCCATCGATCTCCTCTTCGGCCTGCCTGCCACCCACCACCGGGAAATCGCCGGCATCTATCAGGCGCTCAGCCCCGATGAAGTCCGCCGCGCAGCCCGGGAAATCCTGTCCCAGCCCCTCACCGTTTCCCGAGTGATGCCGCCGGGATCGGCGTGATGGAAGTCGACGAGAAAACAGGTCCCTCAGCGGTCGCCCATCAATTCATCGATCAACAGATGTTTTCCCGACTGCGGATCGATCAAGCCAAAGCCCGCCTTCCATTCCCACCAGCACCACGGGATCCCCGCTTCTTCCGAAGCGAGGCGCACGGCCTTGGCATAGCGCGAGCGTGAGGCGGGATCGGCGGTTTGAAAGGCACCGAACTCGCCGAGATGCACGGGGCGGCCGAAGGTCTGCGACCAGGCCACGGCTTCTTCGAACCATGTTTTCACGACGCGGATCGATGATGGATTCCGCTCGCTCGGGAGATGGTTGTAGGCATCGATCCAGGCTTTCAGCCCCGGTCGATCTGCAAGGCTTTCCGGCAGGGCCAGCGGTTGATTCGGCGGACCGGGGAAGACCACACCTTTCAGCGCCTCCAGCCCGACCCATGAGGCCCCTTGGTGGGTGAATTCGAAGGGATCGTAGCAATGCACGCTGACGATGATCCGCTCGTCATCATCCGGAAGCCGCAGGGCACCGAGCATGCGCACGGTTGCCCAGCCACCGGGGTTCACGACGAGGATACGCCCGGGGTTCGACTTGCGGATTTCGGCGATCGCCGCGGCATGGATTTCGTTGAGCACGTCCCCTTCTAACAGTCCGTTAGGTTCATTGAGGAGTTCGAGCATCAGGGCATCCGGCCAGTCCTTGAAATGGCGGGCGATGGCGCCCCAGCCCTCGATGAATCTCCCGCGATTCGCGGCGGGGTCATTCACGAGGTCCTCGAAATGATGCCAATCGAGCATGATCTTCAGGTCCTTTTCCAAGGCCCTTTTGAGCACCGGCTCGATTTCGGCGATGAACTGCGGGGTGATTTTTCCTCCATCGAAATGATAATGCCATGCCACAGGCACGCGGATGTGATCGAAGCCGGCGGCGGCGATACGGTCGATGTCCTCGATGCCATATCCCACGCCCCAGGTGCCCGGCTTGGCCTCCCAGTTGTTGCCGAGATTCACACCGCGCCGAAGCCCAGCGAGGGCGCGATGGGCCGCGGTGTTTTTCCCAAGGCGCTTGGGTTCGACCGCTCCAGGCAGGGTCGCCGCCCTGACCTTAAGACGTAGGACGCTTTCCTGACCGCCCTTCACCGCAAGCTTTCGCGTGAGCGGACGTCCGTGCCAGGAAGCGCCGAATCCGGATTCTAACAGAGGCCAGGTGCCCGCCTCGGGATAAGGTCCCCAAGGCGACTGCCAGCCTTCGATGCCTTTTTCGAAATCGCCATTTTCCAAGAGTTTCCCATCGAGCGAAACCTCATCCCAGAGCAGTTCCTGCCGCCACAAGACCCCCGGGGATTTCTCGCCCCACGGGCCATTGAGGGCGAGTTCGATCTCGCCATCGGCCGCCGGGCTGAATCGGATTTCCAAATCCCGCCAACGCCAGTCATTGACGGGAAAAACCACATCGCTCAGTCGCTTCGCGGCCTCCTGATCCTCCATCCAGCTTCCGGAACTCACCGTGCCGCCTTCACAAGAAACCGCAGCAAGTGGCGGCGATTCAGCGGGAACCGTGAGGTGTAAGCGCCCTTCCACCGCCGACTTCACCGGCAACTCGGCCGCCGAGGACAGCCCGATGACTCCCAGCAAACAAGCGACAAACTTCATGCAAAGCTGATCTCATATCCTCCCCTCGGCCGGCAAGCCCTCTGCCAGCCATCGTGCATCACCCAGGCCTTGCCAGCCATGGCATCCGCCGATATGGCCTCGGGCATGGAACACCACGTTTATTTCTGGCTGAAGGAAGAGCATCTGAATGAAAGCGACCGCGCCGCCTTCGAGGCCGGGCTCGACACGCTTTTCACCATTCCCGGCTGCACCGGAGGTTTCTGGGGGCGTCCCGCGCCAGTGATGCCGCGCCCGGTGATCGATTCGTCATGGCACTACGGCACTTCCATGCATTTCCCGGATGTCGAGGCTCAGGATGCCTATCAGATCCATCCGACCCACGAAGCCTTCATCGCCAACTTCAAGGACTGGTGGCAGAAGGTGGAGGTAAAGGATCTTGCCCGGGGTTGACCCCGCTCAGCGCCCCATGAGCGCCCGTGCGTCCTCGACGGTCATCGCCCGCTGCTGGCCGGACGGGCGTTTTTCCGGTTGGGGAAACACCCTGCGGCGGACATCGGTCTCGGCATCCGAGCCACGGCCGATTTCCGCCACGCCTGCCTCGCGGGCTGAGCCGCCATCCATGGTTCGCGTGCCGAAAGCCCGGCTGCCATCCGCCGCCATTTCCCCACCTTCGCGGGCGGTCATGCTGCCTTCACGGGCACCTTGCAAAAATCGGCTGCCATCGGTATCGCCGCCGTAGACCTGCCTTTCATAGTCCTTGCGGCCCCAGAAGGGCTGCCGCTCGTAGTTCTTGGCGTTGAACTCACGCCGGGCGTATTCGCCGGTGAATTGGTTGTTCGTTTGGGTGGATTCGTTCGCAGAAGAGCGTTCACCGCCATCGAACATCGGGTTCGCCTTGCCGTAGCGGTCGAGCATCGCGGCGGAGTCGTCATCAAACATTTCCCCGCTGCGGACCCGCGGCACTGCTTCCGGTGAGCCACCGGTCGCCGTTTCCCCGCCCTCTCCCGATCCCCCACCGGCACCGCAAGACGCCAGCAAGGCGCAGGCGACGAGGGGTAGCAGCGACCATGAGAAGAGGGCTTTCACTCGCGCCATGCTCCCGGATTCCGCGGCATCTGGCAAATCCCAAATCCGTGAGGGGCCGGGCGCGACCGACGATTCGCGCATTTCGGGTGGAACTTTCCGTCGCATCCCACTAGACCCGCCCCCGTGACGCCCGAAGAACAACTCGCCATCCTCACCGCCGGCACCGCCAAGGTCCTCTCGGAAAAGGAACTCCTCGAAAAACTCCGCCTTGGCCGACCGCTGCGCATCAAGCTGGGCGTCGATCCCACCGCGCCCGATATCCACTTCGGCCACACCGTCGCCCTCGAAAAACTCCGCCAGTTCCAGAAACTCGGCCACCAGGCGGTGCTGCTCATCGGCGATTTCACCGCCACCATCGGCGACCCCTCCGGACGCTCCGCCACCCGCCCGCCCCTCACGCGCGGGGAGGTCTTGGAAAATGCCAAGACCTACACCGAACAGGCATTCAAGATCCTCGATCGCTCGCTCACCGAGGTGGTCTTCAATGGCGATTGGTTCCGCAAGATGACCTACGAGGACGTGCTCCGCCTCAACAGCCGCGTGACCCTAAGCCAGATGCTCCAACGCGAGGATTTCCGCAATCGACTCGAAAACGCCCAGGAAGTCCGCCTCCACGAAATCCAATACCCCGTGATGCAGGGCTGGGACTCGGTGGAAATCCGCTCGGACGTCGAGATCGGCGGCACCGACCAGCTTTTCAACATCCTCGTGGGCCGCGATCTCCAGAAGGAAGAAGGCCAGCCGCAGCAAGTCGTCATGCTCGTGCCCCTCCTCGAAGGGCTCGATGGCGTGAAGAAGATGTCGAAGTCCTACGACAACTACGTCGGCGTGAACGATGCTCCCGTGGAAATGTTCGGCAAGCTGATGAGCATTTCCGATGATCTGATGGCGCGCTACCACCTCCTTCTGTTAGGCGAGGCGCTCGATCCCGCTCTTCACCCGATGGAAGCGAAGAAGTCGCTCGCCGAAAAACTGACCGGCCGCTACCACGGTGAAGCCGCTGGCAAGGAAGCGCGGGCAGATTGGGATACCCGGTTTTCCAAGAAAGACCTGGCTGCCTCCGATCTGCCGGAAATCCCCGCCCCCGGAGAAATCTCCGTCCTTGCCCTCAGCGCGCTCGCTTTCGAGTCCGCCTTCGGCATCACCAAATCGAATGCCGAGCTGAAGAAACAATACATCACCACCGGATCCATCCAGCTCAACGGCGAGAAACTCACTGACCCTAACAGCAACGTCACCCCGAGCGCGGGCGATGTCCTGAAGCTGTCGAAAAAACACGCCGTCCGTTTCATCTGATCCCTCCCTCCGACCATGAGCCCCATCCTCTACATCAAGCCCGGCTGCCCCTGGTGCGTGGAAGTCGAAAACCACCTCCGCCGCGAAGGCATCCGCTACGAGCGGGTCGATGTCTCCCGCGATCGCGACGGCATGAAAGCGATGCTTGAAATCAGCGGTCAGACCAAGGCTCCGACCCTTGATTGGGACGGCAAAGTCCTTGCGGACTTCGGGGTGGATGAACTCATCCCCTTCCTCCGCAAGCTCGGCCGCTGAGCTTCGATCCACCGCCGGACCCGAGCCTGGGGCTTGCCAAAGAGGGCACGAAGACTCACGTTTCGGGGCATGAAGAGACGCAATTTCCTCGCCACCGCCGGAATCGCCACCGCCAGCCTGGGCATTTCCCGGGCCGAATCCCCTGCCCCGGCGACTGCGGAACAAAGCCGCGGCAATCCCATCGGCGTCTCCTCCTACTCGTTCTGGGGATTCCGCCGCGAGGAGTGGAAGGACATCGTGAAATGCATCGATGCCGCCGCGGAAATGGGTTTCGACGGCTTCGAAATCCTCCAACGTCAGCTCGATGCGACCGACCGCGCTTCGCTGCAAAAGGTCAAGCGTGCGGCCTTCCTCGCCGGCATTCCGTTGATGGGATATTCCACCCACCAGGGATTTCTCTCGCCCGATCCCGAAGTGCGGAAACGCAATGTCGCTTCGACCATCGATTGCATCGAGCAAGCCTATCAGCTCGGCATTCCGACCATGCGGGTGAATTCGGGGACTTGGGGGACATCGAAGGATTTCGATGAACTCATGGCCCGCCGCGGCGTCGAGCCCCCCATCGAGGGTCACGATGAAGAGGACGCCTATGCCTGGGTGATCGAGGCCTACACGGAAATCGTCGAAAGCGCCGCGAAATGCGGAGTCACCCTGGGACTCGAAAACCATTGGGGCCTCGGTGTCACCCCGGAGGGCGTGAAGCGGGTGATCGATGCCGTCAACTCACCATGGCTCAGAGCCACCACCGACACCGGCAATTTCCTCGAAGATCCCTACGATCGATTGAAGCTCATGGCGCCCATGACGGTCCTGCTTCAGGCGAAGACCTACCTCGGCGGCGGGGTGTGGTACACCCTTGACCTCGATTACCCGAAGATCGCCGCGATTTTCCGCGAATCCGGTTTCCGCGGTTGGGTCTCATTGGAATTCGAGGGCAAGGAAGACCCGGTCAAAGCCATCCCTGCAAGCCTGGCCATGCTGCGGGCGGCCTTTGCCTGATTTCCCCGCCTCAAGCGCTGCGGCGGGAGGTGAAATGCGTCCACGACTCGAAGGCCGGAGCCCTGCCGTAAATCGGACTCCACCCCGGTGCCTGTGGCTTGCGGAGCGGGTGCATGTTCGCCTCTTCCGGCAGCTTGCAGCCCTTGCGCGAATTGCAGCGGATGCAGGAGGTCACGATGTTGTCCCAAGTCATCTTGCCGCCGGCATTGCGCGGGCGGACATGATCGAGATTCAGGTCCTTTTCGTGGAAAACCCGGGCGCAGTACTGGCAGGTGTAGGCATCGCGGACGAAGACATTGCGGCGATTCAAACGCACCATTTTCCGTGGCACGCGATCGTATCCCGTCAGCGCGATCACCTCGGGAATGCCGAAACTGCCCCGCGGGCATTTCAAGCTGAGCCCCTCGCCCTCGGCATCGCCGGGCCGGGCGAGCCAGGCTTTCAGGTCGTAAAGATCGTATCCGCGCCCCGCCTCGCCTGCCACCACCTGGGCGCGGCCGAGCCAGAGCAGCTTGATCGCGCGTCGCGCCGTGCACGAGTGCACCGGTTGCCAATACCGGTTGAGAACGAGAACGGGTTGATGAAGGGGTTCCACCATGCTCTTTCCCAGCATGGGTCCATCCCCTAAACGATCCCCCGCAGGCCTCCAAGCTCAAACCCACAAGAAGTTCACAGCAGAGAGAGAAACTTGCCCCGGTTGACGGGCATCGAGGGTCGAAAGCTCAGAGCTTGCCGATTTCTTCCATCAGCAGATGGGCGATCTTCTGGTAATCGTCCTTGTCCTTGGCGTGGGCCAGTCCCCGCTCCTTGAGGTCGATGACTTCACCGACGGTCACTTCGATGCGCGCCAGGCGGATTTTCCCACTCCCCCGCGGCAAGGCCTCCCGGGCTCCGCGGATCCGGATCGGCTGGATCGGCACACCTGCCTTGGCGGCGATGAGCCCCACGCCCGGCTGCGCTTCGCCCAGACTGCCATCCAAGGTCCTCGCCCCTTCCGGAAAGACGAGAACCCGTTGGCCGGATTTCAGCTCGCGGATGATGGTTTTCAGGCTGCTCATGTCCGGCTTGTCCTGATCCACCGGAACAGCATTCCACTGGCCGTAGATCCATTTGAAAATCCCACGGAACAGCGTCTTGCGCGCCAGGAAGACCATCTCGTCGTCATAGAGGGAACCGATCAGGGGCGGGTCGAGAAAGCTTTCATGGTTCGAGACCACCAGCACTCCGCCCTCGCGCAGCAGTCGCTCTTCATTCACCACCCGCAGACCGAAGAGACTCCGGAACCCCGAGCGGAAACACAACCAGCCTGTCCAATAAATCCAGCGCATCACTTTCCTAGCTCCAGTCCCTGTTCCCGCAACAAGCGGATGGCTTCGGCCACACCGGTTTCGATCGTATGGCCGGAAGTATCCAAAATCGCCGCCCCATCCGCGATTCGCAGAGGCGCGGTCGCCCGGCCGCTGTCCTGACGGTCCCGCTCGGCCACGGCATCGATTTCCCCCGCCACCACCCGGCGCTCTTCGCGCACAGTGGCATCGGCATCCACGTAGATTTTGAAGGGCGTATCCGGGAAAACCACGGTGCCGATGTCCCGGCCTTCCATCACCACATCGGCGAAATCGAGATAGCCGCGCTGGAGTTCCACCAAGCGGCGACGCACTTCGGGAATCGCCGAAACCGCAGACACCGCCAGATTCACCGCCTCACTGCGCAACTCCTCGCCCGGGTCCTGGCCATCGATGCGGATGGTCGATTCCAGATTTTCCACACCACAGTGCAGGTCCATCTTGCCCAAGGCTTCGATCACGGAGGCTTCATCCGCAGGATCGATGCCGAGCTGGATGATTTTCCACGTCACCGCCCGATACATCGCGCCCGAGTTCACCATGATCAGCCCGAAGCGCTGGGACAGCTCACGGGCAAGCGTGCTCTTGCCGGACGCCGCCGGTCCATCGATCGCGATTGCCACATGCCCCTTGCTCATGAGTGAAGCTTACGGGTGGGAAGTTGAAAATCCTCCGCCGCCGTGCAGCCGCGGCAGACGGCATCGAGATGGTGGTCGAATCCCGGGTAGGACGTGCGGACACAGGCGGTGTCGTGAACCTCCGTCTGCCCGTCGGCAAACAGCCCGGCCACGGCGAAGGCCATGGCGATACGATGGTCACCGTAGCTCTTCAGCGTGGCGCCATGGAGCGGTCGGCCACCACTGATTTCCATGCCGTCTTCAAATTCCTCCACCTCGGCACCCATGAGCCGGAGATTGCCCACCGTGGTCGTCACCCTGTCGGTTTCCTTCACCCGCAGTTCCTTGGCATCGCGGATGCGCGTGACCCCTTCGGCGAGCGCCGCGGCCACGGCGATCACCGGGATTTCATCGATCAAATTCGGGATCTCCTCGCGCTTCAGATCGGTGCCTTGCAGGCGCGCGCCATGGATTTCGATGTCCCCTACCGGCTCGCCTTGAGCGCTGGGGTCGGGACGACGAATGACGGTGGCCCCCATGCGTTCGATCACGTCGAGCACGGCGGTGCGGGTCGGATTCAGACCCACCCGGCGGATGATCAGTTTCGATCCCGGCATGGCAGCAGCCGCCACCACCCAGAAAGCGGCGCTGGAAATGTCTCCGGGGACATGGAAATCCCTCGCCTTCGGCACTTGGCCGCCTTCGAGAGTCACGGCAAGGCCATCGATCCCGACTTCCACGCCGAAATCCATCAGCATCCGCTCGGTGTGATCGCGGGTCGGTGCTGGTTGCACCACCTCGGTTTTCCCCTCGCAAAACATCCCGGCGAGCAGCACCGCGCTCTTCACTTGGGCGCTGGCCATGGGCAGGACGTAGTGGATCGGCTTCAGCGTGGCCGGGGAAATTTTCAGGGGCGCGCATCCGGGTTTCGCTCCCAAGGTTTCCATTTTCGCCCCCATCAGGCCCAGCGGATCGGTGATCCGGCCCATCGGGCGGGA
>JALOTY010000091.1 GCA_025457665.1 Akkermansiaceae bacterium | reverse complement strand
GGTGGTGAAGGTGGCCAACGTGCCGCTGTAGTTGGTCGTGCCAGTCCACGTTTGCGTGTTGTAGGCGGTAGCTCCGGCCCAGCGCTGCTCGGACACGCCGGTGAAGGCGGGCGGATTGCAAACGATGTTCACGGTTCCATCGCCGGTGGCACCGGCACTGTCGGTGACGCGCACGACCAACTGGCGCGGGCCCGGATTCGGCAGCGCGGCGGGGAGCAGGACGCTGACCTGTCCCGCAGCATTGATGGCGAACACGTTTCCTGCGTTTCCTGCGACGATGGTCCAGTCCGCAACGCTGCGGCCCGAGGCGACGCTTGCGTTCATCGTGCCAATCACCGTGCCGGCGCTCATCGATGAGGTGGCAGTGAACTGCGCCGTCGCGACCGCGGGTGCATCGGCATCGCGCAGGGTGATCACATGGCTGGAAGGTGAAACGATCTGGGCACCCGAAGGATTGGCCAGGCCGACCACGATCGCCTCCGGCATTTCACCGATGGCATCTTCCACCAGCACGAGCGGCAGTGGCTTGACCAGTTCGCCCGGGGCAAAAGTCAGGGTGCCGGGTGCCAGCGTGAAATCGCTGCCCGCAGTCGCGGTGCCGCCGACAGTAAGATCTACGGTGATCGCCGTACTTCCTGCCGGACGGTCGAGCATGACCATGAGCAGCGGATCTCCGTCATCGGCTTCGGTCAGCGACGAGGAGGCAACAGCGAAACGGACAGTGCGGGGCGAGTTGTCCTCGCTTTCGAAACTGATCGGACGACGGGTGAATCCCGGCCCTTCCCAGGCAACAGAGAGGTGGTCGCCTCCGCCACCCTCTTGCTGCTGAGCTTCGAGATAATACGACTGACCCGCCACCAGCGAGATGTTGCCGGAGGCCTGCGAAGCATTGGCATCCCAGGCTTGGAAATTCGTCCAGCCCGAGACGCTGGCGATCTGGACCTTGTTCGCGGCCGATGAGGTGGTGCTCAGGTAGAGCCGCGAGGAATCGTCCGAGGCGACCCAGAAACGGTAGGTCCCGGTCGCGGGCGCGACGATCTGCCCGACCACACGACGCGAGTAGTTGTCGGCGACGTTCTGCTGCGTGGTGAATCCGGGAAGCAGGCCGGTGTAGATCGGCGTGTTGCTGCTCCAGGTCTGGTTGGTGTAAACCGTGCCGCCACTCCACCTTTCCTCGGTGGCGAAGTTCGGCGTCACGCTATCGGCGATCCACACGGTGTGTCGGTTCTTGTTCGCGGTCAGCGAGGCACCGTTCGGCGCGCGGAGTTCGAGCACGGCGGTTTCGATGGGCTCGGAAAATCCGTCATTCTTCAAGCGGAGGCGGACGATGCGGGACGTTTCACCCGGCGCGAAGACGAGCGTGGGCGAGGCAACGAGAGCGTTGGCGTTGGCGGGATCGACAAAGACCCAGTCGATGTCATCGCCCGAAGCCGTCGAACCTGAAGCACCGACGCAGCTCACGGTCACTGGAGAGGCCGATGCCGCTGAAAGAACCACGGAAACATCACGGAATTGGCCGTTCGCGTCGGGCAATTCGTTCGTGACGGTATCATTGGCCGCGAAACCGACCGTGACGGCGGCGCTGTCATTGTCGGTGATTTCCACCGTGGCGGATGAGGGCAGATCCACGCTGTAGCCAGCGCCGGGCGTGACGGTAACGACCACGGTTTCCGTTCCCTCGCCAAGGGTGTCATTGATGGGCGTGACATTCACCACCACGCCGGAAGCTCCATCGGGAATGACGCAGGTGCCGGTCAGCGTGGCGAAGTCGTCACCATTCGTCGCAGTACCAGAAACACCGTAGTTCACGGTGAGATCGCCGGTAGTGCCGGGGCGGGAGAAATAGAATTTCCCGTCCGCTCCTCCCTCGGCCGCGGCGGTGTGATAGGCGGAGACGGCCACCCGTTCGGAACCGCTGTCATTGTCGCGGATCAAGGCGGTGGCGGTGCCGTCGTTGTAGATCTGATAGGTGGTGCCGGGGGTGATCGTCACCACCACCGATTCGGTGCCTTCCGCCAGCGTGTCGTTAATCAACGGAATGGTGACGCTGACATCGGAAGGTCCGGTCGCCGGCACGGTGACGCTGCCGGAAAGGGCGGTGTAATCACTGCCCGCGGTGGCGGTGCCGCTCACGGTGTAGTTCACCGTGACATTGCCCGGCGCGGATCCCATCGAGCGGAAGGTGATCGTGGGGTTTGTGCCACCCTCGGTGCCGATCGATCCGGCACGGACGGCGATGACGGGGATGTCGGCATTGTCGCTGATGGAAATGGCGGCCTGATAGTTTTCACCAAGGCTGTAGGCGTTGTTGTAGGTCGCAACGGCGAGCGTGACACTTTCCACGCCTTCACCCTGATTGTCATCGTAAGGCGTGATGACCACCGGCGCGCTGGAAGCACCGGCGGGGATGACGACTTCGCCGTTGAGCTGGCGGAAGTCGGTGCCGTGCGAGGCGCTGCCGGAAAGGCCGTAGAACACTTTCAGCGATGAGGTCGTAGAACCGGTGCGATGGATGAGGAAAACCGCAGTGTCCGAACCGGCTTCCGATGCGCTCGCGTCCGGCGTGGTGACGGTGACATAGGGCGTGTCGTCATCGCTCAAGGTGACGGTCGCGCTGATCGCCGATGCGTCGCGGACGTAGGCGGCATTCGTGCTGATCGTGGCGATGATGTCCTCCGGAGTTTCCGCAGTGCTGTCATCGAGCACCGTCACCGGCACTGCGATCGATGCCTGGCCGGCGGGGATGGTAAGGGTCGTGGGCAGAGTCTGATAATCGCTGCCATTCGTCGCACCGCCACTCCATGCCACGGCGATGTCCAGCGAAGAAGTGGTCGAGCCGGTGCGGGTGAAAAGGAAAGAGCCGGGATCGCTCGCTTCGAAGGCATCGGGATCGGGCGCGGTGACGGCGACTTGTGGCAAGGTGGTGTCGTTGTCGATCACGCTCATCACCACCGAATTCGCGGACCCGGACCAATAGCCGGCGCCAGAGACGAGCTGCAGGCTGATCGTTTCCGGTCCTTCCTGCGCGGTATCGTTCACCGCCGCGACCGCGATGTCGAGCGTGGCTGAACCGGCCGGGATGGTGAAGGTGTTAGACGCGACATCGGGGGTAAGCGTGTAGTCGGTGGTCTTCGTCGCAGTGCCGGTGATGGCGGCCACGGAAACCGCGAGCGCGGCGGTGGTGTCGCCGCTGCGGGTGAGGCGGAAGTTGCCGTTCGCTCCACCTTCGGCGGCATCGGCGGTTTTCGCCAAGGTCACGAAAGTCGATCCCGCGGCAGTCCAGTCGGCGCCACTGACGTTCGAGGAAACGCTTACCGGATTCGTGAACAGCGGGGTGAAAGAGTATCCGGCCAGGGATGCCGAAAGCGTGCGGGTGCCAGTGGCGACATTGGCCAGCGTGTAGGTGCCATCGCTACCGGTGTAGCAATTGTTAGAGCCCTCGCTCACCAGCACTCCGGCGAGCGGGTTGGTGCCATCGGTGATCGTCCCGCTGATCGTCCGCGCGGCAGGGGCACCGGCGGTGACCGTCACCGAGCGGCGGACGGTGCCGCCTTTCATGTCCGACACCGTGAGCATGGCGGTGACGTGCGCGGCACTGCTGAAGCTGCGCGTGAAGACCGCGCTGTTATCGCCCGTGGTGCCGTCGCTGAACTGCCAGTGGTAGGCGAGCGCGTCGCCATCGGCATCATTCGCGGTGGCGGTGAAGGTCACGCTGCCGCCGACCACCACCGAAGTCGCGCTCGCGGCGAGGGTCGCGGTGGGTGCCGTGTTTCCCGGGAAAGGCCCGCGCTGATAGGCGAGGTCGATCGACGGCGGGCTGGTGGGATTGATCGAAAGCAGGGTGAAATGCTGGTCCGACTCCGGATCGGAATAGGTGCGACCGAGCTGGATGCCGCCGTCGTTCTTCCCGCCGGAGCTGCCCGGCGTGGTGTCGATCAGGCGGCTGCCGTAGAGGACGAGCGCCTGGTTCGAGAGCGTGTTGTTGGTCGCGTGGTATTCGATGTCGTAGGAGATCGAGTTGTTCTTCGCGACGCTGAACGAGTAGCGCTTCCCTTCCTCAAGGCGCGGGTGGTCGAAGGCGTGGATGCGATAGACTCCGTTGGTCTTGGGGAAATGGACGTAGCTGTTCGGCAACCATCCGAGGTTCCGCTTCACGCGGCTGTTGTAGTGCGCCGCGAATCCGCCGCCGCCGCCCATGACGTCGAAGGGGTTGCCGTATTCCTGATTCGCGCCATTGCCGTAGGGCGTGCCGTCAGTGGTGCTCCAGTAGTTCGCATGGCCCACCCCGAGCGAGTGACCGATCTCGTGGTTGATCACGTCCATGCCGCCCCAGCCGAGCCAGACGCTGTCGCCGCCGCCCCACGACGACCCATTTCGCAGGCCGCCGTTCACGCGGAGGATGATGCAGTTGTATTGGTTCGAATCGTATCCCAGCTTGCGCGCTTCGGCGCGGGCCTGGTTGTGGATCACGCCGAGACCATCGACCTCACTGTCCTTGTCCTGATACCATTTCAGCGTCTGCGGCAGCACGATGAGCGGAGTGACAGTGTAGGTGGAGGTCAGCTTGCCATAGGAATTTTCCAGATAGAAGCGGGCGTTGTTCTGCATGTCTAACAACGCCTGGTCCTCGGTGTTCGGCGCGGCCATCTGATCGGGATAGGTCGCACGGATGTAGAGGCAGCGCAGGTTGCCGATCGCCTCGGCGGAGGTGCCCGGATGGGCATCCATGAAGAACGAACTGCCAGAACCCGCCGCCTGGACGAGCACCCGGTATTTTTCATCGATCACGGTGACGTGGCTGCCGTTGCAAAGGGTGATCACCCGCTCGCCGACCTCGATCGTCGGTGTTTCCTCGGTCACCGGCTCGCCGGTAGCGACCGCTTCGGTGGTTTTTTCGGAAACCGGGCAGACATCCTCGACCACGGTGCCAGCCGGGATGCGTTCGCCGATTTCCAGCGGACGCACCGGGCTTTCGGCGACGGCGAATTCGCGGTCGATCGCCACCCCGCGCATCGGGATTTGCTTGGCTGACATCAGCGGTTCCAGATCGCCATAAACGCGGGCCTTGTAGCTCATGCCCTCGGCCTCGAAGTAGCGCAAGGTGAGCCCTTCCGGCGGCAACGGCATGCCCGGGGCGGGGCGGCCTTTGTAAACATTCAGGTCGCCTGTCGCGGACACCGGAGTTTCGAGTTCGGCGACGATGGCTGCCGGCAAATCCTGTCGAACCACCCGCGAGACCGACCGTTCCAACGCCTGCTGGGGATCTGCGGCGATCAGGGCCTTGAACTCGGCACGGCGCTCGGCAGAGAGACGTTTCCCTTCCTCGACCATTGCCGCCCTTTCCTGGGGAGAAGCCGATTTCCATGCCTCCACCCAGCCTTCGAAAGCCTCAATCTTTGCGAAATCCGGCTCCGGCAGCGGCTCCATGGCCCAGGCACCGAAATCGGCGGAAAGCTCGGCGTTGAGATCCGATTGCCCCTCAGCGCCCTGACCTCGATCGGAAGTTTTCTCAAGCCCGCTCCCCTCTGAGTCGGCATCCGGTTCGCCGGAATTCCATGCCAAAAATGCCAGCGTGGTCACGGCAAGACCTGCTGATAGCCAAAGGATTCTGTGGGTTTTCATCGGAAATCCGAGAAGTTGGGTTTTGTTAAATGGGTGCGATTTGATCACTTCAATCGACAAAAGATGCCCATGAATGTCATTTTTCTATCCAACAGGATTGGATTTTCCGGGTCAACTCCATTTCTGGAATGTGTCAATTCAGGTCCAACGCCTATGAATTCAGACGCGGCGACCAACGTTCAGCGTGGATTTCACCGGAAAAATCGCACGTCCAGAGCGGCGTCGCTCCCAGGCAGCCCGGGCTCAGGAACTCGCACGGACCGCTTGATCGATGAAACCCAACACATCCTCGCGTCCGGATTTCGATTTCGACGAGGTGAAGAAACAACGCGGCTGGCCCTCGCAGACCTCCGTCAACGCCTGGAGAAACAGCTCGGAGTTTTCCTTCACCCGTCCGGCCTTGAGTTTGTCCGTTTTGGTGAAAACCAGCACGAAGGGAATCGCCGCGTCGGCCAGCCAGCCACAGAACCTGAGATCAATCGCCTGAGGCGTGAGTCGGGAATCGATGAGCACGAAAACGCAGCGCAGGTTCTCCCGCCCGGTGAGATAGCCGGACACCGCTTCTTGGAAACCTTCTCTCACCGATTTCGGGGTTTTGGAGAAACCGTAGCCCGGAAGATCGACCATCACCCATTTCCGGTTGATGACAAAATGATTGAGCAACTGCGTTGCGCCCGGAGTGGCGGAAACCTTCGCCAAGTCCTTGCGAGCCGCGAGCAGGTTCAGCAGGGAGGATTTGCCGACATTGGACCGCCCGATGAAAGCGAACTCCGGCATGGCCCATTCCGGGCAATCATCGATGCCCGTGGCGCTTTTCACAAACTCGGCGGATAGAATCTTCATGCTGGCTCTCCCGCCAAACTGCCCCGCACCCGCAACGAGGTCCAGCACAACAGAAGCCGATGCCATTTGTCGCCGCCCGATCCGCTTCTGCCTCAAGAGGCATAGGGCTCAGCCACGAAGATCCAGCGTCAGGGGAAACTCGTGCGATGGATCTTCCGGCCGCACTTCCGTGTAGCTCACGGCCGGACCTCCCGCGCGGTTTTCCATCCTCCGTCTCCCCGCCGATCCCACCGCCGCAGTCTCGATGATTCCCGGGGTGTGTCCATGCTGCCAGAATCGACTCACCCGCCGCGCCTCGGCTTCATAGGCATTTACGGGAAACACATCGTAGCTCCGACCCCCGGGATGAGCCACATGATAGACACATCCTCCCAGCGACTTGCGCGACCAGGTATCGACAACATCGAAGGTCAGCGGCGTGTGCACCGGGATGGTCGGATGCATCGCCGACCACGGATCCCATGCCTTGTAGCGGACCCCGGCGACAAACTCTCCCCGCCGACCGGTCGGGTGCAGCGGAATGCGCCGGCCATTGCACACCAGCACGTGCCTTTCCTCCACCATGCCGCGGATGCGGACCTGAACCCGCTCCACCGAGGAGTCGACATATCTTGCCGTCCCTGTGCCCGTGGTTTCCTCACCGAGCACATGCCATGGCTCGAGTGCCATTCGGACTTCGATCTCCACTCCGTCATGACAGACCCGCCCATACACCGGGAAACGGAATTCATGAAAAGGCTCCAGCCAGGCCCAGTTGAAATCCATCCCCGCCCGACGCAACTCCGAGGAAACATCGATCATGTCCGCCCTCACAAAATGCGGCAGCATGAACTTGTCATGCAGCTCCGTGCCCCAGCGGATGAGCGGGCGTTCGTAGGGTTGATTCCAAAACCAACTCACCAGCGAACGCACCAGCAACATCTGCACCAGACCCATGCGCTCATGCGGCGGCATTTCGAAGGCCCGCAACTCTAACAGACCGAGCCGTCCCGATGCCGAGCCGGGAGAGTAAAGCTTATCAATACAGAACTCCGCCCGGTGGGTGTTGCCGGTGAGATCGGTGAGCAGGTTGCGCAGCACGCGATCGATGATCCACGGCGGGTCGCCCGGCTTCGGCAGTTGTTTGAATGCGATTTCCAATTCGAACAACCGATCATCCCGCCCTTCATCAACCCGTGGAGCCTGGCTTGTCGGACCGAGGAAGAGACCCGAAAAAAGATAGGAGAGTCCCGGATGGTTCTGCCAGAAGGTGATCAAGCTGCGCAACAGATCCGGCCTCCGCAGAAACGGTGATCGATCCGGCGTCGCTCCGCCGATGGTCACATGATTGCCTCCGCCCGTGCCGGTATGGCGGCCATCGAGCATGAATTTCTCCGTTCCAAGCCTCGCCTTACGGGCTTCCTGATAGAGTACTCCCGTCGTATGAACCAATTGCCTCCAGCTCGATGAAGGATGCACATTGACCTCGATCACGCCGGGGTCAGGCGTGACCTTGATTCTTTCGATGCGCCGATCCCAGGGCATTTCATAACCTTCGATGACCACGGGGATCTTCAATCTCGAAGCCGTGGTTTCCACCGCCTCCAGCAGCGTGAGATAGTGTTCCAACTGACTGACCGGCGGGAAAAACACATGCATGCGCCCCTGCCGTGTTTCGAAGCACACCGCCGTGTGCGGCATCGCCCCGCTCAGGCCGTCGTCGGCACCTTCCTGCAAACTACGATAGTTCCCGTAGCCCGCCGCTTCCACCTGACCCTGCGCCCGCGGCTCACCATGGGCCGTTTGCAGGGTCCTTCCGCTTGGCAGGTGCTGACCGGATCGAAGGTGTTCACCGGGGGCAGCCAGCGGCGGCACCGGTTCCATCGGGCAACGTTCCAATTCCGCCCTCTCGCGCAGACGCAGCGGATTCGAGGTGAGCGATTGCAAGGGCAGCCGGAATCCCATCGGCGATCCCCCGGGCAAAAGAAACATCTGCTCCCGACGAAAGCGCCACTTCGCGCTCTTCCAGAATCCACCGACGATGTCCCACTCCAAGGGCAAGGCATATCCGGTGGGCACTTTCATCCCCCGATCCAACAATGCGGCGAGATAGCGACGCTCCAAAGGATCATCCAGATCCACCTCATGCGGGTCCACATCCACAGGCAAAGTCCCCTCACGCCAGGCATAGTAGAAAGCATCCTCGAAGCCGGTTTCCAAATGCCCCGCATCCACCCTCAACACCCGCGCGAACTCCTCACCGAATCGCCGCGCGTCCTCGGGACCGAACCGACCCTCCACGGCAGGATTCGCCAACAGCGCCCTCTCCCGCCACAAGGCCTCGCCATCCTTGCGCCACAAGACTGTGTAAGCCCACCTCGGCAAGGGCTCGCCCGGATACCACTTGCCTTCGCCATAATGCAGCAAGCCGCCCGGCGCGAAAACCTTCTCCAGTCTCCCTAACAGATCGAGAGCCAGCCGCCTTTTTTCCTCGCTGTCCGCCGTGGTGTTCCACTCGTCTCCGTCCATGTTGTCGATGGAAACAAAGGTCGGCTCGCCCCCCATGGTCATGTCCACCCCGGCCGCATCGAGTCGTTCATCCACTTTCTCCCCCAAGGCGCAAATTGTCGCCCATTCCTCATCGGTATAAGGTGCCGTGACCCGCGGATCCTCATGCACCCGCGTGACGCGGTTTTCCCAGGCGAATTCGGTATCGCATTCGTCGAGCGATCCCACCACCGGTGCCGCACTCGCCGGCTCCGGCGTGCAGGAAAGCGGGATGTGGCCCTCACCTGCAAAAAGCCCCGAGGTCGGATCCAGCCCGATCCACCCGGCCCCCGGCACGTAAACTTCCGTCCACGCATGAAGGTCGGTGAAATCCTCCTCCGGTCCCGAAGGTCCATCGAGCGCCTCGATGTCCGGCTTGAGCTGCACCAGATACCCGGAAACAAAGCGCGCCGCCAGCCCCAGATGCCTCAGCACCTGCACGAGCAGGAAAGCGGAATCGCGGCAGGAACCCGTGCCTTTTTCAAGTGTCTCCTCGCAGCCCTGCACTCCGGGCTCCAGGCGGATCACGTATCCCACGGCCCGATGCACCACCGCATTCACCTCCACCAGGAAATCCACCGTTCCCATCTCCTTCGCCGGAACCTTCTTCAGCAGTTCCCGCAAGCCAGGCCCGTCTTCGCGGACTTTCAGATACGGTGCCAGCTCATGCTTGAGACCCGGGTCGTAGCGGAAAGGGAATTTATCGGCCGACTTCTCAAGAAAGAAATCGAAGGGGTTGATCACCGTCAGGTCGGCCGTGAGATCCACCTCGATCCGCAGATTCCGGGTCTTCTCCGGAAACACCAGCCGCGCCACCCAGTTGCCAAAGGGGTCCTGCTGCCAATTCAGGAAATGCCCCTCAGGCTCGATCTTCAGGGAATAGGACAGCACCGGAGTCCGCGAATGCACACAGGGCCGCAGCCGGATCAAATGCGGACCCAGCGAAATCTCGCGGTCGTAACGGTATTCAGTGACATGGTGCAGGCCGACTCGGATGGACATCTGGATCGCTATCAAGCGCATCGAATGCCAAGTCCGTCAACCTGACAGAATTGGCATCCGGGTTGCATTCTCCCTCACGATTTCCGACCCTCCACCCATGCCTGCCCGACCCGCCGATCTCCCGCCGCCCGACTACCGGCCCGGCTCGTGGGATGAAATGGTCGATCGCCAGGGAAAGGTCCGCCCCGCATGGACCGCCACCGCCCGCTGGCTCGCCACTCACAGCAATGCCGACCTGGAATCCGCCGGCACGGAAATCCGCCGGCTCCTCCGCGAAAACGGCGTCACCTACAGCGTCCACGGCGCCGATGGCGAGGACCCGCGCCCCTGGCTTCTCGACCCCCTCCCCTGGCTGGTCTCGCAGGAGGACTGGAAAGTCATCGAAACCGGCCTCATCCAGCGCGCCGAGCTGCTCGATGCCATTCTCACCGACCTCTACGGCGACCGCTCGCTGGTCCGCGAGGGCTGGATCCCGCCCGAACTCATTTCCGCCCATCGCGGCTACCTCCACGCCTGCCGCGGCATGAAATTGGCCTCGAAGCGCCAGCTCATCCTCGCCGCCGCCGACCTCGCCCGCGGCCCCGATGGCCGGATGTGGGTCGTCAACGACCGCGCCCAAGCCCCCTCCGGCACCGGCTACGCCGTGGAAAACCGCGTGGTCATGACCCGCTCCATGCCCCGCCTTTTCCACCGCAATGGCGTCCGCCGCGTGGCCTCGTTTTTCCATACCCTGCGCGATACCCTCGACTCCCTGCCCTCGCTCTCCGGCGGACGTTCCCCCCGCATCGTCATCCTCACCCCCGGCCCGCAGAACGAAACCTATTACGAACATGCCTTCCTCGCCTCCTACCTCGGCTACACACTGGTCCAGGGCGATGACCTCACCGTCCGCGATGGCCGCGTCTGGCTCGCCTCGCTCGGTGGGTTGGAACCGGTCGATGTCATCATCCGCCGCGTCGATGCCTGGTTCTGCGATCCGCTCGAACTCAAGGAAGACTCGCAACTCGGCGTGCCCGGGCTGCTCGAAGCCATCCGCCAGGGCCAGGTCACCGTGGTCAACCACCCCGGCAGCGGCGTGCTGGAAAACCCCGGCCTCATGGCCTTTCTTCCCGGCATCGCCCGCCACCTCCGCGGCGAGGACCTCATCCTCCCCTCCGCTGCCACCTGGTGGTGCGGCGACCGCGATGCCCGCGAACACGTCCTCGCCCACCTCGGCGACATGGTCGTGAAATCCATCCATCGCAACCCCACCTTCGGCACCTGCTTCGGACCCGACCTCACCAAGGCCGAACTCGCCGACCTCCGCCAACGCATCCTCGCGCTTCCGGAAGCATTCGTCGGCCAGGAACAGGTCGGTTTCTCCTCCCTTCCCGTTTTCAACGGCACCACGCTCGAACCCCGCCGTGGCGTGCTTCGCGGTTTCCTCACGGCCGCGCCCGATGGCTCGTATGTCGTCATGCCCGGCGGCCTCACCCGCGTCGCCGCCACCACCGAGGCCAACATCGTTTCCAGCCAACTCGGCGGCGTCTCCAAAGACACATGGGTCCTCGGCAGCGACCCCGAGCCCTTCATTTCCCTGCTCCGCGAAAGCCCGGAACTCGCCGAGCCCGATGCCCGCACCGCCCCCAGCCGCGCCGGCGAAAACCTCTTCTGGACCGGCCGCTACGCCGAACGCGCCGAGGGCACCGCCCGCCTCCTGCGCCGTGCCGTCCTCGCCTTTGTCGAAGACCTCGGGGACGATGCCCGTGACGCCTCACGCCACCGAGAAATCCTCATGCAAGGCCTGCTCGGCACCACCAATGCCGGCCCCCTCCTGCCCGGTGAAACCACCAGTGCCGTCAGCGATGAAACCGAGTTGCTCTCCCTCCTCGCCGACCCCCACCGCTCCGGCTCCCTGCCCTCCATCCTCCGCTCCTTCCGCTACTCCGCCTTCGCCGTGCGCGATCTCTGGTCGCCCGATAGCTGGCGGGTGATCGATACCATCCTTGCCGATTGGACCGATCCCGCTTCCGTCCCCAGCCGCCTCGAACCCTTCAGCGCCCCGCTCAACCGGCTCATCATCGACCTCACCGCCCTGCTCGGCCTCAACCTCGAATCGATGACCCGCGACGCCGGCTGGCGTTTGCTCGATACCGGCCGTCGCATCGAACGCGCCCAGTTCCTCATCGGCGTCCTCCGCCACTTTCTCGTCACCGCCCGCAGCCCGCGCGAGGAACTCCTCGTCATGGAATCCGTGCTCGCCGCCCTCGATTCCCTCGTCACCTTCCGCAAACGCTACCGCACCGCCCCACGACTCGAACTCGTGCTCGAACTCCTCCTGTTAGAACCCAACAACGCCCGCTCGCTGCTCTATCAGATCGACCGCATTTCCCTGAACATCGACGCCCTCCCGCGCCAACCTCACGCCGCCCGCCTCACGCCCGAACAACGCCTGCTTGTGGAAACCGGCAGCCGCCTGCGCCTCGTGGAAATCCGTCGACTCACCGAGCGCACCGATTCCTCACGCCGCCGGCTCGATGTCTTCCTCGACCACATGTCGCGCTCCCTCGCCCATCTCTCCGATGCGCTGACCCTGACCTATTTCCGCCACGCCGACCGCCCCCGTTTCCTCCGCGGTTGAAACCCACGCAGGCCATGCTTTACCACATCCGCCACCAGACCACCTACCGCTACGAGGAACCTGCGAACCTCGGGCACAACCTCGCCCGCCTGCGCCCGCTCGATCTGCCCACGCAGAAATGCCTCGAACACAAACTCAGCGTCACCCCCACCCCGGACTTCCGCGCCGCACGCATCGATGGCTTCGGCAACCACACCGAATACTTCGCCATCCAGCGACCCCACCTGGAAATGGTCATCACCGCCGAATCCCGCGTGGAAATCCTGCCCCAGACCCAGCTTCTGTTAGAAACCTGCTGCGCCTGGAATGAAGTCCCCGCTTTGCTCCGCGCCTCGCGGGCTGCCGATCATGCCGATGCCCGGGAATTCACCCTCGCCTCGCCCTACATCCCGGTTTCCCCCGCCCTCGCCACCTGGGCAGCGGCGGATTTCAAACCCGGCCGACCGCTTCACGAGGCCATCCTCGCCTTGAACTCGCGCATCTTCACCGAGTTCGCCTTCAAGCCCGGTTTCACCGATGTCACCACCTCCGTCGATCAGGTCTTCCGCGAAAAAGCCGGCGTCTGCCAGGACTTCGCCCACCTCATGATTGCCACCCTGCGCACCCTCGGCATCCCGGCCCGCTATGTCTCCGGTTACCTCGAAACCGAACCGCCACCGGGGAAACCCAAACTCGTCGGGGCCGATGCCTCGCACGCCTGGGTCTCCGCCTTCATCCCCGGCCGGGGTTGGGCGGAGTTCGATCCCACCAACAACACCACCCCCTCCCTCCGCCACATCGTCACCGCCCGCGGCCGCGACTATGGCGATGTCGCCCCCATCCGCGGCGTGACCACCGGCGGCACCAGCCACCAGCTTTCCGTCGCCGTGGACGTGACCGCCATTTCCCCCTCGCCATCCCCACCGCCAGCAGCGAGGCTTACTTCATGAAAAGCGTCATTCTCGCCCTTCTCCTCGCCCTCCCCCTGGCCGCCGAGGACCGCGTGTTCTTCGCGGAAAAGGCCTACTCCCTGGAGTTCCCGGCCGATTGGAAAAAGGCCGCTTCACCCGAAGGCGAAGCCGAGTTCTCCCGCCAGAGCGCCGATGAATCCGTGCTGCTCACCGTCCGCCGCACGAAGATCCCCGCCGGCGCCAGCGCCGACCTCGCCGGCATGGCCAAATCCTCCGCCGAGAGCTTTGCCAAAGCGATCGGTTTCAAAGGCGAAGCCACGATTTCCGAAGGCACCCTCGATGGCTGCGATGCCCGCTTCATCACCCTGATGCCGCAGAAGGAAGAGGAAGGGGAGATCGGAGTTTTCGCGGTCTTCATCGATACCAAGACCGACCTCGTCACCCTCCGCGCCACCATGGCCCCCGGCCTCCCCGAAGCCACCCGCAAAGCCTGCATCGAAATCGTCAAATCCTTCCGCCGCGAAGAAGCCGAGAAGGAAGAGTAAGCCGACAGGAAGCCCCGCCCCACAGACCCCACTATCTGACCGCCCCCCTGGTCAATTTGATGGAGTTTACCCCAGTTTATTAAAATCTTGTAAACTGGGATAAACTTGCTTGAATTGGACATGGATCCGATCCGTAACCCCTATGCCCCTGGTGCTGGAACCCAGCCTCCCGAGCTGGCTGGTCGGGACGAAATTCGCAGGAATGTCCATATTGCCATCGAACATCAGGCGATCATCCTCCCCTGACTCGTAAGAGTAACCATAGAATCTCGACGGCACCACATTTGTTGAGCGGGGGGGTGTATCAGTCGGAGTGATTCTAGTGGACCTCGAATACGTGGTGTCCGAAGAAGAATCCGACGGCGATTTCCTCAAGGTTTCCTTCAAGCCCTTTCTAGCTCCCAGCCACATCGAGTCGCATCGCCCAACGATCTCGCTCGATCTCCTGCGCCAGCCGCTGGGCCCGCGGCGTGGGCTTCCCTCCTCGCTCAGCCCACGGCTGAAACTTCCAGGGGGCCTTCCGGGTCGCGAGGCGAATCTCACGGATGCATTTTTGCAGGCGAGGCTAAGAATCGACCATGGCCTGAAAGAGGAGCTGCTGCCGTCGGAGTATCCACTCAGCGCCCCGCCGAGCGTGTATCGCACATCGGCAGGCATCTGCTCCCTCTCGATGAGTTCGAGCAGGCGATCTTGCGCGGTTGAGACGACGATGGAGTCATCGAACGAGGTTCGCGGCGATGGCTCGTCGACGACAGCCGCGGCGACGGATGCTTCGACGGTCGAACGACGAGGCGGAAGAGCGGAGTCGACAGGGCGGAATCCAGAGGACATGCTCCGGACCTTGCCACGAGCAGGCGAAACTTTCGGCATGGGCCAGTGGTCCCGATTGCTTTAGTCGTTGACTGAGGAGATGATAGAAGGCAACGAAAACCCGACCCAAACACTGGTCTGGGTCGGGCTTGGATACCGGTTCTACGGCAACTTTTGGACGGTCACTCCCTATTACTTGCGGGGCTTGGTCGGGTCGACGAGGACGTAGGAAACGCCAGGCTTCGGGGTTGGCGGGAGGGGGTTACCTTTCGTGGAGGTAACCTCTCCTGCCAACTTTCCGCCTTTTGGTCCCACCATCCCGTACTGGCCTGACTTAGGCGCAGGCTGACCTGGTCTTAGTGGTTGCATTTGGTTATGTGGTTCGTCGCGAACCACCATGGCCCGCGACGAGTCAGAGTTTCGCAGGCGCGGGGAAAAAATGCAACGAGAGCAAGCTGTGAATAACCCAGCTTGAATAAATAAAATTAACTTGGGTATTCTAAAAAAATCACAACTGCCTCAGGCCAATTAAGATATGTTCAGATGCTGATCTCTGTCCATTTGGACAGTTGCGGGCACGCCAAAAACGAGGCGACTTCTGGGGTATCACCGCCCCCGCCAGTGGCAGCCATCCAGGCCGCAGCCCTTGGCCATCCGCTCGATGTCGGCCCTGAGCCCGTCGATGATCCGATCCTGAGCTGCGAGGCGATCGCGCATCGTGTTCCAGAGGATAGTGGCCAATGCGGTGATCACACCGCCGAGGGTTCCGATGATCCCGAGGATCCAGCCAATGGGAAGTTCGAGCAATGGCCTCGCAAGCCAACCGACGGAGGCGCGGGTCGAGCATTTTCGCGCGGTCGCCTGGGTGGTCGATGAAGCCCAGCTCAATCAGGAAGCACGGCTGGAACGACATGATGGCGAGCCGCGCGTGCTGGCTCTGGCTCTCGGTCTTTGCACCCCGAGAGCGGGTCCCAAGCGATTCGACGACGGCCTCGTTGATTGCCGCGGCAACCGCCTTGTTTTCTGACCCGCGATAGAAGGTCTCGGTGCCATTCGCTTTGCCGTCGGCGGCGTTACAGTGGAAAGAAATCATGATGCTCCCGCTGAATCGTCTGGCGATTGCGGCTCTTTGTCCGACGGGTGCCGGATCGGCGTGATCCTTGCGAGTGCGGATGACGGTGCAGCCCTTCGCCCTGAGGATTGACCGCAGCCCGTTCGTCCAATCCATGGCCACGTCAGCTTCTCGGATGCCATTTGAAACTGCGCCCGGATCGAAGACTCCAGCGCGGCGATTGGCCATCCCATGGCCGGGATCGAGAATGATTGTCATGATCGGGAAGAAGGTGCCCCGGCGGAATGCGCTCACTTATCCTTCACGGGCCGCGCAAGCTCGGTGCCTGCTCTGGCTGGTTCCGCTACTGAGTCATGGCCGCCGGGGCGGTTCGTATTTGGGGAATGCCGTTAGAAAATGGTTGGCCGGGGAGAACGATTGTCACCGAGCCCGGCCGCTCGGCCTACGAGGTTGAATCCAGTGACCTCGACGTTATCGCGCATCGTTCCATCGCGCGGCATGGGCACTTGGCGGTGGGAGTTGTAGTGCCCGCCCCCTAGGCTCTTCAGGGGTGGGCTGGTCCCGATCATGGAGCCCGGGATCTCATTTAGGTGGTAGCCTGGATGCCGAATGGTTACGGCTGAAAGTTGGTTGCAGGGGCGGGAATTGAACCCGCTGTCAGAAGGATATGAGCCTTCCCGCTCGCCGTTTGCGTTCCCTACGGTTGGAAAGGTCACTTCGAGTTGATCACCTCGCGGGCGCGGGCCACTGCCCATCCGGCATCGTAAAGGCCGTGGATTGGGGGCGGGTTGCCGCTCTCCCTCGCCCGCTCGCTTGCATCCTCGGCGCGCAGCAGGTCATCGGATGCGATGAGAATGGGCTCAGAGGTCGGATCATCGACCCTGACAACCGAATCGGCAGCAATGGGCTGCCCGGTGATCGCGCTGGCGACCACCGAGCACGAAGGCAGAACCAAGAATGCCAGACCCAAGGTGAACAGCAGCAGGGGGAGCTTTCCGAAGGAATCATTGCGCTCGCCGTCGTCGAGGATGTCCCCGATGGCGATGGCGGCATGGAACAAGGCGGCGGCGACTGGCGGCGCGACGGCCACCCACGGGGCGACCTGCTCGGGCAGGATGTCGAGGATGCCGGCAAGGTCGAGACCGGCGACGGCGGAACATGCGGCAGCGACCGCGGCGAGGATCTGAAGGACTTTCTTCATAGCGACCACACGATGGCGCGAGTGAGGTCCGAGGCGCTACCATCGCCAGTGGTCCCCGAAATCAGATGCCCCTGCCAATGCTCGCTGCCATGGTGAAAGGCCGCGTTCCAAAATGCCACTGCTTGTGGAGTGGCGGCCATGGGCTAACCTGATATACCGAGCGAATCATGGAAACACCCCAGCCTCGCTTCCGCGGCCTCCTCTCCACTGGGGACGGCATCGCCCTCGTCGGCATCTTCCTCACCATAGGGCTCGCGATCTGGCAAACCTTTTCCAGCCAGGCCGAAACGGAGCTTCGCCAGAAGCAAAACTCCGTCGAGATCGCTGTCCGCATCCTTTCCGCTCGGGCACACCGGGACAAGGAGGGGAACGTCAGGGAGTTCGAGGCGGACCAGCAAAGCCTCCGGCGTTGGGCTGTTCAGACCCTGAACGACAACTCCGAGCAGAAGATCCCAAGTGAAGCTGTGGAATTGATCGCCACGGGTCGCGCCGTGTTTCCTGAGTATGGAACCGATTGGGGATACACCGACTATGGAACCACTTGGGATTACGCCGATTCACCCACCAATTCTTCAGTTGCCCCGTCACCACCCGCCAACGTGCCCCCCGCCGAAAGGTGACTCTCCAATCTCGCTGGCTGCCACCTCATCGGCTGAAACGACTCCTGTCAGCCGCGCCCCGCACACGATGGCGCCCAAGATCGCGTCGCCACGGTCCGGAGAGTGCCGGCCTTCGGCTCGCATCTTGTCCTTCGACTCGACCCGGAGCTTCCCGTTTTCGCTCCACTCGCTCTTCCGGGTGGTGAGCTGCTTGAATGATTCCGGGTCGAGCACGCCGAGATTGATCCGACCGCGCTCGATCTCCCGGCAGCCGACAAACCAGACCTCTCCGATGAGGTTCTGATACTCGTCGGGCTCAGTCGATGGCGTGCCCCCGTGGAACCGGTTGATCGGGAAGTCCATCTCAGCCATGGCGTCGATCATCGCCGTGCCAAGGCCGTCAGCGTCGCCCCACACCTGGGAGGCGTGCAGACCTTCCTCTTTGCAGAGATGAACGAATTCCCGGGCGGCTTGCATCGTGTCCTTCTCGGTCCACGCCTTTTTGATCCGCACCGTATTGCCGCGGCGAATCGCCAGCACGTTCTCGTCCCGCCCGGCCGCGAAGTCGCAGAAGGCGACAACCTCCCCGTTGGTTTCCGGCTGAGGCTGGCCCTCCAGCGCTTTGGTGAGTCGGTCCGGCGAAAGGACCAGCCGCTCCGCGTCCTCGGTGAACTCGGCGTCGTGCATCGACCGATACAGCGGGTGATCCGGCCCATACTTTTCGAGGTCTCGCGCGCGCTTCGCGGGGTCGATGTGCGGGCATTCCTCCGACCGAACCTTGCGCGTCCAGAAGAACTTCCGCATCGCGTGGAAGGCCTCATAGAACTGCCCCCACGGCTTGCCGGGTGAGGAAACCCAGAGCTGAAAGAGACGCGTGCAGCGGTCGAAGGCCTCGAACACGCCGTCCGGCACGGTCTTCGCCTCGTCGGCGATGATGAAGACAGGGTCCTCGGTCGGCCCAATCTTCGGGTGCCATCCCTCCGCGCGTCCCGGATCGTCCGTCGAGAACCCGATGGCGAAACCGCCCTCAGGGGTCTTGATCTCGGTCTGCAGGAACGTCCAAGCGGGAAACTTCCGCTGGTGGACCCGCAGTGCCGGCCAGAGCTGCTTCTCGATCTGCCGGAATGACCCGGACGTCACCACGACCTGGCCACGGGGGAACTTGCTGAGGAACCAAAGGATGAGCAGGGCGATGAGCTTCGCGGTCTTGCCCGAGCCATTCGCCGCGGCGATCGCCACAGGCGGGCCACCCTGCTCCTGTAGGCCGACTGCTTCGAGGCCTTCGATCTGCCAGTCGTAGAGCGACTTCTCGCCGAGCTGGAACCAAGCGAATTCGCTTGGGCTGAGAATTGTCTTCTGGGTCTTCACGCGCCCTCCCCGGCCGCTTGGCCGCTTTGGATCTTGGCGCGGGTCTCGGCGATTCGCTTGATCACCTCCTCATCCTCCGGGGATGGGCGGAAATCGCCCTCCGTCTGGATCGGCCCGCCGCCGGGCCCGCTGTGCTCGAGCCCCACCTTGTCCCGCCAAAGGTCCGGCCGTCGGTTCTTGAGCCAGAAGATACAGGCGATCGTGTCGGGCGGGTAGTGCTTCACGTATTCCTCCCGGTCGGTGATCTTCCCCTCGAAGGTCGCGAACTTCGTGTCCTTGTGGCTGTAGCCAGTCGCCCGCTTGAACAGCCGGTCCGCCACCTCAGCATCCGCAGCCTCCTTGCCCTCTTTTAGGGCCACGCGAAACTCGGAATGCTGAAGCTTCCAACGCCCAACTGTGGCCACATCGACTCCGAAGAACTCGGCCAGCTCCTCGTCGATCGCTCCGAGGCGGCAAAGCTTCCTCGCCTGCTCCGGGAACTCCTTACGGTACCGCGACGGCCGCCCCACGGACTTCCGCTTCCCCTGCTTCGCTTTCTTCCTGCTTGGCACGTAGTTATTACACGGCAGCCAGGAAATCGAGTCGAGGCGGCGGCGTGGTCCCCATTGACTAGCCTGGGCCCATTCAATAGGTTACCCCACAATGAGCATTGAAGTAGGTGATTTTATGTCGGGAGCATCCTGGTTGGCGCAACTGATCGGATTGTTGAGCGCCTGGAAGCAGGAACGAAAGTCCAATTCTGACGACCACTTCCGTGATTTTTCAATGTGGCTTGATCATCATAATTTCACTAAGATCAACCAAAGAATTTCGGAATCAGAGGAACTCCAGCGCGAACTCCAATCACTACTTTCTTCATCGATCAGCGAGATTGATAAGAAACTCGATAGGATCGAATTCCAAATCATTCAGATCGCGTCAAAGATCGAAGGTTTTGATGCACTCTATCGGCATTCATCACCACAAAATTCAGCTCTATCAGCACAAGCTCTCGAGATACTAAAGCTCTTCTCCGAGCGAGAAAAGGATCACGAAATGCAGCTTGATGCCCTCGGGCCTCAAGGCGAACCGACACTATCCTTCATTCCCTCTGGGATTTCTTTCATGATGGACCTTCCTCGCCTAGTTCGAGCAGATGTTGATTCCCTTGTTCAAGAGGGCTTATTGATGCGGTTAAGTCACTCCAGAATGCGCCAACCCACCTACTCGCTGACTCAACAGGGAATCAATCTGGCAAATTCTTTGCCATCCGTTGAAGTTCGATCGATCGAGCCAACACCGTATTTCGTCTTTTGATGAACTCCTCATCCTCCGGCGTCAGAACCAGCGGCGCCACCCGTTCAGTGACGGTCGCCTCCTGAACCACCTCCCGCTTATCGGCCTGATCAAGAAGCTGCTTGCCGAGCCAGATCAGCATTGCGGTGTTCCCGGCCTTCGCCGCTTCGATCTGCTGTCGTCGCAGGGAAATCCTCAGCCTTCCGAACCCGCGGTCGTAGGCAGAGCGGAAAGCCCCTTCTTTCGCCGACATCCGACGCTCGACCGTCCGCTGGCTGGTATTGAACCATGCGGCGATTTCCCCGGCCGTGGCGCCCAGCATTCCGAGCTTCTCCACTTCCCCGAGGTCGAACTCCTTCGCGGGGCGTCCCCTGCCCTTCGTCTTCACAAGGCGCCTCCCCCTTCCCTTATCCACGGGACCGCTTCCACGATGTCACTGGCCCGTCCGTATCGCTTCCCTCCTGGCAAAGGCAGGTCGAACTCAAACCGGAGTCCGCGCTCCAGATCCTCGGCAGATGCCGGCCGCTCATTGACCGCCAGCACCGACCAGCCTGTCGTGCGGATCGGCCCTTTGGAAAGCTCCCGACCCTCGGAATCCCGAACTTCGAACCGTCAGCCGATGAAGCGCTCCGTGAGGTCCCGGACATGCTCCATCGCGTGGAACTTCTGGTAGCACCACACTCCGTGCTCGATCATCGCCTGGCAGATGCGGCGGATGGCCTGCAGCATGTTGTTGGACTGCGAGGAGCTTCGGGTGGAGCCCTTCACGCTCCACCACTAGCGGGCCTGAGCCGGGATCCATTCAGCGCCGTTGATGCCGCTGTCGATGTCCGCACGCAGAGCAGCGCCCAGCGTCTCGTAACATCGCTTCGTCGTGGCCTTCAGTCCCGGCTTGGTGATCATTGCCCGTATCTCCTCTGAGATCAGTTTCCCCGAGCGTCTTGCCTCCCTCTCGTGTGACACCAGCCAACAACTGCTCCAATCGGTCATCCCTATTCAACTTGGCGACATCGAGGTTCTTTGGGACCAGGGACTTGCGCATGGACTCGCGAACCTTCTTACCGAGGACTTTCGCCGAAAGGCAGCAGGTCTCAGACCTGTGACGGATGATCGATTTTGCCTTTGATTTGGACCAGACAGCCACCCCACTCATGGCCTTCTTGACGCCCGAAAATGCAGACCATCAAAAAATCGGTGGTCACTGGCCCAATTTCACCCCCTTTGCTTTCCATAACTTACTGATTGTTATGGAGCCGGTTGCCGGACTCGAACCGGCGACCTGATGATTACAAATCAACTGCTCTACCAACTGAGCTAAACCGGCATCGGCC
>JALOTY010000148.1 GCA_025457665.1 Akkermansiaceae bacterium | reverse complement strand
GGCGTGTCCGAGCAGCGCTGGGCCGGAGCTACCGCCTACAACACGCAAACGTGGACTGGCACGACCAACTACAGCGGCACGTTGGCCACCTTCACCACCTCGCAAAACGTTGCCGATAACTACTCGCGCCGTTTGATCGGTTATCTTCAGCCGACGGTGAGTGGCGAGTACACCTTCTGGATTGCTTCGGACGATGCCAGTCGCCTCTTCCTCAGCACGAATGCGCAGGAGTCGAACAAGGTTCAGATCGCCAGCGTCGCAGGTTGGACCAATTTCCAATCGTGGGATTCGAACGCCTCGCAGCGGTCCGCGCCGGTTCAACTGGTGGCCGGTCAGGTTTACTGGCTGGAAGTCCATCATCAGGAAGGCGGCGGCGGTGATCACGCCTCGGTCGCCTGGCAGCCGCCAGGTGGCAATCGCACGGCCATCCCTGCCAGTGCTCTTTTCCCGAACGGTTTCGGCACCGCACCGCAGCCTCCGGTGCTCGCGCTCACCTCGCCGGGTGCGGGATCGGTTTTCGATGCGGGCGATGACATCACGCTCGATGCCAACGTCGTCGGCGGATCGCTGGCCGTGACCGCAGTCGAGTTCTACCGCGGTTCCACCTTGATCGGCTCCGATGTCAGCGCTCCCTACAGTCTCACATGGACGGGTGCCGTGGCCGGAAATCATGTCCTCACCGCACGGGCCGTTTACAGCGGTGGCGGGGTGAGTTCGGCGGGCGTTTCCATCACCGTGGAAGATACCGATCCCGCAGCGGATCCGGATGGCGACGGCTTCACCACCGGCCTCGAACTCGCGCTCGGCACCGATCCGGAATCGAACACCTCGCAGCCCCCGGCGATCTACGCCGGTCTCCGTGCCTGGTGGAAACTTGACGACGGCAGCGGCAGCAATGCCGACGATACCACCGGCCGCGCCCAGGACGGTGCGGTGAGCGGTGCGGCATGGAGCAGCGGCATCACTGGTGGCGCGCTCGATTTCGATGGCACCGACGACGGCGTGTTGGTTGGAAACTCCGCCGCCCTTCTTGGCACCGGCGACTTCTCGCTGAGCGCCTGGGTCAAGGTCGATCCCGGTTCATCCACCGGCACCGTGATCCAGCAGCGCGAAGCCGGTGCGACCGGCTATCAGGGCGAATACATGCTGAACGTGAACTCGAACGGCACCGTGAACTTCTTCGTTTACGGCACCAGCGCCTATCAGTTCGACATCACCACCACCGCTGCGATCAATGACGGCCAGTGGCGCCACATTACCGCCCTGCGCAGTGGCACGAGCGGCAAGATCTACATCGATGGCGTGGAAGCCGCCTCCGGCAGCGGAACCGTCCAAGTGCTGCAATCGCGCGCCGTGTCCATCGGCTACGACCACCGCGATCTCAACAAGCGTTTTGACGGCGGGATCGATGACGTCCGCATCTACGAGCGTGCTCTGAGTGCTGCGGAAATCGACAGTCTGCACGGCGACCTCGTGCCGAATCGCGCGCCTGCCTTCACCGCCGATCCGGTGGTCAAATCCGCCGCCACCGAGGATGCCTCCTACTCCGGCAGCCTCGCGGCCGATACCACGGATCCCGATTTCGGCGACACCCGGACCTTCGCGAAAGTCAGCGGGCCGTCCTGGCTGTCCGTCTCGAGCGATGGCACGCTTTCCGGCACGCCCTCGAACTCCGACGTCGGGTCTAACAGCTTCACCGTCCGCGTCACCGATGCCGCGGGCCTAAGCGACGATGCCGGGCTTTCGATCACCGTGACGAACGCCAACGATGCCCCGGTCTTCGCTGCCGATCCGATATCCGGAGGAAACGTGGACGAGGACAGCGCCTACAGCGGCACGCTTGCCGGGTCGGCATCCGACGTGGATGCGGGTGACAACCTCAGCTACTCCAAGGTCAACGGTCCTGCTTGGCTCAACATCGCCTCCAACGGCACGCTTTCCGGAACTCCGGGCAACGACGATGTCGGACCTAACAGCTTTACCGTCCGTGTCACCGATGGTGGCGGCCTGACCGATGAGGCCGGCTTCGAGGTCACCGTGATCAACGTCAACGATGCGCCTGCCTTCACCGCCGATCCCATCACGGGTGCCGGTGCTACGGAGGACACCGCTTATGTAGGAAGCCTCGCCGCCAGCGACATCGATTCCGGCGACACGTTGACCTTTGCCAAAATCAGCGGTCCTGGCTGGCTCAGCGTGGCTGCGAATGGAGCTTTGTCCGGACTGCCGTCGAACAGCGACGTGGGTTCGAACAGCTTCACCATCCGCGTCACCGATGCCGCAGGGGCCTTTGATGATGCCGTGCTCAACATCGCGGTCGCCAACGTCAACGACGCCCCGGTGTTCACGGTTGATCCGATTCTGCGTGAAAGTGGAATCGAGGAGATTGCTTATGTGGGGACAAGCCTTGCGGGATTGGCCGTGGACGTGGATGCGGGCGATGGCGTCACTTACAGCAAGGCTTCGGGTCCGGCATGGCTCACGGTTTCCTCTGCGGGCCAGCTCGGCGGCACGCCTCCCGCGGGCAGTGCCGGCAGCAATGCCTTCACTGTCCGTGCCACCGATTCTGCGGGGGCTTTCGATGAGGCGACCTTGACGATCGAAATCGAAGGCCCCTCATTGCCTTTGCCGTGGCAATCGGGTGATGTCGGTGTTCCGCTGGCGGGTTCGGTCAGCTACGGTGGCGGGCTCTACGATGTCACCGGTGCCGGAATCCTGAGCGGACGGAATGATGCCTTCCATTTTGTCCACCAAACCTTGAGCGGTGATGGAGAAATCATCGCCCGGGTCAGCAGCTTGCAGAACACCGGGACTTCATCGCGCGTGGGCGTGATGATCCGCGACACGCTGGCGACGAACTCGCGGCATGTCTTCATGGGCTTGACCGGCAGCAACGCCTACCGCTGGGTGCGGCGGACGAGCACGAATGGCACCACTTCCACGACCAATAGTGGAACCGGCACGGTGCCGAACACGTGGGTGAGGCTGAGAAGAGTGGGCAATGTGATCACCGCTTTCCGCAGCGCCAACGGCACCAACTGGACCCAGGTGGGCAGTGTGACGGCGACCTTGCCCAGCAACTGCTATGTCGGACTGGTGGTCGCCAGCGGATCAAACACCACGCCTAACAGCTCAGCCTTCGATCAAGTCACGGTGACCCCGTGACCGGATGATTCCGCAATCCTTGGCCGGCGTTTCAGATCGAGACGTCGGCCTTGATGTGGGGATGCGGGTCGTATCCGCTGAGTTCGAAGTCCTCGAAGCGGAAATCCTCGAGGCGGGTGACGGCCGGATTGAGTTTCATCACCGGAGCCTTGCGGGGCTCGCGGGTGAGTTGTTCCTTCGCTTGATCGAGGTGATTGAGGTAGAGGTGGAGATCGCCGAAAGTGTGGATGAACTCACGCGGCTCGTATCCACAAACCTGCGCGATCATGAGGGTGAGCAGGGCGTAGGAGGCGATGTTGAATGGAACCCCGAGAAACAGATCGGCCGAGCGCTGATAGAGTTGGCAGGAGAGCCCCGGGCGGTCGGAGTCGGGATCGTGCACGAAGAACTGGAAGAGGCAGTGGCAGGGGGGCAGGGCCATGCGGTGGATTTCCCCGGGATTCCAGGCGACGACGAGATGGCGACGCGAGTGGGGCGCCCCTTGAAGGCCGTGGATGAGTTCGGCGATTTGATCGACCTCGCGTCCGTCGGGTGCGGGAAACGAGCGCCATTGGCGGCCGTAAACGGGTCCGAGATTCCCCTCGGCATCCGCCCACTCATCCCAGATGCGCACGCCGTTTTCCTTGAGGTAGGCGATGTTGGTGTCGCCTTTGAGAAACCAGAGCAGCTCGTGGATGATCGAGCGCAGATGGAGTTTCTTGGTGGTGAGGCAGGGGAAACCCTCCCGCAGATCGTAGCGGACCTGACGTCCGAAAACGGCCAGCGTGCCGGTGCCGGTGCGATCGGCGCGCCTTTCGCCGTTTTCCATGACATCGCGGAGGAGGTCCAGATAGGGTTCCATGCGCGGAAGTGTGGCGAGTGTGGCCGATGCGGCAAGTCCGGGGAGCGTCGATCTTGGGGAGAACGTATTTCCGCCACCTCCGTGAACGCGTAATGGGACCCTACGTGATCTTGGTGCACGGTCCGGTCGTCCGCGCGGGCGATTCCCCCCCTTTGGCCCGCGCTGGATGAATCCCCCCGAAAAAGCAGTCCCCGGATACTGGTGTCCCCCATTGGTGTCCGGGGATTCGGTTTTCGGGTTCCGCCGATGGGCACGTGATGACGGAATGGTGGATGCCGGGGTTCTGTGCGACCGTCTCTCCGTTGGCGCGAGGGATCCCCGGAACGCTCGCTCCATGCGGTGGCTGCCGCTGCCGGACCTGATGATTTTCCCCATCGATGGGTCCGGCTCTCCAGCCGACAAAAGTCCCCGGACCTTGGCTCACCCCCGATCAAGGTCCGGGGACTTGTTTTTTCC
>JALOTY010000147.1 GCA_025457665.1 Akkermansiaceae bacterium | reverse complement strand
AGGAGAACCTGGTCCGCGCTGAGGCCGTGGATGGACTCGTCAGGCAATTGGACTGGTTGATCTTCCTTCATGACCCAGATGTTAGGCCATTCCAGACTGCCGGTTACGAGTGGGCTGTGACTTGTGAAGATGAACTGGATGCGGGGCAATGTTTTGGATAGAGTGGCGATGATATTGCGTTGCCAATCGGGATGGAGGTGGAGGTCGATTTCATCGACGAGGACCACGCCCTCGACCTCACGGATTTTCTTTCCGCTGGCTGTCCACATGCAGAGATGATAGAGAAAGTCACCGATCCAGCCGATGAATGCGCGATAACCATCCGAAAGGGCCGGTAGAGGAATGCGCGCGCCGTCTTTTTCAAGAATTAACTCGCCGCTTTCATCGGTTTCGCCCTTGAAGCGGTAATCGACCATGAGTTCATCCAAGAGCCGGATGATTTGGGTGCGCCTGCCTTTGTTTCGATAGGTGGGCAGCCATTGGGAGAGCGGGATAAGGGAGTAGCCGTCTTCGAAAAGGCTGCGAATGCGATTGTGGCGGATGTTTCCTCCCTTGAGCCGCACGGCGATGTTCTCCTCCCGTGGAGCACTCCAGCGGGTAGTGCCATAACCGAGGACGAGAAACCCGGGGTGATCATCCATGAACATCGATTTCCATACGCCGTGATCGGTGGTGGCATCGGTTACGGCATCGATGGTTCCCTTGCGCTCGATTTTCAGAAAGAGCGAATCGGATTTCCCGGCATGGGTGGGCGAATCGTCCGCGCCAATGATCACATCGGCTTCGACTTTCGCGGATTTGACGGGCTGTCCGCGTCTTGGAGCGAACGATTTGCGAACGAGTGAGTAGGCGTGAAATCCCGCGTAGCGGAGGACGGGCGAAGTCAAAGCCATCGCGATACCCTTGAGGATGGTGCTTTTTCCCTTGCCGTTGTTGCCAAGGAGGAGGGTGACGTTTCCCAACGAGGCGTTGGGCATGGTCGAGTTGCCTTGATCTCTTCCGGGATACTGGAAATGAACTTCAGCAGTCGAAAAACACCGCAGGTTCTTTAGAGTTAGAGAGCGGATATACATGTGGTGAGGGCAGATGGATTGTGTGGACCTTGCTGGGATTCACAAGTTGGAACTCGTGGGGTCCCTAGCTTGTTACTTAGTGAATGGAGATCAGCGGTGTCGACAGGCCTTCTGAGGCGGCGAGGGTGGCTTGGTTGCTGTCGAAGGTGAGGAAATCGGTGGCTCCGAGGGTGAGGGCGGTGGCGACGTGGAGGATGTCGAAACTGCGGTGGCCGCCGGTGACGGTGCGGGATTTGGAAAGGCGCTCGGCGGTGAAGAGGATGTCGGTGAGGTCGGATTCCAGCGAAATCACATACCCGTGAGTGATGTCTTCTTGCAGGTCGGCGATCATTTTTTCCGCCTCATGCATGGGGTAGCCGACTTGGCGGTTGTGCGAGTGGCGGAAGGCGTGGAAGCGGGTGGACTGCCGGAACTCCCACAAGAGGAGCCGGGTGACATGGAGCGGTTCGGTCATCGCCGCGCGCCAGGCGATGGCCTGCGGGGAGTTGTCCTGTGTCCGGTAGAGGGCACAAAGGAAGGAGGTGTCAGGGTAGGCGATCATGACCGGTCTCCGAGTTCGGCTTCACGCATTTCCCGGACTTCCTCGGCGCTGAAGACGCGGTCGCCCCAGGTTTCCTTCAGACGGCGCATGTGGGCCTCGGCATCGAACTTCGGTGCTCCGCCCGAGGGACGGGGCGGCGAAAGGCGGGCGATGGGCTTGCCGTGTTTGGTGATCTCGATCTCCTGACCATCGGCCAACCAAGCCTCAACTTTGGCAAAGTCGTAACGCAAGTCTCTGACAGTGAGTGTGTGCATGAATGTGATGAACTATTTCATCACATCGTAAAGTCGGCTTGAAGCGAATCAAGGTCGAAAATCGAGTGAGTCGAGGCTTGGCCCGCTACAAAATGGAACGTCTTTGAACTCCTCCGCGGTATTGGCCTTCGGGGAATCGACTTGTGTTTGATCGGGCGGGTGGGGCTCAGCGTCCACTGGAGCCAAGCCAGCGGTCGAGGTCGCGGCGGAGGATGAGGAAGTCCAGTGGCACCGGAGTGTTCCGACATTCGTAGTCGAGCAAGGCTGCGATGGTGGCGAAGGCGGCGCGTTCGGTTCCCATGCGGCCCGAACGCATTGCGGCAGCGAGCGGTTCCGCGACGTTTCCCTCCAAAAGCAGGGCGGATTGCTTGAGGACCATGGCATCGGGGAGTGTGATGACCGTTTGAGTCGATGGAGGAAATTCGCCAAGTGAACAAAGCAAGTCTTCGGAGTGTGACTCTAACAAGTTGAAATTTTCGCGGGCGAGGGTGCCGATGGGGGTGCCCTCATGACAAAGAAGATGGAGGAAAATTTCGGGGCCAAGAATTTTGTCTTGCAGGTATCGAACTTTCAGAAAAGACTGAAAGAAAAGAAAGGAGCGCGTGATGAAATTGCCGGAGACGATGGAATGGATCGAGGTGTTTTACGATGGGCGATGTGGGATGTGCTGCAGTTTCCATGAGTGGATTGCGAGGCAGCCGCGGGCCTTTGTGATCCGGTTTGTGCCGTATCAATCGGAGGAAGCGGAGAGAGTGTTTCCGGGACTGGGGACGCTGGATCCGGCGAGAGAGATGGTGGTGCGGACGAGTGAGGGGGGGATTTTCCGCGGGGCGGAAGCCTGGGTTTGGTGTCTTTTCAGCTGCTCGAATCATCAGGCGGCGGCGCGTCGACTGGCGGGACCGAGGCTGTTGCCGGTGGCGGTGCGGGCTTGTCGGGTATTGGCGGCGAACCGTCACGCCTTGAGCAAGGTGCTGTTTGGCCAAAAGGATCGCAAGGTGCGTGAGAAACTGCACCGGATGGAGGATGAGGTCTGCGCTGGAGGAAACTGTGTGAACCGATGAAGACGCTGTTAGATTGGGGTTTGTTGACGGCGGGCTGGTCCTTGGTGGCTCTGGTGATCGGGAGTTTGTGGATTCCGCGGGTCTTGGGATGGAGGGAAAAGCTCGCGGTGCTATCGCCGCTGATGCGGGAGATGTGGTGGACTTATTCGGCTTATGTTTGGGGAAGTCATGGGTTTTTCGCGGTGCTTCTGTTAGGTCATCGGGAATGGCTGATGGGCGGAGGATCGGAAGCGATGGCGATGGCGGTTTTCATGCTGTTGTGGTGGGCGATCCGTCTGGGTTTGCAGTTCTTCGGATTTGATCTTCGCGAAGTGAAGGACTCTCCGGCGAAGCGCTGGGCGAAGCATTTGTTGACCCTGCTCTTTGTGGGGCTCGTGGGAGTCCTGGGCATGTTGGTGTGCTGGAATGCTGGGTGGATCCCGGAGGCGCTATGATCGCGATCATTCCGTTTCTCGTGGCGGTGGGCATCGCCGCTGGTCCTGTTCTTTCCCACTATCGCGAGGGGGCGGCAAGGCGATGGGCTGGAGCCGTGCTGTTAGGTGGGCTGATGCTTGCCGCGGAGTTTGCGGTGAGCAGGCAAACCGGGGTGATGCGGATGAGCTGTCTTTGTCTGGTGCTGCTGGCGGGGATGAAGGGTCTGGTCTATGCCGAGTGGGCGCAGGGACGTCGATTGCCGATGAGCCGTTACCTGGTGTTTGCGCTGTTGTGGTTCGGGATGGATCCGGGGAGTTTTCAGACCCGGCGAAAGGGGCTGGAGTGGCGGGGGGATCTGAGGATGGGTTTGGCGATGATGCTGCTCGGCACGGTGGGGGCGTGGTGGGTGTGGAAAATGGAATGGCGGCAGGTGCTGGTGATGTTTGTGCCCTTGAGTCTGGGGTTTCACTTCGGTGCCCTGCGGGTGCTCAAGGCGGCTTTGCGTGCCGCGGGTTTTCCGGTGAGAACCCTCTTTCCGAATGTGTTAGAGGCCAGGGGCCTTGCTGATTTTTGGAGCAGACGGTGGAATACCGGCTATTCCCAAATGATGCAGCGTCTCGTGGGCAAACCGGTGGCCCGGGGATTCGGCGACGATGCCGGGCTCATGGCGGTTTTCTTGGGATCGGGCCTGCTGCATGAATTGGCGATCACGCTGCCAGTGCGCGCGGGCTATGGCTTGCCGACTCTCTATTTTCTCATCCATGGGTTGTTGACCCTGATGGAGAGGCGGATGCGATTTTCCTTTGGCAAGATTCCGGCCTTGCTGGCTGTGGGCTTGCCGCTGGGAATGCTGTTTCCTGAGGCTTTCCAAAGCGAAGTGATCGAACCGTGTCTGGAAGTTCTGGGATGGATCGATGCGGCTGTTCGCAAGATGGTTCTGACGGGATCCTGAAGTTGTGAGATCAGGCGGGAATGCGGCTTTCACTGCCGGGGAGAAGGGACGAGTGCCTTCCAGGCAAGCATGGAGCGGCCGAGGTGCTCGGCAGGAGCGATGCGGATGTTGTAGCATTGCAGTCCGATCGATCCGCCATAGCCCAGTGTTCGAAAGTGATCTAACAGATTTTTCTGATCGAAG
>JALOTY010000090.1 GCA_025457665.1 Akkermansiaceae bacterium | reverse complement strand
TGCCGGAGCTATCGGCATCGAAGGGGCGGCAATGGCCATCGCGGGAAAGCATGCCGCCTTCTTCGTGGTGGTAGCCGCGTTTCTGTGGGACGGTGATGGTGATGCCACCGGCGAGGGCCATATCGCACTGGCCGCTGCGCAGGGCCATGGCGGCGTGGGCGACGGCGACCAGCGAGCTGGAGCAAGCGGTCTGAACCGTGAGGCTGGGGCCCTTGAGATTCAGTTTGAAGGCGACGCGGGTGGCAAGGTGGTCCTTGTCATTTCCGTATTCGACCTGCAGGGCACCGACCTGGGCTTCCGCCAAATGACGGCGGTGCATTTCCGGATCGGAGAGGATGTGATGGGGCAGGTAGGTGTCGTAGTAACATCCGGCGTAGATGCCGACACGGCCGCCTTGGGCTTCCGCGGCATCTGCCGGATAGCCGCCGCGTTCGAGGGCTTCCCAGCAGAGTTCGAGGAAGACGCGTTGTTGCGGATCGATGATTTCCGCTTCGCGGGGAAGAATTCCGAAGAGTCCGCCATCGAGCCCTTCGTAGAGTTCGGGTGCAAGCAGTCCGCGGGCGCGGACGAAGGAGGGATCATCCTGCGGTCCGGGCACTTCATCTTCGCTGGCGGAAAACACCTGGATGGATTCCACGCCGTTGCGGAGGTTCTGCCAGAGTTCCTCGGGCGTGGAGGCACCGGGCAGGCGGACGGCCATGCCGACGATGGCAAGGGCATCCTGCGAACGGTCATCGGAGACTTTGTCGGCGGTGCGGGCGGCGGTTTCGTTTCCAGCGACGAGGATGGCCTGGCGCTCGACCGTGGAGTTCTCGAAGAGGCGCACGAGTTCGAAACGTTTTCCGAACTCACGCTGGAGCCTGGCATGGACGAGGACGAGTTGGAGCGAGTTGCCACCGAGATCGACGAAGCGGTCATGACGTCCGACTTTGTCGATGTTCAGCACGTCCGCCCAGATGGCGGCGATGCGGGACTCGATCGGCCCGGCGGGTTCGGCGAATCGTTCGGAGATATCCGGGCGGGAACGCTGGGGATCGCGGGCCCAGGCGACGATCTCCGATGAATGCCGTAGTTTGCTGGCGATTTCCGCAAGTCTCGCAGGATCGGCCACCGGACTGGCGGTTTCAAAGGCACTGCCGCTGGAAATCGCGGGGATCACCGGGAAAAGGTCACAGGCCACAGCGGATTCGGTGGGAATGAGGCGCAGGCCGTCTTCCCATCGGCCGGGGAGGGATTCGAGGAAATCCCTGACC
Source organism: Akkermansiaceae bacterium (assembly GCA_025457665.1). GTDB lineage: Bacteria > Verrucomicrobiota > Verrucomicrobiia > Verrucomicrobiales > Akkermansiaceae > Haloferula. The sequence goes on along the minus strand of JALOTY010000090.1, from coordinate 15,496 downwards.
GGTTGATTGCGATCGGTTTCATGGAACCAGATGGCGACCTCGCTCAGGCCGAGATCGGCGGCGAGTTTGCCGAGGTGGCGGATCATGCGTTGCTCCACGCCCTTGCCGAGGGCGCGACAACTGAGGAGGAAGGTTTCCGCCCACAGGCGTCCGCCGTCCTCGCGGGTGATCATGAGGCCCACCGCGCCGTAGTCGCCGAAGCGATCGCTGACCTCGACCAACTGCGCGCGCATGCCACGACAGAGTTCGCCGAGTGCGGCTTCATCGCGGGGTTGCGGGCAGGCATTGAACTGGTTGGTGCGGACCGTGAGCTGGCTGGCACGAGAGATGTTAGAGCCATCCACGGGCACGATGTCCATGCGCAGTTCGAGGCCTTCGATGAAGGCCTGGTAGCTCGGAGCCTGCTCCTGGAGGTGACGGCGGCGCGCTTCGTCATGATAGAAATCGGCTCGGCGTGCATCTTCGCGAGTGGAGCCGGTTTTATCCAAAACCCAGAGGTGGCGGATGAAGCGGGCCAGCTCGGCATCGTCGTCCGGCACTTGCAGGGCGGTGACGGCGGAAGCATTGGCGGCGACCTCGGCGATTTCCGCCGGGTTGTCATCGAGGAAGACAAAGGAATCGAGGCCCAGATTGAGGCAGCGGGAAAGTTCGCGGAGGTTGGCGGACTTCGGCTCCCAGTTGGCCATGATTTCGACAAATGCTTCGCGGGGGATGATCATGCCATCGTTCTCGCGGAAAACGCTTTCGACATCGTCGGGGTGGTTCTTGGTGACGAGGCAGAGCAGGTATCCTTCCGCCCGGCGTGCCATGAGGAAGCGTTGGAACTCGACGCGGCCGGGGCCGACATGCACGCCTTTGGCACCGACTTCGCCGACGACTCCCTGCCAGAGGGTGTGGTCGGCATCCACGGCGATGACTTTGGCCGGTTTCCTCATGCCGGCGAGGAGGCGACGGGAAATCAGGGTTCCGAGTGCGGCGAACATTTCCTCGGTGAAGGGCAGGGCCGCGGCAGCGGAGGCCTCTTCATCGAAAATGCTTTCGGGCCGGTAGATGGTCACTGCTTCGGCTCCATCGATCCATTCCACTCCCGGAACTTCGTGGAGCTGGTCTTTCAGTTCATCGCGGAAAATCTCCTCGATATCGCCGTCACCACTCACCGGACAGGTGACGACCAGAGTGCGGATGCTTTCCCGTCCCGAGAAATCGGCCACGGCCGCAGCCACTTCCCGAGCGGCGGAACGGGCGCGGGCCAGGCTGTCGGCACCGAGATCTGCCGCGCGGACGAGAACGACTGCGACTCCGCCGTGACGCGACATGACTCCGGAAGGATCGAGCAACTGCTGCAAAATCTGGCCAGCCGGGGCGAGGGAAACTTCCGCCGGTGCTTCGAAGGCAGACATCCATTTCTCCAGATAGCGGGTCAAAGGGTCGGCCGTGAAAGACGCGGCAAGACGGACCGGGAAGCCGATGGGGGTAGTCATGAAATGAGCAAGGGGTAGGGGTGAACAGCGGAATCCAATGCACTCCGGTGGGGGCCGGATGCCTCAAAGAACTAGAGAGAATTTTTTAAAAGGCAAGAAAACTTGAATTCTAACAAGGACTGTTTAGGGGCGCGTAAACAATTGTTAGACAGCGGGTTGTGAGATTTTTTAGGATTTCCTACGTGATCCCGTAAGAGGGGGGTGAAACGGATTTTCCCGGCAGGGTCGTGACAGCTTGAGGGGCCTGAACTAGGCTCCGCTCCGGAATCCGGATGAATGGCGATGGATCAGGCGTGACGCTGCATGCGATCGACCCGGCGGGGGTGGATCTCGCGGAGGCCATGGCGGGGGTCAGCGATGACGAGCGGGCCCGCGCGGCCCGTTTGGTTTTCCAGGAGGATCGGGAACGGTGGCTGAAGTACCGGGCGGCGCTCCGTCGCATCCTCGGTGCCCGACTTGGAGTGGAGCCGCGGGAGCTTCCCTTGAGCCTTGGCGAACATGGCAAGCCCTACGTTCCAGGCGGAGGGATCGACTTCAATCTCAGCCACAGCGACCGGCTGGCGGTGGTGATCGTTTCCTGTACGGGGGTGGTGGGCGTGGATATCGAACCGGTTTCCCGTGGTAATTCGCTGTTGGGCTGTGAGGCGCATTTCTGCCATCCCCGGGAAATCGAGGAGCTGTCCATCGATCCGCAAAAACGGGCCGACGAGCTGATCCATCTCTGGACCGCGAAGGAGGCAGGTCTCAAGGCCATGGGGACCGGCATGAGCCAGCCGCCGCAGGAAATCCGCGTCACAGGGGACCGCTGGTGGGGGCCCTTGGAAGGCTTGGATCGACTTCGCTTGAGTCGTCCGCCCATCCCGGGAAACTCCGATCACGTGATCGCCGTGGCCTGTGAAATCGATTCTCCGCCACCGATGTGGGCGGAGTGATCGACACCCGTGCCGCTTCATGCGAAGCTTTCCCCGCCGTCCGACCAAGCTTTTGACCGACCACTATCAATTTCACTGCCCCTTGTGCTCCATTCTGCTGACCCTGCCGGTCCGCAGTGCTGGGACGCGGGGTCTTTGTCCGGCCTGTGCGAGGGCCATCGTGGCCCCGGTGCCTGAGCCTTTTCAGCATCGGATCGCCGATCCCTTTCAGCCTTTTCCGGAACCGGGGAAAGCCCGTCGGAATCCCCCACCAGCGGCAGCGCCCGAATCGTCGGAGCCCTTCCGTTCGCCGCCGGTGACACCGGGATTTGAGGCGGTCATCTCCGATCCGGGGCCGAGCGAGGAGGATCTGCCCTATTTCAAGGACCCCATTCCCCAGGGTGACCCGAGGGCTTATTTCCGCAACGGCCCGCCGCCTGAGCCGGAAATCCCGCTTGCGCCCGAGCCCGTGCCCTCTCCCGCACCCCCGCCGGCCGCGGTGCCGGTCGCGGTGGCACCGCCAATCGCGAATCCGCCGCCACCTCCACCGGCGGTCGTCATGCATCCGGCGGTTCTGATTTCCCCTCCGGAAAGGCCTCGCCCGGTCGCGCCCGCCGCTCCGCCGGCAGCTGTGGCTCCGGTGTTTTCTCCTCAGCCCGCGGCTCCGGCTCCGGCTTTTAATCCGCCCATCGAACCCTTTGCGGAAGTGGCTCCGAGAAGGCCGCCTCCATCGCAGGAGAATCTGGATCCCACCGGGGCCTTCACCCGCAAGGTGCCGCCAGCACGGCAAGTGCCGGAGAGAAGCCTGCCGGAAAGATCGAGGCCCGAGGAAATCAGGCCGACCGAAGAGGCACCTTTTGCCGGTTTTCGTCCCCGTGAGCGGATGGCCCCCGCTGCGGAGCCGCTTAGGCCCCATCATGCCTCGGCGGAAAGCTCCCGCTGCCACCTGGGTCGGCTTCGGGGGGCGGTGTTGGTGCTTTCCAGCCTGCTGTGTCTGGTGATCGGATTTGTCACGGGCCACGTGATGGCCCTGCGGGAACAGGCGGTCGCTCCGCCGATTTTCTCGATGACCGAGGAAAAGCCGCGGCCCGAATTGCAGGTCGTCGATCCCGATACGCGCCCTACCTTGAACGGGCTGGATGAAGATCCCAAACTGGCGGGGCCTGACGAAATTCCATCGGCCCCACCTTCCCTGCCGGAGCCAGTCCCTGGGGGTCCGGACGAAATCGCCCCCCCGGAGGAGGAGCCCAAGCCCGAGTCTTATGGCACCTTGGAGGCCTTTCTTTCCGCACCGAGTTGGGCGGCACGGGCGGTGCATGTTTACGATCCCGAGGCGGCGGGGCCAAGCCTTCGCGAAAGGGGGGACGGGGTCATCGAGGTTCTCTCCATCCGGCCTGACATGATGGATGAGGATTTTCACCACTATGTTCTTAGTACCAAATCGATCCCCGAGGGATTTCCCGTGACCCTGATTCGCCATGAAGGCGGCTGGAGGGTGGACTGGGAAACCTTCGATGAATTCGCTCACGACCGGCTGCGGGCCTTTGCCGCCAAAGGTGAGGGCAAGGCGCGCTTTCATGTTTTCCTCAAGCCGAGTGAATCGGCCAACAAGGATTACGTGCGTTGCGAAGTCAGTGCTCCCAAGCCGATGGAGAATCGCAGCTTTCCCGCCTTTGCCCGGGAAGACGGGCAGGCCGGGGCGAAGATCCGCGCGATGCTGACCAGCGAGATTGTGAAAACCAGTCCCGACTACCAGAGAATGCTGGGAGATCAGGGCTTGCCGGTGGTGGTCGTGCTTTCCCGCAGTGCCAATACCAAGGGGCAACCCTTCCTCGTCATCGAGGACCTGATTCGCTTCGGTTGGGCACCGGAACCGTGAATCCAACAAAGGATGCGGGCATTGATCATTTTTCCCCTTGCAAATGCCCACCCCGCCCCCTAGACCTCCGGCCCCGACCGGGACCAAGGGCAGATACCAGAGCGGTCAAATGGGGCAGACTGTAAATCTGCTGGCGAGAGCCTACGAAGGTTCGAATCCTTCTCTGCCCACCATTTTTTCAATGGTGATTCGAGGGTCCTGATTTGAGCTCGGGTGAGCACCGAAATCGTTTTGGCTGCGAGGCGGGTTTCGAAAACCGTAGGAATCAAACGCCCACCCACCATCGCCCGAAGGCAAGGACCACGGGCAAGGTCACGAGGCTGGCGACGGTGGTGGCGACGACGATTTCCACCGCCACGGCGGGCCGTCCGCCATAAAGTTTCGCCAGCAGGATGGGCGTCATGGCTGCGGGCATGGCGGCTTGGACGACGACCACCTGCTTGAGCAGCAGGGGCATGGGTAGAAACTTCGCCGCGACGAGCATCACCACCGGCAGCAGGCCCAGGCGGACCACGGTGCCACCCACGGAAGCACGCAGTGTGGGTTTTTCACGGCCGATCAGATCCATCATCACCGCGCCGGTCACAAAGATTGCCAGCGGAAAAGTGCCCACTCCCAGCCATCCCATGGCCTGACGTGCCGGACCGGTAAAGTGGCGGTCCAGTCCGCTGAGAACCAAGGCCAAGCCAAGGACCACGGACACTGCCGGGCCATTCAGCAAGCGGCGCCACTGGATGCGGCGTTCGCCGGAAATCAGCATCACGCCCACCGACCAGATCGCCATTTCGACGCCCAGGTTGTGGACAAACATCATGGCCAAGGCACCGCCGAAGAGCTGTTGGACCACGGGGATCGCGGTGTAGCCGAAATTCTGCACCCCGGAAACCACCGCAAAGGTCCGTTTGCCGTTCCCTTTCTGATAGCCAAGCAGCCCGGCGAGCAGCCACGCGAGGCCGAAGCCGCAAGCGGTGAGCAAGAATCCGGTGCCGAAGCCCCAGGCCACTTTGCCGAAATCATCCACACCCTCGCTGCCGAGAATCTTGTCGAGAATGAAACAGGGATACATCACATGCAGCACCATGTGGAGGATGCCGTCATCGCTCTCCCGCTTCGTCAGCCCGAGACGTCGGCACAGGGCCCCGGCCGCCAGTAGGAGGTAAACCGGCAGCACCTGCCCCAACATGTCCCATGCACTCATCCGCCAGCGACCATCCGCCGCCGGAGCCGGAATGAAAAGCCGACAGTTTCCGCAGGGCGCGCCATCACGTGAAAGCGTCATGCCGATTACAAATTATTGGCGATGCGATCCCCCGGACTGCGGGTTAAAGAGGTCCTTCCCCCATGTCCCGCCCTTTGCCCGATTTTTTCATCGTGGGTGCCCCGAAATGTGGCACTTCGGCGATGTATCACCTGTTGCGACAGCATCCCGCGCTGTTCCTGCCTCATGATCCGGATCCGGACCACTACTGGCTTTGCAAGGAGCCCCTCCACTATTGCGACGATTTGGGAATCGCTCCGTGGTTGCGGGTCAGTGGGGATGAGGAGTATGGTCGGCTTTTTGACCAAGCGCCGCCGGGTGCCCTGAGGGGCGAGGCATCGGCCTGGTATCTTTTCTCGACCGCCGCCATCCGCCGGATACGCGAGGAATGCGGGCCACAGACGAAGATCATCATCGGCCTGCGTCCGCCCGTGGCGTGGATGAGATCCTGGCATCATGATCTTCTCCGCTATGGTTATGAAAACCGGGGGGATTTTGCCGATGCCCTCGCAGCCGAAGCCGATCGTGACGCCGGGCGCCGCCTGCCACGACGCGCCGCATTTTCCGGGTGTCTGTGCTACCGCCGCGCCGCGCGGTTCTCGGTTCAGGTTCGTCGGTACTTCGAAACTTTCGGGCGGGAAAACGTCAAGGTCGTGCTCATGGAAGACCTCAATCGCGATGCGGCCGGAACCTTTGCCTCCTTGTGCGAATTCCTTGGAGTGGATCCTTCCTTCGTTCCGGAGTTCTCACGATGGAATGATTCATCAAGGCTTCCGAAGACCTATCTCATGGACCTTTCCATCCGCAGGTTCACCAATCGCATTCCCTGGTTCGGGCAACACAAGCCAAAGGTGGTGCGGAGGCTTTGGCATATCTATCAGGATTTCGTGGATTCCCGGCTGCCGCCGCTTTCCGACAAATCCATCGATCCCCAACTGGAAGCCTCACTCCTTGATGAATTTCGCGGAGAGGTCCGTGAATTGGGCGAGTTGATCGGTCGCGATCTCAGCCACTGGAACGAAGCTCCGCGGCGGCGCTCATGAGTGCGCCTTTTCCCGTGCCATCCAACTGATGATCATCACCCACATCGACAAAGCGAGGGCGAAGAGCGGGATCTGCACGGTTTCCGGCAGCATGTAGAGTACGGTCACCACCGGGATCCATACGCCCCAGGTCGCAAAGAGGGCGGGCACCACACGATGAAGATAAAATCTCGCCGTGAAAAACTCCGGCTTCCAGCGATAGCCTCCGTTTTTCCAGGCATACATCCAGACCGTTACCGGCGTGGCGAAGAGGGGATTGTAGAGAAATTGATCGACGATCACCTGGGGAACCACGACGGCGAGGCTGGCTTCATCGCCGAACCATCGGGCCTGCGCACGATAGAAAAAATCCACGGCGACCCCCATGGCACACCAGAATGGCGCGGCGAAGAGCAATTCGCGGCCATTCGCCACCGTCCAGCGCCCGCGCTGGAAGAGCAGCCAGCGCATGAATTCGGGGATGAGGGCGCCCGCCACCGCGGAGGCGATGCCGCTGTAGATCCAGCCGAGATCCGATTTCAGTCGGGCGAGGGATTCGAGAAACTCCCGGGTGCCGGGGTGATATCTCCATGCCAGCAGGATGCCGACCATCGCAGCTTGAACGATGAGCCCCGGGACAAGATTCGCCCGCGCTGCCCGCCAACCGGCGCGCCAAGGTGCTTCTTTGAGTTGTTCCCCGCCACGATGCTCCGCCACGCCGCGGAGCACGCCATGTTTCTTCCCTGCTGCCAAGCCCCGTCTCAACGGCGGCGGCAGGAAGGCGGAGTCATTCGATGCGGAGCATGCGTGCCTCCAGGGGTCGCATGGGAGGCAGCGCCAGGCCTCTTTCCGGGAGTGCGGAGGCGGGGATCTCCGCGGTCCAGGCATCGATGAGGGCTTCTGCAAAGCGCAGATCCTTCTTGCCCTTGCCGAGCCACTGCAGGGCGTCCTCGGAGATCCTCACTTTCACCCCGCTGATTTCGCGTTCGGGGTGGAAATTCGCGACGACGAGAAATGCCTGCCCACTCTGCGCATCGCGGCGGAGATAGGCATAGAACCAGTGCCCGCTGACCATTTCCCCATCCACCCGGCCGAATGCGGGGTTCTCTTTGTTGAAATGGTTGAGCCCGTAGAATTCCCCGCGGGTGAAGGCGGGCTCTTTCGTGACCGCGAGCAATTGCCGATACCAATTCCGCAGATCGGATTGTTCGGAGGAAAGCCTGCCACCGTCGAATTTCCCGCCGTTGATCCATTTCTGGAACTCAGGCATGGACCAGTAGTCAAAGATGGAAGTCCGTCCATCATCGCCGCCGAAGCCTTCGGAGCCTGCCGCCGGTTCGCCGACTTCCTGGCCATGATAGACCATCAACGGTCCGCGGCCCATGCCGAAGAGCACGGCACTCACGGGGCGGCCCACCGCCATGCCGAGTCCGCCCCATTCCTTGGGGCTGGCGAGGCGGACCTCGTCGTGGTTTTCGGCATATCTCAGGGATCGATGGAAGCGTTCGCCGGTGAAAGTCAGAGCATCAAGATCGTTGGCCCATTTCAAACCACCGGCGAAGTCATCATAGAACCCCATGCAGATATCATAAACGGGATCGTCATAGACCGCATCGAATCCGGCCTTCAGCAGGGCATCGAGGACATTGCCATCGGTCAGCTTTGCCGGGTCGTTGTCATAAGCTTCACCGAAGATATAGACTTTGGCATCGCGGGCGCGGGCGCGCTGGATCATCCATGACCAGAATTCCATGGGCACCATGTGCGCCATGTCCACCCGGAATCCGCGCACGCCCATCTCCTGCCAGTAGGCGAAGATCTCATCCATCTTCCGCCAGGTGTCGGGAACCTCGGACGCATCGGCATCCGCACCCGGGAGGTGGGAGGTGTCGCGACCGCGGGTGAAATCGTGTCCGTAGTTCAGCTTCACCGTTTCATACCAATCGCCCTCGCCCGGAGCGAAGGTGATGGCATTGTTTCCTGTGACTCTGACGAAATCCGTCTCCGGCGCGAAGAGTCCGGTGCAGCCTTCGCGTCCGGCGGTGGGCAGGCGCAGGGGCGGACCGCCTTCCGCCATGCCGGGCTGGACATAGAAGAAATGGTTGTCGCGGGCGAAGAAGACCGAGTTGTCATCCTTGGCGCCAAAACTCAATCCCGGCCGGATGTCCGAGGCATAACTCCGGGCCACGTGATTGGGCACGAAGTCGATGATCACATCGATCCCGTGACGGCGGCAGCGTTCGATCAGTTCCTTGAACTCATCGAGCCGTTTCGCCGGGTCCATGGCATAGTCCGGAGAGACATCGAAGTAATCCCGGATCGCATAGGGACTGCCGGCAATGCCCTTGAGAATGTCCGCCGGATCGGCCTTGCGGTCCGGGTACTCGGTCCCGCTGGCCTGTTCGAGCACCCCGGTGAGCCACAGATGGGTGATGCCGAAATTCTTGAGTTCCTCCAATGCGCGGTCGTTGAAATGGGCGAATTTCCCGCAGCCGTTTTCCTCCAGCGTGCCATGGGGTTTGCGGGTTTCATCGGTATTGCCGAACAATCGTGGCAGGGCCTGATAGATCACCGGCCGATCGTCCTGCGCTTGCATGCCCGCACTCATGGCCAGCATCCATGCGATAACCGATAGCTTTTGCCAACGCCTCATTGTCATGACAGGGGGATTTCAATCAATGGCCGCCGCCTGCGGGGACTCCGACAGGTCCACCTTTGTAGGAAACCCAGCGGGTCGAAATGGCGGCGAGGAAAAAGAACACGCCGCCGAGCAGCACGGCTTTGGTGGAATCGCCACCGAAAACCGAACCCACGACGCGGCCCATGGCGAGTGAGACAAGGATCTGCGGCAGCACGATGAAGAAATTGAAAACGCCCATGTAGAAGCCCATGCGTTCGGCAGGCAAGGCGGAGGAGAGCATGGCGTAGGGCATGGAGAGGATGGAGGCCCAGGCGATGCCGACACCCAGCATGGAGGCCATCAGCCAGGACTGCGAGGTGATGAGTGAGGCGGAGAGAAGCCCGGCCGCACCACAGACGAGGCAGGCCATGTGGATGGTTTTTGCAGAGAATTTCCGGGTCAGCGCGAGCAGGACGAAGGAGAAGGCGAAGCAGACCACATTGTAGGCGGCGAAACACATGCCGGTCCATTCTCCCGCTTTTTCCATCACGGCCTTCCATCCCGCTTCGTCCGAGGGATTTCCGTTGAAGACATTGCGGGCAATCGTTGGCGAGAAATACACCCACATGCAGAACAAGCCCATCCAGGTGAAGAACTGCACCACGGCGAGTTGTTTCATGGTTTGTGGCATGCTTTGCAGGCCATGCAGGAGTTCCCTGAAAAATCCGGCGACCCCGGCGGACTCGCGCTTCATTTTTTCGAAAGCCGCCATGTCCTCCGGCGCTTTTTCCGAGGAGGTGAGAATGGTGTAGAGCACCGCCACAAAGAGAACCCCGGCACCGATGTGGAAGGACAGGATGGTGGCAGAGGGCATGACTCCTTCACCTGCCGGAGCGGACTGGATGTGGAAAACATTCGTCAACAACCACGGCAATGCCGAAGCGACGGTGGCACCCAGACCGATGAAAAGACTCTGCACGGTGAAGCCGGTGGGGCGCTGGTCATCGGGAAGTTTATCCGCCACGAAGGCGCGGAAGGGTTCCATGGTGATGTTCAGCGAGGCATCGAGGATCCACAGCAGGCCCACCGCCATCCACAGCACCGAGGAGTGCGGCATGGCGACGAGGGCAAGGGAGGAAAGCAGGGCACCGATGAGGAAATAGGGTCGGCGGCGGCCGAGGCCACACCAAGTCCTGTCGCTGAGATAACCGATCACCGGTTGCACGATGAGGCCGGTGAGTGGCGCGGCGATCCACAGCAGGGAGAGGTCTTCTTCTTTGGCACCGAGGAAGCTGTAGATGGACGACATGTTCGCCATCTGCAGGGCCATCCCGAACTGGATGCCGAGGAAGCCGAAGGACATGTTCCAAATCTGCCAGAAGGACAGCCGTGGTTTTTCGCTCATGGGTTTGCGGGGTTTCGGATTGTTTCCCGACTTTCAGCCATTCCGGCCGCCGTGCCAAGTTCAGGTTCCGTCCCTGCCCATGTCCTTGGGCCATGGAGGGTTTAGTGCCGGCGGCCCAAAAGTCCGGGGAAATCCCCTTGACCTGGGCTGGACAAGGGACCGTCTGAGGGCACTTTTCCCGGCATGAAACACGGGGTCATCACGGGAGTATCACGAGGTCTGGGTCGGGCGATGGCGCTGGGTCTCGCCGCTGCCGGGTGGAGGGTCAGTGGCTGCGGGACTGATGCCGAAGCGCTAGCCAGTCTCGCGGCGGAACTGGGGCCGGAACATTTCATCCACCGCTGCGATGTGACCGATGCGTCAGCGGTGGAAGCCTTCGCCGCTGCCGCGATGAAGGATGCTCCGGCTCCCGATCTTCTGCTCAACAATGCGGCGGTCATCAGCCCTAACAGAGTCTTGTGGGAAACCGATCCGGCCGATTTCGCGCGGGTTATCGATGTGAATCTGAAGGGCGTGCACCTGGTGATTCGTGCCTTTCTCCCGTCGATGATCCGGAGAGGGCGTGGGGTGGTGGTGAATTTCTCCTCCGGCTGGGGCCGTGGGACATCGCCGGAAGTCGCGCCGTATTGTGCGACGAAATGGGGGATCGAAGGCATGACCTCCGCTCTGGCCCAGGAATTGCCGCCGGGCCTCGCAGCGGTGGCATTGAACCCGGGCATCATCGATACCCGCATGCTGCGTTCCTGTTTTGGAGCAGGGGCATCGGACTTCCCCACCCCCGAGGAATGGGCGGCGGTGGCCGTGCCCTATCTGATTTCCCTGGGGCCGAAGGATAATGGCCGACCCCTCACCGTACCGGGGATGTGAAGGGTTTCACCACCAGGCCATGCCGTGGCGGTTCCAGAAGGCATTGAGATCGCCCATGCTGCCGCGGAAGACATTTCTTTCCATCGGCATGGCCAAATCGCCGAAGTAGCGAGGGCTGCGCCAGCTAGCGGTATTGTAGTGTTTGGGGTTCGAGCGTCCGCCTTCCCAGATCACTCCGCCGTATTGCCACATGGCCCATTCCGTCCAGACGCCATACTGCTCCATGAGCCCATCCGGCGTGAGATCGCCGCCCATGCTGCGCTCCGTGCCGGCCGGGCCGTAGAGGGCGATCCAATAGGGTGCCCGGCGCATGATGCGTTTTTCCTCCGCGCTGGCCTGACTCAGGGCGGTGCGCAGGGCGGCGCTGTTTTCGAGATAAACGACCGGTGTCACTCCGGTGCGTTGTTCCACCCGGCGGATGAATTTCACCAGGCGGTCGGGAGTGGATTGGGTGTCGAAATCCCCGACCAGCAGGATGCGTCGATGCGACAATCCCTTGGCCCGGGCGGTTGCGCGGACGCGGTCGATGAAGGAGTCCGCCTGAAAAACCGGGTCCTGATCCATCGTCACAAAATGATAGGCACCGACCAGCATTCCCTGGCGATCGGCCGATTTCATGAAATCCGCGAACTTGTCATCGAGCAGCGGTCCTTTGGCAGAGCGGGCGATGAGGGCGACGCCGCCATTGCGGTGCAGGGCGGAAACATCGTGCTGCGAATATCGCGATCCGCCGCGCTGAACTTCCTTGGGGTCCCATCCTGAAACATTCAGGACCGCCGGGGAGTCCTCCACACTGGTGCCGCCGAAACCGCCGCAATGGGAAAGAAGGGGAACAAGCAGAAGCGCAAGCCATCGAGTCATGGCCGACATTCCAGACGGAGAAGGGCAAAGTTCAAAGGGCAAAGTTCGAAGGAACAGCCGATCGGCGCAGCTTCGCCCCTTGCTTAGCGGGCTTCGGCTTTGAGTTGTTGGAAACGTTCGCGCATTTCCCGGAGGGTGGCTTTGTGGGCGGGGTCGGGGGCGAGGTCGGTTTCTTCGAAGGGGTCTTCGGCGAGATGGAAGAGCTGTTCGAGTTTGTGGTTCGGCCAGTAGAAGTATTTCCAATCCTTGCGGACCAGGGCTTCGGACGCGGGGATGAAGCTGGCGTTCTTGAAGACGGCATGTTCGTAGAAAAATTCGCTGCGCCATGCGGGCGGATCATCGCGAAGGTAGTGGGGCGAGAGATCGCTGCCCTGCATGCGCTCCGGGGCATCGATCCCTGCAGCGGCAAGAATCGTGGGGGCGATGTCGACATTGAGGGCGAAGGGATCGCGCGTGCCGCCACGTTTTTCCCCGGGAAGTCGCGGATCTCGAATGATGAGGGGGACGCGGATGCTTTCCTCGTGCGGATACCATTTGTCGGCGAGGCCATGTTCGCCGTGAAAGTAGCCGTTGTCGGAAGTGAAAATGACGAGGGTGTTGTCGAGCTCGCCCTTGGCGGCAAGTTCATCGATCACGCGTCCGCAGACGGCATCGACTTCGGTGATGAGGCGGTAGTAGTTCTTCATCATCCGCTGGTATTTCTCCGGGGTATCGAAGCGCCAGGTCCAGCGGTTGCGTCCTTCGTTTTTGGCATCGGACAGGAAGGGTGGAAGCCGCTTCAGGGCGGCGGGGGTGGCGGTGCGGGGGAGGGGGATGGTGATGTCCTGATAGAGGGCCATGCTTTCCGGTTGCGGGAGGTACTGGTCCGGATGTTCGTCCTGGGCGTGGGGGGCGAAGAAGGCGAGGGTCAGGCAGAAAGGCTGATCCGTGGGGCGGGTGCGGAGGAATTCGAGGGCATCGATTTCATTCTGTTGGGTGACGTGGACACGCTCGCCTTGTTTGTTGGTGATCCAGTGAGTGCCGCTGTAGGCGCGGCCGAAGTCGAACTCCTTGGCGGGGAATTCTCCATTGTGCCATTTGCCGATGTGGCCGACGTGGTAGCCCTCTTTGCGGAGGAGGCCGGGGTAGGTTTCCTGCCACGGGGTCTTGAATCTCTGGAAGGCGGTATTGCCGTGGCGTGACATCCACTGCCCGGTGAAAAGGCTTGCGCGGCTGACGCCGCAGATGGCGGTGGTGACGCAGCTGTGGGTGAAGCGGATGCCCTGGGTGGCGAGCTTGTCGATATTCGGCGTGAGCACCACGGGATTTCCGGCGCAGCCGAGGCTGTCATGGCGCATGTCATCGGCATAGAGCACGAGGATGTTCAGCGGGCGTTCGTCCGCAGCCATCAAGGCGTGTCCGGAGACAAGAAAGAGGCCGGCGATGAGGTGCAGGCAAGTACGAGGGATATCGTAGAGTTTCATGACAGGAACGATCGAGAGGGTCACATCCGTGCTCACGGGGCGGGCGGCTGCCATGCGGCGGGACCGCCGGGGCGGGCAGTGAGGAAACGGGCCCCGGTGCTGCGATACCAGGCGTGAAGTTTGGCCCTCAACTCCTTGGCGAGTTCGGGTTTTTCCTTGGCGAGGTCCTGTCTTTCACCGGGGTCGCGGACGAGGTCATACAGTGAAATACTACCATCCTCGTAGTTTTCGATGAGCTTGTGGTCGCCCGAGCGGATGGCCCCGCCGGGGAAGCCACCCTGATTGGCATAGTGAGGGTAGTGCCAGAAGAGATCGCGGGCGGGAAGCGTCTCACCACGGAGAACCGGCGCAAGGCTGAGGCCATCGAGCGGCCCCGGGGCCTCGAGTCCGGCGGCATCAAGGATGGTGGGCATGATGTCGAGGGTGGTGACGGGGGTATCGATGCTGCGTCCGGCGGGCTTGCCGGGCCAGCGGACGATGTAGGGGACCCGGATGCCGCCTTCGTAAACCCAGCCCTTGCCCGCGCGGAAGGGGAGGTTGGAAGTGGGTGAGCCTTCGGCGGTGGAGAGCCCGCCATTGTCGGCGGAAAAGATCACGAGGGTGTTCTCGGCCAGACCGAGTTCATCGAGCGTGCCGAGGATTTCGCCGACGGCGCTGTCCATCGATTCGATCATGGCGGCGTAAACCGCGTGGGCTTGGTTGAGACGGACCTTGCGAGGCTCTTTGGTGGAGATGAAATATTGGGTTTCATCGCCGAACTGGTCTTTGAGCCCGAGTTTGCGGCGTTTTTCGCGGTATTTCGCGACGAGGGCGTCGGGCGCGATGAGGGGGGTGTGGACCTGATAGAAAGAATGGCAGATGAAGAAAGATTTGCCGGAACTTTGGGCGGATTTCAGGGCGCCGATGGTTTCCTTGGCGAGCCGGGTGGTGAGGAATTCGCCCTTGGGCCCATCCTTGAGCCGGGGGTTTTTGTAGGGGGAAAACCAGGAGGGCGGGTGACCCACGCGGTGGCCGCCGATGTTGGTGGCGAAACCATGGTGTTCGGGCCAATCCCGGGGGGGAGTTTCTCCGAGGTGCCATTTGCCGACGAAGGTGGTCTGGTAGCTGGCCGGGCGCAGGACTTCGGCGACGGTGGTATCGGTCGCCGGGAGTTCGCGAGTCAGCGGGGCGCCGGCAAAGGTCTCCTCGCGGACGCCATAGAGGTAGTTGGTGAGTCCGGCGCGGGTCGGCCAGCGGCCGGTCATGAGGGCGTATCGGGTGGGCGAGCAGACGGGGTTGACGGAATACCCCTGGGTGAAGCGAACGCCCTGCTCGGCGAGGCGGTTGATGTGGGGCGTTTCGTAAAACGACTCCGGATGGTAGCAGGTGATGTCCCGCTGGCCGAGATCATCGGCGAAGAAAACGAGGACATTGAGAGGCTTGGCCAGCAGGGGGGCGGCAAGAAAGAAGAGGGCAAGAAGAGTGCCCCGATGGGTTTTTGCAGGCATGGTGGAAAGATACGGATGGAATCGTGAAGGATGATCAGGGGAATCGGGCGGATGGGTTCGCCTGGACGGCGCGAGATTGACCGATGGCATCCGCAGGGAAAAGCCCGGGGTGCGGGAGAAGCCTGGCCAGCAAGGGGACAGCTTGGGATTTCGGTGATTTCGCGGATTGCACCGCGGCGTGCTTGAGGTCATCTTGGCGGCGTCCGCATGGCAGGTGGGTTTTCACAGACCGGGAACGAGCG
>JALOTY010000146.1 GCA_025457665.1 Akkermansiaceae bacterium | reverse complement strand
CGCGACTTTCAGGTCCGCGCCCTTGAGCACCTCGATACGACCTTCATCGTAGCTGCGCCACACATCATCCACTTCCACGATCGTTTCCATCATTCAAATCTCAAAGCCTCCGCCGGTTTCAATTTTGCCGCATGCCATGCCGGATAGAGCGCGCCCCCGATGCCGGTGATCAAAGCCAGCGCCGCCGCTCCTAACAGTTCCACCAGCCCCACCCGGGGCTCGATGTATCCTTGCAGTGCGGGCAGCGCCTTGAGAATGCGCAGACCGCCGATCGATAGCCCCCACCCGGCGAGAAAGCCGATGGATGAAAGCGCCAGCGACTCGCCGAGGATCATCGCCGCCAACTGACTCCGTGAGAACCCGCAAACCCGCAACACCGCCAGTTCGCGGATGCGGCTGAAGACGGAGAGGATCATCGTATTCGTCACACTCAGGCCACCTAACAAAAACGCACATCCGCCCACCACCCATGCCGTGGTCTTGAGAATGCGGAACTGCGAATAAGAGCGGCTGAACTCCTCGTTTTCCAGGGCCGTAAGCCGGGGATGGCGGGTATCGATCCAATCCTTCACCTCGGCGGCATCACGTCCGGCCGCCAGGGCAACGGTTACCACCGATGACCCGCCTTCCTTGTGAAAGGCCGCCTGACAGGCTTGCAGAGGCATGAAAACCCCTCCGTTTTCGAAACCGTTTTCCATGCGCACCACCCCCGCCACCGGATAGCGTTCCTGGCCAAGTTCCACTTCGTCGCCCTCGCCCGCCTTCATGAATTCCGCCGCCCGCTCACCGAGCACCACGCCGCGACCCTCATCCGTGAAACCCTGGGCCGAACCCTCCAGCCACACCGCTTTCCGCAAGCGACCATCACTGGCGCGGATGCCGAAACAGGTGACCACGGGGCGGTTGGGAGCGGTCACGATGGCAAAGAGCACCGGCTGCGCTTCCTTCACAAAGGGCTGCGCCTCCAACTCCTCAACCAGCGTTTCCGGAACATTGCTGAAGAAGAGGTCCGAAACATTGCGCTCGAAGACCACCATCTCGGCATCGCTGCGAAGGATTTTCTCAAACATCTTCACCGCGCCGCCTAACAGGCCCACCACGCTCAACATCGTCGCCACGCCGAGAGCAATGCCGGTGGCACCGATGGCCGTGCGCACGCGGTGACGGCGGAGATTGGTCAGGATCAGTTTCCAAAGACTCATGCAAGATCAGCTCAAGTTTCAGGATGCGGCAGTCTGCCGGTGATCGGTGATGCATGCCGGCACCGGCACCCGCATGGGCGCGAGCATTCCCCAGCGTTCCGGCGTGCCGGGCAAGGCCGACTGCACCCGATCTCCTACTTCGAGAAGGCGGAAAAGCCGTGTTCTTGCTGCGCCGAAACCTTCGGCCATCACCAGATTCGGTCGGCCCAACTCGGCATCACGTCCCGCCGTCTTTCCCGCTCCACCAAGCACGTCCTTGAGGTCGTCGGCCGCTTGGTACGCCAAACCTCGTAGCAAGGCAAGGCGGTCGAGCAGACGGATTTCCCTGGCATCCCCCCGCCCGAGAAGAGCAGGCAGCACCAAGGTCAGGCGAAGCAGATCTCCCGTCTTGCGGGCAGCCACCTCGCTGACTTCAGCCGCCGATTGACCATCCCGCCAATGCCCGAGATCGTGCGCCTGCCCACCGATCATGCCCAAGGTGCCGAGACAGCGATCGATCATCTCCCCCGCCATCTCCCGCCGTGCTCCCGAGGCCCCGCCCATGCCCTGCCAGAGCAGGGAATAGCCGCGATTGATCATCGCCAGCGCCGCCAGCATGGCAATGCCCTCGCCATGCAGCAGATGCAGGGCCGGCATGCCCCGACGTTGGCGCGCGTCATCCATCGCGGGCAGGTCATCAAAGACCAGCGAAGCGGTGTGCAGATACTCGATTCCACAGGCAAGCGAGCGCGAGCGGATTTCCGTCACGCCCATTTCAATCCCCACGAGATAAGCGGTCACCGCGCGCACCAGCGATCCGGGCCTTGCCAGCAAATCGCCGATGGCTGCAGCAAGCCGCCTCTCCATGCCCGCCGGTCGTCCCATGCCTTGACGAAAGGTTTCCATCATCAAGGCCTTGGCACAGCCCGCCCGTTGCTCCCACCATTCAGTGGCTTCGATCATCGTGCTCATGGAAGTTTACCCACAAGGTGGAAACGGATTTTCAGTTCGGGTTTCACGGTCATGAGCGCCATCGAACGGATCATCGGCAGATCAAAATCGGTATAAGTCATGTCCGCAGTGCCATCGATGGTGATCCAGTCACCTTCCTTCTTCACGGTGTAGGGAAATGCCAGGGTCTTCTTGATGCCGTGGATGTTGAGCGTGCCCATCGCATGATGGCCCTCGGCATCATCCCAGAACTTCGTGAAAGTGAAACGGCCTTCCGGCTTCCCGCCGCCCAACCATTTGAGCATTTCCTTGTCGCGATCCGCATCACCGGTCTTCAGGTGGTCGAAGGTCCATTTCAACTCACAGGCGGTCGGCGCGAGTGACGAGGCGTCCCCGCTGATGCGGGCGCTGTATTGTTCGAGGTTGCCGGTGAAGGCATGGCCGGTCGCCTTCGCATCCACCTGGATGCGACTGCGCGCCTGGTCCACCTCGATGTTCTCGCCGAACACCGGTCCGGCGAGCAAAATGCCGACCATGGCGGTCAGCATCGATTTCTTCATGGCGTTGCCGCCCCTTTCGTGATTGGTGTCTTTCATCTCGGGGATGCGTTGATCGGTTTTCATCGTTCTTCGGGGTTTTTTGTTCTCTAACGGTTTGTCTTATGAAACTTCCCATCCTCATTCCACTTGTCGCCGCCTTGCTGGCCCTTCCCTGTTTCGCTGATCCCTACAAAACCGGCCAGAAGGTCGATGCCTTCTCCGCGCAGGATCAGCATGAGAATGCCTTCACCCTCGATCCCAAGACCACCCGCTTCGTGCTGGTGAGCCATGACATGGATACGGGCAAAGCCGCCAACAAGGTTCTCGATGGACTCGGTGCCGCTTACCTCACCGACCGCAAGGCGGTCTTCATGGCAAACATCCATGGCATGCCGGGCATCGGGCGCATGTTCGCCCTGCCCAAGATGCGCAAGTATGCCCACCGGATCATTCTCGGCGACGATGCCAATCTGATCGCCCGCTTTCCCCAGCAACAGGGCAAGGTCACGGTGCTGAAACTCGGATCGGGCAAGGTCACATCGATCCGCTATTGGGACCCGGCCACCGAAGGAGTGGACGGATTTCTCAAATGAATCGGCCGATTCTGCCTGGCCTGTGAGGAAAGAATACATAACGAGCGGTGGGTGGACGGAATGGGTTCACGCGCCGCTTTTGTTTTCGGGCCGGATGAGACCGGCAATGGCGACGCATGTATGGAACGCGGATGTCGGGTCGAATCCGACCTGACATCCGCCACGTCACCGCTTCAAATCAACATCACCGCCCAACCGGTCCACCAAGGATCCGGGGACTTGGCAAACACCGGCGGCGCAAGACTGCGCACCGCTTTCCACGTGATCACAAAATCCTGCGGGAGCTCATCGCTGGCCACGGCACAGGCCAGGGGAAGCTCCAGCGACTCTTTTTCCGAACATCCCGGCACGGAACTCGAACCGAGGGTCCAATCGTGATCCCGGTCGCCCTCACTGCCCTTGCCCCACAAAAGAGATTCCACACCCTGATGCGGAGTCGGATGATCCTTCGGATGATGAAACACCATGTGGCGCAGCCCGTGCTCATCCACGCGCATCTGCAACTCATGGCCGCCACCGATTTCCGTGGCCATCAATAGCGCCGCCAGAGCAAACGGCGACACACCCAGCAGGAGAAGCACGCAACCCAAAGACTTCACCCATATGCGCCAGCACGACTGCCCGCAGGAGCCGTGGTGATGAGTGAAGGGCAAAGCTTTCATGCGGCTCACTGACAGCGTAGGGATATCATGGAATTGTCCAAATCTCCACGCATTTCCCGTCATTCTGCGGGATCCATCGGAGAAACCTCCCAACTCTCGCCCACTTTTCCCGTAATGAAGCCACTCACCTTCATGCGACTCAATCTCAGCGGCGGCTCACCCATGGGTTCGTCGGTCAGGCGGAAAGTCCCCCAATGCATGCCCACCGCGCGACGGCAGCGGGTTTCGTGAAACACGGCCACTGCTTCCTCGGGAGTCATGTGCATGGGCTTCATCAGCCAGCGTGGAGCATAGGCTCCGATGGGGATCATGCCGAAATCCACCGGGCCGAGTTTGTCCCCGATTTCCCGAAACACCGGCGCATAGCCGCTATCACCTGCATGCCAGAGCGCAACCTCATCGCCCTCGATCCGCCAGCCACACCAGTGGCCGCGATTCCGATCCCATGGAGTGCGCGCGGTGAAATGCTGCGCAGGCGTCGCCGTGATCCTCACCCGCTGGGAAATCGCGTCGCTGCCAAACCACGGGATCTCTCGTACTTGGGAAAAGCCACGTTTCCTCAACATGGCTTCATGCCCTTCCGGAACCCAGAGCGGAACATCGCCTTCCGGAACCCATAGCGGAACATCGAGGCCCAGCCGACGCAAAGCCCGCAGATCCATGTGATCGTAGTGGCTGTGAGTCAGCAGCACCGCATCCACCGGGCCGATGTCACCGACCCCGCAGGGCAGCGGCACCAAACGCTTCAAACCCGGCAGGGGAAAAGGCGCGCAGAAATCGGCAAACACCGGATCGACCAGAATCCTGAGCCCGCCACCTTCTAACAGAAACGATGAATGCCCCAGCCAACTCACCCGCCAGCCGGATTTCGGCGGTTCCGCCGCTTTCCAGGGCATCCACTCCGCGGGCATATCCGGGGCATCTCCCCGTTCTTCACGCGGCCCGAGGCGGAGCTTCCATTTCAGAACATCGCGGACCCGATGATCCTCATGTCCCCATGGATGGCCGAAGCGTTTTTTCATCGATGGTGCTATCCTCCGCGATCAAATCACTTTACACTCTCATTCGCTTAGTCAAGCCGACTAAAGGAATCGCTTTTGAGAGCCTCCCGCTGATTGTC
>JALOTY010000089.1 GCA_025457665.1 Akkermansiaceae bacterium | reverse complement strand
GGCGCTGGCGATTCCCTTCGGGTGGAAGAAGCCAGCGATGGTCTTCGTGAACTCGATGAGCGATCTGTTCCACAAGGACGTTCCGGTGGAGTTCATCCGGAGGGTGTTCGCGGTGATGAACGCCAACCCGCACCTGATTTTCCAAGTCCTGACCAAGCGTTCCGAGCGCTTGGCCGAGCTACGCGGCGAGTTTGTTTGGAGCCAGAACATCTGGATGGGTGTCAGCGTGGAGGACGAGCGTGTGACTCACCGGATCGATGATTTGCGCAAGGTGCCTGCCGCGGTGAGGTTCCTTTCCTGCGAACCCTTGATCGGCCCTCTGACGAAGATGAATCTGAAAGGGATCGACTGGGTCATCGTAGGCGGAGAGAGCGGAGCCAACCCTCGCCCGATGAAGGCGGAATGGGCCTTATCGATTCGAGACCAGTGCGAGATGAATGACGTGGCGTTCTTCTTCAAGCAGTGGGGAGGGCGGAACAAAAAAGCCGCTGGTCGCGAGTTGGACGGAGCACATCACGACACATTCCCAACGCCGAAGAAGCGCCGTGCGACCAGAAGCTGATCTTCGGTAGAATTCGGAGCTGATTTTCCAATGTTCATACCCAAACGATCTGAGTCAGCTCTGCCCAATGTTTAGAAAGCATTCGAGGTTATTGGCGGCGGTAAGTGGCGCTGGTTTTGGAACCGGAGTCGGACTTGCGGGTTC
Organism: Akkermansiaceae bacterium; assembly: GCA_025457665.1. Taxonomy (GTDB): domain Bacteria; phylum Verrucomicrobiota; class Verrucomicrobiia; order Verrucomicrobiales; family Akkermansiaceae; genus Haloferula. The sequence goes on along the minus strand of JALOTY010000089.1, from coordinate 30,605 downwards.
AAAGGCAACAATTTCTGCGGCTGGGACAGCCGGCCTATCCGCAGCAGGGATTTCTTCCGGCCTGACAGCGATCGGAGGGACGATGCTCGGTGGGGTCGCGGTCGTGACGGTGGGTGTCGTCGCTGTCACTGCAGCGGGTGCCGGGATTGGCTATCTTGCTCACGACCAGATCCAGAAGCGTAGAAAGGCGAGCTGAAGCATGGGACGAAGGAGAAACCGAAGGGGCAAGTTCGAAGATGTTCCCATGCCATGGCAAGTTGAAGGAATCTTCCTCTTTTTGATTCCTTTGGCGTTTGCCTTCGGAGTTTGGGGGATTGTGGACGAAGTGAACGGCAAGGCGGAGACTCTATCCCAAGTTCTTGGCATCCCTGTCGATTGGATGTCACTCCTTATGAGCATGAAGCCGTTCATCGCCTTTGCTGCGGCGGTCTTTTCCGTGAAAATCTACTGCAGAATGCGCAAGTGGTTTGCTTGCAGGTGGAACGCAATCGGCTGATACGACAATGAAACTTGCAAATCAACGCGGGACAACTCGCTGAATCGTGCAGAAGTTCGGCAACTCGTGAGGTGTAGCCTCCGTGGCCATACTTGAAAACAGACCTTTCAGTGTTGCTTTAAGAAAGGGTGTTGGTTGTTACGCCAAGGAGCATTGGCCGCGTAAAAAGTTCCTGTCCCTTACCGAAGGAATCCAAGCGTCCGAAAATCCCCACGCCCGCCCTTGGTCTCGCGGTTTTGGCTTCGGTTGGTCCCGGGCTTCAATCGGCGCGGCGGAGGATGATTTCGTTGTTCCTCCTGCTGTTCTATAGCCCCAGCCATCGTCAGCACTCATCTGAAGCTGCTGGTCGTCTCAGGGGCATGCGGGCCTTTTGTTTCCTCACTTCCTCCTCCCCTTCGGCGTGGCGAGGAAGGTTTGGATGTCTTCGAGGGGGCGGGTGTTGAGGACGTCTTGTTTGCGCAGCCAGCCCTTGCGGGCGATGCCGGTGCCGAAGCGGAGGAATTGAAGGTGGTCGGGGTGGTGGGCGTCGGGGTTGATGGAGGTGAGGACGCCGAGGTCGCGGGCTTTTCTCCACCAACGCCAATCCATATCAAGCCGCTGGGGGCTGCAGTTGAGTTCGATGACGGTGCGGGTGGCGGCGGCACAATCGATGATCTTCTCGTGGTTCACGGCGTAGGCATCGCGACGAAGAAGCAGTCGGCCGGTGAGGTGGCCGAGCATGGTGACGTGTTCGTTTTCCATGGCGCGGATGATGCGGCGGGTCATGGTATCCTCATCGAGCGTGAAGGCGGCGTGGACGGAGGCGACGCAGTAGTCGAGGCGGGCGAGGATCTCATCGGAGAAATCAAGCGAGCCGTCCTTGAGGATATCGACTTCCGAGCCGGCGAAGAGGTGGAGTTCATCGCCGCGGCTGCGGTTCCAGGCGTGGATGGCATCGATCTGGGCGAGGAGGCGATCTTCATCGAGCCCGCGGGCCTGGAAGGAGGATTTCGAGTGATCGGCGATGCCGAGGTAGCGGAGGCCGAGGTCGATGGCGGCTTCGGCCATTTCCTCGAGGGTGGCGGCGCCATCGGAGGCGGTGGTGTGGTTGTGGAAGGTGCCGCGGAGGTTTTCGGCATCGATGAGGCGGGGGAGTCGGGCCTGGGCGGCGGCTTCGATTTCGCCGCGGTTTTCGCGGAGTTCGGGGGGGATGGATTCGAGGCCGAGGGCTTTGTAGATATCGGACTCCTCGTGGACGGTGGGGATCCCGGCATCCTTGCGGGTGGCGGTGAAGCCGTATTCGTTGAGGGAGAGTCCGCGTTTGAGGGCGAGGGAGCGGAGTGCGACGTTGTGTTCCTTGGAGCCGGTGAAGTACTGGAGGGCGAAGGGGAACTGGTCGTTGGAAACGGCGCGGAGGTCGCATTGCAGGCCGTTTTCGAGGTGGATGGAGCATTTCGTGTCACCGCAGGCGATGACGTCGTGGACGATATCGAGCCGGGAGAACCAGGAGGTGAGGGCGGCGGGATCGGTGGTGGCGGCGATGAAATCGAGATCGCCCACGGTTTCGCGCGAGCGGCGGAGGGAGCCGGCGTACTGGGCGCGTAGTACTTCCGGGCGGGAGCGGAGGAGATCGAGGATCATTTCCGCGGCGTGGGTGGCGGTGGAGAGGCGGAAGCGGGTGGCGAAGGCTTCGCGGCGGGCGAGGGCCTCGAGGATTTTGGCGGCGGTTTTTTCGCCGAAGCCGGAGAGGGTGGCGACCTTGCCGGATTCGCAGGCGGCCTTGAGATCGGCGATGGAGCCGACGCCGAGTTCCTTGTGGAGGGCGGCGACTTTCTTGGGGCCGAGGCCATCGACTTCGAAGAGATCGAAGAAGCCTTCCGGGTACTGCGAGCGGAGATTTTGGTGGAAGGCGAGGGAGCCGGTGGAGGCGAGTTCGTGGAGTTTTTGTTGGAGGGCCTCGCCGATGCCCTTGATGCCGGCGAGGTCGTTGTCGGCGGCGCGTTGGACGATGTCGCCATCGAAGCCCCGGACGATTTCGGCGCCCTGGCGGTAGGCGCGGGTTTTGAAGGGGTTTTCTCCCTGGATTTCGAGGAGGAGGGCGATTTCCTCAAGGACGTCGGCGAGGTCTTCGCGGGTGATGGCGGGCATGGCGGAAATAGAGACCAGGAGCTGCGGGCGAGCAAAGTGCCAAGTTCGGGCAGGGTTGGGGATGCCTGCGTGCCGGGTGGCGAGGGGTGGGAAAAAGTTCACCCCGGCGGAGCGGGTCCGGCCGGGGTGAGGAAGGAGATCGGTGAGGGTCTGCGTTTTCCCGCGGATCAGGCCTTGATGTTCGAGTAGGCGCGGAGGTAGCCGATGCACTGGGCGATCTCCGGTTGGGAGGTCTTCCAGTTGTGCTCGTATTCGATCGAGACGTTTCCGGCGAAGCCGTGTTTGCGGACTTCATCGAGGATGGCGGGGAGATTGATGACGCCGGTGCCGAAGGGGCGGTCGTGCGACCATTCGGCGATGGAGGCGCGGTCCTTCATGTGGAAGGCGAGGACGCGCGGGGCGATCTTGCGGATGACTTCGAGCGGATCGAGCCCCGAGGTGGCCCAGTGGCCGAGGTCGGCGCAGAAGCCGAGGCGAGGGTCACGGTCCTTGATGGCATTGAGGATGGTGTCCGGATTCCACAGGGCGGTGGGTTTCGGGTGGTTGTGGAAACAGACTTTGATGTCGTATTCCTTGGCGAGTTTTTCGAGGGTATCGACGGCATCGAGGCTTTCGGTGGTGACGCCGTAGAGTCCGAGGGCCTTGGCGAATTCGAAGGTGACGCGGGCCTTGGCTTCATCCTTATCGATCCCGGTGACGCCGAAGTTCACGGGGGTGATGCCGTGTTTTTTCGCGTGTTCGAGGATCACGGGGACCTGAGTGGCGGCTTTGGCGGGATCGAGCCCTTCATCGGCGAGCGGGCCGCCGATTTTTTGTCCGGGGAAAACTTCGACACCGGAAGCCCCGGCGGCGGCGGCGAGTTCGATGGCTTCGAAGAGGGTGAATTCCTTGAAGGACCAGCATTGCACGGCGATGGAGAAGCCGGCGGCGGTGAGCGCGGGTTGGGGGATGGGGGCGCCGCTGGAGCGGAGGGCCAGGAGGACGGAGGCGGCGGGGACCATGGTGAAGAGACTGCGACGTTTCATGATGGGAGTGGGTTTAGGGTAAAAGGAGGCAGGGTGGCGAGGGAAACCGTTTCCGTGTTCCCGGGATGTTTCGTCGAGACTACTCGATCCCGAGGGAAATCTTGCAGGGCGGGCGGCGATCAGGAGTCGGCGGGATCGAGCGGGACGATGCGGATGTTTCCCGAGGGCGGGCGAAGTTGGTCGTTGAGGGTGGTGGCGGCGGGTGGGGCGTTGCGGGTGTTTTCGCTTCCCAGGGCATTGCGGAGGGCGCCTTCGACAAGCTGGCCGCAGTGGATTTTCATGGGCGGCAGGGGGCCGAGGCCGCCGGTGAGTTGATCGGCGGAGAGTTGGGCGGCTTCTTCCGGGGTTTTTCCCTTGAGCAACTCGGTGGCCATGGAGGCGACGGCGATGGCGGTCTGGCAGCCGAAGGCCTGGAAGGAGGCGCGGTCGATGACCTTGCGGCCGTCCTTTTCGGTGAATTTCAGCCACATGCGGAGCATGTCGCCGCAATCGGGCGAGCCGACGGTGCCGACGGAATCGGCATCGGCCATTTCTCCCTGGTTGCGGGGGTTGGCGAGGGCGGCGCGGACATTTTCTTCGAAATCGCTCATCGGCGGGGAACTTGCCTGCGAAGCGACGGGTGATCAAGGCAGGGCTTGCCAAGGGGGGCCGGGCCGGGGACTCTGCGAGGAAACGGGAGAGCATGCATTTCATCGGAATCGAGATCGAACCCGCGATGGTCCGGGTGGTGGCAGTGGACATCGAGAGCGCGGCTGTGGTGGCCTCGGCCGTGGCGGCGTGTGGGGAGGTGGCGGGATTGCCGGATGGCTTTGCCGAGGTGGATCCGGCGATGTGGTTGCAGGGGATCGATGTGGCGCTGCGGGAGGTTTGCGGGGTTCTGGGGGCGAGGAGGTCGGACGTGGCGGCGCTGGGGATCACGGCGGTGGATGGCGGGATGGTGGTGATGGATGGGGCGGACCGGGTGATCCGGCCGGCGAAGCTGGGGGGGGATCGATCGGCGAAAAGGCAGGTGGAGGCGATTGCGCGGGCTTTCGGCGGCGCGCCGGGGGTGATCGAGATGATCGGCAATCCGCCGGATGCCGGGTGGATGGCGGCGCAGTTGCTGTGGCTGAAGGAACATGAGCCGCGGCACTACCAGCAGGCGGCGCGGGTGATGACGGTGCAGGATTTCGTGGGGTACTGGCTGACCGGGGAGACCGGGACGACGGGGTCATCGGCGGCGACGACCGGGCTTTTTGCGGTGCCGGAGCGGGCGTGGTGTCGGGAGTTGGTGGAATTCATCGATCACGGCGCGGCGGCCTTGCTTCCTCCGGGATTGGCACCGAGTGCGCCGCGGGGCTGCCTGCGGCCGGTCCTGGCGAAATCCTGGGGCCTGGACCCGCGGGTGCGGGTGGGACCGGGGCTGAGCCGGCGTGCGGCGATGCTGCTGGCCTCCGGTGCGGCGCGGCCGGGGGAATTGCTGGCGGAGTTCACGGCCGAAGGGGCGCTCACGGCCTTGAGCGAAGAGCCGCGGGTGGATTTCCAAGGCGAAGGGGAGGTGGGCTGCGATGCGGCCGGGCTGGGATTCACGCGGATGGGCTTGCGCAATGTGGTGGCGGCACCGGAGTTGGTGAGGCGGCACTACGGCTGGTCGGCGGCGGAATTCGAGCGGGCGATCGCGGTTTCACCGATGGGGGCGGATGGACTCCTGTTTCTGCCGTACTTGCGCGGCGAGGATGTGCCGCGACTGCCCGAGGGCTGCGGGGTGCTGCATGGGATGACGCTGAACAATTTCACGCCAGGAAACCTGGCAAGGGCCGCGGCCGAAGGGGTGGCGATGGGGTTTGGCTATGCCATGAGCCGGATGCGGGACATCGGCATCGAGGCCCGGGAAATCCGGGTGAACCGCGAGGCGGGGGCGACGGTGACATCGATGCTGGCCGACGTCTGCGGGGTGCCGGTGGTGGCGGTGTCCGGTGCGGGTGGCGCGGCGATGGGTGCGGCGATGCAAGCGGCGGCGGTATTTTTCCACGACAAGGGCGAGGAGGTCGGCTTCGACGAAATCGCCGGCTATCTGGTGGTGGTGGACGAGGCGACGCGCTCTCACCCCGATGCCGGGCGGCAGGAGCAGTATGAGGCGATGCTGGCGCGGCAGCAGTATCTGGTGGAAACGCTGCATGGAGAGGGCTTCATCTGATGGGCGATCGGCTGGAGATACGGGAGAGCCGCAAAGCGGTGATGCTGGGGACGCTGGCGGGGTGGTTGATGAAACTGTGGTGCGCGACGCTGCGGTTCGAGGTCGAGGACCGCGCCCGCTTGGCGACGCGTGAGGGGCCGGTGATTTACTGTTTGTGGCACAACCGGATTTTCTCGGTGCCGGCGGCATGGCGGCGGGTGACGAGGGGGCGGGACCTGCGGGTGGTGGTGCTGACCAGTGCCAGTCATGATGGCGCGATGCTGGCGCGGGCGGTGGGGGTCTTTGGCCTGGGATCGGTGCGCGGGTCCACCTCGCGGCGGGCGGTGGCGGCGCTGGTGGCCTTGCGGCGGGCCTTGCAAGAGGGGACTTCGGTTTGCGTGACGCCGGATGGTCCGCGCGGGCCGAGATATCATTTCCAAGCCGGGGCGCTGAAGCTCGCGGAATCGACCGGCGTGCCTGTCGTGCCGGTGCATGTCGATTTCACCTCGGCCTGGGCCTTGCGGAGCTGGGATGGCTTCCGGATTCCCAAGCCGTTCAGCCGGGTGACGGTGATCTTCGACGAGGCGCTTGCCGTGCCGAGGGGACTCGGGGAGACTGACTTCGATGCCTGGCGCGTGCGGTTGGAAGGCCTGCTTCGCGAAGGCGTGAAGGATCTAACAGAAAGTGATTTGAAGCGATGAGCAATTTGATCGATGGAAAGGCCGTGTCAGCCGCCGTGCTGGAGGAATGCCGGAAGGAAGTGGCCGCCCTCAAGGCGCGCGGGGTGACGCCGGGGCTGGCGGTGGTGCTGGTGGGTGAGGATCCGGCATCGCAAGTGTATGTGGGATCGAAGGTCCGCACTTGCGGGGATCTGGGGATTTACTCGCGGAAGATCGAGCTGCCGACGGAAACGACGCAGGAGGAACTGCTGCGGGTGGTGGCGACCTTGAATGCGGATCCGGCGATCGATGGCATCCTGGTGCAGAGTCCGCCGCCGCCGCACATCGATGAAGAGGCGGTGATCCGGGCGATTTCCCCGGCCAAGGATGTGGATGGTTTCCACCCGGAAAACGTCGCCAAGCTGGCGCTGGAGGATGCCAGCGGATTTGTGCCCTGCACGCCTGCGGGCTGCATGCGCCTGCTGCGGGAAGCCGGGGTGGAAACCCGTGGGGCGAATGTGGTGGTGATCGGCCGCAGCATGATCGTGGGCAAGCCGATGGCCCTCCTGCTCATGGCGAAGGGCGCGGATGCGACCGTGACGGTGGCGCACTCGCGCAGCCGTGATCTGGCGGGCATTTGCCGGCAGGCGGATATCCTTGTGGCAGCGGTGGGCAGGCCGGAAATGGTCAAGGCGGACTGGGTGAAGGAGGGGGCGGTGGTGATCGATGTGGGCATCAACCGCGTGGAAGATGCTTCGCGGAAAAGCGGCTTCCGTCTGACGGGGGATGTGGCCTTCGATGAGGTCGCACCGAAATGCAAGGCCATCACTCCCGTGCCGGGAGGCGTGGGGCCGATGACGATCGCGATGCTGATGAAAAACACCATCGTGGCGGCCGGGCGGAGGTGATCCGGCGGGCGGTCTGATCCTGTCACTGTTTTTTCCTCGCGAGATCGAAGGGTTTCTGGCATGGGTCGGGCTTGCATCCCTCCCCCATGCCGTCCTTCCCCTCATCGGCCATCGCTTGTGCGTTGCTCTCCGTCGGTCTGTGTCCGGTGGCGCGGGCGGAGTTCTTCCGTCTTCCGTCCTCGGGAGACTTGCGGGAGGATTATCGGTCGCAATGGTCGGCGGTTGCGGGCGGGCATGGTGCCCAGATCTCGCAGAATAGTTTCTCCCAAGCGCTGCCGACGACTGATCCGGCCAAGGTCCTTTTCATCTTCGCTGCGGATAGTAGTGCGACCCTGTGGAACAGCCCGGGTCGTTCCCAATCCGGAGTGCTGTTGGAAAACTCCGGGCCGGGGGCGATTTCGATTTACCCCGATTCGCCCATCCAGGCTTGCGGAGTGACGATCGAATCCACCCATGCGGGTCCGACGACCTGGACGCTGAAGGGCTATCGTGGAAATGGCTCTTACATTTCCGGGGTGAGCCGGACGGTTGCGGACGGGCGGGTGCCGACCTTTCTGGGTTTCCTCGATCCCGATGCCGAGACGCAGATCCTCGCGGTGATTTCCTCGACCGGGCAGTTCACGATTTCCAATGTCTCTCTCCAGCTCCGTCGAGTGGTGAATCCGGATCTCGATGCCTTGCCTGTGGCCGCGCAGGAGACCGTCGTGCTGGAACCGATGCCGACCTACCTGCACCAGGGCTTTGTCAATCCGCAGGCGGAAGAGGGATCCTTGAACGCTGTGGCCGACGAGATCCCGAACGTGCATGATCTTATGGCCTGGTTTCCCTCCCTGCGGGCCGGGGATGTGCTGGCTTTCGAAAGAGTCGGCAGCAGCGTGAGTTCCTCGGGTGGGAACAATCCGGCCATTGGCGTGATTTCATCGACGGCGGAGTTGTTAGATGGACGACAATTCCGTCGTGTCCCCGGGGCGCTGGAAGCCGGGACGGACATCCAGACTCCGCCGATTTCCGGGCCTAACGGGCTGCTGACTCCGCGAAATCTCCAGCAGGACTTCATCATTGGCGCGCGGTCGCTGGTCTTTCATCCCGCAGGAGGGCGCTATCTTTTCCTTTCCCGCGCGGAACCGAATCCGGCGGCCACTCCGGTTTCCGTGAGGATCAGCCACATGCCGCGCGATGTGTGGCAGGACTGGCTCGATCAGTACGGCTTCCATGGTAGTTTGGCTTTGTCGGATCAGGATCTCGATGGCGACGGCTTAAGTCTGTTAGAAGAGTTCGCCTTTGGCAAAGATCCCACGACCGCTGATGCTTCGGAGCGGGCTGACTATGCCTTTGCGCCCTTCGTCTCCGGGAATGCGGATGGCGGCGGACCTTTCCGTTTGCTCTTCGGAGCCCGCATCGACGGGCCGATCCGGTATCGCGCGGAATCCAGCGATGATCTGAGTCACTGGCAGCCGCTGCCGGACACGGCCTTGGTGCCGGCGCTGGTGGACCCTGCCGGAGGTCGGGCCGTCATGAGTGTGCCCCTGCCTGCCACCGGATCGCGTCGATTCGGAAGAATCATCATCGAAAATCTCAGCCCCTGACAACATCCCATCCCCCGCTCCATGTTATGAAACGCAACTCCGTCATCGCCGGTCTTTTTCTCACCCTCCTCCTTGCCCTCGTGCCTTGTGCGCAGGGGCAGACGACCTTCTTCATCTTCTCACCTACGGACATGGCTGATTTTCCGGGAGGGACGGAAAATGCCGTCTACAAACCCAAGAAGGCCGCCGAAGTGATTTCCTTCGAGCTTGGGTATGAAAACACCGTCAACATCGGTAGTATCTCGGGAGGTGGCGGCGCGGGCAGAGCGGAGTTCGGTCCGCTGGGGATCAACTTCATCGGCGAACCGGGCCTGGTTCCCAAGTTGTTCGAGAAGCTCGTGACGGGTGAACACTACGGCGAACTGGTGATCGAGGAAGTGGCCAACGGTGAGGTGGTCGGGAGGACTTCGATGAAGCTTTGCATGATTTCCAATCTGCGGATGACCGGGGTTCAGGGCGACCGGGCGGTTTACACGGCGGAGATTCAATACGGCGCGGTGAAGATCGAGACCTTCAAGTTGAAACCGGATGGCTCCACGGAAGCGGCAGGAGAGTTCTCATGGAGTAGGGTGCTCAACAACAATACCTACTCGGTCGTCCCCTGAAGGGGCGTGGAGCCCGGAAATATGGACTCGATCCGGGCTTTGCGGAGCGGGATGCCCGGGCTTAGAAACCGCGCATGGCTGCGGCGCGCAATCTCACCTTGGACGGCTGGCGGGCGGTAGCCGTGGTCGGGGTGATCTGGCTGCACTGGGCACCGAGGGAGTGGCGGGGGGCCATTCCTTTTGAAATGGGGCTCTACTTTTTCCTCGTGCTCACGGGGTTCTTCGTGACCCGCTTGTGCCTCAAAGCACGCGACGAGGAGCGGCCGAGGGCATATCGGGATTTCATCGTCCGTCGGGGCTTGCGCATCCTGCTGCCGTGTGTGGCGGCGATGGCGATCGGCTGGCTTGCCGGTGCACCGGATCTCCGGGCTCACCCGTGGTGGTACCTCAGCCAGCTTGCGAATTTTCACATTGCCTGCCTGTCGCAATGGCCCAGCGGGACTTCGCATTACTGGAGTCTGGCGATCCAATCGCAGTTCTATCTCGTCTGGCCGCTGGTCGTTTTGTGGCTGCCGCGGCGGGCACTGGCCCCGGTGATTTTCGTCACGATCTTCCTCGCCCCACTCAGCCGCTATCTTCTGGAAACCCGGATGCCGCACATCGCCCACCCCGGAGCCATCACCGGCTGTGCGCTCGATTATCTCGGGATGGGAGCTTTGCTGGCGCTGGGATTTCACCGTGGGATCGACGCGGGAAAGGGCTGGATCCGCAAGGTGGCCTGGGCAGCGGCGCTGGTTTACTCCGTGTTCTACGTGCTGGACGAAAGCGGTCGAACCCTTCCCGTGCTGGGGTATTTCCAGCAGACCTTCCTTTCCGTGGCGCTGGCCGGGGTCATCGCGGCCAGTCTCTCCGGCCTGCCCGGCTGGCTTGCGGCGGTGCTCATCCACCCCGCCACCCAGCATGTTGCGCGGCTCAGCTACTCGCTTTACCTGCTGCATACCCTGATCCCGATCCTGCTCGGCCACGTGCTTCCCGTCCTCTGGAAACTGCCGGATCACGGCCCCGGACTCGGCCTGCGATTGGCCGTTTTTGCCCTGGCGACCTGGGGGCTGTCCTGGGTGTTCTGGCGCTTTGTGGAGCAGCCGGTGGAAAGGATCCGGAGCCGATTCCCGGCGTGATTCCTCGATTTTTGGCAAAACAACTGCGTTGTGATGGCCAAAATCAGGATTTGATCGCAAACTTCGGGTCGCCCCGCGATCCCATGAAAGCACTCGTCAAAGCCGCCGCCGGACCAGGATTGGAAATGCTCGATGTTCCGATGCCGGAAGTCGGCCCCACGGATGTCCTGATCAAAATCCGCCGGACTTCCATCTGTGGGACGGACGTGCACATCTGGAAATGGGACGCCTGGGCGCAGCGCACCATTCCGGTGCCCATGCATGTGGGCCATGAGTTCTGCGGGGTGGTCGAAGCCGTGGGCTCCGGGGTTCATGACATCGTCCCCGGCGAACTTGTTTCGGGCGAAGGCCACATCGTCTGCAACCGCTGTCGGAACTGCCTTGCCGGACGACGTCACCTTTGCCCGAACACCCTGGGAGTGGGCGTGAATCGCCCCGGCGCCTTTGCCGAATACCTGGCGATCCCCTCGGCCAACGTTTACAAGGTGGACCCGGCGATTCCGGAAGAGGTGATTTCCTGCTTCGATCCTCTCGGAAACGCCGTCCATACCGCCCTTTCCTGGGACCTCGTGGCCGAGGATGTCCTCATCACCGGGGCAGGTCCCATCGGCTGCATGGCCGCCGCGATCTGCAAATTTGCCGGGGCGCGGCATGTGGTCGTGACCGATGTGAATCCCTACCGACTCGACCTCGCCCGCAAGCTCGGGGCCACGCGGGTAGTCGATGTTTCGAAGGAAAAGCTCGGTGAGGTCCGCAAGGAACTCGGCATGAAGGAAGGCTTCGATGTCTGCCTGGAAATGTCCGGCCACCCCTCCGGGCTCACCGACATCCTCGAACACAGCTCCAACGGGGCCAAGGTCAGCCTGCTGGGGATCTTTCCCGACAAGGTCGCGATCGACTGGGACAAGGTCATTTTCAAAGGCCTGGTGCTCAAAGGCATCTATGGCCGGGAGATGTTCGAGACCTGGTACAAGATGAGCAGCATGATCCGGGCGGGCCTGGATGTTTCCGCGGTCATCACGCACCGCTTCCCGGTGGATCGATACCGCGAAGGCTTCGAAACGATGATGTCGGGCCAGTCCGGCAAAATCGTGCTCGATTGGGTTTGAAGAGCCCGGGAGGTCTCGGGGAAAGCCGATTTTCCTCACTGAATTTCTTGACAGAGGCCCTCCCAACCCGCTTTCTTCCCGCCCGCACCGCCCCCTGTGGCGGACGGCAAAGCACCCGTAGCTCAATTGGATAGAGCGTCTGACTACGGATCAGAAGGTTTGGGGTTCGAGTCCCTACGGGTGCGCCACTTTTCTTTCCCCGCAGTCCTCAGGCTCGCGGGGATTTTTTTCGCGCGGGCAGGACGGCTAGCCTGCCGGGGAACCGGAAACATGCTGCGGAATGGTGCACCACGAAGACACCAAGGTCACGAAGCAGGAAGGTAGATGGTAGATGGTAGATGGTAGATGGTAGATGGTAGATGGTGGATGGTGGATGGTGGATGGTAGATGGTAGATGGTAGATGGTAGATGGTAGATGGTAGATGGTAGATGGAGCTTTGGCTGTTACTTGCTCCTTGCTTCCTGCTACCCGCTACTGAAAAGGGAACCACGGAATACTCGGAAAACACGGAACGGATGATGAGGTTTTTCTAACAACGAAAGGATCGAAAGGGGCGAAATGGAAACAGCCGAGGAATTCGGACCAGGATGGATGGGATGAATGGGATGAATGGGATGGGAGGATGCTTCGCGCGGAGTCTCGGCACTTTCTTGCTCCTTGCCGCTCGCTGCTGAAGAGGGGACCACGGAATACTCGGAAAACACGGAAAGGATGATGAGGTTTTTCTAACAACGAAAGGATCGAAAGGGGCGAAAGGGAAACAGCCGGGGAATCCGGACCAGGATGGATGGGATGAATGGGATGGGAGGATGCTTCGCGCGGAGCCTTGGCTGTTCCTTGCTCCTTGCTACCCGCTGCTGAAAAGGGGACCACGGAATACTCGGAAAACACGGAAAGGATGATGAGGTTTTTTCTAACAACGAAAGGGGCGAAAGCGACGAAAGGGAAACAGCCGGGGAAGGATGGTGGATGTTAGATGGGAGATGCTCCGGAGTGTTGAGGTGCTCCCTGCTCCCCGCTACTCGCTCACCTCAATCGTTTCCGTTGCGTTTCTTGATCTAACGGAAAAGGAGGAGCCAGATGGCGATGACGATGGCGGAAATGAAGGCGGTCATCACCCATGCGAAGCATCGCCAGAATTTCCGACTGCGACGATCCCAGTCCGACTGGCCGACTTGTGACTCTTCATCGAGCTGCTTTCCCGCTTCGAAAGGCAGGCGGACGAGCCAGATCAGGGCTTCGAGTAGAAACATGGTTGTTAGAAAATGAGAAACGCCTTGGATGCGGACCCGGGATCAGGGAGAGGCGAGCCGCGGTGCGGAGTGGCCTTGGTTGCGGATTTTTTTCAACAGGGAGGAGAGCCGGGTGACGATGTCGGGATGTTTGTCGGCGAGATTGTGGCGTTGGCCGAGGTCTTCGCGGAGATTGTAGAGTGCCACGGGCGTTTGGCCATCGGTCGGAACCCGATGTTTCTTCAGCCATGCCGCAGGTTCGGGCCGGGAGGCGCCCGACTTTGCATGGATCAGGACCCAGTCGCCGTCGCGGATCGCGTATTGGTCCTTGAAGGTGTTGTGAACCATGGTCGTCCGCGGGCCTTGCGGAGTTTCACCACGAAGGTAGGGCAGGAAATCATGCGAATCCTCGGCGGAGTCATCGGGAAGCTGAAAATCCAGATAACTGGCCAGGGTGGCCATCAGGTCGATCTGTGCGAAGAGCGCATCGCTTACCTCTCCGGCCCGGGTCACACCGGGCCAGCGGATCATGGTGGGCACGCGGTGTCCGCCTTCGTAGATGTCCCGCTTGAGTCCACGCAGCGGAGCCGCCGACCAGTGGTCGTACTTTTGGTCACGGGGGTAGGCATAGATCTCCGGACCATTGTCGGCGGAGAAAATCACGATGGTCCTTTGATCCAAACCCGTTTCCTTCAGGGTATCGAGAAGCCGGCCGCAAACGTCATCGGTCTGCACCACAAAGTCCCCGTAAGCCCCTGCCTTGGATCGACCGTCGAATTCATCGTTCGGAATGATGGGCGCGTGAGGAGAGGGCAGGGCGAAGTAGAGGAAGAAGGGCTGGGACTCGTTCTTGCGGGAGCGGAGATAGTCCACGCCCTTGCGGGTGAGTTCGGGCAGGACCTGATAGAAATCCCAGTCTGATCGCCCCGGTCCTTCCCGGCATTCCCAGTTGCCCTCCTTGGTCGCCTGAGGTGTCTTCTTGAAAGTCATGTCCGGCGCCGCGAGGACACGATCGTCTTCGATCCAGGTGTAGGGCGGGAAATTGATGACATTGTCGCCGAAATAGTGGTCGAAGCCCTGATCAAGTGGGCCGCCGCGAAAGGGCTTGGACCAATCGAAAGCGTCATGGGTCTTGGCATTCTTTGCGGCTCCGGGTTTGCGGATCGAATCCCAGTTCCAACCGAGATGCCATTTCCCGATGCAGGCCGTGCTGTAGCCCTCCTTTTGGAGCATGGCCTGAAGCGTGAGCTGACCGGGTTTGAAGAAGGGTTTGTCGAAGCCGGTATCGATCCAGTGGAAATCCCGCCAATGATGACGTCCGGTGAGCATGGCATAGCGCGATGGCGTGCAAACCCCCGACGAGCTGTGGGCATCGGTGAAACGCAGACCCTCCGCCGCCAAACGGTCGAGCGCCGGCGTGGGGATCTTCGAATCGGGCTGGTAACAGGTCAGATCACCGTATCCCAAGTCATCGGCATAGATGAGAAGGACATTCATCGGCGGCTCCGCCTCCGCGCCCTTGGCAGGGAGCAGGGCCAGAAGGAGACCGAAGCCTAGGGCGGACTTTCGAAACATGGGGCGATTTCATGGGACAAAATTCCAAGTGCCAAGTTCCAAAGAACAGCCCGGAAAAGACAGAAGACTCCAAGACTCAAGACGCAAGACTAGAGAAACAGCCGGGCCGCTGCGCGGAAGGGCCAATTTCCAAGGGCCAAGTGCCAAAGGACAGCCGGGGGAAGACGCAAGAATTCAAGACGCAAGACCGGGGACCGCTGCGCGGAAGGGCGAAGGGAAAGTTCAAAGAAAAGCCGGTGGATTCCGTGGGGCAGTTTCGGTGATCGATGATTGGCACGGAGACTGGCGTTTTCGGAAGATTTGGAAGACTGATTTTTGATTTCGGTTTTTATCCGCGCCCCTCGTGTGAGGGGCGACCAAGCTCGGGAAACTCTCCCAAGCGGCATTCCTGTTTCAATCCGCGCCCCTCGTGTGAGGGGCGACGGACGGCGTGGGGTGCCTGGCCGATGTCATCGATGTTTCAATCCGCGCCCCTCGTGTGAGGGGCGACTCCCGGCCTCACGGCGGGTCATCAGCTCTGGGTTGTTTCAATCCGCGCCCCTCGTGTGAGGGGCGACGCGACGTCTTCGGAAGCTGTCATGGGTCTATGAGGTTTCAATCCGCGCCCCTCGTGTGAGGGGCGACCGTGATGTGGATGGGATCACGCCACCGACGGCGCAGTTTCAATCCGCGCCCCTCGTGTGAGGGGCGACCCTTGGGTTCAAGCTCTCGGAGGGCGTCCCGCATGTTTCAATCCGCGCCCCTCGTGTGAGGGGCGACCCGGGGCCGCGACCTGGCATCCCTCACCGCCGGCGTTTCAATCCGCGCCCCTCGTGTGAGGGGCGACAAGCTGGACACCGTGGGAGGGCGGGGTAGTGCTGTTTCAATCCGCGCCCCTCGTGTGAGGGGCGACAGGACACAGACACACCGTTAAGGCGCGGGGGAAGTTTCAATCCGCGCCCCTCGTGTGAGGGGCGACTGATCGCGTAGCCGAGCCGGTCCCACCCACCGAGGTTTCAATCCGCGCCCCTCGTGTGAGGGGCGACGTAGTTGATCCCGATGTTGTATGGCGGATCAGTGTTTCAATCCGCGCCCCTCGATCACCCGTTTCAATCCGCGCCCCTCGTGTGAGGGGCGACCCGCCTCGTCCTTCGCTGACTCAACAGCGGGGCGTTTCAATCCGCGCCCCTCGTGTGAGGGGCGACCGGCTCGCCGTCATCATCATCCGCATCCGTGAGGTTTCAATCCGCGCCCCTCGTGTGAGGGGCGACGATCGCGCAAGGACAAGGTTGGAATCGTGGTTGTTTCAATCCGCGCCCCTCGTGTGAGGGGCGACCCGCGTGCAAACGCCCATGAGGTTTGACCACTCGTTTCAATCCGCGCCCCTCGTGTGAGGGGCGACGACGACTTCGACAGGACAACCGGAAACCGCAAGGTTTCAATCCGCGCCCCTCGTGTGAGGGGCGACGCCGAAGCGCCATCGATTACCATCGGGAGCTTTGGTTTCAATCCGCGCCCCTCGTGTGAGGGGCGACGAGCGGTCTTTTCAAGGGTAACGACCAGACATCGGTTTCAATCCGCGCCCCTCGTGTGAGGGGCGACCTGCGGTGGATGCACGATGCTGCCAGGCCACGAGGTTTCAATCCGCGCCCCTCGTGTGAGGGGCGACATTTCTGGCCTCGCTAAGTCGTGCCTTTGCGATGTTTCAATCCGCGCCCCTCGTGTGTGGGGCGACGACTTGCCGAAGATCCAGCCCCGTTTCGGCGATGTTTCAATCCGCGCCCCTCGTGTGAGGGGCGACCCTTTCCAAGCAAGCAAGGAAGCGCCGCGCCAAGTTTCAATCCGCGCCCCTCGTGTGAGGGGCGACCAGGCGGACGGTCCGGGATTTCTGGCCTTTGTCGTTTCAATCCGCGCCCCTCGTGTGAGGGGCGACTTTTGAACGATGAAAACGAACGTGAAAGCAAAGGTTTCAATCCGCGCCCCTCGTGTGAGGGGCGACCGCCAGCGTCGGGGTTGAGCTTCGCGACGCGGGGTTTCAATCCGCGCCCCTCGTGTGAGGGGCGACGACGCGGGCATGCAGGCCATTGGCCAAGGGCAGGGTTTCAATCCGCGCCCCTCGTGTGAGGGGCGACTTTTATTCGGGATTCTGTTTGGAGTTCTGTGGAAGTTTCAATCCGCGCCCCTCGTGTGAGGGGCGACGCTCAACGCTTACGATGTTGCGATACATGGACAAGTTTCAATCCGCGCCCCTCGTGTGAGGGGCGACAATCGGCGCGGGAATGCTGAAAACCATCGTAGAGGTTTCAATCCGCGCCCCTCGTGTGAGGGGCGACCACCATCGACGGCATCGAGGCCGAAATGATTCAAGTTTCAATCCGCGCCCCTCGTGTGAGGGGCGACGTCCTCGTCTTCTGCTGGGGGTTGGTAGTGCGTCGTTTCAATCCGCGCCCCTCGTGTGAGGGGCGACGTTGCTCCTCTTGGCGAAGTTGGCGGACGGTCTGTTTCAATCCGCGCCCCTCGTGTGAGGGGCGACCGGGCACAGCTTTATTTCACCAACCAACGATATAGTTTCAATCCGCGCCCCTCGTGTGAGGGGCGACCAAGCTCTTTGGGTTGACGGTGTGGAAATCGCTGGTTTCAATCCGCGCCCCTCGTGTGAGGGGCGACTCCACGCTTGCCTTGCCAAAAGCTGCCCGCCTAAGTTTCAATCCGCGCCCCTCGTGTGAGGGGCGACGGTTGGTGTTTCTGTGCGTTGCGTCGTGCAACTGGTTTCAATCCGCGCCCCTCGTGTGAGGGGCGACACAACAACCTCCGCACCCGCGCCATCGAAATGGAGTTTCAATCCGCGCCCCTCGTGTGAGGGGCGACCGGGCTGGAAATCCATTGGATCGAGATCGATGGTGTTTCAATCCGCGCCCCTCGTGTGAGGGGCGACTCAGCTCCTCGAACGGGCCTGACTGCATGACGTCGTTTCAATCCGCGCCCCTCGTGTGAGGGGCGACGATTTTGGCGCGGAGCTTGTCCCGTAAGTCCATGTTTCAATCCGCGCCCCTCGTGTGAGGGGCGACATTCTGGGCCCGGAACTCGGTCATGTTATCGGTGTTTCAATCCGCGCCCCTCGTGTGAGGGGCGACAACCGTGCTTCCTGATCGAGCTTGGATTCATCACGTTTCAATCCGCGCCCCTCGTGTGAGGGGCGACTTGGCGGTCCGCTGGTTGGCGTCGGCAGCGAGCGGTTTCAATCCGCGCCCCTCGTGTGAGGGGCGACTTGCCGCTTGAGCGTGTTCCATGCTTTGCCGTTGTTTCAATCCGCGCCCCTCGTGTGAGGGGCGACTCGGCGGCCTTGGCTTTGGCTTTCATGTTGCCAAGTTTCAATCCGCGCCCCTCGTGTGAGGGGCGACGGTGCATGCGGAGCAAGGCGCATTGATGTGGCATGTTTCAATCCGCGCCCCTCGTGTGAGGGGCGACGCCTTCGATTGCGTCAAGATCGATGGCGAGGCGGTTTCAATCCGCGCCCCTCGTGTGAGGGGCGACTGCATGGTGGCGGCTCCTCTGCTGCGGCAGGCTGTTTCAATCCGCGCCCCTCGTGTGAGGGGCGACAACGACAACTGCCCATGCGCGGGCGCAATTGATGTTTCAATCCGCGCCCCTCGTGTGAGGGGCGACCCTCTGCGACTCCATAATTACCCCTAATCGTCCGGTTTCAATCCGCGCCCCTCGTGTGAGGGGCGACCGGGGCGTTGCGGGATGCGCAGCGTCAGGTTGATGTTTCAATCCGCGCCCCTCGTGTGAGGGGCGACGCTCCGGGTGATCGCGGAGCCACTTCTCATCATAGTTTCAATCCGCGCCCCTCGTGTGAGGGGCGACGACAGAAAACATGAAGACCACCACCCGCACCACTGTTTCAATCCGCGCCCCTCGTGTGAGGGGCGACCATGGGCAACACATCAACCCTTGAAGTCGTGGTTGTTTCAATCCGCGCCCCTCGTGTGAGGGGCGACCATCGAACTTGGGCGCACGCGGGAACAACACGCTGTTTCAATCCGCGCCCCTCGTGTGAGGGGCGACTCCGTGACGGGTGTCCAGTGGCCCACGACCTGCCGTTTCAATCCGCGCCCCTCGTGTGAGGGGCGACGCGGACTCTTCAGCTCGCCGGCATCGTTCGAGAGGTTTCAATCCGCGCCCCTCGTGTGAGGGGCGACGGCGGTCTTGGTGGCCGCGTAGCCGAAGCCAGCAGTTTCAATCCGCGCCCCTCGTGTGAGGGGCGACCTCAGGGGAATCGCGTGTCGATCGTCCGCATGGAGTTTCAATCCGCGCCCCTCGTGTGAGGGGCGACTGAAACGGCCATCGATGCCACGCAAGAGCTGGCGGTTTCAATCCGCGCCCCTCGTGTGAGGGGCGACTGGAAGTCTATCAGGCCGGGGCGAGAACCTGCCGGTTTCAATCCGCGCCCCTCGTGTGAGGGGCGACCTGCTCAGGGGTTTCCCGGATCGCCTGGCAAACTGTTTCAATCCGCGCCCCTCGTGTGAGGGGCGACTCGAACCGCAGCGACCGGATTTCATGCTCCGGCAGTTTCAATCCGCGCCCCTCGTGTGAGGGGCGACCGCGCGCGCGCTGCTGGTGGGCACGTCGTCCGGGGTTTCAATCCGCGCCCCTCGTGTGAGGGGCGACCGACAATGTTCCAGAGATGGTCAACGTGTTCTGGTTTCAATCCGCGCCCCTCGTGTGAGGGGCGACATCCATCCTCCAGCTCCTCGCCATTCGGGCGGTGTTTCAATCCGCGCCCCTCGTGTGAGGGGCGACCATCTTGTAGCATTGGAGTCCGAAAAAGGGGCCGTTTCAATCCGCGCCCCTCGTGTGAGGGGCGACACGCTGCAAGTGACTGACGACTGATTCACTCCTCGTTTCAATCCGCGCCCCTCGTGTGAGGGGCGACCTATGAGGAAGCCGCCGCCGAGGCCAAACGCACCGTTTCAATCCGCGCCCCTCGTGTGAGGGGCGACTGCGGAAGGCTGAACCTCCTCGTCACCAATGACAAGTAGGTACGTCTCCGCGAACCCCTAGGAGAGCATCGCTGGCTCTCAGGGGTGTTTTGTTCGAAATGATGTCAAAGATCTGATTCCCATCGATTTATGAGAATCGCGAACCCCCGTGGGGATTCTTGAGTGATTCACCTTCGCGAAGCACATCAAAGGATCAGTGGCCCATCCACATCGTAGCCCGATTTGGCGCCGTGGTGCTCGACCTTGTGCTGCCAGTTCGAACCAAGATGATAAAAACGCACCGAATCCGTATCAGGATCGATAAGATCCAAAAGCCGCCCTTTCAAGGAAACAAGCTGGGCGGGATCGACCTTGCACTCGAAAACCGAATTCTGTACCCGCTGGCCAAAATCAAGGCAGACCTTGGCCACGCGCCGCAATCGCGACCGGCCCGCAGGGGTCATGGTCGAGACATCATAGGTGACGAGAACATACATGGTGATGCCGTGGTTGCTTATTTCGCAAGAAAGGCCGGGTAGGCGTCGAGGTCCCCCCGCAAATGCCGGGCCAATAGCCGGGCCTGAAGGTGTGGCAGGAGGCCGATGGTGGTTTTCTCATCGAGAAATGGATGGGTCACCTCGTCCTGTTTTCGTTCCTGCCAGGCCTGGAGGACGATTTTTCGCGAGGATTCCTTGAGCGAGACGGCACCGCTTTCCCTCGTCTCAAAATCGTCAGGGCCGAGCTGCCGCCGGTTCAACAAGGAAAGCGCCAGGCGGTCCGCAAGCCATGGGCGGAATTCCTCCATGAGATCAAGCGCGAGCGATGGACGTCCCGGGCGGTCACGATGCAGGAAACCGCATTGGGCATCGAGTCCACAGCTTTCCAAGGCCGAGCGGCAATCATGCATCAGCAGGGCGTAGAGGAAGGAAAGCAGCGCATTCACGGGATCGAGCGGAGGTCGGCGGGAGCGGCCGCGGATTTCCAAACGTGGATCGTCATGGGTCATGAGATGGGGAAACGCGGCGAAATAAGCAGCAGCGGCATCACCCTCGACTCCCCGCAGCGAATCCAACGAAGTGACGCCTGCGGCGAGGCGGATACGGACGGCGATGAAATCGGCGGCTTGATGCAAATGGAAAGCGCGCTCGGCGGAGCGATCGCCGTGGTCGCGGGCGGCGCGCATGATCACGTGGCGGGTGTTGGCGAGTTTGGCCGTGATCATGTTCCGGGCGATGTCCAGAGCGGCGGGCTCCAGATCGGCGCGACGGTATTGCTCGCGGCGAAGAAGGATGTTGCCGCTGGTGAAGCCGTTCGATGCGGCGAGGAACTTGCCGTAGGGATTATGGAAAGAGAGCGCCACCTTGGCTTCCGCACATGCCGCCATGAGGGCCGCCGAGCAGGAAATGTCCCAGCCGAAGCAGGCGATGCCATCGAGGTTGTGCAAGGGCACGCGCAAACGGCTTTCGCCCTCATGGCGGATCTCCACGGCGGCACCATCCTTGCGGAGATAGGCACCTTCCAGGGTGACAAAGAGAGTATTGAGATGACGTTTCATGGGGGAGGGGGAGAAGTGTGGGATTGGAGCTGGGCATCAAACCACGCTGCCGCTCCGCGCTTGAAGCGAAGGGCTTTGGGTTGGCAGAGATCGATGAGAGAGCAGGCATCACATTTCCCCGGATCATACTCGGCCAGGGGTGTTTGCCGTGCCCGGATCATCTCATGCAGGGCGGTGGCAAGCTCACGGCAGAGAGCGCGAAGAGGGGCATCGATGAGAACCTCCTTGCGGCGATGCGTCTTGCCGTAAAACAACAGCGCCCGGGGGATTTCGACGCCCAGCATCTCCTCCAGGGCCATGGCCTGCGCGGCGACCTGCACTTCATCGGCGCGGTGGGCCTTGGGCTTGCCGCGTTTGTATTCGATGGGCAGCACGTCTCCCGCCCGATGAAACTCGACCACATCGCATTGTCCGGAAAGCCCGAGGGAACGGGAAACGACTGGCATGCCGCGCGTGATGCGGATGCCCGGGCGCGTCTCATCCGGGCCCTCGTGGGCGCGGGCGTGCATGCGATTGCCCTCTGCGGTGAATTGGTTTTCCGCCCAAGCCTGTTCCAGATGAATCAGGGCACATTGCCGCGGGCAATAGAGGAAGTGCTGGAGAGCGGAGATCGCGATGTATTGGTCTTCGTCGTGCATCGGGATAAATCATTCTGGACCACCGTATCAGCGGGAAGTCCGCCGCCATGGGACCCGGCGGTTCCATTCGGTCAGCGGCTTCATCAGGGCGCCTCTGCGGCCTAACACATCGTCGGCATGAGCGATGATCACCGAGTTCGGCACGAGCCGTCTCTGCAACGCCGATTTCACCATCCAGTCGAAGGCGACTGCCTCGTTCCCCGGGCCGAGATGGATTGCCCACGCGATATAGCCGACTGCGGTGGAGCGTCCGAGCCCGGCATCACAATGGATCAAAAAGCGGTTCCCGCTATCCGGCCCGCAGCGGGGGGCGAGCCAGTCGATCAGAGCCGCGATCTTCTCTCGCGGTGGAGCGTGCGGACTCGCCGGCAGGTCAACATCGAAAAACAAATCCAGGTAGTGGTTTTCCTCAGAAATCCAGACGGGGCGGAGTCCCTCCAGATCGGACGAAGACACATTCGGGTTCTGGAGGGAAACCATGTGGGTCGGCACGAAGCGGCTTGTCGAATGGGCCCAGTCACGCGGGCAGATGAATACGTCCATGAATTGATTGCTGAGTTGGTTGGTAATGGCTGGAAAAACGGACCGACCTCCCGGAGGCCGCCGTGGTAATGACCGTGAGATCCTCCGAGTGGGTCTTTTGACACCCGGACTCCAGAGCGGCGGCGACGATCCGCGAGTCCGAATGGGAGATCCGGTCGACCGCGTTGCTCGCAAGCGTCGAGATAAAACCCATTCGATCGTCCCGAAGCATGGCGCTCACGGAGCTGCCTTGCCTAGCCGCTTGCAGGCGCACCTTGCGGGAAGTCTCGCCATCAAATTGGAGTGTGATGTTTTTCATCGTGGTTCAGCACAGCAACGGTGCCTGACGTGTTCGTCAAAGTGTCGGGCCCAGCGTCTCCGCCAACTCCAGTCGGCGCGCAAAATCGCTGCGGATGAAGTGGATGAGGAAGTTCCCCAGACTGCGCGAGATATTCGAAAGGTTCGCTGCTGGCAGGCCATTCGGATGGGCGGTGAGGATGCCGTGGGCGAAGATATGCCGCATGCTTGCTGCCAGCGTGAGCACGGAAAAATCATGCCCATCGCGGTAGCGGGCGAGAAAAGTCGCGTGAGCGGGCAGGATCGATTGATCGAGCAGAAAATCGATGAGTCTGTGTTCCGGATCGAGGGCCCGGCAATGGCTGGCCAGCTCGCGGACGTGTTTGCGCGGATGATGGGCAAAGAGCGCCCGGTAAGGTGGGCGATCATTGGCCATTTCCGCATAGCGCTCAAAGGCGGACCAGGCGAAGAAGATCCGTGTGAGTGCCTCATAACCGCTGGCCGTCTCCTCCGTGAAACCATCGAGCTTCAGGCCGACGAAACAAGTCACCAGCCGGAAGCGGTTGACGAAGCGATAAAAATCGAACTTGGTGCCGACAAAGCCCAGCGGCGCTATGGAATCCCCACCCGCCTTCACGATCCCGCGCGCCCGTGAAAATCCGGGCAACGCGAGTTCGAGATGGGAATAATCCTCCGCCATGCGGATCAAATGCGGCGAATGAGGGTGACGCCGTTCCCGAGGTCTTTCGGTACGCCCGGCTTCACTACTTCGTCGAGAGGTTTGCCGTCGAAGGTGATGCGGCTTGCGTAGTCGGCGAATTTGCGGGGTGGTTTGCCGTCTGCTGAAGGGCGCTCTTCGAAGGATTCGATTTTAAGACGGTCGAAGAGGCTGTGGCTTGGTGCCTTGCCAAGTTGACTGTTCTCGTGTTTGAAAATGAGCAGGCCGCGCGGGGCCATGCTACCTGCGGGGCGGGCGGCGGATTGGTCGAACTGGAAGGCGTTTTCGAGGGCGGTGAAGAAGAGTTCGAGATCTTCTTCGGAGAATCCAGTTTGTTCCGCGAGGAAGGGGTTCACGAAACCGTGGGTCTGATAGAGCGCGTAGGGGACGGTGAACTTGCGGCCCATTGTGCGATTGTCGCCTTGTTGGGCCTCGGCTTCTTTCTCGGTGGCGACGGCCATGCGAGTAATAGCGTGTTCGCTAATCGCAATCGGATCTACTGAGCGGGAGAAGCCAAGTTGAATGGGGCCTCTCACCTGGCCGCAATTGACGGCGATACTCATCACTGCTCCGAATGTGCGGACATCGTAGAAATTGCGGCACATCCATTGGCGGGCGGCTTCGACTTCGTCGCCGGAGCCCTTACGTTTTTTCTTTTTGGCTTTTTCGGCCTCACCCTCGGCGCTGGCATCGGTATCCTCGTTGTTCTCTCCGATAGCTTGATATGCCTTTTCATGGGTACGGATAAGGACTGCTTTCTCCTTCACGTAGATGTCGAAGCTCGGCGCGTCTTTTTTGACGACTTCGACGAAGTTGCGGACCTTGCGCTTAAGGCAGACATCCGTGATTAGCCCTTGGCCGGATTCGGTGTCGACGCGAGGAAGGTTCCCCGCATCCGGGTCTCCGTTTGGGTTTGCGTCTTGGGCGTCAAAGAGGTAGATGAAGTCGTAGCGGTGTTTCATGGTGTGTTGATGGTAGATGGTTAAGAATGGATTGGGCATTTAGACATTAGCGGTTTCGGTGGGGGGCTGGGTCTCCTTTTTGGTGAAGAAATCTTTCCGCTGGTGGTAGTACCCAAGTGCGAATTGGGCTTGGTTCTCGAGATTGAGGTGGGCCGGGAAGTCTCGGAGAGCGGCGAGAATTTCCTGGGTTTGTTTTTCGCGGTAACCCTTTAGCTTTTCGTCGAGTTTCCCGAGGTGATGCTGGTAGGTGCGGAGTAGTCGACCGAAGACAGCGCGGGGGGTGGCGGACGCGCTGGCATAAAAGCGGTCACGGATAGTAGAGTTGATGCCTGGGAGTGCGTCTTGCTGGGCTTTTTCCAGCACCGCGAATAGGCGGCCGAGGCGGTATCCGGGGTTGGTGTTGGTTTCGTCTAACATGGTGGTAATGTTTTGGTTGTTATTGCGGATGAGCCATGCCTTGAGAATGGCGGCCTTGAGGTAGGAGACGTCCCGTTCCGCGCGGATACGGTTTTGGACGGCTGTGATGAGAGAGGACGGATAAGCGGCTCCAAGAAGGATCGAGCGCATGAGCGCACCTCCAAGAAGTGGAGGAATTCCGTCAGCGTCGCGGGCGGTTTGGCGAAGGAGTTGATAGGAGCTTGGGCGGACGGGTTCGGGATTTTTGGAGTTAGTTTCGTCCCATTGTCGGACGAGTTCGAGTTGGTTGAGGTGGAGTTTTAGGTTGCCGATCAGGTTACGCAGAGTGCCGGTGTGCCAGAAGCGGACAGAGAGGCGGGAGGCGTTGGGGGACAGGCCGAGAATGAAGAATTCGGTGTTCGGGTCACCGAGTTCGTCGGTGCCGAGTGTTCCCCGGGAGATCTTTTCGAGAATGTCGTGGACGCGTTGTTTGGTGCCCTGATCCTCGGCATCCGGTACGCCGGACATCAGCGCTGGGAACAGGGCCTCTGCGGGAGTAGCCTCAGCGGTCCAGAATACGGCGGTCGCGTCGCCGATGCGGAAACGGCGTTCCTTTCGAGCGAGTAACCAATTCAGGGCGTTGCAATAGGCGAAAGTGGCATCGTCAGAGACGGGTGAATTTCTACCTTGTCCCGCCTCTTTTCCGGTTTTGCCGTATGATTCGTATGCAGCTTCGTTGAAAGAGACCAAGAGAGATCCTTTCGGATCGAAGGTTTTGATTTTTGGTTCGTGCAGACGAGCGATTGGTCCATTTTTTCCAGTTACCAAGCATTGATTCGGTTGGTCGGGAGGGGCGTCGCTTTCTGATTGCTCTATTTGGCGGTAGCCCTTGTGGGCGTAGCTAGTTTCCCCGGATAATTGAAATACGCCGTTTCCTTTTCGGGCATCTTCCGGGAGCGATTCAACGAATGGCAATAGTTCCACGGGAGTATAACGGGTGAAATACCTGGCGACAGCGAGATGGGAAGAAGCCACATCTTGGTGAGCGAAGAGTCTAACATGGTGATCTCTGCTTCCTTCGAAACACTTTGGAGCTCTGATGCGGTTTTTCTCCGCCTTTTCTGTGTTTCTGTCGGGTTGCGGATAACCAGCCAAGTAGGTCAGATTGTCCCACAATGTACAGGGATTTATTCCCTGTCCGGATGATTTTGATTGTCCAGGGACAAGAATCTCAATAGGTACGATGCTAGACCTTTCTTTTCCGTTCTTGTCGATGGCAATCACGCTCTTACGTGCATCTAGAAATTGAACGACAGTTCCATCTTCACGAATCACAATGCAGAAGGTGATGTTTTGAAGGCTGTAACCGGGTGTTGGCAAGCCGTTGTCTGGATCTTCAGCAAGGCGTCGATAGAGATGATTCAGCGATTGAAGGATCATGGCAGCTCAGGCATTGGCGGTGTGAAAGGGCGGGACGGTGAGAATTCCATTGTCCAGCTTAGCGTTGAAGAATCGTGGTTCGGCCCGGACTCGTTTTCCCCCGCCTGTGAGGAAACTGTCCTTGGCGTTCTTGTCGGCCGGGAAGTAGGCGATGTCGTGTAGCATCCAGCCGAGTTCTTTGTTGAGTTGTTCGGGAGGGAGTTCGCAGATCGGGATGTTATCGCCTTCTTCGAGCAGGGTGAAGCGAGCGGGGAACTCGCGGTTGCCGAGGCAGGGTTGGTGGAAGCATTGGCCGCTGCGGGCTCGGCGGTTGAACATATCGAGGTGCTTGCCTTCACAGTCCTTGGCAGGGAGTTCGGGACCGTTTTTTTCGAAGCGGTAGTTGAGGATTTCGAAATGGGCCTCGACGATGTAGGCTACGTTGGTCAAGAGTGTGGCTGCGCGTTGTTGGCGGGCCTCTTCGATGAGAATTCCTGCGGTCGCGACGGTTTCGCCTTTCATCGCAGCTGCGGTGGGCACCGAAGCTTTGGCACCGACTTCGTTGCGCCTGATGTTGGTGAAGCGGATGGGCTTGAGGACATGAATACGGTCGATCACCCAGCGGATCTGGGGTTTCCAGTAAATTGCCTCGATGATGCCGCGGGCGGCAGATGGAGTGATGACGTCATAAGAGACGCGCTCCACCTTCATTTCGGGCCGGGTGAAGCAGGCGAAGTCGCCGCTGATGTGGAGTTTGATGCCGTAGGACATGGATATCAGGCTTTGATTTTTGGAAAGTATTTCACATGGGGCAGGTTTTCGAAGTCGTCATCCTGGGTCCAGAGTGTGGCCTTGTGCGCGAGGGCCGTTGCATAGATCAGTGAGTCCGCCATGGCTGTTTTGTGCCTCACGCTAAGGTTGGCGGCGGAGAGAGAAATGGCGGTATCCGGAGCAATGACGATGCCTTGCTGGAGGAGATCGACGATCTGCTGCGCGCGGGTTTCGTCGGCGTTGATCGCTGTGTATTTCCAGACTTCGTAAAGGGTTATGGTGGATACGATTACTTGTGTGAAGTCGCCTGCCGCCTGTAGGAAACGGCGGGCATTCGGGCCTTGGTGAGCAATCTCGATCCAGGCGGAACTATCGAGGCAGGGAGATCGCCATTGGTCGTCTTTGGGTGATTGAGCCCGTTTCATGGTTCCAATAACAATTACCGCCGGATGGTTGTCAAAATAAAAATTCTCTTTCAGAGTGCGCTAGCGAATGATTCTTGCATCGCCGACTTCTCTGCATCATTCTCATGCGTCGCCCCTTGCGCGAGGAGCGCGGATTGAAACTCTTTTCAGAGTGCGCTGAAGAGGGCCGGCAATTTCTGAATTGTCGGCCTTTTTCATATATTGCGGTCGGTTTTATCACGTTCGAAAGGCTTGTTTGAGCAGTCTACGAGGAAGCCGAGGAGTTGATCCGGCGTCAGGATTGGGCGGACCTCAATGAGCCCGTCCTTCTTGACAAGCTGAAGGCGCTGTCCAGGCCTCAGATTCAAGGCCTTTCGGATCTCTTTTGGTATTACGATTTGGAATTTGGGTGATAAAAGGGCAGTTGTCATACGACCCAGATTGTGGGATGCGAATAGCGGTTTGTCACGCAAAAGTCAGAGGCAGAACGCATTCAGATCGCAAGCGGCTCCGGGGCGTTTCAGGCCGATTTGTGGGTGGTAGTCGTTTTGGAAGTGATCGAGGATGGCGAAGGCTTCGTCGCAGTGGAAGGAAAGGGAGGGTTTGAGGTGGTTCCATTCCCCGTCGTAAACCTGCACGGTGAACTGTTGGGCACGCCGGAAGTGGAAGCGGTTGGGGTGGCGGTTCTGTCGTTTGAGAGTGCGGATTTCTTCGCAGAGTGCGCGACCTCCTTCGCCCCAGGGAATGAGGACGGAATGGGTATTGGAATCGATGAGTCGGAAACGCTCGGCAGCGGTTTTGTAGCGGTAGGTAAGGATGCTGCGGGTATCGGGCGGCTTGGTTGAGAAGCAAGCTTCGTTGGAAACGAGGTGTGCTTTGTCCCATTGGTCCGTCTTTGGGCCTGCCTGCCAGATGGCGTGCTCGAAATAGAGGCGGATGAGATCGGGATGAAGGAGATCTCGATTCGCTAGATTCGGGAGGATTTGCGAACGTGTTACAGCCGCATTGGCCACAAGGTCGGAGAGTGAAGGAGGGATGGGATGTTCCGAGGGCTGAAACAGGAACACTTGGCCTTTAGTCGGTAGGAGTTCGCCGTTGCGGTTGCAGCGGCCCGCAGCCTGCGCGAACGAATCGAGACCGCACTCGGCGCGATAGACGACGGGGAAGCTGAGATCGACGCCGGCTTCGACGAGTTGGGTAGCGACGAGCACCACTGGATTGCCTTCTTTGCGTAGATGCTTTGCTTCATCCAGCACAGCGATGACGTGAGCTGGGCACATCCGTGCGGAAAGGTGGAGAGCGTTCGTTTTTCGGCTTAATTTCTCGTAAAGAGTTTGAGCGGCTTTGGTGGTGTTCAGAATGAGGAGACAGCCTCCATCTGCATGAGTTAGAACGTGGGAAATGAGGTCCTCGTCGGTCAGGAGTCCAACGTTCTCACAGGTTACACGCTCGAGAGTTTGGAAGAGTGCTGCTGTATCTTGGATGACTTCGGTGATTTCTTCTGGAGGGATTCCGACGTCGAATCCATCACGGCGTTCGAGGGCGGGTTGGGTGGCGGTGCATAGGACGGCCGTGGAGCTTAGGTCGTGAACGAGACAGCGTAATCCGCGAAGGATTGGATGGAGCAGCGATGATGGTAGAGCCTGTACTTCGTCGAAGATGATGACGCTCCGAGCGGTGCGGTGGAGTTTGCGGCAGGCGCTCGTGCGGTTGGCAAAGAGCAATTCGAAGAAACGGACGTTGGTTGTGACGATCAGGGGGCAATCCCAGTTTTCCGCCGCTAGGCGGTTGGCTTCTGTTTCCTTGGCAGGATCGAATTTTGAGTGATGCTCAAGAACAATGTCACGGCCAAGGGCCTTCGCCAGCGGCGCGAAGACCTCGCGGAAAACGTCAGCGTTTTGTTTGATGATGCTGGTGAAGGGAATGACGAAAATGACACGGCGGTGCCCATTTTTCAGTGCGTGGCGTAGGGCGAATAGGAGCGATGAAAGGGTCTTCCCTCCGCCGGTGGGAACGGTGAGGGAGAAAAAGCCTCCGCTCATTTCCGCGGCGGCGATGCAGTCCTGTCGTACGGTTTCGCGTGCTTGATTGACTCGATTTCCACCCGGGGGACCGAATTTTTCGGCCATGTGAGCTTCCAACGTTCCGAGCATACGGGTGAGAATCTCGTCTGGCCAAGGTTGCCGGAGCTCAGATTTGTCCGGGCTCATGAATGACTCGGTGGCCACGAAATCTGCATCGACGAGGCAGGAGAACAAGTAACGGGAGAGGAAGGCGAGGCCGTCATTGCCCGCGTCGGGCCGACTGAGGGGAGGACAGGGGAGTTTCTCGGTAAGGGGAACTCCTGCAGTTTCAGCATGAGACTGCCACTCATTTATAGGTCTTGGTAGGCGCTCGTGGAAAAGGTAGGAACCGTCGGCTAGGCCTGCATGGTGACCGGCGATAATGTAGCTGAGCAGGGGGCCGAAAGGTGGCAGATTTTTAGTGAAGATCGCTCCTGCGCTGGAGTGATCTTCTCGCTTGGAGGGATTGTTGTTTGCTTCAGCCGTGTGGGTATCGGCTTTGGAGGCGAGGTAAGACTGCCACTCCGGCGCGAACTTCCCTAGGTCATGCCAAAGCCCTGCCAAGTAGCCCCACTGCCAGGCGGCGTCTCGGTCTGGGCCGGGTGGGAACATTTCGGAGGCGAATTTGGCGCACCACCAGGCGACTTTGTTGAGGTGGCCGTGCTTGGGGTCGAGGTCTTCGCATTTTTTGCAGCTCTCGCGTTGGCATTCCTCCTGGCCGGTTCCGAAGGGGGTAAAGAGTGGTTCCCATTCTTCTTTCGGAGCGGAGCTGCCGTCGGGGTGCGTTTTGCTGTGGGCGTAGAATGGCATGAGGGGGATGCAGGCGGGGAAATTACGGATTGCTTAACGATTGCTTTCTGTCTTAGAAGTGGACTGTGACGAGTTTAACGACAGGTGCATTTCGTCAGGTTTGAATCGATTTGTCCACCTGAAAAAGACCATCCCCCACAAAAAGACGATGGGTAATGACACCAATATGGAGAACTGGGCGGCGCGGGAGCGTTTGCGATGGATCGAGCGTGCCGTGTGGTGGCGGGGTTGGGTGGGGCGTCCGGATCTGGCGGCGATGTTCGGGATTTCGGCGGCGCAGGCATCGAGCGACCTGCAACGTTACCAGGAGCTGAACCCGGGGGCCTTGGCCTATCATTTGGGCAGGAAGCGGTATGAGGGGACCGAGGGGATGCGCTGTGTGATGCATGAGCCGTCGCTGGTCGAGGCAATGAATGTGTTTCTGGGCGGTGGGGGCGTTTTGACTTGGCCGACGGGTGCGGTGGGAGGGGAGGGCAAGGTGGACGTGGTGCAG
>JALOTY010000088.1 GCA_025457665.1 Akkermansiaceae bacterium | reverse complement strand
GGGCGGACGGCGAGGTCGGGGGTGGTGGAGGTGCCGCTGGCGTGCGGGGTGAGATCGCGAAACTCGGGGACCCAGTCCCAGGTGGCGGCGGGGTCGGTGAAAGTGCTCCATTTCACGCCTGGGGCCGAGGTGGCAGGGCCGCGTGCAGGGAGCGGGAGTGTGTCGTAGGGGCGGGTGACGGCAGCACCGGGGCGGCGGGCGGCAACGGCGAGGTATTTCATTTCCGACTGAAGGGCGGGCAGGCTGGCGGCGAGGTTGTTGGCCTGGCCGGGGTCGGTGGTGACGTCGTAGATTTGGAAGTTTTCGTTGCCGGTGGCGATGGCGGTGCGGATGCCCATGTGGTTGCCGATGCGGAGGCATTGCATCTGGCCTTTGGGGGCGTTGCGGTGATTGGGGAACTCGGGCCAGTCGGGGGTGTTGCCGCTGCTTTGGAACTCGAAGTAGAGGTAGCCTTTGTTGCGCTGGGTGCCGGTGCCGGTGAGGGTCGGGGCGATGGAAACTCCGTCGCAGTAGGCGGGGGTGGTGACGCCGGCGAGGTCGCAGAAGGTGGGCATCCAGTCCCAGAGGGCGATGGGGTAGGAGATTTCGTGGATGTTGGCGGGGTTGTTGGTGGCCCCGGCGATTTTTCCGGGCCAGCGGACGATGGCGGGCGCGCGGATGCCGGCTTCCCACATCTCGCGCTTGATGCCTTCCATGTTGGCGTAGGACTCGAAGGTGCGCGGGTTGTTGCCTTCGTTGTGCGGGCCGTTGTCGGTGGTGAAGACGCAGAGGGTGTTGTCATCGATGCCGAGGTCCTGGAGGGTGCGGATGATGTCGGCGATGGATTCGTCGATGCGGCGGATCATGCCGACGTGCTGCTTTTCGGAGTTCGCCCAGCTGGCGGGGATGTCGGGATGGGTGAAGGCGTCGACGACTCCGCTGCCGTTGGCGGTGGTGGCGTAGCGGACTTTTCCGGTGCCGTCAGTGGCGGTCGTCCACTGGATGCCGCCGGTGAGCGGGTTGCCATCGGTGTCGAGGGGCGGGTAGGCGACGGCGGGGCGCTGCATTTTGAAGTGCGGCGTGTCGTAGGCGAGGTAGAGGAAGAAGGGTTGGTTGTCGCCGTCGGTGGCCTCGGTGATGATTTCCTTTTTCGCTGCGGCGGTCCATGCATCGGTGGTGTAGAGGTCGGCAGAGGCGTCGGTGACCTGGCGGTAGTCGTCGTAGATGAAGGCGACTTTGTCGGTGGTGCCGTTTTTCGGGAAATGCTCGTGGCCGTCGGCGTGGAAGAGATAGCCGAAGAAGCGGTCGAAGCCGCGGTCGAGCGGGTGGGAGGCGAGGTTTTGGGAGCCGGTTCCTGTTAGAGTGACCGAGTTTTCGGCACCGGCGAGGCCGTCTTTTCCGATGTGGATGGTGCGGTATCCTGCGGCCTTGAGAGTGCTGGCGATGTTGTGGTTGAGGGGGAGGGGTTTGTCGAACTGGCTGTCGCGGATGTCGCAGTGGCCTTGGTGGCGGCCTTGGAGGAGGGAACCGCGGGACGGGGCACAAACGGGTGCGGGGATGTAGTGGTGGGTGAGCTTGGCACCCTGGGCGGCCATGGTGTCGAGGGTCGGGGTGTCGAATTTCTTCGGGTTGGTTCGCTGGTCCTGCCAGAAGCAGCCGATGTCGCCGTACCCGAGGTCGTCGACGAAGAAGAAGATGATGTTCGGCCGGTCCTGAGCGGTGGCGATGGCGAGGGTGAGGACGGAGGCGAGCAGGGTGCGGAGCATGGCGGCGTGGAGCTGGAAGATGAAAAAGCCCGGACGCGCGAGCATCCGGGCGAGGTGGGGGATCATGGAGCGGTCGCTTTAGGGACGGCGGCGGCGCAGCAGCCCGAGAAACCCGATGCCACCGAGCAGGGCGGCGGAAGGTTCCGGGACGACCGTGCCATTGAAGGTGATGTCGCGGATATTGGCGTAGGCACCGGCGGTGGCGTTGGCGTTTTCCGCACGGACGCGAAGCCAGAGGTCCTGGGTGGCGTGATCGACGACGATGGCGGTGCCGGGCGTGAAGGTGCGGTCCTGGTATTGCTGGAGGGCAGTGCCCGGGTTGATGGTCAGGTTGAAGGTCTGGGCTGCAGCGACGGAGAACCAATTGGTCCCGCCGTTGAGGCTGTATTCGGTGGTGAGGGTGATGTCTCGGACGGTGGTGTCGCCGACCTGGCGGGTACCGCCGGAGTTTGTCCAGACGACATCCAGGACGATGCTGTCCAGCGAGACGGTCTGGGTGCCGCCGCTGTAGCGGAACTCGGTTTGCCACCAGCCGCCGTTTTGGGGGCTGGTGGGAGCGGGGTTGTCGACATTGGTGCGCGGGCTGTAGTGGTCGCCGGTGGCCATGTTGCCGCTGTGCATGAAGACTGTGCCGGTGAAGGAGGTGTCCTGGAAGGTGAGGTTGGCGTCGTCAGCGGTGAGGGTGTCGGTGAAGGAGAGGTCGCCTGTGGTGTTGGTCAGGTTGCGGTTGGTGCCATCGGATCCGGAGAAAGTGGTGGTCCAGAGGACGGCGGCTCCGGCGGGTGAGAGGACCAGAGCCGAGAATACGAAGAAAGAGGCGGAGGGCGTGATCATGATCCAGGAGCAGACTTGGGTTGGGGTAGAGAGTGTTCCTTGGGAAATGGCCCCGTGCATTCGAGTATTAGGAAGAATTTTTGTTTTCTGGGATTTGATGTGGTGATCGGCGGAGAAACGGGAGGATCTCGTCACGTTCTGCAAACCCGTCAGGATTCAGCCGGGCTTCCGGAAACGGCCCTTGTTTTGGTCGTCAAGCGGACGGGAGCCGTCGGCACCTTTACGGCGACAACCCAGGGTTCATGGCAGCTCTTCAGGGAGTTGAGCGATTGGTCCAAGACCTGGATTCCTTCTGCATCCATCGCAGAAACCATTGGCCGAGGGCCCGTCGGCGGTTGATCCCTTTTGCCCGCCAGCCGAGCCAGCTTCCTTCGAAATGGTGGATGGCATAGGACTGAAGATGGCGCGCGAGTTCCCGACGTGTTTGCACCAGCCTGCAGGTGGGGGGCGCGGGGTAGAACATTTCGTGGGAGGCGATCATGATGTCAGGATTGGCCTGCTGATAGGCTTCCAGAACCCTATCGAAACCTTCCAGTGAAAGCTTGAGGACATAGAAGGCCTCGGGCTCAAGTCGGCGGCGAGGTCGGTAGCGGCGGACCATTTCCTGCATCACTTCCAACCAGAGAGGATGACCGGCAGGTGAGGCGAGGAGGGCGTTGCAGATGAAATCTCGCCCGCGGAAATGCATCCCGATCCCCCCTTGCTCACGGCCCACTACGATCTGCGACCGATCAAACAAGGGAGTCAAAGGCTGCAAAGCCTCAAAGTCCAAGTCCACGTAAAGCCCGCCAAAGTGGTGCATGAAGGCCACTCGGGCGAAATCGATCTTCATGATCGTGGGTTCCAGTCGATGATAGAAATCGCTGAACTCAGGATAGGATTCCCGAATGAATCGAGAGATATCCTCATCGACCCAAAGCCGGTATTCCCAATCCGGATGATGAATGCGCCATGATTCCTGATACTCCTGCAAATGCGATGGGATCTCCTGCGTTTTCCAGGTTTGATGAATGATTCGGGGGATCATGTTGGCTGGTCAAAGCAAGAAATCGTTGTGGCCGGCAAAACCATCCACATGGAAAATCCAACAAGGAGGGCGGCGAACTGACAAGCGGGTTCCTTCCAGCTCGATCAAGACCATTGAAAGCCGGTTGGTTCCACCGCACGTAGGGAAAGAATCGTTCCATGGAATCTTTTGTTCGATCCCTGCCTCTCTTTGCCTGCCTGTTCTTCCCGCCGATGATCGAAGCTGAGGATCCTCAGAAGATCGAAGGGCCGGAGCCCGAGGCAGCCTATCCCAGGCCGTTTTCGCGGCCACCATCGATGGGTGGGGAATACGACACGTGGCAGGATGCCAATGGGCCTGATATCGGTGAGGTCAAAGTGGACATCCGTCGCCTGCCCCCAAGGGTGGACAATTCCCTGCGTCCCGAGTTTCCGCCGATCTATCAACAGCATGGCGGTGCCTGCGGGCAGTTCACCGCGATTGCCTCCATCTTCACTTACGAAATGAATGTCCTCGAAGGCACCCATGCCGATGAGGATTCGAGGAGATTTCCCGCGGACTTCAGTTGGAACATGATCAATCAGGCCGATGCAAGGAATGGATCGGAGGCCTATCATGGCTGGGAAACGGCGAAGCATCTCGGGATTCCCTCGGTGGCCACTTACGGCACGGTGCATCGCAAGGAGGCAGGACCATGGCCCGATGGGTATGCCATTTGGCGTGAAGCCATGCAGTATCGTGTGGCAGGCTACCGCTACACGCCCGCTCAAAGCATCAAGCAAATCCACGAGGCACGCGGATGGTTGTTTGATCGGAATCAACCGTCATCAGATGGGAAATCGGTGGGCGGCTTGTTTGCCTTGGACGGTCGCATGGGGGAGCTGGAAAAGGTCACCCACAAGATCGCCGCTGGCCAGCCTCATGCGGGCGAAGACCTCTGGATTCGTTGGGGACCGAGTGGATATGGCCATGGCATCACCTGCGTGGGATATGACGACGACGTGGGCTTTGACGTGAATGGCGATGGCAAGATCACGTGCGACGAGGACATCAATGGCGATCGCCGCATCGATCTTGCTGACTGGGAACGCGGGGCATTCATCGTCGTCAACTCATGGGGAGAGAAGTGGTCGGATGACGGAAAGATCTATCTTCTCTACAGCGCCATGGTCGATCCCACCTGGGAACGGGGCAACTACCTCGGGCGTGTGGAGGTGTGCCGACATGTTCCGCGCCGGACCTTGCGAGTGAAACTGTCGTGCAGCGATCGTTCATCCCTGCGTGTCGCCATCGGTACGGCTCGTGATAAGGGCGCGAAGAAAGCGGAGCACGAATTCCGCCCGGAGTTCCTCAACGCCTGGCCGCTTTTCGGCAAGGGCAGCCATGTCGGCAAGGTCCCGCTGGGCGGACCCGGTGACAACCACGCGATCGAAGTCGGGGTCGATCTCACTCCGCTGCTCCACCTCATGGGCCCTGATGAGGACGGTGAGGGACGCCTGTTCCTCCGTTTCAGCACCAGGGATCGGAGCAAGGCGGAGGGGGAGGTTCATGAGATCGCGATCCGCAGCTATGATGCCCAA
Organism: Akkermansiaceae bacterium; assembly: GCA_025457665.1. Taxonomy (GTDB): domain Bacteria; phylum Verrucomicrobiota; class Verrucomicrobiia; order Verrucomicrobiales; family Akkermansiaceae; genus Haloferula. The sequence continues at coordinate 24,507 of JALOTY010000088.1, read as the reverse complement.
GGCAGTTTCATCGAGGAAGCGATCATCGTTGATTACGAAAGCGACTTTGGAAGCAGAGCCCTGATGCTGGAGTCGAACTTCAGCATCCCGGAGACACAGGTGGAAAAACCCTGAAACAAAAAAGCCCGATTCCCTTGAGGGGAAACCGGGCTTTCGCAAAGGAGGTCGGATCGCTCAACGGGCGGCCGTGGCTTCCGCCGGGGAGTTGCGCTTGAGGGCGGACTCGGACTCGGAGGCAAACCAATCATTGAAAGCATTGGCGGCGATCACTTCCATCTGGCCCGCCATGTTGCCGTGACCTTCACCGCAGAGCTGACCACAGACAACCGAGGTTTCGAGGGTCTTCACGGGAGTAAACCACATCGGAATTTCCTTCCCCGGGATGGCGTCTTGCTGGATGCGCATGGGAATGATCGCGTAGTTGTGGATCACATCGTTCGAAGTGATGTTGAGGATGGCGGGACGGTTGACCGGAAGGCGGAGGACAGATGTCGTGAAATCATCAAGAGCATTCGGATCGGCGACATCGATTCCCGGATCGCTGGGGCCGGTCTTGAGACGGTGGTCGATGCGACCGAACTTCCCATCGGCACCCGCGTAGTGGTAGGTCCAGCCGAACTGCCAGCCGATCACACGGACGCGGATGGGGTCGCGTTGTTGCACCAACTCCCAGTTGTCCGAGCGATCTTTCCAAAGCGGGAAGGCAAAGCCGAGGAGCAGGACGGCTTCCACGATGATGATGCCGATCTCAAGGTGGCTGGAGACGTGGTTACGAACTCCATAGTAGGAAGCCTTGGGATTCTTCGAAGCCCGGAATCGGACGATGCAATAGAGGAAGAACAGCGTCCAACCGATGAAGAGACCGATCATCAGCCAGTGGACGACATCGATCAAGTGATCCACGCGCCCGCCGTGGGCGGAGAAGTTCTCGGGGATGCTGAGGAATTTGGACGGGCTCAGGGAATTCATGGAGAGATGGGGAATCGTGAGGACGGATTCAGCGGGTGGCGGCGGGGAAATCGTCGCGCAGTTCGGGATCGAGGTTGTCGCTTTCGCGACGGGCGATGCGGACCATGCACCAGATGACACCTGCCAGGACAGGCAGGATCACGGCGAGCAGGAAAAGAACAGACCAACCCGCGGCGTTGCCATCGCCCTGGTAGTTGGCCGCACAAGTGGCACAGGAGAGGAGGTTGGGAATCATGGAGGTGTTAGAGCAGGATGTTGCGGGCCTTGCGGTAGAAGTAGACGCCGTAAACCGGCATCACGACAGCGCCCAACGCGCCAAATCCGCCGAGGCCGAGGACCAGCGGAGTGCGATCGCCGGCGAAGGCGAAAGCCCATATCGCGAGGAACACGCACATGAGGGTGGTGATGGTCACGAACACGATATGGAAGGCGCGGAGGGACATGAGGGTAATGACGTGCTTGGCGGGCGGCTTGTCAAACGATCAGGGCGTGGTGCCGATGCTGGCATCCCCCTGTCCGAAACCTTTGTATTCGATGGGATCCGCCTTGGCTCCGAAGATGAGGATGACCATCGCGATGGCGAAAATGATGCCACTGGCGAAAAGCCAATAGACTGCCTTTTTCTCGTGGTTGAGGTGCATGAACACCATGGCGACGAAGGACGCCTTGGTGGTTGCGATGGCGAGGCCGAGCCACATGTCCCAGTGATCGAAGCCGTGGCGGCCGATGTCGAACATGGGGACCGTGGCCACGAGAACCGTGGCCACCGTGCCGGCGAATAGGATGCCGCCGACGATTAGGTAGGTCCGGATCGCTTTCTTGATGTCTTCTGCGCTGTCAGCCATGGGAGTGCGGAGGTTGGAAAATCACATGAGGTAGAAGATCGGGAACGCGAAGATCCAGACCAGGTCAACGAAGTGCCAGAACAGGCCGCCGACTTCCACGCGGTTGGCGAGCCATTCGGGATTGCTGAGATACATCGAGCGCCCACAGAACAGGTAATAGGCGAGAACAATGGCACCGCCGATGACGTGCAGACCGTGGAGACCGGTGATGGTGAAATAGATGGCGTAGTAGGTGTTCCACTTCGGAGTGAACTTCGAGTCCATCATCACCTGTTCGCGGGGAATCGTGAGATGAATGAAGTGGCGGTGATCGTAGTCGGGGCCTTTGAACTGCTCCATGATCTGGGCCTGCACCCGTGGCGGAGTGTATTTGCCCTCCTCGATCTTCACATCCGCCGCGCTGGCATTTTCGTAGCCGCCCTTTTGATGGAAGATTTCGGCATAGTAGGCGATTTCCTGCCAACCCATGCGGTAGCGATCCTTGAGGGTGGGCACGCGGGATGGAGTGACGCCGTCATCCTCATAGCCATAGTCCTTGATGAGGTCCTGCTCCAACAACTTCACGCCGGCCTGATGGAGTTCCCACATCTTGGCGACTTCGGGGTTTTCCTTCACGATCCAACTGTTTTTGATCGCGACAAGCGGGTCCTGGCCCTTGCTTTCGGCGATCATCACGAGGTGTTGGAAATCGATGCCATCGACGTAGTGGAAGACCATCGAGGAATCCCCCTGTTTGCCCTTCAGCACCGTGCCGTCACGCAGAGTGATTTCAGTGAGTCCGGCCTTGTAGTCGGTGATGACATCGAGATTCCGCAGGCGAAGGGAAAAGGGGTTTTCTCCGGATGCGACATTGAAGATCGCGTTCGGCGACTCCGGGAGTTTCACGTCCTTGTAGGTGACCGCGCGGCCTTCGTGTTTCAGCGTCGCGGCCTCGAGATTCACATCGGCAGCCATGCGTGCGCGCTTGCCGGCTCTCCAACGGGCAAAGGCCTTTTCCTTCTCGTCCGGAGCGAGAGCTCCGAGGTTCGGGAACTCGGCAAGGAAAGCGGCTTCGCTGAGATCGCTCGATGGATCGGCACGCTTGTCCTTCCATGCCTGGCGGAGGAACTTCGTGCGCCATTTGGCATTCCATGCCCGGTTGTCCCACTGGGCGGCGGCGATATCCTCCAGCAAGGCGACGGAAAGCTCGCTGCCTGCCTTGAAGACCGGCTTGGATGTTTCGCCCTCGCGATTGAAATCGATATCAGAAGCCAGAGTGAGCTTCGCACCCGCGACCGCGGCTTCGGCAAGAGTCTTCTCGATCCATGGCTTGTGGATGCGGGCGACGTCGTAGTTGATCGAAGCCGGCTCAAAACGCTGGACGTTCATCTCCACCTTCTCGCCGGAAGCATCGCGGATGGGATCCACCTCCGATGCCTCCGCCCCATGGGCGGCGTGGGCGCCGGCAGGTTTCTCGTAATCGATGTGGCCCTCGACCATCACATAATCGGTGAGGCGGGCGGCTTGGTGGTGGAACTTGACGGAGTATTCCAATCCCTTGAAGCCCATGAAGATCACCGCGCAGAGGACGGTGATGGCCATGAAGATCTGGAACTGCACCCACTTTCTCATCTTCAGCGCGGCCCAGGCGAAGACGACCGTGACCGAGGAAAGGATGAGGATGAAGGTGTTGATGAGTCCTGGCAGAACCGGAAGGGTCCGCTCGGGCCATGGATAATCCGCACCGATGCGGAGGAAGACATATCCGGAAAACAGACCGCCGAAGAGCATGACTTCGGAGGCGAGGAACAACCAGATCGCGATCTTCGAATTGTTAAGACCGGTGTCCTTGCGCGGGGTGACAACGTAGGGAATTTCCATGGGGCGGGATGGGATGGGCCTTGCCCGGGGCCGGGGCTCCGGGATGGGGCGAAATCGTCAGTGGGCGGCGGGCTTTTCCTCCGGGCTGGGGGTTTCCTCGGTTTCAGTGGCCCCGCGTTTCGGCGCGACCCACTGCGGCAGGTAGTCCTCGTCGTGATCGGGACGGCTGTATTCGTAAGGTCCGCGGTAAACGACAGGCTCGGTGGTGAAATTGCCGTGGCCCGGAGGTGTCGGCGTGGCCCATTCGAGGGTGGTGGCATTCCATGGGTTGTCGCTCTCGACCTTCTTGCCGATGAACTTGCTGATCACCATGTTCACCAGGAAGGGAAGCTGGGCGAGCGCCATGAACCAGGCGGCCCAGGACATCAGGATGTTGAGATCGATGTGCTCGGCCACCGTGGAACCGAAGACGTTGGCGCTATCGGGAAGTTTCGCGAGGTAGGCGTCGCCCCCGTTGTACCACCGGCGGTGGAAGCCAGCCATGCCTTGGGTGAGCATGGGGAAGAAGATCAGGTTCATGCAGATCAGGCTGGGCCAGAAGTGCAGGTGGCTGAGAGTGCGGCTCATGTAGCGTCCGGTGATTTTCGGATACCAGTGATACACCCCGGCGAAGAGGCCGAAGAGAATGCCGGGGGCGACCACGTAGTGGAAGTGGCCGATGACATAGTAAGTATCGTGGAGGTGGAGGCCGACGAGATTGAAGGCGAGCGGCAGACCGGTCAGGCCGCCGATGCCGAACATGGGCAGGAAGGCGAGCGCCCAGATCATCGCGGGAGTGAAGCGGATGGATCCCTGCCACAGCGAAATGATCAGCGAGGTGAGAAGGATCACCGAAGGCACGGAGATGAGCACCGTGGTCGTTTGGAACCAGGTGGAGATCGCCGGTCCCATGCCGGTCATATACATGTGGTGGGCCCAGACGATGAAGGACAGGAAACCGAGAACGAGCACCCCATAGACCATGCCCTTGTAGCCCCAGAGCGGCTTGCGGGTGTTTGCGGGAATGATTTCCGCAACGCAGGCGATGGCAGGCAGCAGGAGCACATACACCTCCGGGTGACCGAGGAACCAGAACAAGTGCTGGAAGAGCAGCGGTGAACCGCCACCGGAGATTTCGAGCAGGCCTTCCGCCTTCGTCACCAGCCCGGAGGGCATGAAGAAGGAAGAGTGGGCCACCCGGTCCATGAGCTGCATGATGCCGGCGGCTTCAAGCGGAGGGAAGGCGAGCAGAAGAAGGAAACCGGTCACAAGCATCGCCCAGACGAAGAAGGGCATGCGCATCCAGGTCAGTCCGCGGGCACGGAGGTTGATGATGGTGGTGATGAAATTCACCGATCCGAGCAGCGACGAAGTGATGAGCAGCACCAGACCGATCAACCACTGGGTTTGCCCGGCGAGCCATTGATTCACATACTGGGCATCCGCGACCCCGGCGAGAGGTGAGTAATTGGTCCAACCGGATTTCGCCGCACCGGATTCCATGAAGAAGGAGGCACACATGATCAGGCCGCCGGCGAGATAGATCCAGTAGCTCATCATGTTGAGCTTCGGGAAAGCCATGTCAGGCGCACCGATCTGAAGAGGCGTGACATAGTTGCCGAAGGCACCGAAGCCGAGAGGCACCACACCGAGGAACACCATGATGGTGCCGTGCATGGCACCGAACATGTTATAAGTTTCCCCCGTCACCTTGCCATCCTGCAACCAGCGGGATTTCCAGGTGTCCGAGAACATCCAGCTCATCCACTCGGGAAGTGGCTCGTGGGGATAGGCGATGCTCCAACGCATCACCATCATGAGGTAAAAACCGAAGAGAAGGAACAGACCGGCAGTGATGCCATACTGGAGACCGATCATTTTGTGATCGGTGGAGAAGATGTATTTCCGGATGAAGCCGGGCTCGTGGTGATCGTGATGATCGGCGTGATGGTCAGCGTGAGCGCTCATGGATCAAATGGAGTGGTAGGGAATCGCAAGTCAGGCTGGAAAGACAGCAAAAAATGCGGAGTGGTTTGGACTATTCTGGCGCTGGAAATCTAGGGAGGAATGTGGGACCGGCAAGATGCCGTTAGAGAGTGTTGGGAATCATTTCCCCTCTTCCACGGGGTTGAGAGTGACGGGATCGACTTTGGCTGCGGGATCGAGAGGATCACCGGGCAGATCCTTGGCGTGATCGGCATCGAGTTCCTCCTTGGTCAGCGGCTGGCCAGCCTTGGCACGGCCCTCGGAGATCTTGATGCCCTCGGTGGCCATGGCGACCGTGACCACATCGCCCTTGGTGTTGCCGAAGGCATTGCGGATGTAGGTCATGACCGAAGCGAGATCCGTGGGACTCATGCCGATCCCTTGGGCAGGCATGACCCCGTAGGTCTTGCCGGTGCTGGTCGGGCCTTGGAGACCGTTGAGGATGATCATGGCCAGGCGATCCGTTTCCCCGAGCACCCACTGGGAACCGGCAAGCGAAGGATAGGCTCCCCCACCCTTGCCATCAGGGCCGTGGCAGCCGATGCATTTGCCATAAACCTTCTCGCCCTTGGCCATGTACCCCTTGAGGGCATCGACGGGCGGCGGACCCTCGTCCCCGCCTTCGTTCAGGTTGTCCCGCATGTAGCCGGGCTGGACGTATTCGTCGTAGTCGAAGAAATTTCCGGCCTTACCGAGCGCGAGTCCGGCGGCGATGAGAATCACGGCGGAAGCGGCGAAGAGCCAGAGGGAAACGGGCTCGCGACCGCCATCGTTCACGCGTTTCTCACGTGCCACCGCGGCGGCTTCCCGCACGAGGCGGTCGTGGGACTCGGTGACGTTCAGTGAATCGTCGAGATCAGGCTTGTGGGGATCTTGCATCGGGTATGCGGAGAAATCAGGTTCAACCATCGTTGCCGGGGACAACCGGAGCGTAATTCATCGAGGACGGCACGACATCGTCATGCTGGAGCGAGAGAAGGTAGCTCACCAATGCCTTGGCGGCGGGACCAGGAACGATCTGGAAGCCATCCTCCACCGCGACGTCCAGTGCGGCGTCGGAAACTTGGCCTTGGATCTCCTTCTTCTCAAAGAGGAATTTCATGGAGGGGCAGTTTGACCAACTGGCAACCGCGGGATCCAAGCGGGGATCATAGAGATGACGGTAAAGATGTTCATCAGCCTCATCGCCATAAGTCGCTCTCAAGCGCCGTCCGAGATTGATCAGATCCGGGCCGTTGCGGGTCACACCGATCTGTGCGAAGTCGAGACCGACGTAGTCGAAGGGATTCGATTCACGGCGGGTGTCCCCACGATCGGGATCGGCCTTCAAGCCGGCGAAACCATCGCGCTTGAGGTCATTTCCGGCATAAGTCGGACGGGCGACCTGGGTGTGGCACTGATAGCAGCCGTTCTCGGCATAGACCCGGGCACCATCGACCACGCGGCCGGTGGTTTTCGGGAAATAGATGCCGGACTTGGGATCGACCCCTTCTTCGAAAGACACCGGGCTGAGTTCGCGGAGTTTGAAGAATGGCAGGACGACGACCGAAAACCAGGCAAGGCCGAAGCTGACGGTGAGGCCGATGGCGAAATTGCGGAAGCTCATGGTGGGGTGGGATCGGGTCGGATCAGTGGACGGCGGGACCGGCGTTATCGATATCCCCTTCCGGACCGTGGGGATCGTGATGGTGGGGCTCGACCAGCAGCGTGGGGTGCGAGCTACGACGGCCGAGGCGCAGCCACATGAGGGTCAGGTGGACGAAGAAGAAGAAGTTCGATACCAGCAGGAAGCACCAGGACACCGTGGTCATCACGGCGTAGGGCACCACGCGGTCGGCCGCATCTTCCCAGGCGCTGGTGAAAGTTTCCTGACCCACGCCCTGCATGAGGCCACCGAAGATCGCGACCAGCGCGATGCCGAAGACTGCATAAAGCGAGAGGAAGAAGTGGGATTTGATGAGTCGGCGGGAGAGCCACTCGCGGCGGGTGATGCGCGGGACGATGAAATAGATGGCACCGAAAGCGATGAAGCTGAAGAAGCCATAGACGCCCAAGACATCATAACCGTAGCCGGAGATGGTGAACTGGGTGATGCGCATCACCGAGGGGAGATTGAGCAAGACACTGGCGAGGCCGAAGATGAGGAGGAAGATCAAGCCCCAGACCGTGAATCGGAGGGTGGGGCTTTCGTTGACCGTGGCGAGGTCCGTGGTGGCGGTTTTCAGCAGATTGATGCCGGCCATGGCGGCGGGGACGGCAAAGAGAATCGCAGCGAAGGCACCAAGGTAGGGAAGGAAGTTCGGGATCGGCACACCGGTGAGCTTCTGCATGCCTGCCCAAGGAGCGATGATGGCCAGCGACCAGAAACCGATGAGGGAAAGCGAATAGTTGTAAACCGGGCGACCGAGAACTTTCGGCACCAGGTAGTAAGCCATGGCGATACCGACGGGCGCGAACAGCATGAGCAGCATGGCCGAGCGGAACCAGGCATTCACTCCTGCGGCACCGAGAGGGCTGCCGGAGAAACCGTGAACGAGCAGGTGGGCGGAACCGAAGAACCAGGGGAACCAGATCAGCGCGGCCATCAGATACCACTGCGAGATGTAAGTGTGGCCTTCCGGGCGGACCTTGAACTGGACCATGGAGCCGACCACGATGGCGATGTAGGAGAGCAGCATGGGCATCCACGCGAAGGACGGCATTTCCATCCATGGCATACCGGTTCCGGCACCGGCGAGGATGCCGATGACGCCAAGAGAAAGCGCGAGATTCCAGACGTGACCGGCGGTGAGGATCACACCGGCATTGCGGCAGGTCTGGCGGGAGAGCCGGGCCATGAGCCAAATGGCCATGCCGAAAGCAGCCTGGCAGCCCCAGCCATAAACGAGGGCCGTCTGATGGGCGGCGGTGACGCGACCGTAAGTCATCCAGGGGCAGCTATCGAGGAAGCCCGGGCTGTGAACTTTTGCCGAGGAAATGATGCCCAGCAGAATCGCCACGGCGAGCCAGGCGGCACCACTGGTGAAGAAGAACATCACCGGATGCCGCAGGGAGCGGTCGATCGACGCACGCAGGATCGTGTCTTGGTCGTTTTCGAGGGTAGCCATGGCTTGGAAAATCAGGGAGCGAAGGGAAGCATGTCGGCCTGGGTGAGCGGCGGTTTGCCGATCTCACTGCGGAGGGCCTTGACCTGCTCGGGGAGGACGGGCGGTGCGGAGTTGCCGAAGGAATTGCGGACGAAGGTCAGCACGGCGGCGACATCCTCATCGGTGCTGGCGGCACCCATGGCAGCCATGGGGGCGGGAAAATTGTATTCCTTGCCTGAGACTGTGATCGGTCCGGTGAGCCCGCGGAACTGGATGCGGATCAGGTTCGATACCGGACCAGCGACCCAATCGGAATTTGCCAGTGGGGGACCTACCGGGCCGCCTTCGCCATTCTGACCGTGGCAGGCCATGCAGAGCATGTACGCTTGCTTGCCCTTTTCCATCACGGCGGGATCAGGAGCGGTGCCGGCGGGAGGAGTCATGGCATCGACCGCTGCAAAGTCCGCAGACGCAGGCGCGGCGGCGAGAGCCTCCGCCGTGGGCGAGCCGGGGACGACTTGGGCGGGATCCTTGGAAGGGGTGGGCTTGGCAGCGAGGAGTTCCTTGCCGAGAAGATCAAACACCGCCGTCGGTTCAGCCTGCACCGTGCTGCCATCTTCCGAGACCGTCCACGATTGGAGATTCTTCTTCTGAGCGGCATCCACCTCGGCGCGCTTTTTCAAGCGCTCCATGCGGGCGGTTTCCTCAAGGACATTCGGCGCATCATCACCACCCACGGCGAGGCGGGTGAGAAACAGCACCACGAAGAAGAGCGAGATGACGCCGATGGCCCACCAGAAGGCGGCGAAGCGGACGAAGGGATTGTCGCGGGATGGATCCATTTTCGGAGAAATCGGGGGTGCGGGAAATCAGTTGGAAACGTTCGCGGATTCGAGAATGCGCGGGTCGCGGTTCGGATAGAGGTTGTTGCTGCCGAGGTTCCGCAGATAGAAGAAGATGAAGCCACTGCCGATGGCGGCGAAGGCGAGGATGTCACCCCAGAAGGCACCGGGGACCGTGGTGGTGACGACATTGGCGAGGTGACCGAGAGCGGCTTTCTGGGCATCGGTGCCGAAGTTCGCCATCGTGTAAATCGATACGGAACGCTCGGGGATGGAAATGAGATAGTGGTCGAGCACGTGCATCACGAGGGTGTAGGCAGCCATCACGCTGAGCATGACCGGGTTTTTCTTCAGCCACGCCTGGAGAAGGATCACGAAGGGGATGACGAAGTGACCGAAGACGAGGGCGATGCTGGCGATGTTCCAACCTTCGGTATTACGAATGAGATAGTATTTCGTTTCCTCGGTGATGTTCGCATACCAGATGAGGAAGAACTGCGAGAAGGCGATGTAGGCCCAGAACACCGTGAAGGCGAAGAGCAGCTTGCCCTTGATGTGGAAGTGTTCGGAGCTGACGACGTGCTTCATGTAACCGGCCCGTTTGAGCAGGGTGACGGTGATGATGATGACCGCCATGGAGTTCAGCGCCGCACCGGCGAAAAGATACACGCCCCACATCGTGGAGAACCAGGTGTAGTCCAGGCCCTTCAGCCAGTCGAAGCCGGCGAAGGTGATGGTCAGCGCGAAAATGATCAGCGTGTAGGTCGAGTGGAAGCGGGCGCGGAAAAGGCGGCTGGTGCCGGGATTCGGATCCGTGTCCTGAGCGACCGAAAGCTTGCGCAAGCCGAGGATCACGAGGCTGAGGGCAACACCGAAGAAGATGAATCGTCCGTACCAGAACGGGATGTTCATGTACCAGTGCTTCAGATAGAGCAGGTGGTGATGGGGATCGCTGCTGTGATGAAGTGCTTCCTTCGCACCGCCGAAGGTTGAGCCCGTGAGGCCGCGATGGATGTTCATCCACTCGTAGAGCCATGTCTGCACCTGGGGAAAGGCGAGTGGCAGGGCGAAAACGAAGAGGAAAGGATAGACGGCACCGAGGTTTTCGAAGACCCGGCGGACGGAAGTGCCCCAGCCGGAGTTCGAGACGTTGTGGAGCAGTGTCCAGAAACATCCTCCCACCGCGAGGGTGAAGAAAAAGAACAACGCGAAGAGCCAGGAATACGAGAAGCTCGCCGCCCATGCCTTGTTCGGGCCGAAGAGCAGGAACAGGCTGACAAGCGTCAGGGCAGCGGAGACGACGCCGGAGATCAGCTTGATCTTCGAGACGGTCGCATTCTGCAGCCGCTCGCCGTTGGCCGGGATGTCCGCGGAGGTTACGTGGGATGCCATGGTATCGGGATGGGCGGAAAAGTTACTGGAGGGGTGCGGCGGCGGCTTTGGCCTTCTCGAATGCGGCCTTCACCGTGGGATCGGAAAGGGGTGCCTTGCGGGAAAGCTGGAGGGCGCGGACATAGCCGACGATGGCCCAGCGGTCGCGGAGCGAGAGGTTGTGCTTGTAACCGCCCATGTTGCCCTTGCCGTTGGAAATCACATCGTAGAGCCGACCGTCGGGATAGGCAGCGGAGCCGAAGTTATCGAGCAGCAGGTTGGCCACGCCGGGTCTCTTCGTTCAGACCGAGTTCCTCAGGCATGCCGGAGGAGTAGTAGTCATCGATGGTGCCGGTGGCGTAGTAGCCGGTGCCACCGCCGAATTCATATTCCGGAACGCCACCGAGATCGGTCTTGCCATCCGGCTGGAAACCCAGAGGACGCGTGCCGTCCACGGGGTGGCGGGAGCCCACTCCATCGGCGAAGAAGTCATCCGGCTTCTGGGCCTTGAGTTTGTCCTGCTCATCCATGTCCGGAAAGATGCGGATGGGCGTCTTGCCGGTTTTTTCACCGCGCATCGGCAGCAGACCGATGACGAGGGCGGCGATGATCGCGTAGGCGAGGAAGAAGTATTTCACGGCGGGTAGGGCGGGTAGCGTGTCTGGCGAAAGCTGAGGGAAAAGGGATCAGTCCTCTTCTTCGATGAGTTCGATGTTGGCACCGCCGATTTGCTCAAGCAGGGCCTTGGTGCCATCCGGGCTGAACTTCGGATCGCGGGCTTCGATGGCGATGAAGAAGGCGTCGTCGGTGGTGCGGTGGAACTGGCGGCTGGCAAACAGCGGGTGGTTGAGACGCGGCAGTTTCATCAGGGCCAGCAGGCCGAAAAGCACGGTGAAACCGGAGAAAAGAATCGTCAGCTCGAACATCACCGGGAAGAAGGCGGGCACGGTGAAGATGTTCACCGGCTTGGCCTGCACCACCGTCGGGTAAATGCCAACCTGGGTGGTGTATGCGAGGAGGAAGCCGGTAAGGGTGCCGGTAGCCCCGCCGAAGAACACCAACCATGGCAGGATGGAGCGCTTCAGACCCATCGCTCCATCGAGACCGTGGATGGGATAGGGCGAGTGGCAATCCCACTTGCGGAAGCCGGCATCGCGGACTTTCTCCGCAGCTTTGTAGAGGGCGGAAGCGCTCTTGAACTCGGCCAGATAGCCGTAAACGCGTTTACGAGTCGTGCTCACAGGAAATGGATTCAGAGTTCGGGTTCAGCCCTTGGCGGCGGGAGATTGAAGTTCGTGCTGATAGGCCGCTTCCTCCACGACCCCGTGATCAGGATGGTCGTGGTGGTCATCGTGATGCGGGTCGGACTCCGGCAGGGTCCATTTCACTTCAGCGATGTTGATGCAGGGCAGGAAGCGCAGGAAGAGGAGGAACAGCGTGAGGAACATGCCGATGGTGCCGACGAAGAGCATTTGGTCCTGACCGCTGGGCGAGTAGGTCTTCCAGTCCCCCGGCAGCCACATGCGGGCGAGGGTGGTGACGATGATGACGAAGCGCTCGAACCACATGCCGACGTTGACGCACATCGCCACGGCCATGACGACCCAGAGGTTCTCACGGCATTTCTTGAACCAGAAGATCTGCGGCGAAAGGACGTTGAGTCCCATCATCCAGAAATAAGCCCAGTTGTAAGGACCGCTGATGCGATACCAGAAGGCGTCCATCTCAAATTTCGCGCCGGAGTAGAAGGCGACGAACAGCTCCATCAAGTAGGCGTAGCCGACGATGGTTCCCGTCAGCAGGATGATCTTCGCCATGTTGTCGATGTGCTTCATGGTGATCATGTCCTGGAGGCCGTAGATGAAACGGGCCGGGATCATGATCGTGAGCACCATCGCGAAACCGCCGAAGATGGCGCCGGCGACGAAGTACGGCGGGAAGATCGTGGTGTGCCAACCGGGAACAACCGAAGTGGCGAAGTCGAAAGACACGACGGAGTGCACGGAAAGCACGAGCGGCGTGGAAAGAGCGGCCAAGAGGAGATAGGCCATTTCATAGTGGCTCCACTGGCGGTTGCCACCGCGCCAACCGAGGGCGAAGAGGCCATAGAGAAGCTTGCGCAGGCCGGGCTTGCAGCGGTCACGGATGGTGGCGAGGTCGGGCACCATGCCGAGATACCAGAAGATCAGCGAGACCGTAAAATAGGTGGACACCGCGAACACGTCCCAAAGCAGCGGCGACTTGAAGTTTTGCCAGATCGCATTGGCATTCGGGATGGGGGCGAGGAACCAGGCCATCCAGACCCGACCGACGTGGAAGGCCGGGAAAATGCCGGCACAGCAGACCGCGAAGATCGTCATGGCTTCCGCAGCGCGGTTGATCGAGGTCCGCCAGTTTTGGCGGGTGAGGAAAAGAATCGCCGAGATCAGCGTGCCGGCGTGGCCGATGCCGATCCAGAACACGAAGTTCACGATGGGCCAACCCCACATGATGCGGTTGGTATTTCCCCAGACACCGACGCCGGTGGAAACCAGGTGGAAGAGACCGCCGCCGACACCGATGGCCGCAATGATCGAGCTGGGGATGAAAAGCAGCCACCAGAGCAGCGGTTGGCGGTTTTCGATGACGCCGCAGATCCGTTCGGTGATCCAATGATAGGATCGATCGTTCAGGATCAGCTTCTCGCGCTTGAGCACGGGGAGCTTGGGTCCCTGGCGGGTGGAGCTTTCAGAGGCGGTGGACATTCGGGCGAATGGGAAAGAGGCTTGGTAAGGTGCGAAAGGGCGGGATCAACTCATCATCCGATCAGTGCATGTGGATGGTGGCCTTGCCGACATACTTGACGTCCGGCATGTCCGGGTTCGGATTCTTCACACGGGCGATGTAGCTCGTGCGCGGACGGGTGCCGATGTAGTTGAGGAGATCGTAGTTCCGCTCCAGTGCCTTGGCGCGGCCCATGCGGCTTTGCTCGCCATCGAGCAAGTTGCCGAAGCTGATCGCTTCCGACGGACAGGCTTCCTGGCAGGCGACCTTGACCGAATCCACGGCGATGCGGAGTTTTTCGTCGTCCATGGTCACGGCGAGCGAGTCCCCGGTGCCGAGCGATTCGACCTTCTGACGGCGCTTCTGGCGGATGCGCGCATCCTTGAGTCGTTGGACGCAGTAGGTGCATTTCTCCATGACACCACGCATCCGGACGGAAACGTTCGGGTTGCGCTGGAGGTGCGGAGCGGTGCCGACCTGGGTCTCGCCGAGCGGGCCCCAGTAGAGGTTGTCGGCGACGAGCGGGTTGCGCTTGTTGTAATCGAAGAAATTGAAGCGACGCGCCTTGTAGGGGCAGTTGTTCGCGCAGTAGCGGGTGCCGATGCAGCGGTTGTAGGCCATGGCATTCAGGCCATCCTCGGTGTGGACGGTGGCATTGACCGGGCAGACCGTTTCGCAAGGAGCCGCCTCGCACTGCACACAGGCCACGGGCTGCGGGACCATGGCAAGGTAGTCACCATCCTTGTCCTCCTTCTGCTGGGCGAAATAACGGTCCATGCGGATCCAGTGCATTTCACGGCCCTTGGCGAGCTGCTGCTTGCCGACGATGGGGATGTTGTTCTCCGCCTGGCAGGCGACGAGGCAGGCGTTGCAGCCGGAACAGGCGGAAAGGTCGATCGCCATGCCCCACTGGTGGACCGTGTCGCTGAGCAAGGGCTGGCCCTTGGGATCGACCGATTTGTAGAGGGAAACATTCGGCGGCATGTGCGAGTCCATGCCTTGCTTCTTCACCCCGGCGAGCTGGTGGGCGAAGTCGCCCTTCTTCTTATCCTCCACCGTGGAAATCTCCCGGGCCAGCGCGCGGCCATACATCGAGTGGTGCTCCTGCACGCAAGCGATGCTGTAGCGGACATCGGTATCCTGCGGCTTGCCATCGAGCGCCGCATAGTAACCCGCCGCCAAGGTGCGAAGCGGATAGGCATTGAAGCCGGTGTTGACGCCGACTTGGCCGACGTGGGCTTCATTCGTGGTCTCGCGGCCGAGTTCGTCGTCGGCATTGAAACCCTGACCATAGCCCAGCGGGACGTAGAGGGTGCCTTCCGCCTGACCGAAACCGATCTGCACGGCGATGCGCATTTCCGTTCCGCCGACCTTGATGGCAACGATGCGAGCCTTGCGGTTTTGGCCTTCGCCATCTTCAGAGATCGCCGCGGTTTTGGTCTCAAGGGTCGGAGTCTCGTCGTAAAGGCCCAGCTCTTGAGCCGTCTTCGGCGCGATCAGGGCGACGTTGTCCCATGAAACTTTCGAGAGCGGATCCGGGGCTTCCTGGAGCCAGCCGTTGTCGATCCAGCGGCCGTCATAGACCGAGTGGTCGGTCGCGAAAACGATCTCCAGTTCGCCGGGTTTCGGCAGGGCGGTGACGGCGGTGGCAAGATCGGTCGTCGGGGAAAGAGTCGCGGCGGCATACTTCGAACCGGCGAGGAAACCATCGCGCAGCAGCTTTTTCCAGGCTTCCACCGTGGTTCCAGCCAGGGCTTCAAAGGTTTTCCGCACCGCAAGCATGGCGGGCGAGGGAGCGCCGGCTTCACCTTCGCCGGTGACCAGCTTGCCCTCCGGATCAAGCAAGGCGGAGAGGACTTCCAGCTCGGCCGCACAATCCGCATACAGCGGCAGGATCATGGGCTGGACAATGGTGTAGGCCCCCGTGGCGGTCCGGGTGTCGCTCCAGCTTTCCAGATAGTGGCTCGCCGGAACGTGCCAGGTGCAAGCGTGCGCGGTGGCATCCCGGCGCGGGCCGAAATGGATGCTGGTCTTCGCTTTCGCGAGTGCGGTGGCAAATCCGGCATCGGACGGCGCGTCGTAGGCGGGGTTCGAGGGCGTGAAGAACATCACGTGCTCGATGGCTCCGCTGTTAAGGTCGGCGATGAGATCGGTCAGGCTTCCCAGTCCGGTGGCTTCCGTCGCCACGGCCTGGAGCGGCTTTCCTTCGCCGATGGCATCGAGCCGGGCATTGATCAGCGCGGCGACGAGATGCACGGCCTTGGGCAGGCGGCTGCCGACGACGACCATGCTGCGTCCGCGGTGGGCGGTGAGGTCTTTCGCAAGGGTGGCAACCCATTCCTTGGTCTTGTCATCGGCCGCCGGGGCACCGGCGACGGAGGTGGTGTCACCCAGCGCGGCGAGCAAGGCGGCAGCAACCGCAAAAACCTGGCTCGGCTTCACCCGCAAGCGGTGATCGGCCATGCCGCCCGTGATCGAGAAAGCCGTTTCCACCGCGTAGAGGCGGTTCATCGATGCCGCGTCCGCCTTCTTGTCGTAGGCCTTGCCCTCGGGCTTGCGGCGATCGAAGAAGGGCGTCACGGGGCCCACGAAGTCGGTGCCGGCGAAATCGCAATCGAGAGCGACGATCCGATCGGCGACCTTGAAATCCGCCACCATGCGCACGCCATCACCGAAGAGCCCCACGGCTTCTCCTTCGAGGGCTTCGTAGGCATAGGCCTTCGAGGAGGCGAACTTGCCCTTGATTTCCTTGAGCAGGCGGGCGCGGGTGGGCGAGTCATCGTGACCGAAGACAAGGCCGATTTTCGCTGCGCCATCTTTCGCAAGTCCGGCGAAAACGGCATCGAAATCCGCACGTTTGGCCGGCTTTCCACCGTGCATCACCGTGGTCGAGCGGCTCGGCGAGTAGAGGTCGAGCACGCTGGCCTGGGCGAAAGAATCGGTGCCTTCCTGATCGGGGTGCAGCGAGTTCGGACCCAGCTTCGTCGGGCGGCCTTCGAAGCTTGTGACCACCAGTGGCGTGGCACCGCGAGCCCGTGGGAAACTCGAAGCGTAGTAGGTCGCCTTGCCGGGAATGACCCATTCCGGTGCCTTGGCGTAGGGGAGGATGTGGCTTTCCGGGCGGCGGCAGGCGGCCATGCCGAAACCGGCCAGGGCGGTCGAAGCTCCCATGAGCTTGAGGAAGGAGCGGCGGGAGGTTTCCGCGTCCTCGGAATCCGCCATTTCGGCAGCGCCGCGGGGGAATTCACGCTCGAGCCACTCGCGGAACTCGGGGGTGTTTTCGAGCTGACCGACTCCGCGCCAGGACACCGTGGTCTCGTCGGCGGGAAGTTCGGGGTGTTGCCAGATGCGCTTGCTCATGAGGTGGGCGGAAACTTGGGGTCGGAAACGGGGAAAGGTGGGGAAAACGCGGGATCAGTGGTGGCACGCGGCGCAGGAAACCGGCGGCTTGACCTGCCATTGCTCCTTGAGCTTCTTGCCGAGGTCTTCGGTGGTCTTGACGCCTTCGATCGAGTTCTCAGCGAGGAATTTCTCGGGATCGTAGGCAAGGTTGTAAACTTCCTCGAGCGGACGCAGGTGCTTCTCGGGCTCGCGGTGGCACTCAAGGCACCAGCCCATCGAGAGGTTCTGATCCTGATAAACCACTTCCATCTGGTCCACTCGACCGTGGCAGCTCTGGCAGGAAATCCCGCGGTTCACGTGGGCGGCGTGGTTGAAATACACGTAATCCGGAGTCTTGTGGATGCGGACCCACTCGATCGGCTTGCCGTAATCCGGATGCTTCTCATTCATCCGATCACGCAATGGCTGCAGCTTCGGGCTGTCCTTCTGGACGTGCTGGTGGCAGTTCCAGCAGGTGTTCGAGGTCGGGACGTTCGAATGCCCGGCGACATCGACGAAAGAGTGGCAGTAGCGGCAGTCCAGCCCCACCTGCTCGACGTGGATGCGGTGCGAGAAGGGAATCGGCTGGGCCGGCTGATAACCCACCACCAGCGTCTTCGGCGTGGCGTAGTAGGTGAATGCCGCCACCACCCCGCCTGCCAGGGAGAGGGCGCAAATCGCAATCTTGAAGGGCAAAACGTTGGTCCAGCGCGGGAAAAAGTTGGCCATGACGGTCGGGAAAACGTTGCTCAGCGTGGGTCTAGCGGAGCTTGTGAAATTTTTCACAAGCGGCGGATCTTTCCCGCCGAGGAAGGGTTCACCGGCGGGCCGCGCGAGTGTGCAAACCACCCCACAACTGGCAATCGGAAAAACGGTGTCGCGATGAAAAATCGCCAGCCTCACCCAGAAAATGCCCCACGCAAATGAGAACCCATCTCATTTATCCCAAGTCAGGCCCTTTTCCTGCCGCCATTTCCGAAAAGCGGCGGATTGCTCCTTCTTGGTCATCTCCCCGCGCGCCGGATCCTCGGCCAGAAATTGATCGAAGTGCTTTCCGCCCTCCGATGCCGACGTTTCCGCCCGCACGGGCTCGGATTTCACCTCGTTTTTCGCCTCACGCTCGGCCAATCGGGCCTCGATCCTCCGCAGCCTCTGCCCCAGAAGGAGACGGGAGATCCCTCCAAACACCTGAAACATCAACACCAGCCCGAGCATGACCCACAACGCCGTGGGCAGATCGGAAACCAGCAAGGGGGTCTGGGAAACCAAGAACATCACGGCAGAATCTGGCTCGAAAGGGTGTAATTGCCCGTCGCGTCCTCGTCGTAGCTGCTCACCCGGACGAAGTAGCGCTCGCCCGCCTTGGCGGTGAAATCGATCCCCGAGTTGTTGAAATCCCCGGACGTGAGGTCGTCGTTGGTATCGATCACCCGCAGCGACGAGGCCTCGATCACCGACAGGAAAGTATCAAAGGCCGTCGAATTCAGCCGCACCCTCACCCGCGTCCCCGCGGCCAGGGAATTGAGCAGGACGTCATCGTAATAGGTGCTGGTCCCGGAATCGTAGCGGTCGGTCACCGAGGACAAGGCCAGCGGACCGCTGAAAGGCACCGTGAGGCTTGGGATCGATGGGTTCGGTGGACTCAAAACATTGAGCGCGTAGGACTGGGTGCCGGTCGTCGCGGCATAAGCCGTCGCCCGGGCGAGGTATTTCACCCCCGGCACCGGCATGAAATGCACGCGGCCGTCGTTCACCGAGGGGCTGAAGTCGTCCCCCACCCCCAGAAGCTGTCCGGTCTCGGCATTCATCAGCATGATCAACTCGTCGGCACTGGAAGTGCCGGTCATGCGAAGTTCGACCATCTGTCCGGCGCTCACAGAGGTGAAATTGAGGGCGTAGTCGTCTTTGACGATCGTTTCCCCCGGCAGGAACCAGGAATTCGCCGCGTCGCTCGTCGCATTCAGGCTCGCCCCGGTCGTGCCACCGCCGGGCGCGAGAGAAACCAGGCCGCTCAAGGTCGCCGGATTCCACACGCCGATCTCGAAATCCCCGGTCTGGCCCGCCACCTCGCTGGTGACCCGCAGCCAACGCTCCTGGCCCGCCGTCACGGTGTGATTCAGCACTTCGTCCTTCCCGGTCCGACCCAGCCCCGCATCGCTGATCGCCGTGCTGAGGATGTTGCCGTCGGGATCGATGATTTCCAAACGCGCATCGAAACTCCCGCTCCGCAGGCTGATCGAATAGCTCGTGCCCGCCACCCCACCGATGAGCCGGTAAAGTTTCATCCGATGCCCCGCAAGGCCCGGATGCTCCGGGTCCGTGCTCTCCAGGGCCCCGGTGGCCGATCCGGGGATTTCCAAGGGCCGGGGGCCGAAAGCGAGCGCTCCCGATCGACCCGGCCGCAGTCGCAGGAAGCCCCGCTGCACCGGCGCACCCACCAGCGCCAGCCTCTCCCTCACCAAGCCTCCCCCCTGCGCCACCGAGGGCCGAAGCAGAGTGGAAATCCCGGTCCAGGCCGCCTGGAGGTCGGGCGAAAACTCCACGCCCACCGATGCCTCCCCGGCATAGGGGCCGCGATCGTAGGTCACAAGCGTTTCGCCACCCGCGATCTCCACACCGGAGCGACGCCCCGGCAGCACGAAGTCATCCCACAGCGTCCAGCCATCGGCATTTCGATCCCGCAGCTCGCCGATTTGTCCCGCGGTCGATTCAAAGCGCGAGTAGTTCGGCCAGATGTGCCCCAAAACAAATTCCCGGAACACCGAAACCCGCGTGTAAATCCCATAGGCATTCGGCTGGCCGCAGCCCTCGCCGAAACTCACCACACCCGCCAGCATCCGCCCCGGACCCACCGGCGATGGCACCGTCAGCGGGCCACCACTGTCACCCTGGCAGGAATCCTTGCCGCCCGCCGCCAGTCCCGCCGGCAGCATGTTTGCCGTCAGGGAACCGGCATAGGCCGTGGTCGCATTCGCCGTCGCCAGGGAAACCAGCGGCACATCCACATCCCGCAAAACCTGCTGGGCCGATGCGGAACTGCCCGCAACCGTCCGACCCCACCCGGAAACCGTCGCCAGCACCCCGGTATTGGTCAGCGCCGCCTCATCCACCAGGGGCAGCAACACCCGCGCAGGATCCGCCGGCGCGGAAAGCCTCAGCAAGGCGATGTCGGAGTCGCTGTTGAAATCATTGTAGCGCGGATGAATGATGATTTCCGCCACCCGTATCCGCTGCGCCCCGCTGGTGTTTCCCAGATCTGCCGTGCCCATGAGGACATCGATGTTCTCTGCCGATTCGCCCATCAGGCAATGCGCCGCCGTGACCACCCACCACCGGTCCACCAAGGTCCCTCCACAAAACTGCGCCTGCGTCGCATCCGCCTGCCGCGCATCCAGCAGCGCCACCTGCCAGGGATGCTCCGCAATCGTCGTCGCCGTGCCGCCAATGATGTTCACCGTGCCCCCCGGCAGCGGGAAAAAGCCCTCCCCATCCGGCACCGTCGGCTCGCTCGCTGGCTTCGGCGGACGCGGCTCCACCGACCGGTCCAGCGGACGGTTCGATTCCTTCGCCGCCCCCGCGCCCACGACCAGCACCGCCATCAACATCCATCGGACCTTCATCATCACCGCCGCACCATGTCTCACCGGCCGGATGAAACAAGCCTCAAGAACACGCGCCCAATCGACACTTCCCACTCCCCTCCCCGCCGCCTAGGCTTCCCGCCATGCCCACCGCCGACCCTCGATTCCACGAGTTCGTCCTCTTCCAGGCCCAGAACGCCGGGCTCTTCCTCGGCCGCATCCCGAACCCCGCCACCGGCCAACCCCAAATCAACCTCCGCGCCGCCCGCTCGGTCATCGATTCCCTCGAAATGCTCGAAGCCAAAACCGCCGGCAACCTCACCGAGGCCGAAGCCAAACTGCTCGGGACCGCGCTTGCCAACCTCCGCCCGCTTTACGAAAAGATCTCCGGCACGGACGCCTGATCCGCCTTCCCTCTCCGCCTACCCATGCACTTCGATCCCTTCCAAATCGGCTCCGTCCCCGTCGGCGGCCCCCTCCCCGTCTTCATCCTCGGCCCCTGCGCCCTCGAATCCGAAGACTTCGCCTGGGAAATGGCCCGCGCCGTCAAGGAAATCGCCGATCGCACCGGCGTCCCCCTCATCTTCAAGGCCTCCTACGACAAGGCCAACCGCACCTCCGTGAAATCCTTCCGCGGCCCCGGCGTCGAGGACGGCTGCCGCATCCTCGGGGAAATCGGCAAATCCCTCGGCGTCCCCGTCACCACCGATATCCACACCGCCGAACACGCCGAAATCGCCGCCGCCCACATCGATCTCCTCCAGATCCCCGCCTTCCTCTGCCGCCAGACCGACCTCCTCGAAGCCGCCGCCAAAACCGGCCGCGCCGTCAACGTCAAAAAAGGCCAGTTCCTCGCCCCCTGGGACACCGTCAACATCGCCGATAAACTCCGCGCCTTCGGCTGCCACAGCTTCTTCATCACCGAACGCGGCACCACCTTCGGCTACAACAACCTCGTCGCCGACATGCGCTCCCTCTACTGGATCCGCAAGGAAGGCATCCCCGTCATCTTCGATGCCACCCACTCCGTCCAGCGCCCCGGCGGACTCGGCGGTGCCACCGGCGGCGATGGCGAACTCGCCCCCGTCCTCGCCCGCGCCGCCGTCGCCACCGGCATCGATGGCCTCTTCATGGAAACCCACTCGGACCCCGCCAATGCCATGTCCGATGGCCCCAACCAAATTCCCCTCGAATTTCTCGAAGACATTCTCGTCCGACTCATCGCCGTCCACCACGCCGCCCACGGCGCCTGACCGCCCCACCCATGCCCGCCACCCGCCTGCCATCCCGGTTTCACGCCGTCTTCCTCGGAAGCCTGCTCGCCCTCGGCATCGGCGGAAATGCCCACTCCCAAGGCCTCCCCATCGCCCCGAAAATCACCCCCAGCCTCCCCGGGGACGAAGACGGCGCCGAACTCCCAGGCCTCGAAATGCTCGTCGAGGGCAGCATCCTCAAACACATCCTCATCCCCCAATACGACGCCGAACACCGCCTCACCTCCACCCTCCGCGCCCGCCAGCTCGTCCTCGTCGATCGCAATACCATCGATGCCTCCCGCGCCCGCATCGAGTTCTACCATCCCGATGAATCCCTCCGCGCCGCCATCGATCTCGAAGACGCCCGCCTCACCAACCAAAGCATCCTCCGCACCGAGCGCAATGTCGTCCTCGCCGCCGAGGACTTCTCCGCCACCGGCACCGGCCTCGTTTACCAAATCCGCGGCAGCCGCGGCATCCTCCTCGGCCCCGCCACCGCCCAGTTTCAAACCGATCGCTTCACCGCCATGAACCTCCGCGCCCCTGCCATCGCCGCCAGCTCCCTCATGCTGGTCGCAGCACCCCTCCCGGCCGAGCCCTCCGCCGCGCTCGATGCCGACCAGATCCGCGGACTCGACCGCCTCGCCGTCTCCAAGGCCGATGACGCCGAAGCCGCCGCCACCCAGGCCGCCGCCAACCTCGAAAAAGCCGAGGCCGACTCCACCCAGGCCGATGTCAGCCTCGATACCTTCCTCCGCCGCGCCGCCGTCGAACTCCCCGAAGGCGAAACCCCCGACCTCACCAGCGAAGTCCCCGCCCCGGAAAAACCTCCCATCAAACTCCCCGCCACCGTCAAGGCCGATGGCGGCATCTACTTCGACGCCGAAGCCGGCCTCCTCACCTTCCTCAAAAACGTCAGCTTCGATCACCCCCAGTTCTCCCTCCAGGGAGCCGATGAAGTGAAAGTCTTCGTCGACAAAAAGAAATCCACCCCAGCCCCCGCCGGTCAGGAAAACGACAAGGAAGAGGGCGACCTCGAATTCGGCGATCCCACCAAAATCATCGCCACCGGTGCCGTCGTCGTCGAAAGAAAGACCTCCCCCACCGATCCCCGCTCCGTCAAAGCCTCCGGCCGCCAGATGGTCTATGACCTCACCAACGGCGAACTCATCATCCGCGGTGGCCAGCCCTGGGTCCTGTCCGATTCCGCCAACGGCCGCATCCTCGACCCCAACGGCTACATCCGCATCAACCTGAAAACCGGCGATGCCTCCTTCGTCGGCCGCTCCCAAGCCTTCGTCGAAACCGACAGACCGCGCTGACCCATGGCCGCTACCAAATCCCGCAAGCCCGCCAAGCCCCTGCTCGAAGCCACCTCGCTGCGGAAATCCTACAGCGGACGCGCCGTCGTCGATGACGTCAGCATCTCCGTCTGCCCCGGCCAGATCGTCGGCCTCCTCGGCCCCAATGGCGCCGGCAAGACCACCTCCTTCTACATGATCGCCGGCATCGTCCCGCCGGACTCCGGCAGCGTCCGCTTTGCCGAAACCGATATCTCCCACCTCCCCATGCACCGCCGCGCCCGCCTCGGCCTCGGCTACCTGCCCCAGGAGGAATCCATCTTCCGCAAACTCTCCGTCACCGATAACCTCCTCGCCGTCCTCGAAACCCGCAGCGACCTCTCCCGCAAACAACAACACGAACGCGCCGAGGAACTCCTCGAACGCTTCAAAATCACCAAGGTCCGCAAATCCCTCGCCATCACCCTCTCCGGTGGCGAAAAACGCCGCCTCGCCATCGCCCGCACCCTCTGCACCGAGCCCCGACTTCTCATGCTCGATGAACCCTTCGCCGGCATCGATCCCATCGCCGTCGAAGACATCCAGAAAATCGTCCGCGAACTCCGCGAACGCGATGGCCTCGCCATCCTCATCACCGACCACTCCGTCCGCGAAACCCTCTCCATCGTCGATCGCGCCTTCCTCATCCACGATGGCAAAGTCATCCTCGAAGGCGCCTCCCACGACCTCGTCAACGACCCCATCGCCCGCAAACACTACCTCGGCGAAGACTTCCGGATGTAACAGCCGATGGGTGATCGGTGATCGGTGATCAGTGATCGGTGGGCTCCCCCTTGGACTGCGGGCAGCCTGCTGCCGCTTTCCCGGAGCCAGCCTGCTGGCCCGGAGCCCCTGATCCACCCCAGCTCAGCGCGGAGCAATCTCCAACCGGAGCCGACGAGCCGCAAAAGTTCACCGCAAAGGCGCAAAGTCCGCGAAGGCGGATGAAGAAAGGTGGGGGGAGGAGGAACAACGAAAGGATCGAAAGGGAAACAGCCGATGATGGATGGAAGATGGAAGATGGTGGATGAAAAGGCGTGATCGGTGATCGGTGATCGGTGATCGGTGGTCGGTGATCGGTGGTCGGTGATCGGTGGTCGGTGGTCGGTGGTCGGTGGTCGGTGGTCGGTGGTCGGTGATCGGTGATCGGTGATCGGTGATCGGTGATCGGTGGGCGGGGAGCATGGGGGAGAAAGGCGCGGTGGGCGGTGGGCGGTGGGCGGTGGGCGGTGGGCGGTGGGCGGTGGG
>JALOTY010000145.1 GCA_025457665.1 Akkermansiaceae bacterium | reverse complement strand
CAAGGCCTTGGAAAAAATCGACCAACTCGACCGCGAAAACGCCGACGTGGAAACCAACGAGCAACAGGCCACCAGCGAAACCAGCGAACACGAAGATCGCATTTCACAAATCATCCGTCATCGCGTGCGCCATTTCACCGATGGCTCAGTCATCGGCGGCCGTGAATTCGTCGATGAGGTCTTTCGAAGTTCACGCGACTACTTCGGTCCGCAGCGTCGCACTGGCGCCCGCAAACCCCGCGGCGCCCTCCAAGCCCTCGAAGGAGAAATCTGGACCGCCCGCGATCTGAAGAAGGATGTGGTGTAGCGAAAAAATCCGAACCTAACATTCCATCCATCGAGGGGAAAACGGCGTGAAGGCGACATGCATCGCATGCCGGGTGAAGGATTTCTTGGACAGGCTGGGGAATGCGGCGAGATTCGGCGGAAAACTGACACCATGTTTCGATTGATCTTTTTCGGCATTCCCGTGCTTTCCCTGTTGTGGCTCGTTTGGGCGATGCGCACCCGTGCGATGCGTGAGGCGAGCCGCGCGGCCCGGGTTGCGCTCGCTACGGCGGTCTTGGCTCTGTTAGGGGGCTATGCATGGATCGTTCTTCAGCGAATGGATGTTCTAGCATACGATCCACCGGCGGTTTTGCAGGCCGGGGTTTTGTTGTGGGGTTTGGTCGCTTTGCCGTTCATCGCCTTGCCGAGCTTGATCGTGGGTGGCACCGCACAGGCGATTGGCGCGTGGAAGAGGTTTCGGAATCGTAAAGATTTGAGTCGCGGTGAAAAGGAAAGCGCACCTGTGGATGAAAGCAGGCGGCGATTTCTGGCGGCTACGGCTGTGGCGATGCCAGCGGTGGCGACTTACGGGCTGACGATCCTGAGTGTGCCGCAAATGAAACACTTCCGGGTGCGAAGGATCGAAGTCCCGGTTTCCGGTCTGGCGAAGGATCTTGATGGATTGAGGATCGCCCATGTGTCCGATGTGCATGTGGGGAAATTCACCGAAGGAAAGGTGCTCCGCGACCTGGCGGAGGCGACCAATCAGCTCAAGGCGGATGTGATCGCGCTGACCGGGGATTTGATTGATCACAAGCTTGCCGATCTTCCCGAGGCCTTGGAGATGGTGGGTCGATTGGAGGCGTCCGGTGGTGTTTATCTTGTGGAGGGGAATCATGATCTTTTCGAAGGTCGTGAGGAATTTGCTCGAGGGGTGGGGGAGGCGGGCCTGCCCCTGCTGATCAATCAGAATGCGGCACTGGAACTCCGGGGGCATCCCGTGGATCTGTTAGGCATCCGTTGGGCACGCAACCCGCAAGCGATGGCGGCAGACATCCAGGCAACGGCAGCCTTGAGGAGGTCCGATGCCTTTGGGATCCTGCTGGCCCATCATCCGCACGCTTTCGATGAGGCGGCTGCCATGGGGATTCCCTTGACGCTTGGGGGGCATACTCATGGAGGACAGCTCATGCTGACTCCGGAGGTGGGACCGGGGCCGATGATGTATCGATACTGGTCCGGGCTCTACCGCAAAGCTCAAGGGCAGGCGGCGGTGATCAGCAACGGGGCGGGAAACTGGTTTCCGTTGCGGACGGCTGCCCCTGCGGAAATCATCGAGGTGGTTCTGAAAAGAGTCTGAGTCGGGAGCTTTATCGATGATTTCCCGAGTGATGACGTTCCCGATATTCGGCCAATGATATCATGGGGGGGCGCTCTTGTTGCGAGGCGGTTTGACCGAGGAAACGCGGAAGAAAGGCATCGAGAATCTGATCGGACATGCGCCCGAGATCAGCGAGGGAGCGGTTGCGGTGGATGCGTTCATCCAAGTCCGTTTGTGCGATGGCGGAAATGCCATGAGCGCGCCAGACATCGATGAGATGGGCGGTTTCCACGCCGTAGCCGGTGGGAAAAGGCAGGGATTCAAGAATAGTACGACGTGCGGCGTACTCGCCGGCGAGCGGCTGGTGGAGAGCGGCGAGGTCCGGGCAGAAGCGATCGAAGAGCGGTCGCACGAGGATCTCCGTGACCCGTCCGCCGCCGCGGGGATCGACTCCCTCCTGGGCGAGGAGAGGGCGCTCATAGAAGCCTTTGACATAGCCGATTTCCGGATAGCGGATGAGCGGGCCGAGAGTGCCGGTGACGAAACGGGGATGGATGTTTGCGATGTCGCCATCGACATAAGCGATCAGATCGCCGCGGCATTGATGGACGGCTTTCCAGAGGTTTTCGCCCTTGCCGGTGCGAGGTTCCAGATGGGGCAGAATCCGGTTGGCGGCGATGACGGTGGCCCCGGCATCGGCGGCGAGTTGGCAGGTGCGGTCCGTGGAGCCGGAGTCGATGACGATGAGTTCATCGATCAGGGGGCAATCATCGATGAGCGCGACGCGGAGGGTATCGACGATGCGGGCGATGGTGCCTTCCTCATTCAATGTGGGAATGCAGAGTGACGCGGTGAGGCCGGCGAGTTGTTTCGCGTGGACGAGCGAGTGGAGATCGGAGAAGTCGCGGTGGTGGAAGGCTCTCAAGGTGGGAGCAGCTAATTCAGGAAGAGGGCGGGGAGACAAGGAGGGATGCGGGAGGGGCTGCGGATTTCCCGGCGGCGATGGGGGAAACGCTGGACGCTTGGAAGCAGGCGGATAGCGTGGCGGGCGTGTCGGAGCTTCGACAGAACGGCAGGTTTTCCGGCCTGTGGCGCAAGCACGGGTTCTTGATGGGCCTGGTGATGGCGGTGATGGCGGGATTTGTTTATCCGCAGGGGGGTGGGAAGGAGGCGTGGTTGCCACCCGTGTGGGTGTCTCAAGGCGGCATTGCCCTGATTCTCCTGATGCAAGGTTTATCGTTGCCGCTCGATGAAGTGCGAAAAGGTCTGGCGAGCTGGAAGTTGCACGCGGTCATCCAGGGATTCACGTTTGTCGTCTTTCCTCTGGCGGGCTGGATTTTGGATGCGGCATTGCCGGCGCTGTGGCCGGGGATTCCAACATCCTTGCGCCATGGGTTTCTGTATCTCTGCGTGTTGCCCTCGACCATCTCCACGTCCGTGGTTTTCACGGCGCTCGCCCGCGGAAACACGGCGGGAGCGCTGTTCAATGCCGCCTTGTCGAATTTGGCCGGAGTGATTCTGACGCCGGTGCTGGTGCACTTGCTCATGATGCAGACCATGGCCGGCGGCGGAGGGGAGTTTGGGCCGCTGTTAGGGAAGATCAGCTTGCTGACGCTCTTGCCTTTTGCGGTGGGGATGCTGCTACGTCCGATGGTGAGGGAGTGGGTGGATGGGCACAAGGTGTGGGTGGGGCGGATCAGCAATGCGGTGATTCTTTACATCGTTTACATCGCTTTCTGCGACTCGGTCACGAGTGGTATCTGGGCCAAGTATGGATGGCGGATGATGATTCCTGCGGTGGTGCTGACCTGCGGACTCTTCGGGGTCATGTCACTCCTGGTGATGGCGGCCTGCCGTGGGCTGGGGCTTGGGCGTGGGGACCGGATCGCAGCGTATTTCTGCGGGGTGAAAAAGACCCTGGCGATGGGAGTGCCACTGGCGGCGCTGATTTTCGGGGCGGACGCGGATCTTTCCCTCATTCTGCTGCCGGTGATGTTATATCATCCGGTGCAACTGCTGGCGAACGGGGCTTTGGCGGCGAGATGGGCGGCGGATGGAAAGTGAATCCTGCGGTTAGGAGCGGTTGGCCTTGCGGAGAGGGCGGTCGGGGGCGAGGCTGGGCGCAGATCGTGAACGGACCGCTGCAAGAGGGTGAATCGGTTCCCGCGTCCGGCGGAAGCTGGTGGCGGCGATGGGTTGTGGCTCCGGTTCTGGCGCAGCTCAAGCAGGGAACATCGGCCACGAAGCTGGCATGGACGATGGCGACGGGAGTCACCCTCGGTCTATTCCCGATCCCCGGAACCCGTGGCGGGCTGTGTTTGGTGGCGGGAATCGCCTTTCGACTCAACCAGCCCTTGCTTCATACCTTCAAGGGCCTGGTGTTTCCGCTTCATCTTTTCCTGCTCATTCCCTTCATCCAGATGGGGCAGGGTTTGTTTGGCAAGGAACCGCTGCCGCTCGATGCTGGTGGATTGGAGCGGTTGATGGCCGACGGGACCTGGGCTTTCCTCAAGGAGTCTGCCGGGATGCTGCTGCGGGCGGCGGTGGTCTGGCTGGGATTTGCGCCAGTGGTTCTGTTAGGGAGTTATGCCATCTGTTCGCTGCTGATCCGGAAGTTCCTGGGACGGATGGGGAAAATGAAGGCAAAGGATTCCGGCCCCGGGTAAGAAGGTACCGGGAAATAAAAAACCCGGTGCCACAGTGGGTGGCGACCGGGTGAGAGGGTAGGGCGATGAATGGCTTCAGCGGGTGAAGCTTTCGAAGTCCTTCGGATTCTTTGAGATGATGAAGGCGGTGACTTCGAAGATCTGCTGGGGCTGGAGCATCTGGCCCCAAGCCTGCATCCGCGCGCCATTGTGGCCTGTGGATTCGGCGGGTGTGCCCTCGTTGATCAGCTTGAAGAGATCGAGGGGTTTCGCGCCGTATTTCCATTCGCCATCATTGAGTGGCAGTCCGGATCGGTGGCCCACTGTTGAACGAGTGCCTTGTCATCGATGGATTTCAGCGCATCCGCCAGGGACGCGGTTTTTTGTTCTTCGAGTTGGGCGACCTGGGCGACGATTTTCTCCTGATCGGTTTTGTAGGTATCGGTGTGATAATAGAGGACCCAGTAAACGACGAACCAGACGATGGCGAAGTAGAAGGTGAAGAGCCACCAGTTCGGGAGTTTCTGGTCGAACTCCTGGATGCCATCGTATTCGTGTTCGCGGAGGATGACCTCGCCTTTCTTTCGTGCGAAATCGCCGCGGCGGGGTTCTTGGTTAGGTTGGGAGTCGGACATGGGAGTGTCGGGGCTGGGGTTACAGAGGGCGGTTGCTATCGTTTTCGATCGGCAGGGAGGCGAGTCGGTCGCGTTCCTTGGGCTGGATGCGCAGGGCGCGGATGGTGGCGATGATGAAGACGGCGAAGAGCAGGCCGAAGGCGATCATCGGGATGAACTCCATCCATTGCTCGTGGATCACTCGTTTGAACATGGCTTTGATGAATGAGGGTTTCCAGGATCAGCGGGTGGCAGCGGTTTCGCCCTTGCGGTATTCTTCGGCCCGTTCGGCGGCATTGCGGTAGGAGTCCGGATCGAGCGGGATGGGGGTGGGTTTGCCATCTTTCTCAACCTCGCGATAGGCGCCGAGTTTCTGGACGTAGGCGATGAGGGCGATGATCTGGGTGTCCTCAAAGTGGGCGACGAGTTCCTCGGGCGTGGCGTCCTTTTTGATGCCGGGGATGCCATCGGGGGAGACCGGGCTGTCACCCATGAAGAGGGACTTGGCGATCTCGCGGCCTTGGGCGAGGGCGGTCTGCTGGATCTCGTTTTTGTCCATCGCGGGGAAGGGCACGCCGAGCTTCTGTTGGACGGCGATCTTGCCGGGGAGGGCCTTGAGATCGGTCTTTTTCTCGTAGAGCCATGGGTAGGCCGGCATGTTCGAGTCTTCGTTGGCCCAGCGTGGGTTGCGGAAGTGGAACCAGTGCCATTTGTTATCGCGTTTGCCGGAGCGCATGTAGGTGTGGTCGGCGACGATGGGTCCGCCTTCGCGGGCGAGGTCGGGACCGGTGCGTTTGGAGCCCCACTGATAGGGGTGGTCGTAGATGGATTCACCGAGGTGGGAGAAATCATCGACGACGCCCGGGCGGCCGTAGCGCATCACATCCGGCATGAGGGTGCGGATCATCTGCGAGTGGCAGTTGTAACATCCTTCCGAGATATAGAGATCGCGTCCGGCGAGTTCGAGTGGGGTGTAGAGTTCCTGCAGGCGGCCTTCGATGTTCTTGTCGCGGTTGACGACGAGCGAGGGGATGATCTGGACGGCACCGCCGATGGCGACGGCGATGAAGACGAGCAGGGTGAAGGGTAGGTAGTTGTGGAGCAGGCGTTCGTGCCAGTTGGCCCATTTCTCCGAGTTCTTGCGGAAGCCGTGGACGCCCTTGATGCCGAGGAGGACCGCGAGGACGAGCGAGACCTTGTCACCGTGGGGGGGCAGGAAGAACCAGAGGCAGAGGAAAACCAGGCCGAGGATCGAGTAGGCGAGCGGATCGCTGATGAGCGTTTCGCCGAGGCCCATGGTGTCCTTGGACTTTTTCTCGATTTCCGGAACTTCGGCGGATTCGTTGTGGGCGACACCCGCTTTGGCGGTCTTCCAGATATTGATGCCGCAGAGGACGAAGCCGAGGAGGAAGAGCGTGCCACCGATGGAGCGGAGGATGTATTCCGGTTGGATCGCTTTGAGAGTTTCGACAAACTCGTATTTCAGAGTGGTGCCACCTTCGGCGACTTCACCGAGCATGAGGCCTTGCATGACACCGGCGGTCCACATGGCGGCGACGTAGAGGAGGATGCCGACGAGACCGATCCAGAAGTGCATGTTGGCAAGGCTGGTGGACCAGAGTTTGCCGACCGAGCCATCGCGGTTCCGCCACAGGCGCGGGGCGAGCCAGTAGAACATGCCGGCGGCCATGAAACCGTTCCAGCCGAGGGCTCCGGAGTGGACGTGGCCGATGGTCCAGTCGGTGTAGTGGGAGAGCTGGTTGACGGCGCGGATGGAAAGCAGGGGACCTTCGAAAGTGGACATGCCGTAGAAGGTCACGCCGGCGACGAAGAACTTGATGACGGGATCGGTGCGGAGTTTGTCCCAGGCGCCGCGGAGGGT
>JALOTY010000020.1 GCA_025457665.1 Akkermansiaceae bacterium | reverse complement strand
TCGGATCTCACAAATCATCCGTCATCGCGTGCGACATTTCACCGATGGCTCGGTCATCGGCGGCCGTGAATTCGTCGATGAGGTCTTTCGAAGTTCACGCGACTACTTCGGCCCGCAGCGTCGCACTGGAGCCCGCAAACCCCGCGGCGCCCTCCAAGCCCTCGAAGGCGAAATCTGGACCGCCCGCGATCTGAAGAAGGATGTGGAAGGCGGTGCTGTGGTGGTGAGTGACCGAAGAAACAAGGAGATCTGAGTTGCCTGTTAGAGAATCAGTCCATGCTCATTTGCCATCAACCAGAACAAAAGACCCAGCCCTTGGCAGGGGCTGGGTTTGAAATGATCAGAGATCGGGTTTGATTCGTGCCGATTCAGGAAATGATCGCCAGCGGCTTGGTGGATTTCCAACGGCCGCGGGTGAAGTCCGGGAAATCCTGAGGCATGCCGTCCTCGGCGACCGACTTGCGCGACAAAGGAGTAACTGCCGACCAGAAAGCACCCTCGTAGAGGTTTTGATCGAGGGCTTCACCTTTGATGAGACATTCGATGGCTCGGAAATTCATGATGGCATCCATCCCTCCGTGGCCACCATGTTTTTTGGCGATCGATTCCATGCGCTTGAAGAGCGGATGGTCGAAGTGTTCATAAAACGCATCGAAACCACCCCCTTCGATCCAGCTATGGTAGTTGGATCGCTGATCAGGTTTGTCTTCCGGAAGTCCGAGAAGCTTGCGGAGTTCAGGGGTGGCGTTCTTCCAGGTGTAGTCGAGTGCGATGCGGTTCGGGAATCCCGCTCCGGTTCCGCGAGTTCCCTGGATCAGGTTGTGGCGGCTGTAGGGGCGCGGGCTGCTTTCGTCCCACTGGACCATGACTGTGCGGCCGAGCGTGGTCTTGATGATGGAGGTGTTCAGGTCGCCGCCTTTGGAGAAGTCCAGCTTGATCGATTTTGAATCCGGGCCAAGGGCTTCCTTGGCGTAGAGTTCATGGTTGCGTGCCGGGGTGGAGAAGGAGACGAGTCGCCGGAAACTGTCATCACCGCGACCGAGGTTCATGTACTGGGCCACAGGACCCAGGCCGTGAGTGGGGTAGAGATTGCCGTTTTCGTTGGCCCAGTGAAGGGTACGCCAGGAACCCGTGCCACGGCCGCGCTCGTATTCTCCCATCTGCCCACGGAGTTCGTGGATGTAAGCTGCTTCGGCATGGAGAAGTTCGCCGAAAACGCCTTGGCGGCACATGTTCAGGAACATGAGTTCCTCACGGCCATAGTTGACGTTCTCGAGCATCATGCAGTGCCGCTTGGTTGACTCGGAGGTTTCGATGATTTTCCAGAGATCCTCGATGGATGTTGCCAAGGGGACTTCAACAAAGGCGTGGGCACCGGCCTTCATGCAATCGATGGCCATCGGAGCATGCCATTCCCAAGGGGTCGCGATCCAAACGGCGTCCGGCTTGGTTTCGAGCAGCATCTTGCGGTAGGCATGTTCGTCACCGTGAAAGGTTTTGACGTTCTTGTGACGTTCGGCATCGGCATTGAGAGCCATTTGGCGACCGCGGTTGACCGCGTCTTCATAGAGATCACAGATGCCGACGACTTCCGTGCCTTCGGCTGCGGCGATGTGGGAGAGGTGGGTGGGTCCACGCGCGCCGACTCCGATGATGGCGACTTTGACTTTGTCCAGCTTCGGGGCACCGAAATCACCCATGTAGGTGCTGCCGGCGGGAATCGCGGGTGTTCCATCGGCGGCTTTGACCAGAGATCCGACGGATGCGATGCCGGCGCTGACGCCGCCAAGCTTTTTGAGAAAGCTGCGCCGTCCCGTGGCGGAAATGCTCATTTTATCTTCTTTCTTCATGGTTTGAGTGACGTTGTGAATCGATACGGGTTCTTTAGGGTAGGGTCTTTCGCTTGGCAATGCCCGGAGCGCAAAAAACCATTGTTTTGGGCGATTTCCTGAGAATTCACCATGGACCATCCTCCGAAACGGGTATGGAGGAGATATCGACAGGGAGCGTTTGAAGCGGAACCCTTGGGAATGCGAAACAATCTCTGGAGAGGAATCGTGAACGCGGTAGTGGCGGTGATTTCGACTGCCAGCGTCTTGGCTGTGGATTTCCCGGTGGTGGATCATGGAGCCAAGCCGGATGATGAGGGAATCGATACGGCTGGAATCCAAAAGGCGATTGATGCTGCTGCGGCAGCCGGTGGCGGGCGGGTTGTGTTCGCGCCCGGCCTTTATCGGAGCGGGGCGATTTTCGTGAAATCCCGAGTGAATCTCCATTTGGATGAAGGCGTGGTGTTGCAGGCGGTGCAGGATGATGCGCTCTTTCCCGATCGACCCACCCGGGTGGCGGGGGTGGAGATGGAATGGCCTGCGGCTTTGGTGAATGTTTATCAGGAGAGCGAGGTCACCATCAGTGGTCCGGGGGTGATCGATGGGAACGGGACCTATTGGTGGCACAAATTCTGGGGCAAGGATGGCAAGGGAGGGATGCTGAAGGACTATCAGGCCAGAGGCTTGAGGTGGGCGGTGGACTACGATTGTAAAAGGGTCAGGGCGCTTGCGGTTTTCGATTCCAAGGAGGTAAACATCCGTGACGTGAAGATCCTGCGTTCGGGATTTTGGAGTCTGACTCTAACCTACAGTGAGAACATCGAGATCAGTGGCGTGAAGATCCGCGCGAACATCGGAGGTTTCGGTCCGAGTTCGGATGGGATCGACATCGATTCCTGCCGTCATGTCCTGGTGGAGAACTGCGACATCGATTGCAACGACGACAACATCTGCCTGAAAGCCGGAAGGGACAGCGACGGGCTGAGGGTGAATCGACCGACGGAGCACATCACGATCCGCAACTGCATCACGCGCTCGGGACATGGGATGCTGACCTTGGGGAGTGAAACCTCGGGTGGAATCCGTCATGTGAGAGTCGAGAATCTCACGGCTTTGGGAACGGCCAACGGCGTGCGGATCAAGTCGGCCAAGGTCCGGGGAGGGGTGATTGAAGACGTGAAAATCAGTGGGCTGGACATGAGGGCGGTGGACTACCCATTTCATTTCGAACTGAACTGGTATCCGCAGTACAGCTATCCGACCTTGCCGGAGGGAGTGGATCCCAAGGAGATTCCGCCTCATTGGGTGGTGATGACCACACCGGTGGTACCTGCGGAGCGGGGGATTCCTGAAGTTCGGGATATTGAGATTTCCGGGGTCAAGGCGACGGGTGCGCTCCAAGCTCTGTATGGAAATGCCTATGAGGAGAAGCCGATGTCCGGAATTCGCTTCCGCGATGTGACGGTGGAGGCGGAGAAGGCGGGTTCGCTGGCTCATGCCAAGGATTGGAGCTTCGAAGATACCCGATTCCGGGTGGTGGAAGATGAACCGCTGAAGCTGGTGAATACCGAACGAGTGCTGCTTCCGGAGATGGGGCGAATCGACCGGGAGAGTTGGAAAACATCTCGTGAGGCGATCGATGTGGGTGATGGTGATGCGATCCAACTGGGTGTGGGCACGGAGGAAGATGCTCCGGCCGAAGAGTGAGGTCGCGGACCTACTTCAACTAGGGGCGAAGGGCGGATTTCCAATCGAGTCCGCCGAGGAAGTGTCGTGAACTTGAAGCGAGGTCGGAGGCGTGTTTGCACCAATCGGTGACGAAGCCTTGGGTCGTCATGCTCGGGGAGGCGGCGATGGTGAGGGCGATGACGATGCAGAGGTTGGTGAGGAAGATGATGTTGAGCGAAAGAAAGACGCCGTTTTCGCGGAGATCCGGTTGGTCGTGTTGGATCATCCACACGGTCCAAATCACATGGAAACCCCAGAAGAAGCCAAGGAGGGCATAGAACGTTTTCATCGCTGTGGGAGTGAGGGGCATGAAGAGGCCGGTCAGCGAAAATCCAACGAGAATGACGACCGCCCAGAGAGGGAGGAAGTAAGGCGCGAGGGCGATGATGATGTTGTTCTTATCCGTGGTGACGTAGCCGCCGGAAGCTTTCACGCCCCAATCCTCGACCCTGCCGCGGAACAGCCAGATGAAGAGGATGTGGGTGAGTTCGTGTCCGAGCACGTATAGGTAAAGAAAGCAGTCCCAAAGTTTTCCCCTGGCCAAGCGCAAGGCCGTGAACCAACCGCCCATGAGTAGGACGCCGGTAGCGAAATACCAGAAAGTGCGGTCCACCCAGAAACCGCGGTCTTGGGCGATTTCGGAAAACTGATCGAAAAAGGTGAGAGTGGTGAGCGCGCAGAGCGGCAGGATGGCCAGGCCAAGCAGCCAGCGAAAGAGCCTCAAGAGAATGCCTGAATCTTCGGTGCCATCGTAATCTTGGGCGATGGCGGCTTTGACGGATTTGAATCGGCGGCGGTCGGCCGGCCGATTGGAGTGCATTTTCGTTCTGGCGGCGGTATCGGCGATCCGCAGGGCCTTGCGGAACTTCGCAGCGCCCCCACGGCGTTTGTTTGCCGAGGCGGCTGACAGTTGGATCTTTTTCCGCTCGGAGGCCATGGGCGGAGGAGTGGATAATTCGGAAATCTTAACGAATCAAGCTGGAACCCTCAGAGCTCGGCCGGGAGGGGGTACGAAAAAGCCCGACCAGACCGGTCGGGCTTGAGGCTCCAAAGCTGTTTCGCAGGCCCGGATCAGACGTTTCCAAAGATGGTCCGGCCGGAGGAAAGAAGGTCGTCGCAGGCTTCCTTGAGTCGGTTCGCGAGGGAGATCTCGGCCTTTTTCAGGTAGCTGCGGGGATCGTAAACCTTCTTGTTGCCGACTTCGCCATCGATCTTGAGCACGCCTTCGATGTTTTGGCAGAGGTGGGTCACGATGGGGCGGGTGAAGGCGTATTGGGTATCGGTATCGATGTTCATTTTCACCACCCCGTAATCGAGGGTTTCCCGGATGTCCGCGAGTTCCGAACCGGAGCCACCGTGGAAGACGAGGTCCATCTCCGCTGCGGGGCCGTGTTTGTCGGTCACGGCTTTTTGACCATCGCGAAGGATCGTGGGTTTGAGTTTCACCGCGCCCGGCTTGTAGGTGCCGTGGACGTTACCAAAGGTAGCGGCGAAGAGGAAGCGACCGAGAGGGCTGAGGGCCTCGTAAACGGCGACCATGTCTTCGGGAGTGGTATAGAGTTTCTCGGAGGGCAATCCGGAGGTGTCGTGTCCGTCTTCCTCGCCACCGACGCAGCCGGCTTCGACTTCCAGAATGATGTCGAGTTCGGCGCACTCCTTGAGGAGAGACTTGGATATTTCGAGGTTTTCGGAGAGCGAAACCACGGAACCATCGAACATGTGGCTCTGGAAAAGTGGGCCTTTTCCTGAGGCGATGCGTTCCCGGGAAGCCTGGAGAAGGGGCTTGAGGAAGGAATCGACTTTTTCCGGATGGCAGTGGTCGGTATGGAGGGCCACGAGGACATCATACTTTTCCGCAAGGCGATGGGTGGCTTCGGCGAGAACGATGGCGCCGAATGCGGCATCATTGACGGAGGTTCCAGAGGCGAATTGGCCGCCGCCAGTGGAAACCTGGATAATGCCATCGGACTTCGCCTCGGCGAAAGCCCGGAGGGCGCCATTGATGGTGGGCAGAGAGGTGACATTGATGGCCGGGTAGGCATATCCGCCTTTTTGGGCGGCATCGAGCATGGCGCGGTATTGCGCGGGTGTTGCGACTGGCATGGCGGGGCCGGGGTAGCGGCCGGAATGCCAAATGTCGAACCTTCAATGCGGAATGCGGCGAAAGGGGTCGGATTTGTGGGGCCCAAGGCGTGGTGTTTGCCAGATTGATCGAACTGGGGGCTTGGCCCCTGATCGGCGGGGTGATTGCCTCCGCGTCATGCATGCGGGCATTGAAATGGGAGGCACGAAGACGGTGGTGGCCTTGGGAACTGCAGAGGGCGAGGTATTGGAAGAGGTCCGATTTCCCACTTTGGATGGTCCGAAGACGATGGAGGCAGCTCTGAGTTGGATCGCGGACAGGGGTCCGGTGGAGGCGCTGGGCGTCGCGGCATTTGGGCCGGTGAGGGTGGATCGAAAGGCGGCAGATTTCGGAACCATGCTGGCGACTCCCAAGCCGGGGTGGCGTGACTTTTCCATACGCGGGGCGGTCGAGCATCGATTCCCCGGGCTGCCTTTCGCTTTGGATACGGACGTAAACGCGGCGGCTTTGGCTGAGGCGGATGGGGAGGGAAATCTTGCTTACATAACCATCGGAACCGGAATCGGAGCGGGTATCCTGACGGGCGGCAAACTGGTGCACGGGGTGGTTCATCCTGAGTTCGGGCATTGGTATCCGCGGCGTGCCGATGGGGATGATTTCCCCGGGGTTTGTCCCTTTCATGGCGACTGTCTTGAGGGGCTGGCGAGCGGGCCGGCGATGACGCGTCGCTGGGGGGCTGAGCCCAAGGACCTGCCCGGAGATCATGATGCGTGGAGATTTGAGGTGGAGTATCTCGCCCAAGCGGTCATCAGTCTGCTTGCCTCCTGCAGTCCGGCACGGGTGGTTATTGGGGGAGGGGTTTCACAAGGGGAAAGGTTTCATCAAGCGGTCGAAGCCCGGGTGAGGGCGCTTTCGGGCGGCTATTTCCCGATGGCCGATGAGGCGGGTTTCATCTTCCCGCCGAAGTACGGCCAACAGGCGGGCATCAGGGGTGCGCTCCTTTTGGCAGGGCGACTCGGGGGGTAGGAGGAGCTGGACATCTGACAATCAAGCTTCTCTCAAAGATTAGAACTAAAGGTGTGTCCTTTTATCATCACCTTGACCACTGAGTCGTTGAATCGGGGAGTGAGGCGTCAGTGCTCGATTTCATCGATCCGGTATCCGATGATCCGGTAAAGATGAATGAGAAGGGGTAGGGAAATCAGATGAAGTCCAAGAGCCAGGACGAAGTTGTGAGAGTTGCTGATGAGGGTCATGAACAAGCCGAGGGCACTGCCGATGATGGTGGAAAGAAGGAGGAAAGAGAGGGTGCGGAGAGTAAACCAGAGGTAGGGGCGGGAGGAACGAAAGGGGGATTCGTCGTCTCTCAGGAGGCCGTAGGCAAAGCGGACCATGAGGTGGCCCAGGGTGAGAAAGAACAGAATCGTGAAGGCGACGCCGAGCCAGATGGCGAATGAGAGGGGTTCTCTGAACGAGATGGACAGGGCGAGTTGAGCCGTCGCAGTGAAAAAGACCCAGGCGAGAAGGGAGGGGGCAGCGAAGCAGGCCCCCATGACGGAGAGAAAAATGCCGGCGAGGTTTCTCATGATCTTGAAGGTCGGCGGTCGCCGGAGATCCAGCAGGGACCATCCGGGGAAACGAATCTTGAATTTTCCGGAAACTCCATCGGATGGCGAGGGTTTGTTCCTCCAACTGTTAGTCCGAAAACCATGAAAACCCTCCCGATGCTTCTGTTGGCGACTTTGCCGGTCTCCGCCGAACTCGACCTCACCCGGCTCGAGGAATACGCCAATCAACCCCGCCCTGCCTACATCACCCGTGACAATACGACAGCCGGAAATCCCATCACCAATCTCGGAGCCACTTTGGGGCGAGTGATGTTTTACGACAAGCGGCTCTCCCGAAATGAGACGGTATCCTGTGCTTCATGTCATCGCCAGGAGCGTGCCTTCAGTGATACGGCGACAGCGAGTGTCGGGGTGGCTGGGACGACGGGGCGGCATTCGATGCGGCTGATCAATTCCCGCTTCGCCAATGAGCGGCGGTTCTTCTGGGACGAGCGTGCCGCGACTTTGGAAGCGCAAACCACCCAACCCGTGCGGGACCATACCGAGATGGGATTCAGCGGCACGCTGGGTGACCCCGGTTTCGCCGATTTGGTGACCCGTCTGACCGCTGTGGAAGAATACAAGGTGCTGTTTACGGCGGTTTATGGAGATCCAGCGATCACGGAGACAAGAATCCAGCGGGCTCTGGCGCAATTCGTCAGAAGCATCCAATCCTTCGACAGCAAGTATGACGTCGGTCGCAGCCAAGTCGGGGATGGCCAGCCCTTTCCGAATTTCACTGCCAGTGAAAACAATGGCAAAGCCCTGTTCCTCAATCCTCCGGGTGCGGGGGGGGCAGGCTGTGCAGGCTGTCATGCGCCTCCCGAGTTCGACATCGATCCGAACTCGGGAAACAACGGGGTGGTCGGTGTGATCGGCGGTGGAACGGACTTCACCGTGACGCGTTCCCCGACCTTGCGCGATCTGGTCGGCCCGGGAGGGCAATCGAACGGTGGCATGATGCATACCGCCCAATTTGCCACCCTCGCCCAGGTGATCGCCCACTACAACGCGATCCCGGCGGTGGTCCAGGGGATCGATCCACGTTTGACCCGTCCCGGACCGGGCGGGCCCCAACCCCAGCGGCTCAACCTCACCACCAATCAGCAGAATGACATCGCCGCATTTCTGCGGACCCTGACGGGAAGTTCGGTTTATACGGCGGCGAAATGGTCGAGCCCATTCGACCCAAGCGGTGCCCTGGGTCTGATTGTTTTGCCTTCGGAAGGAGTCCGCATGACCCCCCATTCGGATCCCGGCGGGCCGATGATGCGGGTTTCCATGACGGCTGTTCCGAACGTCACTTATGTTTTCCAAAGCTCGGTGAACCTCAGCGACTGGGACGAAACACCGGTGACGGCCGCAGCAAACGGCACGGTGGAGGTCTTGGTGCCAGTGGATCCCGCCGAAGGTCAGGCCTACTATCGGTTTGCCTATCTTGCGGGTGGTCTTTGAGATTCCGGCGCTTTCTTCAGCGGACTTCGTAGCCCTCGGTGGAGGGGGCGAAGCGGTCCGCAGGGATGTCCGTGTTGAATCGGGTCTTGGTAAAAATCGTGCGAATGCGTGACTTGTCGTCCAGACGGAGTTCGATCGCGCGAAGCTCGGATTTGGCGGGGTCGATATCAAAAAACACGTAGCCCACTTTGCCGCGCATGGATCGATCCTTGGGGCGGGTGGTGAGCTGATAGATGCCATCGGTCATGCGGGATTCCACCAGATCGAATGCTTGGGTGAACCCCTCGAGGCCGCCGGAGAACGATTTGTCTCCGAGCATGCTGAAGGATTTCGCGCGGGAGGAATCGGCCGAAATCCGCCGTGCTTGCTTTTTTTCGACATCGAACAGCGTGATGGTGGTGCCATCCGAGACCGCGATGGTTTTGGCGGGCTTGCCGAGGTCCCAGCGAAGCTTTCCGGGGCGGGCGATGGTGAGAGTGCCCGGGGTGGTGACGGGTTTCTTCAGCGAGGGCAGGGTGCGTTCCTGAATGAAATCCGCCTCCAGCGAGCGGACGGAAGCCTGCCGTTTCAGCCATGCTTCGAGTGGGGCGGTATCGACATCCGCGCGGAGGAAAGCGGTGCTCAGGAGGAGGAGTGCGAGGAAGCGCATGGGGGAGAAATTCGGTCGGCCCGGGAGTTTGGCAAGGAGAATGGGCGGGCGGGGATTTGGGGCTTGGAATCGGCAGGCTGAAGGGGCGGGATGGTCGGCATGCGCAGCTTTTGGAGATGGATTTTCCCCGGGTTGATCGTGCTGGTGGCGGCATTCGGCTTGTCGCGCACGCATTTCAATACGGATGTGCTTTCGGTCCTGCCCGGGGAGATGCCGGAAGTCCGTGGATTGAGGGCATTTCAAGAAGTCTTCGCGCGGGATGAGGAAATGGTGCTGCTGCTGGAATCGCCTGATGATTCGCATGATCTCGCGGAGGAGGCAGGCGAGCTTGCGGCGAAACTCGAGCAGGCGGGAGTGGCGTCCCAAGTGAAATGGCGGCCGAGATGGACCGAGGAGCCGGAGGGTTTGGGCGAGCTTTTTGCATGGCTTTGGCTGAATGGGGACCCACAGGACATGGCGGAGCTTGAGGCATCCCTCGCGGAGGGTCGGGTGGAGGAAAAACTGGCTGCCGCGATGGAACGCATCGCCACTTCGCTGGACGGCGGGGAGATGGCGATTTCCTCCCATGATCCGCTGGGTTTCCTCAACCACCCTGCGTTGCGGCGGCTCTTCGAGTCGGCATCGGAAGGGGGGAGCGATGGATTCACCAGTGCGGATGGCAGGGCGCAGTTGATTTTCGTGGATGCGCCACGTGCGGTGGAAGGCTATGTGGAAGCGAAGCAATGGGTCGATGAGGTCCGCGCGGTGGCCGCGCCATGGGCGGATTCACGCCAACTTGCGGTTTCCTACACCGGGGATCCGGTTTTTGAGGCGGAGATTGGCACGGCGATGGAAGGGGACATGAGCGGTACCCTAGGGAGCACGTCGTTGCTCATCGCGGTGCTGTTTCTGATCATGCAGAGGAAGCCGATGTTGCTCGTCGGGATGTCGGGAGTCTTGGCCATGACCTTTGTGATCGCCATGGGGATGGCCGGCTGGATCTACGGCGAGCTTAGTATCATGGCCGCTGGATTCGCGGCGATCCTGGTGGGGCTGGTGGTGGATTATGGTGCCGTCATCTGCCAGGAGGCGAAAGTGTGCGGGCATGATGAGGTGGCGATACGCCGAGCGACGATGAAGGCGATTGGCTGGGCAGCGGCGACCACCGCCGTGGTCTTCTTCGCCCTGAATCTCAGCGGCCTTCCCGGAATCGCCCAACTTGGGACCGTGGTTGCCTGCGGAATTGCCGGGGGCGCGTATCTGATGATCGCGTGGTTTGTGCCATGGGTGGCGAAGTTCGGTGCCGGACGTGAAGCCGTCTCCCCCAAGAGTGCCCTGATGCCTCCTCCGAGGGTGGCGAGGGTCATTGGTTTCATCCTCATCGCTGCGTCTCTGGGCGTGCTCTTGACCCAGGGTTTTCCGGGGGTGCAGTTCGATAAGTCCCTGCTTCGTCCCCGGAACAGCGAGGCAATGTCGGCGTTTGAAAAAATCCAAGCGCATTTCCCCCAGTGGGGTTCACCGGCTCCAAGAGTGGTGGTGGAAGGCGGAACTGATGCCGAAGTGCTCGACAAGCTTGAAGCCGCGAGGGAGGCCTACGATGGTCTCGCCGTTTCCTGGCCGGAGAGGATTGGTGCCGTGGATGTGCCGCTCGAATGGTGGCCTTCCCCAGAGAGGATGGAGGCGAATCGCGCGGCCTTGGAAAGGCTGGGGCGCAGCCGGGAGCGATTCTTGGCGGCGGCCGATGAGGCGGGTTTTTCGGAAGAGGGACTCGGTCTTGGGCGGATGGTTTTGGAGGCGGCACCGATCGTAGCGGCTTGGCCCGCTGGTCGCATGCCGGAGGGCGATGCCGCGGCAGAGCTGTTAGGAACCCTGATGTTGAGGCATGAGGAAGGGGGCGGGAAAGTTCTTGGCAGCCTTGAAATCAAGAATCCGGATAGCCTGAGCATGGCCGACCTCGCGCTCTTGCGCGAAGCGGGAG
Organism: Akkermansiaceae bacterium; assembly: GCA_025457665.1. Taxonomy (GTDB): domain Bacteria; phylum Verrucomicrobiota; class Verrucomicrobiia; order Verrucomicrobiales; family Akkermansiaceae; genus Haloferula. The sequence goes on along the minus strand of JALOTY010000020.1, from coordinate 38,963 downwards.
GCGAACACTCCGTGCTGGCAGGTTGGCCTCTCTTGAAACCGGCGGTGTTGCCGCTGGTGCGAAAGGACATTACTGATGTCTTTCTTCCCATGCTGGCACTCATGCTCGTGATGCTGGGAGTTATCTTCCGGCATCCCGGGGAAGTCGTTGCAGTCGTCGTCTCCATGGGCGTCAGTGCCCTGCTTCTGGTCGCGGGAATGAAGATATGGGGGATTGAATGGAATTTCCTCAACATCGCCGCGACTCCGCTGCTGTTAGGAACCGGGATCGACTACGGGATTCACATCAAGCTGGCACTGCGTCGAAGCGGCGGTGATCTGCGCCATGTGTGGCACGGGACAGGCAAGGCCGTGGTTTTCTGTGGTCTTTCCACCGCCATCGGCTTCGGTTCGCTGTCCTTCGCGTCCATTGATGCCCTGGCCAGCATGGGGAAGGTTGCAGTGCTTGGCATTCTCGGGTCGATGGTCGTGTCGCTTTTCGTCCTTCCGGGTCTTTCAACATCAAGGGCGAAGGAAGCATGAGCGGAGCAGCAAGAGCCGACGTCTTTCCGGGAGCGGTGGCGCTTCACGAAAGAGGCTAGGCCTCGCCCAGGTTCGAGAGGAGCTGCATCATGGCCGGACCAGCGTTGCTCCTGCATCTTGCCAGGCGATGATCCCGCCTCGAAGAGTTGCGATTTCGCGGAAGCCCACCTTTTCAAGGACCGCGGCTGCCTTGGCGCTGCGCACGCCGGAGCGGCAATAGATCAGAACCGGCTTGCCCGGGTCCAGGGTTCGCTTTGCGGTGTCGGCAAATTCCTGCCCATGGATATCGATGCGGGTGGCACCCTCAAGGTGCCCGTTCTGCCACTCGCTGGCGCTGCGGACGTCGAGGACCTGCCAGCCTTGGGCAATCCGGGATTGAGCGAGGGCAACATCGATGTCCGTGGAGGCACTGAAGCAGCCAGCGAGGGCCAAAAACGGGGCGGTGCAAACAAGCAAGGATCGAGAAACCATGGCAGGAGAACGGGCAAGCAGGCGGTGAGAAGGCAAACCCACCTGGCCTTCTCCGTGGGATAAGTCCATCCGAATCCACCACCGATCCCTTGTTGAACCCCACCTCGAAACCTGGGAAACACGAGTTTTCAGTCATTTAGGGAATCATGGAAACATTTTAAATGTCGATAAAGTGACAAAAGGTGAAAAACCAGTACGGCATCGCAAATTTTTGTATAAAAGTTTGCGACTTTTAAGAAAAGTTAATAATAAACGCCGCCGTGACATTGATCCACCCGGGTGCGGGAGGATCAGGACTCATGCTGTTCCCACCCCCTCGACCCCCTGTGACGACGACTGTGCAACACCTTCGGTGGTTCCACGCCCTGCTGTGCGGCTTGGTGCTGGTAGCTGCTTTGCCTGCGGCCAACCCTCCGCCGACCCAGGTTTTTTATATTCCCTTCCCCGAGGATGACCAGCTTGCGGGATTCAATGCGATCACGACGGTTGCGGTCGATCCTCAGGCGGTTTTTGTGACTTTCTCGGCGGCAACCGACAACACCGTGATCTACTATGACCACTGGGAAGATGGTTATGAAAAGGAGATCACCAACCCGGCCCAGTCCACCACGCTTGTGTTTGGCGATGGCAATGCCTCTAACGGCTATCCTCCCGGAAATGCCAGCGACCTCATTCCTGCGGGCACGGTCTTCAGTCTGAGAAACTTCGTCAACTCCACGACCTTGAGCTCCGTTCTCGATTTCGATGCGAGGGACAAGGTGGCATCCTACAAGCCGATTTCGCTGACCAAGACGACCTTCCCCGCCTCCACCAACACCCTGCTGGGCGGCTGTGTCGAAGTCTTCGAACGCGGTCTGTGGGGGACGGAGTATCGCGTGCCGGTGGGGGTGAACATGCCGACGACCACGGCGACAGCTTCGCTGACCTGGGATGCCGACATCTTCAGTTACACCGCGATTTCCATCATGGCAGGGCCCGGCGGGGCCACGGTGGAGATCGATGCCGACAACGATGGCAACCCCGAACAGAACGTGACACTGGCTGAAGGGGAGACTCATTACGTCAATGATGTGAATGCGGGTGGTCGGGTTTCCTCTGACAGACCGGTGCAGGTGATTCTTTTCACCGGGAGGATCGGCTCCACCTATCAGAGTCGTGACACTTCACTGCTGCCCACGTATCGGTGGGGTTCAAGTTACTACGCGCCCGTGTCGACGCCATCGGGCTATGTCACCTCGGTCTTTCTCTACAACCCGGGGACTACGGCCATCACGGTCAACTATGATTATCGTAGCAGTGCCACTTCCTATGTTTCGAACTCGGTTTCGGTTCCCGCAGGAGGGAACGCGCGTGTGGCCCTGACGGCAAGCAATGGCACCAACAACTTCGGCGCCTACCGATTCTACACCACCGGGACCACGCCGCCGGTATTCTCGGCATTTTGTGCTGTGGACTCCGGGAGCACCACGACCACGGAAAATCAGGCCTATGACGGCGGCTTCACGCTTGTCGGGCAGTCATCTCTCACGACCCAGGTATTGGTGAGCCTCGGCATCGGTCGCGATCCATACTCCGCCACGAGTCCCACTCAGAATGGAAATCCCATCTGGCTGACCACCGCCGGAAACGGTCACACCCCTGCGACGGTCTATGTGGACTACAACGGTGATAACGCCGGTCCCCTAACTGATGCCAACGGCAACCGTTATGATGTCGCTCTCAGCCTGAGGGAACTGGAGCAGGCGAAAATCTTCGATCCGGATGGCGACCAGAGCGGCCTGCTTGCCTATACCCTGGATCCTTCCGTGAGAATCGCGGCCGCATGGGCGCAGGATCCCAGCATCGCCTCTCCTGCCCAACCGGGGCTTGATGTTTCCACTCTCCTTCCCCCCCTTCGCGAAGGCGAAGGAGGAAAGAAGTCCAATCTCTTCATCGATGCCGATGGGGATGGTTCCATCAGTGGTGGAGACACTCTGGAGATCGACATTCGCGGGGTGAACAGCGCGAGAGCAGCAATCCCGGGCCCCTTTCGGGTGCAGGACTCCCTGCCTTCGGACTTCGTCTATGTGCCGGGCTCGACTCGCTATCGCTTCAGTGTGGGAGGCAACTGGCAGGCATGGGTGGCCATAGCCGATGACGGCAGCGGCACGGCATTTCCGCTCGACGGATCGGGTTTTTCCGTCCCGGGCACCATGGGGAAAGGTCAGCAACTCCAGGTGACATTCCAGGCGCAGGTCAAAAACTACGGCGAACTGTCCTCGGCGAATGTCACCAACACGGGAACTGTCGAGATTTCGCCTTATGGCCTCGTCCTCGCGATTGAATGGACAGATATCATCTATGGCAGCATCGGCGACCGGCTATGGACGGATACGGATGGTGATGGAGTTCAGGATCCCGGGGAAAACGGGATTCCCAACATCGATGTCTTTGCGGATCTCAACAGCAACGGTGTTTGGGATGGCAATGAGCCGAAATCGACAACGGATGCCAACGGCAACTACCTGCTCACGGGTTTGGAAGCAGGAACCTATCAGGTGCGTGTGGATTTTGCCGATATCATTGCGGTGAATGTCGGATATGGGACCACTTACGACCTTGACGGTCATGTCACCCAGAATGTCGCGACCGTCACTCTGGATGGTGCCCAGGACAGGGTCGATGCGGACTTCGGTTATCGCATCGGTGCCAGTATCGGCGACCGGGTTTGGATGGATCGCGATGCCGATGGGGTTCAGGAAAATGGAGAGCCTGGGATCAATGGAGTCAGGGTTTATCTGGACCTCAATTCCAACAGTGTCTTCGAGGTTGGTGAACCGAATACGATTACCTTCGGTGATGGGAACTACTACTTCGGAAATCTCAACGCGGGTTCTTACACGGTGAGGGTGGATGCTTCCACTCTTCCTGTCGGAAACTCCCAAACCTACGATCACAACGGTGCTCTCGACCACTCGGCCACGGTCACCCTCGTTTCCGCCGAGCACCGCGGAGATCTCGATTTTGGATACCGTGGCTCGCTCTCCATCGGAGACTTCGTCTGGGAGGATGCGAATGCCGACGGATTCTACTCACTCGTCGGTTCCATCACCTATGCCATCTACAACGGCCGGGTGGACATCAACAATGATGGTGCCTCCAACGGCTCGGATGACGGGTTTATTGGCTCCATGCGTGTGATCAATGGCTACCTGGACATTGACAATGACAATGGGGCTACCGTGGATGCGGACGATGATGGGTTCTTCATGGGCTACCCGGTCATCAATGGTGGGCTTGATCTGAATGGCTCCGGAACCATTTCAACAAGTGATGATGGTTCCGCAGTCTATGAAATTTACGAAGCTGCCATTGCCAACGTCCGGGTCTACATCGATGTGGACAACGATGGCATCTTCGATGCGAACGAGCCGTCCGCCATCACGAGCTCCACGGGGGCTTATACGATTGGTGGTCTTTATCAAGGCAGCTTCGTTGTCAGAGTCGATCCCACGACTCTGCCCGCCAGCTACATCGGCACCTATGATCTGACATCTCCTGTGACGGACCACAGGGCGATCGTTGTGCTCTCCGGAGCGAATCGAACCGACGTGGACTTCGGCTACCGCAACGATGCCAATCTGGGGGATCTCATTTGGAATGACCGCGATGCCGACGGCATTCGTGATGCCGGCGAGCCGGGCATCGAGGGCGTTCTTGTTTACATCGATGCGGACGGTGACAACGTCTTCGACCAGGGGCTTGAGGCCTATGATATCACGGACATCAATGGCATTTACCTGATCGACAATCTCAGCGCTGCAACCTATTCCGTGAGGGTTGAATTCAGCACTCTGCCGCAGGGCAGCACCCAGACCTTTGATCTCGATGCGACCCTGGATCATGAGGCGACACGCACGCTTGCGACGTCCGAAAACGCCACCAATGTTGATTTCGGCTATCGCGCGGCGGCCTCCTTCGGGGATTTTGTTTGGAATGATGGCGATGCCGACGGAATCCAGGATGTCGGAGAAGCCGGCATCGCTGGTGTGCGGGTCTATCTGGATATGAACGGTGATTCCGTTTTCGACAGTGCGACGGAGCCATCCGCCATCACAAACACTTCCGGGGCTTACAGCATCGCCAATCTTTTGCCCGGAACCTACACTGCCCGCATCGATGTCTCTACGCTGCCATCTGCGTTCGTGCAGACCTTCGATCTCGAGGGCGCGCTGGATCACGCGGCGACTTTCTCATTGAGTGCCGCGCAGACGAGGAGCGACATCGACTTCGGATATTCCCAGCGCGTTTCCTTGGGCGACTTTGTCTGGAATGACGTCAATGCGAACGGCCAGCAGGATGGAGGCGAAACCGGCATTTCGGGCGTGACTGTGACGGTGTTCAACGCGGCAAACGACACCATTGCCGGCACCACGACCACCGATTCCAATGGCGCTTATGCGTTCACGCTCATGCCGGGGACCTACTATCTGGTATTTGAAACTCCATCCGGGTACATCCGCACGGTGACTGATCTGGGGGCGGATGCTTCGGACAGCGACGGCTCTGCATCCGCTGGAAGAAGCGCGAATGTCACCCTTGCGAGCGGACAATCGAATGTGACCGTTGACATGGGATTCCATCTTCCTGCAGCAATCGGGGACTTTGTCTGGAATGATATCAATGCCAATGGCATTCAGGACGTCGGTGAGTCAGGTTTGAATGGAGTCTCAGTGAACCTTTTCCGGCCTGGCTTCGGGCCTGATGGAATCGGAGGGAACTCGGATGACTCCACCGCGGTGGCTACGACGACGACCTCCGGCGGCGGCGCTTACAGTTTCGCCGGACTGCGACCGGGAGCCTATCAGGTGAATTTCGGGTCTCTCCTGGGATACAGCCGTACGCTTGCCGATCGAGGGGCGGATGGTTCTGATAGCGATGCCGATGCGGGCACGGGTGTCACCGCGACTTTTGCAGTGGCTGCGGGTGCCACAAACAACACGATCGATGCGGGCTACTATCAGCCATCGACGATTGGGGATTTTGTTTGGAACGACCTCAATGCGAACGGCATTCAGGACCTTGGAGAAAACGGATTGAATGGGGTTCCAGTGACCCTCTTCCGTCCAGGTTTCGGGCCTGATGGCATCGCGGGGAATTCGGATGATTCGGCGGCGGTCGCATCCACCGCGACTGCGGGTGGAGGTGCCTACAGCTTCACGGGACTTCGTCCGGGGACTTATCAAGTCAGCTTTGGGGTTCTCGGGGGTTACAGTCGCACGCTCGCGGATCAGGGAGCGGAGGGCTCGGATAGTGATGCCGATGCGGGAACGGGCTTGACTGCGAGCTTTCCCGTAGCCGCAGGAGCCACGAACAACAGCATCGATGCAGGGTATTTCCAGCCATCGGCAATTGGCGATTTCGTATGGAATGACATCAACGCGAACGGCATTCAGGATCTCGGGGAGAGCGGTTTGAATGGTGTTTCGGTGAGCCTTTTCCGGCCCGGCTTTGGCCCTGATGGCATCGCGGGCAATTCGGATGATTCCACGGCCGTGGCCACGACGACGACCGCCGGCGGGGGAGCTTACAGCTTCTCAGGACTTCGTCCTGGAACCTATCAGGTGAACTTCGGCAATCTTGCGGGTTACAGCCGCACCCTTGGAAATCAGGGAGCCGGTGGCCTTGATAGTGATGCGGATGCTGGAACGGGTTCGACCGCGGCTTTCGCTCTGGCAGCAGGAGTGACCAACCAAACGATCGATGCCGGTTACTTTCAGCCATCGGCGATCGGTGACTACGTCTGGAATGACAGCAATGCGAACGGAGTTCAGGACCCGGGAGAAAATGGATTGGATGGAGTGTCTGTCTCCCTTTTCCGCCCGGGTTTCGGGCCGGATGGCATCGCAGGGAATGCCGATGACACCGCGGCTGTAGCCACGACCATCACGGCGGGCGGTGGAACATACGCCTTCACAGGCCTGCGTCCGGGCAGTTATCAGGTGACTTTCGGCCCGCTTGTCGGATACCTCCGCACCTTGGCCGATCAGGGTGCAGATGGATCCGACAGCGATGCGGATTTCACCACGGGGGAGACTGCCACCTTTGCGGTAGCGGCAGGTGCGACGAACAACAGCATGGATGCCGGGTATTTCCAGCCATCGGCGATCGGTGATTTCGTCTGGAATGATAGCAATGCGAACGGCATTCAAGATGGGGGTGAAAGTGGATTGGATGGGGTTTCCGTGAGCCTTTTCCGGCCAGGTTATGGTCCGGATGGTATCGCAGGAAACTCGGATGATGCCATTGCCGTTTCCACGACCACAACGGCTGGCGGCGGAGCTTACAGCTTCACGGGGCTGCGGCCGGGGAACTATCAGGTGACCTTTGGGGCTCTGGCTGGATACAGCCGAACCCTTTCCGATCAGGGGACGGATGGTTCCGATAGCGATGCGGATGCCAGCACGGGTTCGACCGCGGTCTTCGCACTTGCCGAGGGGGTGAACAACAACACGGTGGATGCCGGCTATTTCCAAGCGGCGACGATCGGAGACTTCGTATGGAATGATAGCAACGCCAATGGGATTCAGGATGGTGGCGAAGGTGGGTTGGATGGTGTTTTGGTGAGCCTTTTCCGGCCTGGTTTCGGTCCGGATGGCATTGCAGGAAATTCCGATGATGCCCTTGCCGTTTCCACGACGACTACGGCTGGAGGTGGAGCCTACAGCTTCACGGGGCTCCGGCCCGGGACCTATCAGGTGAGCTTTGGGGCTTTGGCTGGATACAGCAGCACGCTTGCCGATCAGGGAGCGGATGGCTCGGACAGCGATGCGGATGCGAGCACTGGGCTCACCGCGACCTTCACGGTTGCCGAGGGTGAGACGAATGATTCTCTGGATGCCGGTTATTTCGAACCGGCGACGATCGGAGACTTCGTTTGGAACGACATCAATGCCGATGGCATTCAGGATTCCGGTGAAAGTGGACTGGATGGAGTTTCGATTTCCTTGTTCCGCCCCGGTTTTGGTCCCGATGGCATTGAAGGAAATTCGGATGACTCCACGGCCGTGGCCACCACTCTAACAGCGGGCGGCGGAGCCTATAGCTTCACGGGACTTCGCCCAGGGACTTATCAGGTGAGTTTCGGCAATCTTGCCGGATACACTCGCACCCTCGCGGATCAGGGGGTGGATGGAGCCGATAGCGATGCCGATCCAGGAACGGGTCTAACCGTGTCCTTCGCCATGGCTGCGGGTGCGACGAACAACAGCATCGATGCCGGATATTACCAGCCATCGACGATTGGAGACTTCGTTTGGAATGATAGCAACGCGAACGGGATTCAAGACGGGGGGGAAAGCGGACTGGATGGAGTTTCCGTTTCCTTGTTCCGTCCCGGATTCGGGTTGGATGGAATTGCAGGAAACGCGGATGATGCGGATCCTGTCGCCACCCTCCTGACCTCAGGCGGAGGAGCTTATTCCTTCGGAGGGCTGGCCCCGGGAAGTTACGTGGTTCAGTTCGGCTCTGTTGCAGGCTTTTCGAGAACCTTGGTCAACCAAGGATCGGATGCAGCGGACAGTGACGCCAGCTTGGCCGATGGAACGACGGTGAGTTTCGTACTTCCTCCCGGGGTCGTGGATTCCTCGGTGGATGCCGGTTTCTATCAACCCGGAACTGTTTCGGGACATCTTTACCTCGATGTGAACGGTGACGGGAATCAGGATCCCGGCGAGCCGGATCTTGCCGATGTCAGTGTGGTGATCACCGATGGGAATGGTGCCCAGCAAACCGTGGTATCGGATCACCTCGGCAACTGGTCGGCGGTCGTTCCGCCCGGGCCCGTCATTGCCAATGTCGATGAGGACGATCCGGACTTTCCAGTCGGGGCGATTCCTACGGAAGGTGACGATCCGACATCGGTTAGTGCGATTTCCGGTTCGACCGTGGATGGCGGCATCGATGGTTACTTTGTGCCCGGCTCGATCGTCGGCACGGTTCAAGCCGATTTGGATGGTGACTCTGATGGAGATCTTCCTCTCGGGGGGGTGACGCTGACCTTGAGGGATAGTGGTGGCAACGTGGTAGCGACCACCACCACCGAGTCGGATGGTTCCTATGAGTTCACAGGTTTGCCCCCGGGTAGCTACACGGTTGAGGAAACCGATCTGACAGGTTACGCCAGTGTGACCCCGAACAGCCTTCCTGTCGTTGTTCCGGCAGGTGGTCAGGGAATTGCCGACTTCATCGATGAAGCCTACGCCGATGTCGCCGTGACCAAAGGGGTGAACAATGGGACGCCTCTCGTGGGATCGAGCGTGGTATTCACCCTGGAAGCATCGAACCCGGGCGACGTGGATGCGACCGACGTCGTGGTCACGGACCTGCTGCCGGATGGTTATCTCTATGTTTCGGCCAGCCCTGCGGGAGTTTATGATGCTGTCACCGGAATCTGGTCGATCGGCGCTCTGGATGTGGGGGAAACGGTGAGCTTGCAACTGACGGTTCGGGTTCAAGCGAGTGGAAACTATGAGAATACCGCGGTGATTGCCTGCCATGAACCGGAGAGCGAACTTGGAAACAACACGGATTCCGCCTCGACCACGCCCATTCCTCTGGGGTCGATTGCCGGTGCCGTGTGGGCGGATACCGACAATGACAACATCGGCGACACGGCCATCAGCGGAGTGGTGCTGAGTCTGTTAGACGCATCGGGCAATCCGGTTCTGGATGACCAGGGTGACCCTGTGACCACGGTCACGGCGGGAGATGGAAGCTATCGCTTTGGCGACCTGGCACCGGGAACCTATCGGGTATCGCAAACCCAGCCAGCGGGTCATGTGAGTCTTTATGATGTGGACGGTGCCAATCCTGACTTGATCCAGGCCATTGTTGTTTTTGCGGGCCAGACCAGTGCGGCGAATGATTTTGTGGAAATGAATTCCTGTCCCGACACGTGGAGTGATTGGAAACAGCTTCATCCGACCGAGCTTGCGGGGGGGAATCCGGATTCCGACCGCTATGACAACTTCACGGAGTTCGCCTTTGCGATGGCTCATGACAGCGGAGTGGCGGGACCGTGGTTGGATGGAACGGCGTGGATCGTGCGGCCATCGGTGTCTCTGCCCGGCGCGCTTGAAGGGGTGTTTGTTCGTCCGAAGGGCGCTCCTGAGAACGTCACTTACCGTCTCCAGTATGCAGCGGCACCGGGAGAACCGACGCTGTGGCAGGAGGTCCTGATCACTGCTGCGAACTCCCTGGCGGTGGACAATGGGGACTGCACCGAAACGATCACCCTTCCCGATCTTGAGACCCTCACCGGTTTGACCGGAGGCAGTGGTGTGGTCCGGATCGAGGCGGTGCTTGATGACAACAGTGGTGCTGGTGGGATTCCCGATGGGGATGAAGACCACATCAGCCATACCGAACCGGAAGGGTGGACGGAAACCTCCTTTGGTCTTTGCTGCCAGACTTACAACATCCCCTATCTTCAGGAGAGCCTCTTCACGGGAACGGTCTCATCGGTGAATGCCCAGAATCTCTCCTTCGCGACCGAGGGTGATCTTGCATCCCTGATCATTCCGGGAGTTTCCTACTTCATCGAAGTTGAAAGCGGAGACAACGAGGGTCATCGCTTCGATGTGGTTGCTGCGGCAGGTCAGGAAATCCAGCTCGCGGTTGATGGCGACATTCACGCGGCCATGGCGCCCTTCAACACCATCGCAGGACCCCTGCCAGGCAGTCTGGCCGGAGACCGGGTCGCCCTGAGACGCCACCGCAGCCTCGGCGGGATTTTCCCTCCCTCGGAATTCGGAGCGGGTGGCAGCCAGTCCACGGCGGACCAAGTCCAGGTCTATGTTGCGGGCGCATGGAGGATTTATTGGCTCTTTGATGAAGGCGATGCCGATCCCGGAACCTCGCGATGGGTTCTGATGGGAGATGCGGGAATGACGGACCAGGGATCCATCGTCTTGCCTCCGGGACAAGGCATGTTCTTCAACAATCGCACGGCGCCGGTGCCGTTGCTTTCCTACGGTGAAGTTCGTACTTACGATTTCGTACGGCCGCTTCAAGCAGGGGTGAATTTGGTTGGAGGCGGATATCCGCTCGTCCAATCGCCCACCGCAGCTCGAGGGAGAGATATGTCAATCGCCAGCGGCTTCTTTGGCAGTCGTGATTTCAAGACGGCGGACTCCATCTATGTTTGGAATCAGGACCATGGGGGAGTGGACGGGTATACGACCTATTTCCTTCTTCATTCGACCGCTCCGCAACCCTTGCTCCAGCGCTGGGCGCGCGTGGGGGATGCCTCGCTGCTCTCCCGAGATGGCGAGAACCTTTTCGAAGGCAGTCGTGCGACGATGATCCGCAGTCGCAACGGCATTGATATCCATGTGCACCCCCTGCCGTGGACTCCATGAGCAGGCTTTCCGATTTCCCCACCCCTCCCTTACGACCGATGACACCCTCCCCGACCTTCCCGAAGAGACCCCGCTGCAAGTGGATCTTGTGGTGTTGTTTCCTACTCGCGCTTTCTCCATGGGCGCAGGCCCAGAACTTCAGTTGGGGAAGCGAGGTTTTCTCCGACCTGAGGGACAGTGAGGGTGAGGTGCTCGATGGGGCATCGTTTGTCTTCCAATTGGGTGCTTTCGAATCCGGCTTCACCCCGACTTCGGCGAATGTGACTGATTGGGAGACTCATTGGATGGTGTTTGATCAGGCGGCCTACAATGAAGGTCTGGGTTACTTCACATCGACGGCATCGATGAATGCGGATGGCACCAGCAGTTACCAGCCCGGGGGCGGCGCGAGCTTCGAGGGTTTGACCGTGTATCTCTGGGTTTACAACAACACGACGCTCAGTGCCGGGACGGAATGGTTCCTCGGGTCCGTGGGTGCCTGGGGTGCGTTTCCGACGCCTGATTCGGAGTGCTGCGGAAACAGTCTGCCGATCGAGTATTCCACCAGTGATCTCAGCGGCACCGACCAACCGGTGTGGGGAAGCCAGGGGGGGAATGCAGGGAATGGATATTACACCGTGACCGGAAACCACACCCTGCAGACATTCTCGGCCGTGCCCGAGCCATCGACGATGCTTCTCACCGCCCTCACCGGCATGCTTCTCGCTTTCCGCAGGAAACGGTGAGGGCTTTTTTTTGAGTGAGGGACGCCCAAGGACGGCGGTTCAGCCGAGCGCCTGATCGAGATCGGTCAGGATGTCGTCGATGTGTTCGATGCCGATGGACAGGCGGATCATTTCCGGTGGGATTCCGGCGGCGCGTTGTTGATCGGCATTGAGCTGGCTGTGGGTGGTGGTGGCGGGGTGGATGGCGAGGGATTTGGCGTCGCCGACATTGGCCAGATGGGAGAAGAGTTTGAGGGATTCGATGAATTTCTTTCCGGCTTCCGCGCCCCCCTTGATGCCGAAGACGACCATGGAGCCGCCCATGCCTTTGAGGTATCTACGATTTCTCTCGTACTCCGGATCATCCTCGAGTCCGGGGAAGCGCACCCATTCGACCTTCGGGTGATCCTTGAGGTGGCGGGCGGCGGCGAGAGCGTTCGAGCAGTGGCGCTCCATGCGCAGGGCAAGGGTTTCGATGCCCTGGAGAAGATGCCATGAGTTGTCCGGCGAGATGCAGGCACCGAGGTTGCGCAGCGGGACGGTGCGCATGCGGAGGATGTAGGCGAGTGGGGCGAGGGCGTCGGGGAGATCATGGCCCCAGCGGAGGCCGTGGTAGGAACTGTCCGCCTGATCGTAGAGCGGATGTTTTCCGGCACCCCAAGGGAAGCGGCCGGAATCGATGACAATGCCGCCAATGGCGGTGCCGTGGCCGCCGAACCATTTCGTGAGGGAATGGATGACGATGTCCGCGCCGTGATCGAGCGGGCGGGTGAGGTAGGGAGTGGAGAAGGTGGAATCGACGATGAGCGGGATGCCGTGGGCCCGGGCGATGTCGGCGATGGCATCGAGATCCGAGATTTCGAGGGCTGGATTGGAAACGGTTTCGCAGAAAAGGGCGCGGGTCTTGGAATCGATGGCGGCAGCGAAGTTTTCCGGTTGGGTGGAATCGACCAAGCGCACCTGAATGCCGAGCTTGGGGAGGATGTCGTTGAACTGGGTGTAGGTGCCGCCGTAGAGGTTGCGAGCGGAGACGATGTTGTCGCCGGCTTCGGCGAGATTTATGATGCTGTTGAAGACTGCGGCGGTGCCGGAGGAGTGGGCGAGGCCGGCCATTTCGTGGGCACCTTCGAGCAGGGAGACGCGCTTTTCGAGCACGTCGGTGGTGGGGTTCATCAAGCGGGTGTAGATGTTCCCCAGTTCGCGCAGGGCGAAAAGATTGGCGGCGTGTTCGGTGCTTTTGAAGACGTAGGACGCGGTGCGGTAAACGGGTACGGCGCGAGAGAGCGTGACGGCATCCGGCGTGTGGCCGCCGTGGAGAGCGAGGGTTTCCAGTTTCATGGGTGCCGGCAGTCAAGCGTCCGCAGGCCTTGTTTCCAAGGACAAAGGACATCAGCCCGGGCACTCCCCGGCTCTTTCCGGGTCAGGAGGGTAAAACGGTGTTTCAGGAGAAATCGGATTCGACGGCACCGACGGCGCGTTCATCGCCGTAGGGGTGGCGATGGAGGCCGACGCAGAAGCCGCCATTGATTTCATCGAGATAACATCCGTGCTGCCAATCGCGGTGGTAATCCCAGGCCGAGGGATCGGCAGCGGAAGCGCCGGGGGTTTTGTGGTGGCCGACGACGTCATCGGACGGCAGGAAGTACGGCGCATGCCCGAGTTCCTCCAAACGGCTTTGCGGAACCCGGAGTTGCTGGGCTTGCTCGCGGGTGACTTCGAAGAGTTCACCGGAAGCATCGCGGAGGAAAAGGGTATCGAGCCGCACGGGAGGAGTATAACTTCCCGGTGGCCTTGTGGGTGCGCGTTCCTCTTTCTGCCAGGTGGCGCGGGAGGTATCGGCCTCGTTGAGCGAGTGGCAATGCGAGCAGGCGTAGAGCACATCGGAGCGCAGGCTGCCCTTGATGGGAAAGCTCATGCCGCAGTCCCAGCAGCGGAGGCGGCAGGTGGTGCCGCTTGGCGTGACGGCGGCGACGTGGCCGCTCACTTCATCGTCATCGGCCGGGCGGCGTCCTTGGTATTCGGGGATTTCAGGAGAGTTCATGATGCGTTGGCTTGAGGGTAGGGGCGGGCGTGGGCTTGAAGCAGGGCCTTGGCCTGGATGGGCGTGAGATCGGGGAAAGCGGAGAGCAGGCGGGCGACGTATCCGGCGACGAGCGGTGCCGCGAAGCTGCTGCCGCAGGTGCGGATGGTGGAGCCGTGGATCCACGGGAGTTCGAGGTTCTGACCATGGGCACCAAATTCAACGAGATGATCAGGGCGAAAGGCAAAACGAAGGTCATCCTCGGCCAGCATGTTGACATTGATGCACGAGTGGAAAAAGCCCGGCCATTCCTGGATGCTGGCGTCATCGTTGTTGCAAGCGGTGACGACGTGAATGCCGGCGAGGTAGGCTTTGTCGAGCCAGGCTTTGTAGAGCATGGCGAATTTCCCGAGATCGTCGCGGGCACCGAAGGAGCAGTTGAGCACCTGATAGCCACGCTGGATCGCCTCGCTGGCACCGGCGCGGATGATGTGGTGTTTGCTGCCGTTGCGGGCATTGAGCACACGGAAGCTGCCGAGCTTTGCCTTGGGCGCGATTTTCCGGACGCACCAGGCGACGGCAGTGCCGTGGCCGAAGACATCGATGGCGGTGTTCTCCTCGATGTGAAGTTCGCCGAAGCGGTCTTCGAAAGCGACATCATCGTGGAGAGCGATGCCATCGAGTGCCGGATGGGTGGTCTCGATGCCGGAATCGATGATCGCAACTTTCACGCCATCACCATCGCCATGCAGCAGGGCTTCTTCGACGGCTGCGGGGTCACGCCAGGAAGGTTTCATGGGAGTCGGTCGTCGAGGATGAGATGGAAGAGCCGGGCGGAAACGAGTTCGCCGGTGATGCGGGCGAGCGCTCCGATGGTTTCGAAGGAGGAGACATCGAAGGGCGGCGGATCGGTTTCCTGCGGGGCCTTGAGTTTCACGGCGGAAATGATGCCGGCCGGTTCATCGCCCACGAACCATGGCACGGCGATCATGTGGACGGTGATGTTGCCCTGGAGTTCGTTGACGGCGGAGTCGTGTTTGGCATTGCGATAGACCTCGGCTTCAGAGAGTCCGCGCTGGGTGAAGAAGACCGTGCTGATGATGCCGCGGTTGAGCGGTTGGCGATACTGGCGGACGAAACCGTCGGCCTTGGGTCCATTGTTGTGGATGGGCCCGAGGGATTCGGTGGCGGCATCGTGCGCCCAGATCGTGCCTTCGCTGGCGCCGATGGCGGCGAGGTGGAGATCGAAAAGGCGGGCGAGGGAGCGATCGATCACCCGCGAGCCGAGTGCCTGCTGGGTGGCGAGGGTGGCGGCGGCTTGCTCCACCCTTTCACGAAGTGGCGCGGCGGCGGCCTCGATCCGGGGATCGGGGAGGCGGGAGTGGGCGGACATGATGGCGATTGGTGGCGAAAGTGGAATGATGGACCCGCGGGTTGCCCTGCGGGGTGGACACTGCTAGAAAAACGCTATGAACGGTCGATACACGGTCAAGACGATTCGGGGCGCGGCACTTGCCGGAGTATTTTCGGGGACGATGGCCGCATGGGCGCAGGCGCCGGATTTTGCGAGTGGATTTGCCACAACGGTGGAAAAGGCCGCGCCGTCCGCGGTCACGATTGCGACCCTGGTGCCGGTGGAAGGCGAGGATTTGGAACGATGGAAGAACTTTGAATCCGCCCAGAAACGGCAGCTCACGCTGGCGAATGTGATCATCGAAATCGATGGCAAGCCGTATCAATATCAGGGCCATGGATCGGGTTTCGCGATCGATGACCAGGGCCACATCATGACCAACCATCACGTGATCGAAGCGGTGGAAATGGAGCCCAAGGTGCGTTTTGCGGTGACCACGGGAACCGAAGGGGCTTGGCATGCGGCCGAGTTGGTGGGGGCGGATCCATCGACCGACCTCGCGGTGCTTTCCTGCAAAGGCAGCGGAGCGGTGCCGGCGGTGTGGGGCGACAGCACGAAACTGCGTGCCGGGGAATTCGTGCTGGCGATCGGCACGCCGCGCGACCTTGCGCTGCGGCAGACGGTCACGCTCGGCATCGTCAGCGCCACCGGCCGGACGATGGGTGGGCTGGCCTACGAGGATTTCATCCAGACGGACGCCAGCATCAATCCCGGGAACTCCGGCGGACCTCTGGTCAATGCCCGCGGCGAAGTGGTGGGGGTGAATCAATCGATTCTGTTAGGCACCGTTCAATTGGCCGATGGCACGGCGGCACAAACCGCGGAAGGGGTGCCGATGAGGGCGGAGGGGAACATCGGGCTCGGGCTGGCCGTGCCGGCATCGATCGCCCGGCGGGTGGCGGCGGATTTGTTGGAAGATGGCAAGCCGAGCCGGGGTTTCCTGGGCGTGCGGATGGAAGAGGTGGAGGGCGGCGAGGAAGGTCTCGCGGCGCGCGTGGTGCGCGTGGCGGAGGTGCTGAAGGAAGGTCCGGCGGCGGCGGCGGGATTGAAGGTGGGCGACATTTTGATTTCCCTGGACGGGGCGGTGCATGCCACGGCGCGATCGATTCATCTGGCCGTGAGCATGGCTGGTCCGGGCCGCGAGGTGGAGCTTGGCCTGTTGCGTGAGGGACAGCCCATGACGGTGAAACTCAAACTCGGCGATCTGGCGCAGACGCCCTTTGCGAGTCTGGGCTTCGATCCCGAAGCACGGGACTTCCCGGGGATCGAGGGCGTGGAATTCCGCGTGATGCAAGATGAAAGCGGAGCCCAACGGGTGGTGATCACCGGCGTGGCTCCGGACTCGGCGGCAGCCATGGCGGGCCTTCGTGCGCCTGCGCTCGTGGCCGAAGTCGCCGGAGTGCCGGTGGAATCGCCCGAGGCCTTCGTGGCAGCGGCGGAGTCATCGATTTCCTCAGGCCACATCCTTCTCAAGGTCCAGTTGTTAGGCCCCCGCGGTCCCGGCCCGGCGAGGGAACTGAGCTTGAAGGTGGCGGAGTGAGCGGGGGTGACATGCCTCAACCGGCATTCGCAGAAGGATGTCCTTGCCAGCGGAGGGTGATGGTTTGGCCCCGTTCATCGACGTTCCTGATCCGCATGGCGTCTCTGCTGTTGTTAGCGGCTGACGGAGACCCGGAAGAACGCGGCGGGGTGGAGATCGGGAAGGACGAGAATGCGGGGCTGGCCATCTCCCGTGATTTCATCGCCCCAAGGCTGCCATGGACTCTCTTGGCCAAGGTCAGGTGAGTGAAGCACTTGGTAATTGCGACCCGGGTGGGTGGGAAATGCCAGTTCGAAGCCCGCCGTGCTGCGGCTGAAGGTAGGTGAGAAGCGGTCGGCGGGATCGATGGGGCTGGTCAAGAAAATGAATTCATCGAAGTTGCTGATGCCATCGCCATCGGCGTCTGCGAAGGGCGCTGCGATATCCAGTCGCGTCGTGATACCCTGACCGGGATAGGTAGCAAGCCATGACCAGTAGTCGGGCTCCGACTTCGATATCACAACGTTGTCCAAGGCCTCGGTCTCAGTGCCGTTGATCCACTCCGAGCGTATTCCGAGGCGGGAAACATCGCGCATGACCCTTTCAAACAACTGCTCGCTGACGCCAAATGCCTCAGCGGAGAGTTCGAAGGTATAGGACCGCCACGTTCCGGGCACCGGCAATTGGGCGGTTGCGATGTTTTGCGTCAGTGTGCCATGAGGCGAGAAAATCCGAATCATGTCACCGGCGGCAAGCACGTTGGTGCCGGTGACGATTTTCAAATCGAAGTGAAGCCTGTCGAGGCCGCGCCAGTCTCCCGCCCATGACTCCGGCGAGAACCAGTAGGCGGTTTCGCCCTCATCGTTGATAGTGATGGACCCGGGTGGGTTGCCCTCGATGCTGCTGTGGACCACAGGTTCTGTTAGAATGGTCCAGATGCTGCCCGGGCTGTTGCGCCCGCCCTTACGCCAGTTTTCGTTTCCTGAAGCGAAACGGGAAACAAGGTCATCGGGAACGATGGCGGGAAAGGAAGAGGGATCGAGTTCGATGCTGTCGATGCGCGTGGTATCAAAGCCATTGACCAGATCCGTCATGAGAGTCAGGTAGGCGACGTTTGCCATGACTCCGGCGAAGACTTCCTGGGAGACGCCGAAGGTGGAGGGAGTGAGGGGGATGGTGTAGGGAGTCCACTCGCGCATCAGTGCCGGGAGTGTGACGCTGAGCACGGTGTTGTTGAAGCCGTGGATGCGGAGGGTGGGGGTGTTTTCGGCGGCGGCGGTCGTGGTGGTGCCGACGGTGGAATCCGGGCGGATGACGAATCTCAGGGCTGGCAATGCCGACCAATCCCCGCTCCAAGAGTCCGGTGAGCAAACCGTGGCCAGGCCGACTCCGGTGTCGGTGCAGGTGAATGCGCCGCCATCGATTCCGCCATCGGCCAGCCAAGCGGCGGATGCGCTGTCATAGACCAACCATCCGCCCGGGCCGGAGTTAAAATCTTCCGCAAGGCCGGCTGACCGTGATGGCGGGGAATCCGGTGCGGTGGCGATGGTGATGTTATCGAAGGAGGAAACATCCAGACCGCTATTGAACTCGCCACGAATCCATATCTGGCTGATGTGGGCGAGGGTTTCCTCGAAGGTTTCCTGGTCCACGCCGAAGCTTGCGGCGGTGAGCGGCAGGGTGATCCGGGTCCATTGGTTGCGGATGAGGGGAGTGCTCCAGGTGAGCATCACGCCATTGGCACCGAAGAGGGTGACCAGCTCGTTTCCTGCGGAAGTGGAGTCCGTCTGATTGCTGGTCCAGAGGATATCGAAGCGGATTTCGTTGAATGCTCTCCAGTCCCCTGCCCATGAAGGAGGTGAGGCGATTTTGAAATTCCGCCCATCGCGCCAGTCTGTAGCGGTGAGAGCGAAAAGCGGTCGGCCTGCGGGATTGGCGGTCAACGTGCAATCATCGACCGGGCTCCAACCTGCAACTCGGCCGCCCTCCAGCAAAGGGTTGGTAAATCGCTCGGTCAGGTTGCTGGTGAAGACTTGAACCGGATCTTCTGTTAGAACAACCTCATCGAGGCCGGTGGTCTCATTCACGGCCGTGTATTCGCCGAGGATGCGGAGTTCGCTGACATCAGCCATGATTCCGTGAAAGGTCGAGGAATCGACGCCGAAGGACTCGGGGGTGAGGCTGACTTCATAGCGTGTCCAGCTCCATAGGGGAGTAGGGCCGGTCCAGGTCATGCTCTGGCCATTGGTGCCGTTGATTTGCAAGATGCCGGCGGTGGATGCATCCGCATACTGTCCGCTGGTGATGGCGAGGGCGAAGCGGAGAACCCGGTAATGGCTCCAGTCCCCGGACCATGATTCCGGTGAAACAAACGACCACACCACGCCGCTTGCCTGGCCCGCGAGATGTCCGCCGTCGAGCCCGCCGTTCGTCACGTGAGTCAGGGTGACGGAGGCATCAGAACGTCGCCAATCCTCGGTGCCGCTTGTGAAACGGGATTCCGTTTCCGCTTTGAGAATCCCGACGGCGAGCAGACCCAAGGTCAGCCGGAGAAGCTTCGTAAAGACAGTCGAAGACATACTCGGGACCGTTCCAACAAGCTTACCGGTTTGTCAAAACTAACAGAATGGGCGGATGCAACTTCAGGGGGCGCTTGCCATGCCTGACTTTCCCAAACCCATCCCATCCATCCGATTCATCCCGTCCATCCGGCGACGAATCAAAGAAATCCGTCTTCCCCCGCGGGGAAGGTGAGTGGCGGGCGGCGGGTTTTTTTGGACACCCGCCGCCGCGCCGGGTGGTATCAGTAGAGGAAGGCGTTGCCGCAATAGCAGCACGTGAACCACATGCGGTATTCGGTTTCCTCAAGGATATCGCTGACGCCGTAGCAATGCGGGCAGCGGACGGAGGTCCAACGGCGGTAGTGGCCGGAGACCTCATCGACTTCGGGCTTCACGGTGGCGACAGGGGTCGTGCCGGCTGGCACTTCGCCGATCTCACCGACGCCGATTTCTTCTTTTTTACGTTCAGACATGGTGTCCAGGGGTTGTCGTTGTTGTTGTTGTTTTCTCGGGTGCCATGGCTCCTTGCGGGGCCTTGGTGGAGAGGGGTGCTGAGGCGGCGGCGGGCGCGCGGTCGGAGGCCTCATCGTAAAGCGAACGGAAGAGTCCGGGGGTGGCGAGCAGGTCCTGCGGGCTGCCGGACTGGACGATGCGGCCGCCATCGAGGACATGGATGTGGTCGCAGAATTTCGTCTGCCAGACGATGTCGTGATCTACTACGATCACCGTACGTCCGCCGAGGGCGTGGCGCATGGCATCGATGAGGGGGAATTTCTCCAAGGGTCCCATGCCGGTGGTGGGTTCATCGAGGAGGAGGACGGAGGGGTCGCGCAGCAGGCAGCGGGTGAGGGCGAAGAGTTTTTTCTGACCGCCGGAAAGTCCCGCGCCGCCGGCGAAAGGGAGGTCGAGCGCACCGGGGCCCATGGAGCGTTCGAGCACGGCATCGAGCCCGGTGAGTTTGGCGGTTTCGAGGATGCGGGCATCGGTGGCATCGGGCGCGGCGACGCGCATGTTTTCGCGGACGGTATCGTAGAAGAAGGCGGGGAACTGCGACATCAGGACGATGTGGCGCCGGAGGGTATCGAGCGGCATGTCGCGGATGGGGATGCCGCCGAGGAGGATGTCGCCGGCCTGCCAATCGTAGAAGCGCAGGGCGAGGCGGAAGAAGGTGGTTTTCCCCTGCCCGGGGCGGGCGACGAAGCCGGTGACCTGGCCGGTGGGGATGTTGAAGCTGGCGCCGTTGAGGACATTGGGGCGTTTGCCGGGCTGGTAGGAGAAGACGAGCTCGCGGGCTTCGATCGAGTGATCGGCGGGCTCGGCATTTCCGGCGGCGGTGGTTTTTTCCTCGGGGGGCTGGGTGGCGAGGATGCCGTGGACCATTTCGAGCGAGGGCCAGGACATGCGGGAATTGATGCCGAAGGAGGAGAGCTGCTGGATGGCGCTCATCAGCAGCGGGGTGAGCAGGGCCACCTGGACGATGGTGCCGGGCTGGCCGGAGCCGCCCTTCATTTCGAGGAAGATCGCGAGGCCGAGGAAGGCGGCGAGGACGACGGTGCCGGGGAGGCGGCTGAAGGCATTGATTTTCTCCATGGTGCGCGTCTGGGCGAGCTGGAGATCGAGCGAACGGGCGAGGAGGGCATCGAGTTTCCGCGAAAAAACCGGCTCGGCGCGCATGGCCTGGATTTCCTCGGGGGCCTTGAGGGCACCGCCGACGAGGGTGGCGAGGCTGAGGTTCTGTTCCTGGACGGCGGAGGCATCGCGCTGGAGGTATTTCCCCATGCGGCTGACGATCCACGGGGAGGTGAGGGCGAAGAGCAGGGTGACGCCGAACATGACCCAGACGCCATTGATGCCGCCGATGGTCCAAACGGCGGGTCCCTGGGTGAGGCCGGTGAGGGCCTGCCAGATGGTGACGCCGATGATGCCGACGGCGACGAGCTGGAGGACGGGCTCGATGAGCAGGCGGCGGAGCGAGCTGGAGACCTGGTTGGCGAACTGCGTGACGATGAGGGTGAGGCGATCTGAATCGTGCTGGTGGTAGTAGGCGGGCGACTGGCGGAGGAGGGTGGCGAAGAGGTCGGCCTTGATGCGGCGGGTGACCGAGCCATCGAAGCGGGCGACGAGATATTGGAAACCGTATCCGCCGGCGACGAGGAGGACGGTGAGGCCGAGCCAGAAGAAATAGTTCTGGAGGAGGGGTTCGCCGGGAGTCGTTCCGCCTTTGGTGGTTCCGCCGGAGAAGTGGTTGGTGAGTTTCCCGAGGTAAACGGCGGCCTGCTGGGGGACGAGGGTCTGGATGACGAGGTGACCGACGATGTAGAGGACGATCATGCCGGGCAGGCATTTCAGGTAACGGGTGCCGAGTTTGCGGAGGACCTTGAAATCGAAATCGCTCTGCGCGGCGGGTCCGGCGCTGCCTGCGGCCACCGGTCCGCCGGCGGGCATCGCGGCGGGGGCATCACCTTTTCCGGTGGAGGGGGGGCCTTTCATGAGGGGAAGTCGAGAAAACGGTTGGCCAAGGTCTAACGGCGTGCGGGAGGGAGGGGAAGGATGGAATTTCCACGAAATGGAAAGGCCCCGCCTCTGGCGGGAGGCGGAGCGGGAGGGGTCAATCGGGAATCAAGCGGTGTTTGCGGCCGTACGGGCTGGGTGGGACATCCGGGGTGGGCCAGGCTTTTTCCGGCGGGGTGCGGGGGTTCCACTCCGGGTCGGTTTCCCTGCGGGGGTCCTGCAAGGCGGTGGTGGTGGAATCGAGGGTGACGGGGATTTCGATGCTTTCCGTGCCGCGCAGGACCGTGATGGTGACCTGGCCGCCTTCGCGGAGCAGGCGGATGCGGTTGCGGAGTTCGGCGGGGCTGGTGACGGTTTCGTCATCGATGGCGATGATGCGGTCGCCACGGCGGAGACCGGCGCGGGCGGCGGGGCTATCGGCGGCGATTTCCTCGATGCCGATGCCGTCTCCGCCCTGATTGGTGGTTTCCATGGTCACGCCGAGCATGCCGCGGCGGACATTGCCGTGGAGGCGGAGTTGTTCGCAGACCGATTGCACGGTGACCGAGGGAACGGCGAAGCCGATGCCGGCGTGGGCTCCGGTGCGGGAGTAGATGGCGGTGTTGATGCCGATGACGCGGCCGTGGACATCGATGAGGGCACCGCCGGAGTTGCCGGGGTTCAGGGCGGCATCGGTCTGGATGAAGAAATCATCCGTGGTGAGGTTCGTGCCATGGCGGCCGAGGGCGCTGATGATGCCGGAGGAGACCGAGACGCCGACGCCGAAGGGATTTCCAATGGCCGCGACGGGCTGGCCGAGGCGGAGGGTATCGGAATCGGCAAAGCGGGCCGGGTGGAGATCGGTGGCCTCGATTTTCAGCAAGGCGAGATCGCTTTCCTCATCGCTGCCGAGGATGGTGGCGGGGAAACTGCGGCCATCGGCGAGAGTGACGGTGATGTTGCCGCCGCTTTCGATGACGTGGTGGTTGGTCACGAGGTGGCCGGTGGAGGAAATGATCACTCCGGTGCCGAGGCTGCCATCGGACTCTTCTTCCGTTTCCTGGCGACCCTTGCCAAATCCGCGGTGGGCGATTTCGTGGCCGGGGCCGACTTCGAGGGTGACGATGGAGGGCATGGCGGCGGCGGTGGCTGCGGTGAGATCGACGACTGTTTGCGGCGTGGCTGCGGCCGTGGAGTCATCGAAACGCACGAGCGGCTGGCTGTCATCGTTTCCCGCAGGCGGGAGGAGCGAACCGGCGGTGACGGTGAGGGCGAGGATGGCGGTGCCGGCGGTGCCGGTGAGGAAGTGGCGGAGCGGTGTTTTCACGTTTCCCTGACGAGGGGGCGCTTGGGGCTTGCCGGGAAAATGGAAGCGGGGAAGGGAATTGACGTGGGGGAGGCGCGGGGCAAGGTGGGTGGGGATGATCGTGCGATTGAAAGGGGAAGTCTGGGAGTCTTATCCGAACCGCCTGGTGGTGGGCGCGGGCGGGGTGGGTTATGAGGTGATGGTGCCGCTCTCCAGCGTGGACGCGCTGCATCCGGTGGAGGGCCGACCCATCGATCTGCGGATCTATCATCATCAACGGGAGAACGCGCAGGTGCTGTATGGATTCGCGAGTGAGGAGGAGCGGGATGTGTTTTTGCTTTTGATCGATCGTGTCAGCGGCATCGGCCCGGCGATCGCGATGGCGGTGCTCAACGGCATGCCGGTGGGGCGCTTCAAGATGTGTGTGGCGGGCGGCGAGGTCGCCGAGCTTTCGCGGATCAAGGGTCTGGGGAAAAAGACCGCCGAGCGGATCGTGCTGGAGCTGAAGGACAAGGTGGGGATGGCGGAAACCTGGCAGCAGGTGGCGAGCGGGACGATGCAGCCGGCAGCGGCGGATGCCGAGCTGGCGCTGGTGGCGCTGGGCTACAAACAGGTGGATGCGCGCAAGGCGGTGCGGGCAATGCTGGATGCGAATCCGGCGGCGGGCACCGAGGAGCTGGTGCGGGGGGCGCTGCGATCAATGTCATGAATGCGGAATTCGAGGCCTGCCTGAAGGATGGCGTGGTGCGGAAATTCGGCCGCGAATGGAAATTTTCCCCGCAGCCATGGGTGCTCACCAAGCGGGAGTGGCGGGCGGTTGAGGGCATGGGGCATGTGCTGGCGAGGTTCCAGCAGGCTTGCGACGAGATTTATCGGAGAAGCGCGGCGGGTGGACTGCCGCCATGGATTGCCGAGTTGTTAGATACCGGGAAACCGACGTGGATGGTGGAGGTGCAGCGGAAAGCGGGGAAGCTGGGACATCGGCCGCGGGTGATCCGGCCGGACTTGTTGTTAGGTGAGGAGGGTTTTGCGCTGACCGAGCTGGACTCGGTGCCGGGCGGGATGGGGATCGCGGGGTGGTTGGCGGAGATTTATGCCGGAGCGGGTTTCGATGTGATCGGCGGCGCGAAGGGCATGGCGGAGGGTTTTCGAAGCGTGACCGGTGAAGGCGCGGCGGTGGTCGTCTCCGAAGAAGGCGGCGAGTATCGCGAGGAAATGGCATGGCTGGCACAGCAGGCGGGTGGAGGCCGGCACGTGGTGGCTCCGGAGGATTTTGATGGGGCGGAGTCGGTGTATCGGTTTTTCGAGTGGTTTGACTGGGAGTCGATGGATCTTTTCCGCGCGCTGGCCGAGAGATCGGTGGAGGGTGGGGTGGACTTGACGCCGCCTTGTCTGCCGCATTTGGAAGACAAGCTGTGGCTTGCCCTATTGTGGACGCCTTCCCTGCGACGGATGTGGGAAGGGGTGCTGCGGGGCAGTCATTTGCAGCGGCTGCGCGAGTGGGTGCCCTTTGGATGGGTGGTGGATCCGTCACCGCTGCCGGCGCAAGCGGCCTTGCCGCGGCTGGATGTGCATGGCTGGGATGAGGTGGGAAACCTGAGCCAGAAAGAACGCAAGCTGGTGCTGAAGATCAGTGGATTTCACGAAACCGCTTGGGGATCACGCGGGGTGCATGTGGGGCATGATCTGCCATCGAACGAATGGCGCGAAGTGCTTGCGGGAGCGATGGAGGATTTTTCCCAACAACCGTGGATCATGCAGGAATTCCGCGAGACGAAGGTGGTGGAACATCCGGTGTGCGATGGTCGTGGTGGGGTGGAAACGATGCGCGGACGGCTGAGATTGTGCCCTTACTATTTCATCGATGCCGCCGGTGAAACCAAGCTGGGCGGATGCCTGGCAACGCTGGCTCCCGCGGACAAGAAGAAGATTCACGGCATGAATGACGCGGTGCTGCTGCCTTGTGTCGTCGAGAGCAAATGAAGTTCTCCGCGATTTCAGAGCTTGGTGCGGTGAAGCAGGAAGCGCGGAAGGTGGCGGATGAGGTTCATGATGAGGAACCACCACGATGGCAGGTAGGCGACGGCTTTGCCTTGTTGAATGGCATGCCAGGCAAGCAGGCCGACTTTTTCCGCGCTGCTGAAAAGAGGGCCCTTGGGCATCCCGGCAGTCATGGGAGTATCGGTCATGCCGGGTTTCAAGAGGACCACGCGGACGCCGGGGTGTTTGGCGAGGCGATGGCGGAGGCCGGAAAGAAAGGCATCGATCCCCGCCTTGGTGGAACCGTAGAGATAGTTCGAGGCGCGGCCGCGGTCGCCGGCGACGGAACCGAAAATGGCAAGCGTGCCCTTGCCCTGTTTTTCCAGAAGCGGCGTGCAGGCTGCGGCGATGCGGATGGGGCTGATGAAATTGATATCAATCTCCCGACCGATGAGATGAGGATCTGTGAGAGTGGTTTCCTGATCCGGAAGGGAGCCGTGGGCGATGAGAAAGAGGTCCCAAGTGGTATCGGCAAGGTGCTGATGCCAGGGGATCTCAGGATCTAACAGATCGAGAGCGAGGACCCGGCATTCCGCTCCGCGGCTGCGGAGGTCCGCCGCGAGGGTTTCGAGTCTGCCGGCGTGGCGTCCGATGAGGAGGAGGGAAGCGGGGCGGGTGGCGACGAGCGAGCGCAGGGTTTCCGTGGCAATGGCCGAGGTGGCTCCGAAGATGGCGGCGTGGTAGCGGGATGGGCTCATGGGTGAAGGGGAGCGGGCGATTCAGGCGTGCATGCGTTTCCAGAAATCCGAACTCATCCCGGGATCGAGATGATGGCGGAACTCATCGAGGCGTGGATAGGAGCGGAAGAAATCGGCCGGGTCCATGCGCCCGTCTTTGGCCGGATAGAAGCGCCCTGAGGCCGAGCGGACGACATCATCGAGTTTCCTGAAGAGATCGAGGGTGGAAGCCCCCTGATTGGCGAAGTCGAGCGCGAGGGTGATGCCGGGCGAAGGGAAGGACAGCATGCCGGGCGAGGCGACATCGCCGAAGGTTTTCAGGACGGCGAGGAAAGAGCCTTGGCCGGAGGCGGCGATGAGCCGGAGGATTTCATTCATGGGCTCGGCACCGGCTTCAAAGGGGGTGACGCATTGATACTGATAGAAGCCGCGTTTTCCATAGATGCGACTCCAGCCGTGGACGGCATCGAGCGGATGGAAGAAGGGCGAGTAATGCTGGTGGATGCGCGAGGTGCGGCCGGGGAAACGGCGGTAGTAGAGGGTGTTGAAGGCGCCGATGCTGAAGCGATTGAGCGCGAAGTTCGGGAAATCGATGGGAACGGCGAGTTTCGCGGCGGGATGGGGATCGAGCCCGCCGTGTTCCGACCAGTTTCCCCGGATGAAGATCCCTCGCCCGAGCGAGTTTCCGTGGGCGAGGCAATCGATCCAGGCGACGGTGTGTTCCCAGGTTTCCGATGATTCGCGGGAGATCGTGAGGAATTCATCGAGCCCCCGGAAGCGGACGAGTTCGACATCGAGGCAGGCGGAGCGGATGGGGACGAGTTGGAGTTCTGCGGCGGTGATGATGCCGGTGAGGCCGAGGCCCCCGATGGTGGCGGAGTGCAGGGGCTCGCCGGGGCGGAGAAGGTGGCGGGAGTGGTCGGAGCGGAGGAGATCGATGTTGCCCACGTGATTGCCGAAGCAGCCGGAGCGGTGGTGGTTTTTGCCATGCACGTCATTGGCGATGGCTCCACCGAGAGTGACCTGACGGGTGCCGGGTGTGGTGGGCAGAAACCAGCCGAGCGGGACACAGAAGCGGAGGATCTGGTCGAGCGAAATGCCGGCTTCCGCCTTGAGCAGGCCGGTGGTGCGATCGAAGGCGAGGATGCGGTCGAGGAAACGGGTTTCGATGACATGCCCGCCATCAAGGAGGCAGGAATCGCCATAGGATCGGCCGAGGCCGTAGGCGAGTGCGGGTGAGGCATCGAAGCGGATGGAATCCGCCCAGGCGGGGCTATCGACATCGGCCGTGCAGGGGTGGATGCGGCCCCAGGAGGCGAGGGTCCTTTTCATGGCGGGCATCAGGACGGGGTGGGGTGGGCGAGGAGCACGCAGGCGAGCCCGGCGAGGGCGAGCAGCCAGGTGCCGCGGTCACGGATGGCGAAGACCAGGGGATCATCGTGCATCAAGCCGCGGTGGGTGAGAAACCAAATACGAGAGATCCAGTAGAGAGCGACCACGCAGATGCCCCAGAACCACTGGGGGCTCTGATAGAGGGCGAGGACCTGCTGGCTGTTCGAGTAGAGGCCGAGAACGATGCAGGAAGCGACGCCGGTGGCGATGCCGATGCCGCCGACGGCGGGGATGTCGGCCGTTTGGTAACCGCGGCCCTTGATGCCATCGTCGCCTTTGGCGGCATTGAGCTGGAGTTCGACGTGGCGTTTGGCCGCGGCGAGCGAGAGGAAGAGCAGGAAGGAAAAGGCGAAGAGCCAGAAGGAAATCCTGGCGTCGGAAATCAGGATGCCGCCGACGATGCGGGAGAGATAGAGGAAGGCGAGGAGGAAGATATCGGCAAGGGCGATGCGTTTGATGCAAAGCGAGTAGGAGAGGGTGGCGACGATGTAGCCGAGCAGGAGCAGGCCGAAACCGGGATCCAACCAGAAGCCACCGCTGAGGCCGGCGACGACGAGGACGAGGGACACGAGGATGATTTTCCGCAAGTCCGTGCGCCCGGAGGCGGCGAGGCGCTCGCGTTTGCGCGGGTGGGCACGGTCGTATTCGAGATCGAGAAGATCGTTCCACAGATAGGTGCCGGAGGCGCAGAGGCTCATGGCGAGGAAGGCGGCGAAGAGGCCAGCCAACTGCCAGAGGGTGTGGAAATGGTGGCCGGCGAGGAAGGGGAGGGCGATGAGGAGGTTTTTCGCCCATTGATGGATTCGGAGCGCCTTGGCCCAGTGCGGCCATGAGGTCGAGTTGGTGCAGAAAGTACGATCGACATCGTACTTCGATTTCATCGCCTCCAGCCGCGTGCGCGAGTGGAAGACGGGGATGGCCTTGCGGGAGTGTTTCCAGATGGCGTGATCGGCGGACGAGTCGCCGGCGTAATCGAAGCCCTTTTCCCCGAAGCGCTCGACGAGGACGCGGGCCTTGGTTTCACCCTTGAGGTTGGTGGTGTCGTCCGAGCAGAGGATTTCATCGAAGGGAAACAGCCCTTCGATGGGTTTGAGGGCATCGCGATGCGAAGCGGTGGCGAGGATGACGGGGCGGCCGGAGTCCTGCTCTTCGCGCATCCAGGCGGCGAGTTCGGCATTGACCGGGGGTGGGGTGGCGGGAGGCGGGAGGGCGCGGGCGAGTTCGGCCTTGAGACGGGTTTTCCCGGCAAGAATCCAGGGGATGATCCGCCAGGCATCGGCCGGGCGGTGACGGAGGAATCGGAGGACCCCTTCGATGAGAAGATCCGAGCGGATGAAGGTGCCATCGAGATCCACGCAAAGGGGGATCCTGCCATCCGGTGCTGGCTGGGAATCGTTCATGGTTTCTCCGCGGCGGCGGCCGCCTTGGCCTCATCGAAGGCTTTGCGGATGAGTTCGTTGTCCGGGTAGTAATGGAGACCGCGCTCGAGGATCTTGATCTGGTCCACGGGTCGCTCCGCGCGGCGGTAGAGATCGGCAGATTCGAGGATGGCGGGGATGTGCTGATAGTCGTGGGATTCGCTGAGGATCACGAAGTAATGTTTGAAGGCTTCATCGGCCTTCTCCGGGTCCTGGCCGATGAGGCGGCCGAGGTGGAGGTGGGTATCGACGATGAGGTCGGGCGTAGCTGCGCGTTTTTCCAGGACCTGACGGAAGTAGGCTTCGGCCTCTTGGTATTCCCCGCGGCGGAAATGGATGCGGCCGAGGACGAAGTAAGGGACGCAGATTTCCGGGTAATCGGCCATGGAGGATCTAGCGTAGAATTCGGCCGTCTCAAGGTCGCCCATGAATTCCATCATGTGGGCGGCGGTGGCCTTGGCGTAATACTGATAGGGTCGGGCGAGGGCGGTTTTGGCCATGACCATGGCCGGGGTTTTCCAAGCCTGGATCCAATCCGTCATGGCGATCCCATTGGCTCCGCGGGCACCGACGATGATGACGATCACGGCAAGGGCCGCGAAGCGTGCCTGGGGATTTGTGGAGGGGTGGGTGACGAGGTGGCGGGAGAGGGCGCGAAGGATGCCGACGGTCAGGAGAGTGAGTCCGATGGCGGGGATGGGGACGTAGTAGTCCGCATAGGGGGTGTTTCCGAAGGGAATGAAATTTCCCGAGGGGAAGGCGGCGGCGAGAAACCATGCGGCACCGGCGATGGCGATCCTTCCCGGTTGCCAGAAGCGGACGCCGAGGACGATGAGGCCGATGAGCATCAACCAGCAGAAGGGGAGAATGATGGCCGGGATGGAGCGGTCCCAGATGTAGTTGCCAAAGAACTCGATGCGACCCCAGGGGGCGAGCCACATCATGAAGTGGGTCCAGAGGAAATAGGGGGCGGAAACGGCGATTTGCCAGGGCTGGATATCGGCGGTGAAACCGGGATTCCCGCCGTCCTTGAAATCGGCCTGATTGAAATGCCGAGCCACGAGATAGCTGAGGACCGTGACGGCAATGGCGGTGTAGCGGAGGAGGGCGGCCTTTTGGAAAACAGGGCGACCGCGGTAGAGATCGATGAGCACGGCGATGGGGGCGATGGCGATCGCCGTTTCGTAGGACAGCAGTCCGACGATGAGCCAGAGGAAGAAGCTGACGGCGGATTGCTTGCGGGAGGGGTTTTCCCGCCATTTGTCCCAGGAGGTGATGCCGAAACCGAAGGCCGCGGCGGCAATGGAGATATTGAAAGCACTGGCCCAGACCCCGAGGGTGACGTGCGCGGCGGAAAGGCTCCAGATGGCGGCGGCGGCGAGGCCCCACAGTGGGCTATCGAGAAGCCTGCGGGCGAGGATGAAGACGCCGAATGCGGCGAGAAGGTAGGCCGCCAGAGTGATGCTGTGAAACAGCACCAGGGAACCGCCGAGCTGCATGCAGAGGTAAAAGAAGAGATTCTTCACCGGCCGCATGAACCCGAAGGTGTCGGGCCCGAGAGTCTGCCACCAATGATCGAAACCCTCGATTTGCTTCATCGTCGGGCTGTCGTCAAAAATCAACGGCGAGGAGAAGCCGGGAAGGAAGAGGACGACCAACAGCCCCAGGAGAAGAACCAGGCCGGTCCAAGCGATGCGGGAATCGCGGGTAGAGGTTGCGGGGCTTTCTGTCATGACCTTGTGGCCTCGGGCATACAGGATTCGATTCCTTAGGAAAACCGAAATATCCGGCTTTGGTAGGGGTCGATTTCGAAGCCGCAGAGTCCGGTGGTCAGGAAATCGGCGAGGCTTCGGGGATTTTCCCTGTTTTCCGCGGTGGAACCCGATTTAAACCCGGGCGTGCTTCCGTGGTTCGAAAACGATGCCTTTCCCCTCTATCTGGCCCCCATGGCGGGGGTGACGGATGTGGTGTTTCGTGAGATTTGCAAGGAGCTTGGCGCGGATGTCATGGTCACCGAGTTCGTATCGGCCGAGGGCATCATGCAGGCGGATGACAGGACGAGGAAATACACCGAGTTCACCGATGGGCAAAGGCCGGTGGGAGTGCAGCTCTTTGGCGCGGATGGGCTGCGGATGGGGGAGGCGGCGAGAAAAATCGTCGAATGGAAGCGGCCGGATTTCATCGATATCAATTTCGGCTGCCCGGTGAACAAGGTGGTCTCGAAGAATGGCGGATCATCGCTTTTGAAGGACTGCCCGCTGTTAGAGAGCGTCGCCCGCGGGGTGGCGGAGGCATGTGCGGGGGTGGTTCCGGTGACGGCGAAAATCCGCATCGGCTGGGACGCCCAGACGGTGAATGCGGTGGAGGTTTGCAAGCGCCTTGAGGACTGCGGGATGCAGGCGGTGGCGGTGCATGGCCGGACCCGCTCGCAGGGTTACGGGGGCGAGGCTTGTTGGGAGACCATCGATGCCTGCGCCCGGGCGGTATCGATCCCCGTGGTGGGAAATGGGGACATTGCCGATGGCGAGGATGTCGCGCGAAGGAGGCGGGAGACCGCGGTGAGCGGCGTGATGATCGGGCGGGCGGCGATGCAGAACCCGTGGGTATTCCGCCAAGCGAAGCATTTCCTGAAAACCGGCGAGCAGCTTCCGACGGTTTCGCTGGAAGAGCGCTGGGAGTTGGTGCTCAGGCATTGCCGGATGGCGGCGGAGAGCCGTCGATATGGGGCCGAAAGACATGCCATCATGGCCATGCGTTCGCGGCTCATGGCCTATTGCAAGGGGTTCCCGGGAGCGAAGGAGCTGCGGCAAAAGCTCGCCCGGGTGGAGTCGGTGGCGGCGGTCGAGGACATCGCGGCATGGTCGCTCACTCACGAGGGCAGCGTGGGCGATTGCGGAAATCCGTCGGCATGATCGTCGTTTTGCTTTGAATGCCCCGCCGTCCTGCTAGCCTCCGGCCCATGGAAAGTCACGAGGTGCTGAGGAAAGCCTTCACCAAGACCAGCCCGAAGGCGATCGCCTCGGACTTGGGCATTTCATTGTCGCTGGTTTACAAGTGGGCGGAACGTCAGTCCGAAGATGGCTCGGGAAGTCGCAATCCGCTCGATCGCCTGCAGAAGATCATCGAGCTGAGCAACGACTACGGAGTGGTCGAGTGGCTCTGCCAGAAGAACGGCGGATACTTTGTCCGCAATCCCGAGAGTTCCTGCACCCAGGGCTATGAGGTTTTGCCGGCGACCAATGAGATTGTGGGCCAATTTTCCGGGCTGCTGAAGCGGATTGCCGATGCAGCGAGCGATCACACGATCACCCCCGAGGAGGCCAGGACGATCCGGGAATGCTGGGACAAGCTGAAGAGCTATGCCGAAGGCTTTGTGAGGTGCTGTGAGGAGGGGGATTTCGACCAGATCATGCGGATTCCGCCACCCTCCGAAGGTCCGCGGCGCTACTCCAAGGTCTGAGGGGGAACGGGCTTTCCGGCGAGGAAAGTCGACGGGGGCTTTTTCCGTGCTTGCCAGCCGGGGGCGGGCCATGTAGCGAGCGCACAACCGGAGTGCTTGCGCGGCCGGCCAGCCCCTTCCTCGGTCGTGCCATGCCTGGGGAGTGGTCTCCCCGACATGGCGCGTTACTGAAAGACCGACTCATGGACATCTACGTGGGCAACCTGCCCTTCAGTGCCACCGAAGAAGAGGTGGCGGAGTTCTTCGCCGAATTTGGCCCGGTGGAGCGTGTGAAGATCATCACCGATCGGGAAACCGGCCGACCCCGGGGCTTCTGTTTCGTGACTTTGGCCGAAGGTGCCAGGGTGGACGAAGCGGTGGAAGCCCTGAACGAACAGGAGTTCGGGGGGCGGAACCTGAAGGTGAAAAAGGCGGAACCCCGTGAGCCGCGCCCGGGTGGTCCCGGAGGCGGTGGCGACCGTCGCGGAGGTCCCGGAGGGGATCGTCGCGGAGGCTTCGGCGGAGATCGTCGTGGCGGCGGTGGAGGAGGCGGCGGCGGTGGTGACCGTCGCGGTGGAGGAGGCGGAGATCGCCGCGGTGGCGGTGGAGACCGTCGTGGCGGCGGAGGTGGCGGCGAGCGCCGGCGCTCCGACTGGGGTGATGATGGCGGTGGCCGGGGCCGTGGAGGTCACGGTGGCGGCCGCAAGGGCGGATACGACGACGAAGGTTGGTAAACCGCTCCCCGCGATTGTTGAGAATTTCCCCACCCGGAAGGATTCGTTCTTCCGGGTGTTTTTCTTTTCAGATTCGGGATTGATCTCCCGAAGGGGGCGACGCTATTTCGCCGGGCATGGGAACGCTTGAGGAATTCGAACGATCCGCGAGAGCCGGCGGTGAGATTCCGGCGAATCTCCCGGCCCTGCGGCGCGGCTTGTGGCTGGCGCTGGCGGGCCGATGGGATGAAGCGCACGACCTTTCCCAGGAAATCCCCGGCTCTGCCGGAGCCTGGCTGCATGCTTGGCTTCATCGGCAGGAGGGGGACTACGGAAATGCCTGCTACTGGTATGCCAGAGCCGGGCGTGAGGCGGCCGCGCGGCATGCCCCGCTCGATGAGGAATGGCGTGAAATGGCCCGTGCGGCCTTGGGTTCGTGATGGGACTTTTCTGAGGTCCCCATCGCTGGAAGGGTCGAATTGGCACCCCGGCTATTGACGGAAGGGGTTTTGGGGTTCCTCTTGACTTTGTGCCGGTTGGACCTGCACAAGCCGCCCGCAACGCCCCGCCCTCTTCACATGAACCCTTGCACCCCAGCCGCCGCCGCCGTGGCCATGAGCTTCCTCACGGGATTGGCTCTGGCCGATGTCCCGTCGCCCAACGTGGATGACAAGGGCTACGTGACCTTCTACCTCGACAACGACCTCTTCGCTGGCGAGGACCGCGACTACACGAACGGGGCACGCCTGACTTGGATTTCTCCGGGAAAGCCGGCGGACGAGGTGACTGGCTTGCAGAGGTATTTCCGGCTGCTTTCGGGGGATAGCGAGAGCTATGATGCCTTTCAAAAGATCACCGGGTTCACCAACCCGCACGATGTGGTTTACAACTATGGGTTTTCGCTGACCCAGCAGATGTTCACGCCGCAGGACTTCTTTCCCTACGCCCAGCCGCTCTATCAGCGTCGCTACGCCGGCTGGTTGGGGGTGGGATTCTCCCTTCATGCCAAGGACGACCGGGTTCTGAATTCCATCGAGCTCAGCCTCGGAACCACGGGCAGCAATTCCTTTGCCGAGGTCACCCAGGATTTCATCCACGACATCCGGAATGTGGAAAAATTCAATGGTTGGGACGAACAGATTCCCGGTGAGTTCACCGCCGATCTGAGTTTCACCCAGAAGCGTCGCATCGATCTCGCGAGGTTGGGTTATGGTCTGATCCGCGTTGATGGGGTTGGAACCTGGGGGGTGCGATTGGGCACTTTCCGGACCGAGGCCCAACTGGGTGGGATGTTCCGCGTGGGCTACAATCTTCCGCCGGACTTCTCCGATCCGCAGTTGTCCTCCACGGCGTACGCGCACCGGTATTTCGATTCCGAGTTGCAGTACGACAGCCCGTGGTCGGTATTTTTCCTCTTTGGCGGCGGGGTGCGCGGGGTGCTGCATGATGCAACCCTCGATGGCCCGCTGTTCCGCGATTTCAAAACCGGCGTCGACCGGCGGCCCTTGGTCGGGGAAATTTATGCCGGTCTCGGCGTGCGTTACCGTGAGGTGGAATTCAGTTACGCTCATACCCTGAGGACCGAGGAATACCGCACCCAGCGGGGGACGGCGGAAATCGGCACTCTGGCAATCCGGCTCCGTTACTGAGCGGGTGGGGCGGGCAGGGCCTCGAGCATCCCGTCCCGCAGACTTTCCCGGGCTTCGACG
Source organism: Akkermansiaceae bacterium (assembly GCA_025457665.1). Lineage (GTDB taxonomy): Bacteria > Verrucomicrobiota > Verrucomicrobiia > Verrucomicrobiales > Akkermansiaceae > Haloferula. Next base: position 4,169 of record JALOTY010000020.1, on the reverse strand, counting down.
ACGGCCGCGGCCTCGTCCGTGGAGAGGAAGGTCTTGAGCAAGTCCGGCAGGGCCTCGCTGGCTTTTTGCCATGACGCGGTGAAGCGGTCCCGCGCCGTGCCGTCCGCCATGAATTCCAAGGCAGCGGGGGATGACCAATCGATCCCGCCGACAACGTCACGCAGGCGGAAGAGGGCCTCGATCAGTTGCTCTTCCTTGGCTCTTTCCAGGGCGATGCCTTTGGCGTCCATGAGCGGGGTCATCTGCCTGACCATTTCCCTCTCCGGCTGGGCGGCCAGGTGGTTCATCACCCTCGGGAACTCCTCGCCTTCGCCGAAAAAGGCACGGAGCGTGTCCATGGCGGCTTCCTCGATTTGCTGGATTTCCTGCATTCGTGCCGCTCGCTCCTCGGTTGTGGCTTGAAGCCATTCGCCGCAGAGCCGCGTGCGGGTCGATTTCCACTCGGCAATGACATCTTCCAGATAGGCCTGTTCGCGTGAGGTCAATCCCAGCTCAAGGTAAAGATTGGCCCGGTCTCCCAGCGCGAGTTGGCGGATGCGGTCCACTGCGGGCTCCGGATAGTCCGGAGGCAATTGCCGTGGGGGAAGGGGAGCGGCTTCGTCCGTGGACGGCGCGGGGGCGTGGCTTTCGGCGGGTGCTGCGGCGGGCGTTTCCGCCGGGCTTTCGGATGGGCTGGACGCTGCGGCGGGCGTCCGGCTTTCCGCGGCCCGAAGCGCCCGGAGATCGAGCAGCTCCTGCTGAAGTTTTTTGATCCGCGTTTCCTCGACCACCACGGTGGCCAGCACGGCGATGACGACGAGGGAGAAGGCGGTGACAGGCTTCATCGTGCGACGATGATGCATGGTGACCGCCCCATGGGCAAGCAAGGGATGGACGGAGGTGGTTTTGACGATGATCTACGGCATCCGTCGTACCCAGCCGGAATCATCGACCCCGATGCCATCGGGAAGAGACAGCGTGCCCCCCTTGAGGGCGGGGCCCGAAAGCGTCCGGCCATCCGCAGACACCGCGAAACCGGGGAGAAGCTGGCCCCAGGTTCCCGGCATGCGGCCGGCTTGCGGTCGCGACCCCGCCGTGGGGCAGGGTGGGTCGGGGAAAGACATGGCAAGGATGACTCCATCGATGGCAAGGCAGGGACAGTGGACCCAGGTGGAGGATTCGATGGGATCGAGCGCCCTAGGGCTGAAATCAAAGAACACGCCGCTTCCGCCGACAGCGCCTTGATCGAAGCTTTCCCGCAGAACCGCTCCGCCCACCCATCGACCGCTGGCAGCGGCGGGAAATGCCGACACGGACTCGCGGCGTGCTTTGAAGAGCCGACAAAACTGATCGAGTGCGGGAAGGGATGCGATCTCCGCATCGTGGGCCAGCGAGAACCAGGTGGCGCGGCGCGGGAGGGCGTTGATCTGCCCGAGTTGATAGCCGTTTGCCTGCGCTTCGGTTTCCCGGGGCCAGGAATCGAGTCGTGAATGCATCGCACTCACGGCGGCATCCAACAAGCAACGGCGGAGCATCGCGCCATCGAGATTTGTTAGATCGAGCGGCTCACCGAAAGCGATGCCCATGCCGTAGGGGATGCGGTAGGGCCATTTGCGGAAAAAGCGGTTTCTTTCGAAGGAGAAGATTGATCCCCAGGCACCATCGAGCCAGACCGGGATCACCGGCACGCCGGCTTGGCGGGCGATGAGTTCAGCGCCGCGTTGCAGTTCCTGAAGCGTTCCCGTGCGGGTGAGTTGGCCTTCGGGGAAAAGGCAGACGACGTCCCCCTGCGCGAGGGCATCGGTCGCGGCGCGGATGGCTTCGCGGGGTTTTCCGAGTGCGATGGGCACGGTATCAAACAGTCGGCAAAAGGCTCCCACGGCCGGGTGATTCATGAAGGAGGCATCCATCACAAAGCGCACCGGACGCGGGCTGGCGGCGGTGATGAAAAACGCATCCGCCCAGGTGACATGATTCGGCAGAAGGAGCACACCGCCCTTCGCGGGCACATGGTGGGAGTCGATACTACGAATCCGGTAGAAAGTCCGGACCAGGGTAAGGCCGACCACACGGACGAAGTCGCGTGGCAGAAGACGGATGACCGCCAGGGTCATCAAGCCGCAAAATCCCGCGCCGGCGAGCAGGAGGTTCTGCAGGGAGCCCATGGGAGTGCTGCCGGGAATCACCTTGGAACCCAGGGCGATGAAGGCCACGGCGATGATGCCTGCGAGGCAGTCCTGGAGGTTGACGGCGGATTGCAGTTCGCCGCGTTTTGCCGCAGGGTAGCGGTCCTGCATCCAGGCATTCAGAGGGGCGAGGAAGAGCGCGGCGAAAAATGCCAGCGCTGTCATGACCCAGAGGAAAGCACTTTGTGACGCAGCGGTGAATCCGCCATCTAACAGGCCGAGACTGCCTTGTGGATCGATGAGGGCGAGGGCGATGGAGGTGAGCGTCATCAGCACACCGGCTACCGGCACCCAGCCGAGTTCGATGCGTTTGCGCAGCAGGAAGGAAGCGAAGCCGAAGCCTGCGGCCATGCCGATCCCGGCGGCGGCCATGAACCAGGATTGCAGAGTGCCGAAGCCTTGGCCGGAGTTGGTCAGCTCGGCCGCTACCTTGATGGCCCAAAGGTTGAGAAAAGCGGCGAAGCCCCAAAAGAAGGCGACGCCGAACGAGGCGAGACGCAAGGGAGCATCCGACCACAGTTCGCGGATGTGGGTGAAGTGTTCGATGGTGGTTTTCCACTTCAGCGGGGTGGTTCCATGGGCGGGAGTCCGTGGGACGATGATGGCGAGGATTACCGCCGGGATGCCCGCAAGCATGATCCAGAAAAGCGGTGCGGTGGCGGCTTCCCATGCCGCATCCTCGGTGCCGCCACCGGAGATGTAGAGGCGGTCGAAAAGGAAGCCCATGGCAATCTGGCCGACGAGGATGGCGAGCATCGTCGTCATCTGTTGGACCCCCGAGGCGAAACCAAGATGGCGTGAGCCGAGGAGTTCTTTGGTGATCCCGATTTTCGCCGGCCCGAAGAATGCCGACTGAGTGGCAAGGGCGAAAAAGCCACCGAGGGCCAGCGGGATGTTCCGCCAACTTACGGCGGCAAAGATCCAGATGAGGATGATGAGCTGGGCGATGGCCGCGCCGAGCATGACGTTTCGTTTCGAGTATCGATCACTGACCCAACCCGCAAGAGGAGCGAAAAGCACGAAGGGCAGTGCGATCATGAGGCCCGCGGCGTCCTCGATGCGGAGTCCGCCAATGCTCGCCCCCACGGCGCCAGCCAAAGGAACGAGCATGAATTGCGCGGCCTTGTCATTAAAGGCATTTTGCGTCTGCTGGACGATCATGCTCCAGAAGCCCATCCATCGCCGGCGATTGGGCTCGCTCTCGGGGGTTGTCAGATCGTTCACGCGCGGTGACTAAAGCCGCGCACCGCGTGAGTGCCAAGCGCGATCCTTGACGCTCATTCGCGGTAAAGCGCATCGACCAGGCTGGTGGCGCGGATTCCGGGCATCACGGACAGTTCCATTTGGTTCATGGTGAAAGCGAAACTCAGGCCGTGATCGGGATCGGCAAAGGCATGGGAACCGCCCGCGCCGGGATGGCCGAAGGCCGAAGTTGCTGGGCCGTAAAGGTGCCGGACCTTGGCCCCGAGCGGATCGGTGGGATCGAGCTGGCACCCGGCGCTGAAGGCGGTGGGTTTCAGCAACACCTTGTCCTCGCCCTCGATGAGGCGCGTGGCAAGGGCGTGGCGGACCGTGGCGGTGAGCGGGCTATCAATTTTCCCCGCGGCGGCTTGATAGAATTTCGCCAAGGCACTGGCGGTGCCCACGCCGCCCATGGCGGGAAGACCGGCGGACCAGGCGGCGGGGTCATTCATTTCGCGGACCGATCGCAGGCCGCGGGGCGAGGCGAAAGAGCGCTGGGTGAGGGACCCGGGAGTTTGAAAGGCTTTGTAGAAGCCACTCGCGAAATCTTCCGGAGTGGCCTTGCCCGGATAGAGGGTGGCCACGCGCGGGTGCATCGCAGCGGGCAGGCCGATCCAGAAATCGAGGCCCAAGGGATCGGCAATTTGCGAGCGCCAGAACCAGCCGAGCGGCGCACCGGTGAGGCGGCGCACCGGTTCATCAAGCAGCGCGCCGAAAGTCCGCGGGTGGTAGCCATGACCCTCTCCGGGAAACCATGCGGGC
>JALOTY010000087.1 GCA_025457665.1 Akkermansiaceae bacterium | reverse complement strand
TCGCCGCGTTGCTCGGGTTTCACGCTCACGGCCGATGTCCGCATCGCCAGACGCTCGGAATAAACATGATAACACAACTCGGCGAGTTCGAACATCTCCGGCAGCCGTTTCTCGAAATCGGCGCGTTGTTGCGGCGTCCATCGTTCCATCTCCGCCTTGTCCACCGCATGACGGAAATGTTTCGAGTCCTGCTTCCACCAGCGATCCGGCTCGGTCGCCCACCAGTCCTGCAAGGTCGTCCCCAACATCACTCCCCCCTTCGCGTTGTGGAGGATCTCGGCATCCGTCATCGCCTGATCATGCACCCGCACCGCCGCCAGATCGCCACGAAAGGAAGGGGTCCGCCCATCCGACGCACCGATCACCATGACATGACCTTTCAAAGGCCTCAAGCTGCGCTCCCGCTCATCCAGCTTCTTCCCATCCAACCACCACACCTCGCGATCACCGCGGGCATTGACCACGAGATGCCGCCATGCCTCGGATTTCCCAGCCGCTTCCGGGACCCGCAGCGTCGATGACAACACTGAACCATCGAGTGACTGCCAACCTAACAGCACCGCATTCTTCCCACTCCCTCCGTCGCGGAACCATATCTCCACCGCCAGCCCATCGGTCGCGAGCAGTTCGTCGTCGGCCGCGAAATTGCCTTTGAGAAAATCATCGCCATCGAATCGCAAGCCCGGCACTCCCTCCACCTCCACCGCCAGCGGATATCGCTGCTGACGTTCCGCAAAGCCCACTTGAAAGCCGAAAAACCCGAAGGTGCCGCCCACCTTGGTTCCTCCTCCGCCACCACCTCCGGCATAGCCGCAATTGAACCAGTTCAGCGCCCGCTCCGTCCCGTATTCGCGCGAAAGCATGAAGGCCGCATGCAGATCGATCGCCAAGCGACCCGCCACCGCGATCTCGCCGATCTCGCGCCCGTTGACCAAAGATTTCTCACCCGCAATCTCCTCGGCATGGGCTTGGGAAAACCCCAAGCCTGCCAGCATCGCTGCGAAAATCATCCACCTCCGGGTCATCATGATGGCCATCGATACGTCAGCCCCCCTGCCCACCCTTCCATTCCCCTCCGCCCAAGTCAGTCATCGCCCGAGGAAAACCCCATCAGATCCCAACCCGATTTTTCACAAGCCGAAAAACGAAAGGCACCCACCACGCCTTCCGCAGGGACTTGGCTCCTGTAGCACAACTCCCCCTCGATGGCACTCGCTCCGGCAAAACTCTCGCCCTCGAAGGGCCGATCGAGTAGTCATTTCCGCACCGCCACACCGAACACGTCCTCGCCAGCCCACCCTTTATGCCCACCCCGAAAGCCATCCGAGACCAGGATTGCGCCATGCCCGCGACTGCTGTCGAAAAAGTTCCGCACCACCGCCTTGCTCGATTCGAAAGGAGCAACCCATGAGCAAAAAGAAAACCACGCCCGCCAAACGCGGCAAAAAGAAGCCCGAAGTCTCCATCGTTCGCTCCTCTGCAGCGGAATACCTGACCTTTGTGGCTGCCGGTGGCGGGTCGGAGGATAGCGTGGAAATGCGCTACGAGGACGAGAACGTCTGGCTCACGCAGAAGATGATGGCGGAGCTTTACGGGGTATCGATTCCGGCCATCAACCAGCATTTGAAGCGCATTTTCAGCGACAACGAACTCGTGGAGGATTCAGTTGTTAAGCAATACTTAATAGCTGCCTCAGACGGCAAAAACTACCTGACGAAGCACTACAGCCTGCAAGCGATCATCGCCGTGGGCTTCAAGATCGAGAATGAGCGGGCCGTGCAATTCCGCAAGTGGGCTAACCAGATCGTCAAGGACTACACCATCCAAGGCTGGACGATGGATGCCGGGCGCCTCAAGCAGGGCGGAACGCTGACGGATGAGTTTTTCGAGCGCCAACTCGATGTCATCCGGGAAATCCGGCTATCGGAGCGGAAATTTTACCAGAAAATCACCGATATCTACGCCACGGCTTTGGATTACGACCCGTCCGCTACCGCCACCAAACGTTTTTTCGCTGCGGTTCAAAACAAGATGCACTTTGCCGTGCACGGTCAAACGGCGGCGGAGGTCATCGTGGATCGCGCCGACCACAGGCGTGAGAACATGGGGCTTAAGACCTGGGAAGGCTCACCCAGGGGAAAAATCCATCGATACGACGTTTCCATCGCCAAAAATTATCTCTCGGATTTCGAATTGGAGCAAATGGAGCGCATTGTCTCCGCCTACCTTGATATGGCGGAAATGCAGGCGATAAGGAGAATCCCCATGACGATGGAGGATTGGGAAAAACGTTTGAACGGATTCCTCCAGCTCTTGGACCGGGAAATCCTGCAGGACGCAGGCAAGGTATCGGCAGAACTGGCCAAAGCCCACGCCGAGAGCGAGTTTGAAAGATACCGAATTGTGCAGGACCGGCTCTTCGAGTCGGATTTCGACAGGATGATCAAGAAGCTGCGAACGAACGGGAATGAGCCCTGAGCGTCAGGGAGTCCCCCGCCGAAGAAGCCGCGCTGACCTGAACCGAAGAGCAAGGCAATGGAGTAACGCTTAGCTCGTTGCTCGCACCCATCGCCACCCAGGATACGGCGACAGGGAGTCCCGTGGAAGCAGGCTCTGACGCAGATCATCCCAACGCGCCTCAATTTCCGCAGGGGTTCGCTGATTGGGTCGTCTCCACAATCGGGTTCATGCCTCAAGCCACCGCCCATTTTCCGCAAGCCAGCGACAGCCAGCCGCCATCCGGTCGGGCAGTCTCATCGGGCTATTGGAATCGTCATGCCAATCTTCAATTTGACGACCCGCCAACCCACCCCATGATCCAAGCCCGACTCTCCTGAACCAAGCCCCGGACCCCGAAAGCACATGAAAACGACCCTCCTCACGCTCGCCATCGCCACCCTCGGCCTTGTCCCGATTTCCGCTGCGGAACTCCGCATTTACACCGAACGCCACTACGATGCCGACCTGAAAGTCTTCGAGCGCTTCACCGCCGAGTCGGGCATCGAGGTCAAGCTCGTCAAAGCCGGGGCCAACGAGCTTATCGCCCGCATCGAGTCGGAAAAAGCCAGCCCGCAGGCGGATTTGCTGGTCACCGTGGATGCCGCCACCCTCGACCGCGCCGCCACCGCAGGCCTGCTCCAACCGCATGGCAGTGAGGCTCTGGCCGGGCGTTTCCCCGCCGGACTTGCAGCGGCCGATGGCACCTGGGTCCCCTTCACCATGCGCGCCCGGGTCATCGTTCACGCCAAGGACCGCGTGGAAAATCCCCCCACGACCTATGCCGACCTCGCCGACCCCCGCTTCCGCGGAAACATCCTGATCCGCTCGTCCACCTCGCCCTACAATCAATCCCTGCTCGCCTCCATCCTCGCCGCCGATGGCCCCGAAGTCGCCACCGCTTGGGCCACCGGGGTGAAAAACAACATGGCCCGCCCACCCCAGGGCGGCGATCGCGATCAGGTCCGGGCCATCGCCCTCGGCCTTGGCGATATCGCCGTCACGAACAGCTACTACCTTGGCCTCCTCGCCACCTCGGAGGACCCGAAAGACCGCGCCGCGCTCGATGCCATCCGCATCGTTTTCCCGAACCAATCCGACCGCGGCACCCACATCAACATCAGCGGCGGCGGCATCATCAAGGGAGCCGCCAACAGCGCCGAAGCCCTCAAGTTCATGGAATTCGTCACCTCCCCGGAAGTCCAGGCACTCTATCAGACCCTCACCGCCGAGTTCGCCGTGACGAAAGACATCGAGCCCACCGAGATCCAGAAATCCTGGGGCAGCTTCAAACCGGATTTCACCAACCTCCATCAGCTCGCGGAAAATACCGAGGAAGCCATCAAGATTTTCAACCTCGTCGGTTGGCAGTAATCTCTAACACCTCTGTCTTTTGTCTCCCACCAAGCCTGTTTTCTGGCTCCTTTGCGCCATCGTGCTCCTGCCGGTGGCGCACTTGCTTTCCGGCCTCGTGGCCCCGGCGGACCCCGCGACGTGGAAACAGCTCGTCGATCACCTCCTGCCCGCCGCCCTGCGCGATTCGATCATCCTCACGGTCGGCGTTTGTCTCCTCAGCCTCCTTTTCGGCCTGCCCGCCGCGTGGTGCGTGACGCGCTATCGTTTCCCCGGTCGCCGCTGGCTCTCCATCCTGCTGGTCCTGCCGCTCGCCGTCCCGCCCTACGTCGCCGCCTACATCAGCACGGATGCCCGCGAAGCCCTCATTCCCTGGCTCGTGGAAATCCGCCGCAATCACGGGGTGGACGCCTATCTTCAGGTCGAACTCATCCACCGCTACGCCTGGCTCGCCACCATGCTCGCCGCCGTGCTCTACCCCTACATCTTCCTCGCCGCCCGCGCCGCCTTTGCCAGCGCCGGCACCCGCGCGGCGGAAAGCGCCAGCCTGCTCGGCGCCGGACCATGGCGACGCTTCTTCACCGTTTCCCTGCCGCTCGCCCGACCTGCCCTCGTCGCCGGGCTCTTCCTCGTCGCCATGGAAACCCTCAACGACTACGGAGCCACCAGTCACTTCGGCATCCAGACGCTCACGCCCGTGCTCTTCCGCACCTGGTTCGGGCTCGATGACCTCCCCAGCGCCCTGCGTCTCGCCTCTTTCGTGCTACTCGCCATCCTGCTCCTCCGTCTCGTCGAAGTCCGCCTTCGTGGGCGCGCCGGATATCATCAGAAAAACCGACCCTCCGATCCCCGCCTCGTTCCGAACACCCGCCGCCTCATCGCCTGCTACACCGCCTGCCTCATTCCCATCGCCATCGGTTTCCTCTACCCCTGCCTGACCCTGCTCCACTGGCTCCGCCTCGCCAGCGGGCCGGACCGCAGTGCCGATTTCCTCCGCGCCGCCTTCCACTCCGTCGGCCTCGGCCTCGGCGTCACCCTCGCCTGCCTCCTTCTCGCCCTGCCGCTCACCGGCATCCTCCGTTTTCACCCCGGCCGCCTGCGCGATGCCTTGCTCCGCGCCGTGACTCTCTGCGGCTATGCCGCCCCCGGGGCCGTGCTGGCCATCGCCATCTTTGCCACCGCCTCCGCGATTCGGGGCATCCCCGCTCTGCCCGATTTTCTCACGCCCCTCCTCCTCTCCGGCTCCATCCTCTGGCTCAGCTACGGCCTCGTCGTCCGCTATTTCACCATCGCCGGCCAGATGGTCCGGGAAAGCTACGATTCGCTCCCTCGTTCGCTCGATGAGCAATCCCGCCTCCTCGGCCAGTCACCCATCACCACCTTCTTCCGCCTCCACCTGCCCCTGCTCCGCCCCACGCTTGCAGCGGCGGGCGTGATCATTTTCATCGATGTCATCAAGGAACTCCCCCTGACCCTCATCCTCCGCCCCTTCGATTTCGAAACGCTCGGCACCTGGACCTACGGCCTTGCCAACCAAGGCACCATCCTCGCCACTGCCGCCCCGTCCCTCGTGATCATCCTCATCGGCTCGCTCGGCATCCTGCTCGTCGAACTCCTCATCTGGAAACGCCTCTAACACCTGCCGCCCATGCAGCTCACGCTTGAGAACCTCACCCATCGCTACCCCGGCAGTTCCCGCCCGGCGCTCGACGCCGTTTCCCTCACCGTCCATTCCGGGGAAATCCTTGCCCTCATCGGCGGCAGCGGCAGCGGGAAATCCACCCTCCTGCGGTGCATCGCCGGCCTCGAACACCCCGCCTCGGGAAAAATCTCGCTCGGCGAAAGATCGCTTTCCCACCCTCGACCCGTCGCTCCCGAACTCCGCCGCATCGGCATGGTTTCCCAAAGCGGCGATCTCTTCCCCCACCTCACCCTCCTCCGCAACACCAGCTTCGGCCTCCGCCACCTGCCCGCCCGCGCCCGCCACGACCGCGCCCTCGAATGCCTCCACCTCGTCGGACTCTCCCACTACGCCCACCGTTTCCCGGCCGAACTCTCCGGCGGTGAAGCCCAGCGCGCCGCCCTCGCCCGCGCCCTCGCCTATCAGCCCGACCTCCTGCTGCTCGACGAGCCCTTCAGCAATCTCGACGCCATCCTCCGCGAACAACTCCGCACCCTCACCCTCGACCTCCTCCGCTCCCTCCACATCACCACGCTCTTCGTCACCCATCATGCCGATGACGCCCTCGCCGCCGGCGACCGCATCGCTGTCCTGCGCGAGGGCTCACTCATCCAGTGCGACAGCCCCAGACAATTGTGGTCCCACCCCGCCGACCCCGGCGTTGCCGCCCTCTTCGGCAGCATCAATTTCCTCCCCTGCTCGGAAACCGGCCGCACCCGCTGCTACCGCGCCGATGAACTCCACCTCTGCTCCGGAGACCGCCACGACTGCCTTGCCTGCGGTACGGTCGAACGCGTTGACTTCCTCGGCTCCTGCCAGCTCGTCATCCTCCGCATCCCCCAGCTCGATACCCCCCTGCGAATCCGCATCGGCCCCGAGACGCCCGTCCACCCGGGCACCACCCTCGGCGTCCAGCCCAGGAAATCCCCCTGACGCCATCGCCTCGATTTCCTGCTTCGCAGCGCCCATCGTCCACTCCAGACTCCACGCCCATGGACCTCTCCGCCTACGAAAAGCTCGGCTCCTTCTACCTCGGGAAAACTTATGATCTCGATGCCGCCAAGCCCACCGACGACCTCGTCCTCTACGATTCCAAGGACCTCGTCACCCACGGCGTCGTGCTCGGCATGACCGGTTCCGGGAAAACCGGCCTCTGCATGGCCCTGCTCGAAGAAGCCGCCATCGATCACATCCCCGCCATCGTCATCGATCCCAAGGGCGACATCGCCAACCTCCTCCTCAGCTTCCCCGATCTCACCGCCTCCGAATTCCGCCCCTGGATCAATGAGGACGACGCCGCACGCAAGGGCGTCACTCCCGATGAATTCGCCGAAAAAACCGCCACGATGTGGAAAAACGGCCTTGCCGATTGGGGTCAATCGCCCGACCGCATCCGCACCCTTCGCGAATGCGTCGATGTGAACATCTTCACCCCCGGCTCCAATGCCGGCATCCCCGTTTCCATCCTCGCCTCGCTGGCCGCGCCGCCTTTTGAAATCGTCGATGATGGCGAGCTGTTAGGCGAACGCATCGAGTCCACCGTCTCCTCGCTGCTTTCGCTCGTCGGCGTCAATGCCGATCCCATCCAATCCCCCGAAGCCATCCTGCTCGCCAATGTCTTCGGCCACGAATGGCGCGGCGGCCGCGATCTCACGCTCGAATCCCTCATCCGCCACCTGCAGAAACCACCCTTCGACAAGGTCGGCGTGCTGGATCTGGAAAGTTTCATCTCCACCAAGGACCGCCAGGCCCTCGCGCTGCGTTTCAACAACCTCCTCGCCTCCCCGGGATTCCAAACCTGGCTCGAAGGTCCGCCGCTCGATATCGCGAAAATGCTCCATGCGCCCGATGGCAAACCGCGCATCTCCATCTTCAGCATCGCCCACCTTTCGGATTCCGAGCGGATGTTCTTCGTCTCCCTCCTGCTCAATCAAATGCTCGGCTGGATGCGCGCGCAAAACGGCACCACCTCGCTGCGCGCCCTGCTCTACATGGATGAAATCTTCGGCTACCTGCCACCCACGGCGAACCCGCCGAGCAAGAAACCGATGATGACCCTCCTCAAGCAAGCCCGCGCCTTCGGTCTCGGCTGCCTGCTCGCCACCCAGAACCCGGTCGATCTCGACTACAAGGCCCTCTCGAACATCGGCACCTGGTTCCTTGGCCGCCTGCAAACGGAACGCGACAAACTCCGCGTGCTCGATGGCCTCGAAGGCGCCGCCACCTCGCAGAACTCGAAGTTCGATCGGGCATCCATGGAGAAACTCCTCTCCGCCCTCGGCAACCGCATCTTCCTCCTCAACAACGTCCACGACTCCGCGCCCGAACTCTTCCACGTCCGCTGGGTCATGTCCTACCTCGCCGGCCCGCTCACCCGCAGCTCCATCAAGAAACTGATGGACCCGAAACGCGCCGCTTTCGCCGGAAGTACGACATCCCCCGTAGTTTCCGCCGCCCCCGCGAATCCCATGTCCATGGGCCCCGCCGCCGCGCCGCCTCCCACTCCCGCCGCCCGACCCATTGTCGGCCCCGGCGTCCAGGAACATTTCGTGCCCGTCGCCGGTTCCACGCTCGATGTCACTTACCGCCCCCACCTCCTGCGCGTCGGCACGGTCCGCTTTTCGTCCACCAAGGCCGGCACGGAAGGCGCGCGTATCATCCGCAAGGTCAATCCCGTGACCCCCACCGGCATCGAGTGGAACCGCGAAGTCCCTCCCCCGCTCAAGCCCGAAGAACTCTCAAACCAACCCACCGATGGCACCGCCTTCGCCGAACTCCCCGGCTTCGCGATGAATGCCGACAACTACAAACCCGTCGCCAAGGAATTCGCCGACTGGCTCTATCAGAACGAACGCGCCGACATCTTCGTCAGCCGCGACCTCAAACAATTCTCCCAACTCGGCGAATCCGAAGCCGACTTCCGCGCCCGCCTCGCCCATGCCGCCCGCGAAGCACGCGATGCCGCCGTGGAAAAAATCCGCGACAAGGCCGAAGCGAAAATCAAGACCCTCACCGACCGCCTGCGCACGGCCGAAGGCACCCTCGCCCGAGAAAAAGGCCAGGCCAGCACCGCCAAACTCGAAGCCGGCATGAGCGTCCTCGGCGGCTTGCTCGGTGGCATCCTCGGCGGACGCCGTGGCACCGCCCGCGGCTCCGTCTCCCGAGCCGGCCGCGCATTCCAACAGCATCGCGATGTCAACCTCGCGGAAGACAAGGTCGAAGCCATCGAAGCCGACATCGAAGCCGTCAAAGCCGCTTTCGAAGAAGACATCGCCGCCCTCGACCGCAGCTACGACCCCGCCGCCCTCAGCCTCGAAACCGAGACCCTCAAACCCACCCGCACCGCCATCCAGGTCGACCACGTCGCCCTCCTCTGGCTGCCCTACGACGATCGGGATCAACCCGCCTGGTAGCCCAAGAGCGGCAAGAATTTTCAAAACGGCCCACCTCAAAAGTCCCGGAGCGGCTCCTCGGTCCTATAGCTCCTCGGGTTCCGTCGGCTCAGTGTTCCTCCACGATTTCTTCTGCCTCTAACACCTTTGCCGCCAGCACCTTGTCCACGCGGCTGCCGTCCATATCCACGATCTCGAATCTCCAGCCGCTCTCCTCGATGGCATCCCCTTCCGCCGGGACCCGCCCCAAGACATGGGCAAACCATCCGGCCGGCGTTTGAAATTCATCGCCTCCACCGGCAGGCAACTCGAAATTCTCCAGATAGTCGGGCAGCTTCTCGATTTCCACCAGACCATCGATCAACCAGCTCCCATCATCACGTCGGCGCACCGGCTGGATGATCCTTTCCTCCTTGGAGGGCACATCCCCCACCACCGCCTCCATCAGGTCCAACAAGGTGACCAATCCCGTCACTCCGCCGAATTCATCGACCACAAAAGCCGCATGATGCCCGGTCTCCCGGAATTGCTCTAACAAAGCCGCCGCCTTCTGCATTTCCGGCACCAGCAACGGAGCCTGCATCAAGTTCTGGAACTTCACCTCCGCCCCTGCCGCCAGTTGGGCATAACAATCCTTCACGGAAACCACGCCCACCAGATTGTCCCACTGTTTTTCATAAACGGGATAAAAGCCCTGCGTGCTCTTCACAATTCTCGGCCACACCTCGGCGTGTTCCTCGTCCTTCTCGATCCAGACCATCTTCGGCCGCGGGATCATGATGTCGTAAACCACCAGTTTCTCAAAGGCCAGAACCCCCTCCATCATCCGTGATTCCGATTTCTCGATCCCCCCCGCCACCATCCCCTCGCGGATCAGAACGGTGAACTCATCGCGCGACAGCTTCTCACCCTCGGAATCCTTCACGCCGAAAAGCCGCAACAATCGTGAAGTGGACCACGACAACAAACTCACAAAGGGCGAAGCCACCTTCGAGAGCCCCGACATCGGGCCGGACATCACCGAGGCAATCCCTTCCGGAAACCTCATCGCCAGCCGCTTCGGTGCCAGCTCGCCGATCACCAACGAGGCAAAGGTGATCGCGCCGATCACCACCGCAAACGCGATCTCCTCGGCGTAGCGACCCACCAGCGGCAGATCATCGATGACCCCGGTCAGCTTCTCCGAAAGAATCGCCCCCGCCGAGGCCCCCGCGAACACCCCCACCAGCGTGATGCCGATCTGCACAGTGGATAGAAACCTCCCGGGCTCCTCCGCCAGTTTCAGCGCCCGCTCCGCCCCCTTGCTGCCCGCCTCCGCCCGCGCCTGAAGCACCGCCCTCCGCGAGGAAACAATCGCGATCTCGGTCATCGCAAACAGGCCATTACACAGCAGCAGGAAAACAAGCAGGACGATTTGAAAGACGACTTCTCCCATGAAATTGACCCCCGCACCATGCCCGGTTCCCGCCCGCTGTCAGCTTGTTTTTTTCTTTCCACCCCCCTGCGAGCTCCTGAAACGGCGATTTTCTAGCAGAATTTCACTTGCATTCCGCCATATCCGATCATTTTCCAGACGCAAGCGCCTGCCGGTGTCGCTCTCCGCACGCCGGACAGGGAAAGATGCCGGCCCCCGGCCCCAACTCCCGCCCACGAACCCTCTCAATCCCAAACCCCTGCAACCATGATCGAAGTCGAGAACCTGACCAAAAACTTCGGCACCAAAGCCGCCGTGGATCACCTCAGCTTCACCGTCAATAAAGGCGAAGTCCTCGGATTCCTCGGGCCCAACGGTGCCGGCAAGTCCACCACCATGCGCATGGTCACCGGATTCCTCCCCCCCACCTCGGGACAGGTCCGGATCTGCGGGATTTCCATGACGGATCAACCCACCGAGGCCAAAAAACACATCGGCTACCTCCCGGAATCCGCCCCGCTCTACGATGACATGACGGTGACCGGATTCCTCAATTTCGGCGCCTCCATCCGCGGCCTCACCGGCTCCGCGAAAAAAGACGCCGTCGAGCGCGCCATCGAAACCTGCTTCCTCCAGAGCGTCGCCCGCCAATCGATCAACACCCTCTCCAAAGGCTACCGCCACCGCACCTGCCTCGCCCAGTCCCTCCTTCACGACCCCCAGGTCCTCATCCTCGATGAACCCACCGATGGCCTCGACCCCAATCAAAAACACGAGGTCCGCCAGTTGATCCGCCGCCTCGGCGAAAACAAGGCCATCCTCTTCTCCACCCACATCCTTGAGGAGGTCGAAGCCGCCTGCACCCGCGCCGTCATCGTCGATCGCGGCCGCATCGTCGTCGATGGCACCCCGCAGGAACTCATCGCCAAGTCCGGCACCGGCTCGCTCACCGACCTCTTCCGCCAGGTCACCACCCGCGATACCGCCTCCGCCGCCTGATCGCCCCACCATCCCCAAAGTTTTCCCCGTCCAACCCTCACACCCCACGACTTGCCATGAAAGACGTCTGGACCATCTACAAACGCGAACTCACCAGCTACTTCAGCCACCCGGTCGCCTACGCCATCATCATCATCTTCCTCCTCCTCGCCGGGATCTTCACGTTCACCCTCGGCAATTTCATCGAGGCCGGGGATGCCTCGCTCACTTACTCCTTCTTCCTCTACCTCCCCTTCATCCTCATGGTCCTCGTGCCCGCCGTCGGCATGCGCCTGATGAGCGAGGAACTCCGCTCCGGCACCATCGAGCTTCTCGGCACCTACCCCATCTCGCTGTGGTCGGTCATTCTCGGGAAATTCCTCGCCGCCTCCACCATCTGGATCCTCGCCATCACGCTCACTTTCCCCATGTGGATCACCGTGAACTACCTCGGCGAACCCGATAACCTCGCCATCTTCTCCGGCTACCTCGGCGCCATCCTCCTCGCCTGCACCTTCCTCTCCATCACCCTCCTGGTCTCCTCCTTCACCCGCGATCAGGTCGTCTGCCTCATCGTCGCCTCCGCCATCTGCATCGGCCTCGTCTTCGCCACCTTCGATCCCTTCGTCCGCCAGTACTCGAAGATCCTGTCCCCCGGCGTGAAGGATGCCATCACTTCCCTTGGCGTCTGGGACCACTTCCTCTCCGTCGTCCGCGGGGCCTTCCGCCTCCAGGATTTCGTCTGGTTCCTCTCCATCATCATCGCATCCCTCCTCGGCACCTCCGCCATCCTCTCCGCCAAACGCGCCTGAACCCACCCGGAACTCCCCAAATCCCATCTCGAAAGGAATCCCCAGCCATGAGTCAGGAAAGCACCTTCCACCCCGTCGCCCGCGCCCTCGCCGCCATCGGAGCCCTCGGCGTCATCGTCGTCGCCGGCAACATGCTCGTCTCGTCCCTCGGCCTCGGCCACAAGACCGCCGACCTCACCACCGAGAAAATCCACTCCCTCTCAGATGGCACCAAGGCCATCCTCGGCGAACTCCCCGCCAATGTCACCATTCGCTACTACGCCACCCGTAGTACCGACTACATGCCCGAGGACCTCAAACTCCACATGCGCCGCGTGGATGACCTCCTCGCCGAATACCGCAACCTCTCCAAAGGCCGCATCCGCATCGAAAACCTCGACCCCGAGCCCGATACCGATGCCGAGGACGCCGCCAACCTCGATGGCATCTCCGGCCAGCAGATCAACGACGAGAACCTCTACTTCGGTCTCGCCATCACCTGCCTCGACCGCACCGCCACCATCCCCTTCCTCGACCCGAACGATGAGACGATGCTCGAATACGAGATCTCCCGCCGCATCGCCGAGGTCAGCGCCGCCCGCAAGCCCGTCGTCGGCATCATGTCCGCCCTGCCCATCACCGGCAGCCCCGCCATGATGCCCGGCCAACGCCCCCAGGAACCCTGGGTCATCTACAGCCAGCTCAAGCAGTCCTATGAAGTCGAGGACCTCACCATGACCCCGGGGGAAATCGATCCCGAGAAAATCAATGTCGTCCTCCTCCTCCACCCCGCCGGCATCACCCCGGAGGCCGAGTTCGCCCTCGATCAATACCTCCTCAAGGGCGGCACCGTCATCGCCTGCGTGGACCCCTACTCCGTCACCGCCCAGATGACCTCCGGCGGAAATCCCATGATGGGCCAGGCCGGCACCCCCACCACTTCCACCCTCCCCACCCTCTTCAAGTCCTGGGGCATCGAAATGTCGGAAACCCAGGTCGTCGGTGACGGCCGTTTCCAAACCACCATGCAAGGCGGCCGCGCCGGTCTCGCCGTCCTCACCATCCCCCAGGAAGGCATGCCCCAGGAAGACAGCATCGTCACCCGGGACCTCACCAGCGTCACCCTCTTCCTCGCCGGTGGCATCACCAAATCCGGCGGCGCAGGCGTCAGCATCGATACCCTCGTCCGCGCTTCCACCGAAGCCGGCCTCGTCGATAGCGACCCCGCCTCGCGCCTCGATCCCTCCCTCGCCACCACCTTCCGGCCCGATGGCAAAAACCACGACCTCGTCGTCCACCTGAAGGGCAATTTCAAAACCGCCTTCCCCGATGGCGACCCCGCCGCCGCCAACCAGGAAGCCGAAGAACAAGAAGGCGAAACCCCGGCCGCGGAAACCCCGGCACCAGCAGAAACCCCGGCACCAGCAGAAACCCCGGCTGCAGAAACTCCCGCGCCAGCAGAGACCCCTGCGCCTGCGGAAACACCCGCCACCGAAACTCCCGCACCCTCCACGGAAGCACCTGCCACGGAAGCCCCCGCGCCAGAAGCACCGGCTCCCACCCACCTCACCACCGCTCAGAAGGAAGGCAACGTCTTCATCATTTCCGATGTCGATGCCTTCTACGACAACTTCTGCTACCAGGTTCAACGCCTCGGCAACATGCAGCTTGTCCAGCCCATGAATGGCAACTCCTCGCTGCTCTTCAACCTCATCGACCAAGCCGCATCCTCCACCCACCTCATCGGTTCCCGCAGCCGCGCCGCCACCAGCCGGCCCTTCACCGTGTTCCGGGAAATGGAGGCCGATGCCAACCAACGCGTCGGTGCCAAAATCGCCGAGTTCGAAAAACAGGCGGAAGAAGCCCAGCAACGCCTCGGCGAACTGCAATCGCAGAAATCCGCCGGCAACGAACTCTACCTCACCCCGGAACAAGAACAGGAAATCCGCAAACTCCGCAGCCAGGAGGTCGATGCCCGCAAGGCCATCCGCGAACTCCAAAAAGACCTCCGCCGTGAAAAGGACCGCATCGCCGGCAACATCATCCTCTGGAACATCGTCGCCGTCCCCGCCCTCGTCCTCATCGCCGCAGGCATCTTCCTCTTCCTCCGCCGCAGCTCCACCCGCGCCCGCTGATCTCCCACCATTCCACTGAACCCCTCACCCACCTGACCCCATGAGCAAAAAGCAAGTCCTTGCCCTCTGGATCATCGCCATCGCCCTCGTCATCGCGGTGGTCGTGGTGAAATCCACCAAATCCGAATCCTTCACCGCCGCCACCGATCGCAGCCGGGGAGATACCCTGCTCGCCGATTTCAAGCCGGATGAAGTCGCCGCCATCACCATCACCAAAGGCAAAGAAACCCTCAACCTCAAGAAAACCGAGGGTGCCTGGACCGTGGCCGAGCGCGACAACTACCCCGCCCTCGTCCGCAGCATCAACGAACTCCTCCGCACCCTCGCCGACGTCAAAGTCACCCAAGGCATCGAGGCCGATCCCGCCTCCGCTCCGCGCTTCGGCATGGACCCGGAATCGGAGAATGCCGATGAACAAGGCACCGACCTCGTCCTCGCCGATGCCTCCGGCAAGGAAATCGCCAAACTCACCTTCGGCAAAAATCTCGAAGCCGCTTCCGATCCCACGAGCCCCTTCGGCGGTGGATCCACCGGCCGCTTCGTCCGCAATCATGCCGATACCACCGGCATCTACGTCACCAGCGAAGTCTTCCCCACCCTCAGCCCCAAGGCCGAGGCCTGGTTGCATGACGAGTTCCTCAAGGTCGAAAAAATCCAATCCATCACCGTCAGCGAGCCCGGGAAACCGGACGCCACCGCTTGGAAACTCACCCGCCCCACCGCCGATGCCGAGTTCGCGCTCGAGGGCAAGGCCGACAATGAAGAACTCAACGCCGAAGCCATCACCCCGCTCAAGAGCCTCTTCTCCTACGCCCGCTTCGAAGACGTGCTCACCAAGGACAAGGCCGATGCCGCCTGGAACAAGGAACAACGCCAAACCGCCGTCATCACCACCGAGGAAGGCTTCACCTACAACCTCAGCTTCGGCCCCATGCAGAACGCCCCAGCTCCGGACCCGAATGCCCCGGCCGCGGAATCCTATCTCATGACCGTCACCGTCACCGCCAACATCCCGGCTGAAAGGAAGAAGGAGGAAGGCGAGAAAGAAGAAGACGCCAAGACCAAGGACGAAGCCTTCGCCAAACGCAAAAAGGAACTCGAAGACCGCCTCGCCGCCGATCGCAAACTCGAAGGCCGGACCTACAAGGTCAGCAAATACACCATCGAAGCCCTCCTCAAAAAGCGTCCGGAACTCATCAAAGCCGCCCAACCCGCCGCCGATGCCACTCCTGCCCCCGCCGGCGGCCCTGCTGGCGTACCGGAAAACCTTCGCCGGCCCGTCCAAGCCGTCACCCCACCCATCGAAATCCCCGCCGCCCCCGAAGGCGAGTGAACGCTCGTGACCGGCCCAAGCCCCCGACCCGGAAAAACTTCACCACCAAGCCCCGAAGCCCACAAAGTTCGGTGGAGAAACAGCCCTGGGTTGAGCAGTGATCGGTGAGCAGTGATCGGTGAGCAGTGATCGGTGGGCTCCCCTTGGACTGCGTGCAGCCTGCTGCCGCTTTCCCGGAGCCAGCCTGCTGGCCCGGAGCCCATGGACCGCCCATGCCCTGCGCAGAGCCCCGCTGTTTTTTGGCACTTGGAAATTGGAAATTGGCACTTCCGCGCAGCGGCCCGGCTGTCATTGAGCTTTGGCCTTTGTCCTTCGCCCTTCCGCGCAGCGGTCTTGGCCAGCTCTCGCCAGACCCCGATTTTCGTCGTGCAAGGGTCGACTTACATCGAGGTAAGGGCAGTTCTGCGCGATGTAATAGCGGTTCTGCGCGATGTAAGGACAGTTCTGCACGATGTAAAAGCAGTTCTGCGCGATGTAAGACACGTCCTGCACGACGAAATAGCAGTTCTGCGCGAGATAAAACACGTCCTGCAAGATGTAAGAGACGTCCTGCACGACCAAATTTCGACCCAGGAGGACGAGAAGTGAGCGGTGGGCGGTTTCGCGCGAAGTACCTTCATCTCCTCCGTTTCCTTCTGTAAGAAAACCCGGAGCGTTGAAGTTTGAACAGAAGGCAACAAAGGGAACGAAGGATGATCCAGAAGCCCATTCACCGGACCTTTCGCATTGCAGAGGCGGAGGCAGGGAAACGGCGCCGCCGCGCTGATTGAACTTTGACCTTCCCCGCAGCAGCCCCGGCAGGGGCGCAGGCATCTAGCCATGGGTGAAACCCGTGGACCATGTCCAGCCAATGAACCCCGCGCTTGACCCGCGCCCCGCTCTTCCCAAGCGCGGCTCTTTGCCTTTCTTTGGCACTTGGCCCTTGGAAATTGGCACTTCCGCGCAGCGGCCCGGCTGTTTCTCTAGAAGCTATCCCAAAACCATCGGAGATATGGCAAGGCAACTGCTTCGGTTTGTATGATGTTAAAACTCTCTGAAGACCAGCTAGATATGCTTTGCCA
>JALOTY010000019.1 GCA_025457665.1 Akkermansiaceae bacterium | reverse complement strand
GCTCCTCCAACTCCTTTTCAACGCCGGTTGGGATATCCTCAATTCCAATGGCGACCAGCGCATCACCCTCGGCAACGTCCAGGAGAAAATCGCCGAAGCCGATGCCTTTGTCTTCACCCCCGGCGCGAACCTCGAAGACATGTTCAAGGCCGTCTCGGTCTTCGTCGGTTATCAGACGCTCGACCGCCAACTCGCCGGGAAACCCACCGTCATCCTCAATCCCGATGGCTCCTGGAACCCGCTCTTCAGCGTGCTCGATCACCTCCACAAACTCGGCACCATCCGCCAGCACATCCCCGAGTTCCTGCTTTCCGCCGAGACCCCGGAGTCCGTTTTGACCACCCTCGAACAAGCCCGGCTCGCCGGCGTCCCGGACCCCGGTCGCGAAGCCCACGAACCCACGAAACTCCCCGAGGCCAATACGCCCCCACCCGACGACCTCGAGGGCAACGTCTGCGTCTTCTGCTCCGCCACCCTTGAGGATCCCTCCTACCTCGAAGACGGCGAAATGCTCGGCCGCATCCTTGCCAACAGCCGCTTCGGCTGCGTCTCCGGTGCCGGCCGCTCCGGCATCATGGGCGCCGTCGTCCGCGGCTCCGTCCAAGCCGGCGGCTGGACCGGCGGATCAAATGTCCCCCACATCATCGAACTCGAAGGCCTGCCCGATGGCCTCTCCGCCTTCTGGCTGCGACCGGACATCTACACCCGCATGGAGGTCATGATCGAAAACTCCGATGCCTTCGTCATCATGCCCGGCGGTGCCGGCACTCTTCAGGAATTGCTCGCCCTGATGATTTTCCGCCACCAGGGAAATCCCCTCATGGCCGGCAAACCCGTCGTCATCTACAACCGGCGCAACCACGCCGGCATCGGCTTCTGGGACCCGCTCATCGATCTGCTCGATGGCCTCTGCGCCCCCGGCGAATTCGTCGTCGCCAACGAACTCAGCGACATCCTCCCCGCCATCATCGCCCGCCTTCCGGAAAAGAAATCCCGCCTCAGCGGCGCATGACCGCATGAGCTGTTAGAGAGCGGGAAGCTGTGTGCACTTCCCGCCCTCGTCTTCTTGATCCGAAGGATTCCCGCTTCAATCCAGGCAATCCACCAGTGCGGCCAGCACCAGATCGACATTCGCCTGCGTGGCGGAGTGACCCATGATGCCGATCCGCCAGGCCTTGCCGGCAAAGGGCCCGAGGCCGGAACCGATCTCGATGCCATAGGTTTCCAGCAATCTCGCCCGCACCGCCGCATCGTCCACCCCGTCCGGGATGCCCACGCAGTTCAAGGTGTGGAGGGATTCCTTGGGAATGTAATCCAGGCCCAACTCCGCCAGACCGGCACGCAGCCGCCGGTGGAGTTGCGCATGCCTTTCCCAACGCGCTTCCAGACCTTCTTCCAGCACCATCGTCAGCGCCTCGCGCAGGGCATACATCATGTTCACCGGTGCCGTGTGGTGATAGGCCCGCTTGCTCTTGCCCAGATAGTAGTCCTTGAGCATCGAGACATCGAAATACCAACTCTGCGAGCGGCTCTTGCGGCTCTCGATGACTTCCAGCGCCGCTTGCGAAAACGACACCGGAGACAGCCCCGGAGGACAGGACAGGCACTTCTGGGTGCCGGAGTAAATGGCATCGATCTTCCATTCATCCACTTTCACCGGATGCCCCGCCAGCGAGGTCACCGCGTCCACCACCAGCAGGATGCCTTCTTCGTGGGCGATCTTCGAAATCCCTTCCAAGGGCTGATGCGCACCGGTCGAGGTCTCCGCATGCACGATTCCGAGCACCTTCGCCTTGCGATGTTTCTGCACGGCCTCAGCCATGACCTCGTCGCTGAATACCTCCCCCCACGGAATCTCCACCCGGTGCACCACCGCACCCATCCGCTCCATCACATCCGCCATCCGCGCGCCAAACACGCCGTTGATGCCCACGATGGCTTCATCGCCCGGCTCTAACAGGTTTGATGCCACGCACTCCATCCCCGCCATGCCGGTTCCGGAAACCGGAAAGGTCAGCGGGTTCTTCGTCATGAAGACCTCCCGCATCTTCGCGCAGGTGTCATCCATGATTTCGATGTAGCGCGGGTCGAGGTGGCCGATGGTGGGCGATCCCAAGGCGCGCAGGACTCGCTGCGAAACGGTGCTGGGGCCGGGGCCCATCAGGGTTCTTTCAGGTATGGCATTCATGGAGTGTTAGAGGCTTGAATCAAATTCGCCGGAAAAGGCCCGCGCTGTCAATTCCGCGGAAAGGAGGGCAAAGGTCGGCAGCAGGCGCCGGTGGATCATTTCCACCCGCTTCTCATGGCAGGCAAACGCGCTCTTCATCGCGCTCAAGGTCATTTGCTCGATGTCGTCCAGCCCGAGATCGAAGGCCGTGGTCGCCAGCGCGATTTCCCGCGACATCTCGGTATCGCTCATCAGGCGGTCGTCGGTATTCAGAAACACCCGGAAGCCAAGTCGATGAAACAGGCCGAAAGGATGCTCCTCCACCGAGGCACAGGCCCCCGTATGCACGTTGCTCAGCAGACACATTTCGATCGGCACCCGTTGGTCCAGCACATAGCGGGCCAGCCGACCCAGGCGCCACTCACCGTCCACCTCATTCATGTCATCCACCAACCTCGTGCCATGCCCCAGCCGATGCGCGCCGCACCACTGCAGCGCCTGCCAGATGGATTCCAAACCGTAGGCCTCGCCGGCATGGATCGTGATCGAGAAATTCGCCCTCTGGATCGCATGAAAAGCCTCCAGGTGCCGCTTCGGCGGATGTCCGGCTTCCCCGCCCGCGAGATCGAATCCCACCACCCCCTCGTCCCGCCAACGCAGTGCCAACTCCGCCGCCTCCAGGGAATCGTTGCGGTCCCTCATCGCACAGAGGATGAGCCCCCATTCGATCCCGAAATCCCGCCCGCCACGCCGCAGCCCCGCGAGCACCGCCGCCACCACATCATCCTGCGTCAGTCCACCCGCCGTATGGAACACCGGCGCAAACCTCACCTCGGCATAGACCACCCCGTCCCGCGCCATGTCCTCGATGAATTCCCACGCCACCCGCTCCAGCGCCTCCGGCGTCTGCATCACCGCGATGGTATGCGCGAAACCCTCCAGATACTCCGGCAAGTTCCCGCGCTGCGCACCCCGGTGAAACCATGCCGCCAGCTCGGTCGGATCCGCTGTCGGCAGCCCGGCATATCCCGCCTCCGCCGCCAGCTCCGCCACCGTCCCCGGACGCAAGGTGCCATCCAGATGCTCGTGCAGCAAAACCTTCGGCAATCGCCGGAAATCCAAAGCCGCCACCAAGGCCGCCCCCTTCGGCAGGGGCAGCATCGGAACCCTCTCAGGATATCGCAGGCCGCTCATCGGAATCACCCCTAGCACAAATCATGCGCGGTGGCTCAGAAGAATCGACTTTCCTCCACATCCTCAAAACCGCTACGGATTCGACCCATCTCAGAAAATCGTCCCCATGAGACTTTCCCACGATCCCTCACGCCTCACCCTCCTCAATCTCCGCTTCCACCCCGGACAAAAAGGCCCCTACCTCATCCGCCAGGACGGCTACGCCCCGGGCTCCACCGATCTCACCGTCCACCGCTTCTTCCTCCTCCGCGATGGCCTCTGGATCCGCAACCACCGCTTCTATCTTCTCGATGCCGCCGAACAACGCCGCCACCTCCTCCACGACGTCGCCGAAGCCATCGACCTGATCGACAGCATCGCCGGCCAGCCCGTCCGCGCCGATGCCTCATTGCCGCCGGAAACGACCCCCGAGGAAATCATCGCCCGCATGCAGAGCATCAAGGACCACCTCATCCATCATCTTCAAAACGCCACCGGCTCGCCCTTCGGCAGCCCGTGATCCCGCGGACCTTTGCCACTCATCCCCGCCGCGCGATCCGCCGTGCCGGCTTCTCCGCTGCTCCCACGCCATTCAGGAAAAGATCCACCACCCTTTCCGCCACTTCCTTGCGCTCCTTCGCGCTCAAAGGTTTCTCATGCCCCAGAAGCTGCGGCCAGAAACCAAACTCCGCCAGCATCGCCCCGAACTTCCGCGCGGATGATGCCCAGTCCCCCGTCCGGATCACCCCGGCTTCCATCGCCTGCCTCATCCACGGCCCCAGACCCCGCTCGCCCCGCCGCAGCCGGTCAAACTCCCCCTTCACCAAGTCCGGATTCCTCACCCGCTCCGGCAGGATGATCCGCGTCATCACTTGAAACTCGCGCGATCCCACCAACTCCAGATGCCTCCCCGCCAGCTCTAACAACTGGTCACGCACCGCCCGCTCCGGATCATAGGGCATCTCCAGCGCACTCATCAGTTGCTCGCACACCCGCGTGCTGATCTCCAGAAACAGCGCCTCCTTGCTGTCGAAATGATTGTAAACGGTCCGCTTCGATACCCCCGCACGCGCCGCAATCGCATCCATGTTCGCCAGCGCGTAACACGATCCGCTGAATTCCTCGATCGCCGCCTGCACGATCGCCGCACGCTTTTCCTCACTTCTTCCCATGGGTTTCTTCCGATTCGCGCCACCCTAACGAATCCCGCCCGATATGGCAAAAGTAAACTTTCCCGTTTACATCGACCCCATCGAAAGTAAACTCGGCGGTGCACGGCAGCCCGCACGCCGTCCGATCCTTTCCCCGCCATGCAAGCTCCCGTCTTCATTCCCTTGCTCCTCGCCGCCCTCTTTCTCCCCGCCTGCAAGCCCCGCCAGGCCCAGGGCGGACCGCCTCCGCCCCCGGTCGTCGATTTCGTCCTCCCCGTGACCCAAACGATCACCTCCTGGGACGAATACAACGGCCGCTTCGAAGCAGTCGAAAGCGTCGAAGTCCGCGCCCGCGTCAGCGGACTGCTCGAGGAAATCCATTTCAAGGACGGCCAAACGGTCGAAAAGGGCGACCTCCTTTTCACTCTCGACCGCCGCCCCTTCGAAGCCGCCCTCAAGGCCGCCGAGGCCGAACTCAACCAAACCCGCGCCGCCGCCGAACTCGCCCGCTCGAACTACGAACGCGCCCGCCAGCTCCTCGAAAAAAATGCCGTCGCCGCCGAGGAGGTCGATGTCCGCAAAGGCACCCTCGCCGAAGCCGATGCCCGCGTGGAAGCCGCCAAAGCCCGCGTCGAAACCGCCAACCTCGACCTCAGCTACACCGAGATCCGCTCGCCCATCCACGGCCGCATCGCCGATCGCTTCATCTCCGTCGGCAACCTCATCAGCGGCGGCTCCGCCGAGTCCACCCTGCTCACCACCATCGTTTCCATCGATCCCATCTACTGCCGCATCGATGCCGATGAAGCCACCGTCCTCAAATACCTCCGCCTCCAACAGCAGGAAAACCCCGAGTCCGCCCGCAGCAATCCCGTGCCCGTGGAAGTCGCCGTCGATGGCGATACCGGCTACCCGCGCAAGGGCGTCATCGACTTCGTCAGCAATGCCTTCGATCCCGCCACCGCCACCCTCCGCGCCCGTGCGGTCCTCGAAAACAAAGACAACTTCCTCGCCCCCGGCATGTTCGCCAAACTCCGCCTCCCCGGCCGCGGCGAATACTCCGCCACCCTCGTTCCGGAAATCGCCATCCAGTCCCAGCAGGACCTCACCTTCGTTCTCACGCTCGATGAAAACAATCTCATCCAGGCCCTGCCCGTCACCCTCGGCCCGCGCCACGAAGACCTGCGCGTGATCGAATCGGAAATCCCCGCGAACACCCGCATCCTCGTCTCCGGCCTCACCATCGCCCGCCCCGGCATGCCCGCGGTCCCGAAACCTGCCGCCACCGCCCGCTAAGCCCCGGCACCCCAGCCCCGCATGAAGCTTCCCCTCTTTTTCATCGATCGACCCATCTTCGCCTGGGTCCTTTCGATCGTCATCATGATCGTTGGCGCGATCTCATTTACGACACTTCCCGTATCTCAGTATCCGGAGATCGCCCCGCCCACCATCCAAATCACCGCCGCCTACCCCGGTGCCTCGCCGGACATCATTGCCGATACCGTCGCCACCCCGCTCGAACAGGAAATCAATGGCGTCGAGGGCATGCTCTACATGACCTCCTCGTCCACCGCGAATGGTGCCGTCCAGATCACCATCACCTTCGCCCAGGGCACCGATGCCGACCAAGCCCAGGTCCTCGTTCAAAACCGCGTCGCCCGCGCCGAACCGAAACTCCCGGAAATCGTCCGCCGCACCGGCGTCGTCACGGAAAAGGCCAGCCCCGATCTCCTGCTCGTCGCCCACTTGATTGCCGATGACTCCTCCCTCTCCCAGCTCTTCGTCGGCAACTACGCCTTCCTCCGCATCCGCGATGAGTTGCTCCGCGTCGATGGCGTCGGCAGCGTCACCGTCTTCGGCGCCAGCGAATACAGCATGCGCGTCTGGCTGGATCCCCAGAAACTCGCCGCACGCCAGCTCACCGCCGGCGATGTCCTGAACTCCCTCGCCGAACAAAACGTCCAGGTCGCCGCAGGCACCATCGGCCAGGAACCCATGGACACCCCCGCCGTCTTCGAAATGAACGTCCGCGCCCAGGGACGATTGAAGACCGAAAAGGAATTCGGCGGCATCATCGTCAAAACCGGCAGCAATGGCCAGATCGTCCGCCTCGCCGATGTCGCCCGCATCGAACTCGGCTCCCAGGAATACGCCCGCGAAAGTTACCTCGATGGCACCCCCGCCATCGGCATCGGCATTTCCCAGAAACCGGATGCCAACGCCCTCGACACCGCCGAGGCCGTGAAACGCAAGCTCGATGAACTCTCCGCCACCTTCCCCGCGGGCCTCCGCCACACCATCATCTACAACCCCACCGTCTTCGTTCAGGAATCCATCAACTCGGTCTATCACACCCTCGGCGAAGCCGTCATCCTTGTTGTTCTCGTCATCCTCATCTTCCTCCAAAATTGGCGCGCCTCCCTCATCCCGCTCATCGCCATCCCCGTTTCCCTCATCGGTGCCATCGCCGCCATGGCCGCCCTCGGCTTCTCGCTGAACAGCCTTTCCCTCTTCGGCCTCGTGCTCGCCATCGGTATCGTGGTCGATGATGCCATCGTCGTCGTCGAAGGTGTGGAACGCCACATCGAAGCCGGCATGAAACCTCGCGAAGCCACCCGCACCGCCATGAAGGAGGTCAGCGCCGCCCTCGTTTCCATGGCCCTCGTCCTCGTCGCCGTCTTCCTCCCCTCCGCTTTCATCACCGGCATCTCGGGGCAGTTTTATCGACAGTTCGCCGTCACCGTCGCCGTCGCCACCGCCATCTCCGCCTTTGTCTCCCTCACGCTCAGCCCCGCCATGTGCGCCGTCCTGCTGCGCGATCCCCATGGCCCGCCCGATCGCTTCCAACGCCTCATCCATTTCGCCTTCGGCTGGTTCTTCCGCGGCTTCAACCGCTTCTTCGATGCCCTATCCCACCGCTACGGCGGCCTCGTGAAACGCGCCACCCGCATGGCCGTCCTCATGCTCGTCCTCTACCTCGGACTCGTCACCCTCGGCGGCCTTGGCTTCCGAAAAGTCCCCGGCGGTTTCATCCCGCAACAAGACCAGGGCTACCTCATCCTTTCCACCCAGCTCCCCGATTCCGCCTCCATCTCCCGCACCCGCCAGGCCGTGCTCGCCGCCGCCCAGGCCGCACGCGGGGTCGATGGCGTCGCCCACACCGTCGAAATCGTCGGCTTCTCCGGCGCCACCCGCGCCCTCGCATCCAATGCCGGTGCCGTCTTCATCATCCTCGATCCCTTTGCCGATCGCGTTGCCCGCCAGCGCACCGCCTCACAAATCGGCGCCGATATCCAGGCCGCCGTCGGCCCGCTCGGCGATGCCCTGAACTTCGTCATCGAACCCCCGCCCGTCTCCGGCATCGGCACCGGCGGTGGCTTCAAACTCATGCTCCAGGATCGCGCCAACCACGGCTACGCGAAACTTGAGGGAGTCACCCAGCAGTTCCTCGGACAACTCAATCAGGACCCCGAAATCGCCCGCAGCTTCTCCACCTTCCGCGCCTCCACCCCGCAGTTCTATGCGGATATCGATCGCACCAAGGCCAAGATGCTCGATGTCCCCATGTCCAACATTTTCCAAACCCTCCAGGTCTTCCTCGGCTCCTCCTACGTCAATGACTTCAACCAGTTCGGCCGCACCTACCGCGTCATCGCCCAGGCCGAACCGCAATATCGCGATGATGCCGATGACGTCCGTCTCCTCCAGACCCGCTCCGAACAAGGCCAGCTCGTCCCCCTCGGCTCGCTTGTGACCATGAAACGCACCGTCGGGCCCGATCGCGTCGTCCGCCACAATCTCTACCCCAGCGCCGAAATCGCCGGCCAGGCCGCCCCCGGAATCAGCACCGGAGCCGCCCTCCGCCGCATCGAAACCCTAGCCGCCGGCCTGCCCGCAGGCTTTGCCTTCGAGTGGGTGGACATCGCCTATCAGGAACGCGCCGCCGGAAATACGGCAATCATCGTATTTTCCCTCGCCGTCGTCTTCGTCTTCCTCCTCCTCGCCGCCCAATACGAATCCTGGGGCCTGCCCCTCGCCGTCATCCTCATCGTTCCCATGTGCCTACTTGGTGCCATCGCCGGAGTCATGATCCGCGGCATGGACAACAACATCCTCACCCAGATCGGCTTCGTCGTCCTCATCGGCCTCGCTGCGAAAAACGCCATCCTCATCGTCGAGTTCGCCAAACAAAAGGAAGACGAAGGCCTCGACCGCTTTGCCGCCGCCATTGAAGCCTGCAAGCTCCGCCTTCGCCCCATCCTCATGACCTCCTTTGCCTTCATCCTCGGTGTCCTCCCTCTCGTCATCTCCGAAGGCCCCGGCTCCGAAATGCGCCAAGCCCTCGGCACCGCCGTCTTCTCCGGCATGCTCGGCGTCACCTTCTTCGGCCTCCTCTTCACCCCCGTCTTCTACGTCCTCATCCGCGCCCGCTCTGTTAGAAAACGAACCGCGGAAGAAAAAGCTGAATCGCTGAATGCGGCGGGGGCTTAAGCGACCTCATCCATTCCCTGTTTCCCGCGTATTCCATGGTTCCCTCTTCAGTAGCGAGCAGCAGGTAGCAGGGAGCAAAAAACAGCCAGGGCGAAGACGCAAGATTTCAAGACGCAAGACCCAAGACCGGAGGAACAGCCGGGCCGCTGCGCGGAAGTTCCAATTTCCAAGGGCCAAGTTCAAAAGAAAGGCAAACGGCCGCGCTTGGGAAGAGCGGGGCGCGGATCAAGCACGGGGTTGATTGGCTGGACATGGTCCACGGGTTTCACCCTTGGCTACATGCCTGCGCCCCTCCGGGGCTCGAGACAGGCGATGCATCCTATCCATCCCATCCATCCTGGTCCCAACTCCAGCCTGTTCCTTTTCCTCCCTTTCGCGGATTTGGTCGTTCCCTCGTCAGCAGCAGGAAGCGGGTAGCAAGGCACCGGGAGCATCTTCCATCCACCATCCACCATCTTCCATCGGCTGTTCCCTTTTCGTCCTTTTCGCTGATTTCGTTGTTCCCACCCTCATCATCCATTCCGTGTTTTCCGCGCATTCCGTGGTTCCCTTTTCAGTAGCGAGCAGCAGGTAGCAGGTAGCAAGAGACAGCAAATGCTCCGCGCGGAGCATCCTCAAATCCCATCCATCTCATCCATCCTGGTCCAAATTCCCGGCTGTTCCCTTTCACTGATTTCGTTGCTCCCAACCTCATCATCCATTCCGTGTTTTCCGCGTATTCCGTGGTTCCCTCTTCAGCAGCGAGAAGCAGGTAGCCGGCGCTGCCGCCTTTCCCATTCACCGCCCAAAAAACCTGCTCCCTCCCTCTCTGGCTTTGCTGTTTTTGCCCTTTTCGCCAGTGCTCTGGCAGGTAGAAGTCTGTGATTCGATTCGCATTTTGCTGTTGGAACCATCCGAAGCCAACCGACTCATGCCTGATACCCCGGAACGACTCGCCCGGATCCAGATCGACGCTCAATTAAGCGCCGCGGGCTGGACCGTCCAAAACATTTCCGACCTCAACCTCCACGCCTCCCGCGGCGTCGCCCGGCCGCCCTAACACATCGCTCCCGACGAATTCTGGAAAGCCTACGAACATCTCGAAAAGCGCCCGATTACGCAGAACCCCGTCCTTACCCTCACCAACCTGATCACCCTCGTCCGCCACACCGTCGATCCCCAGTAGACTCCGCTCGCGCCCTTCCCCGAACTCGTCGAAACCCGCTACCAGCATTGGCTCGCCCAGCACGGCAGGAGCTTCACCGACGCCCAACGCCACTGGCTCGACGTCAACAAAAACTACATCGCCCTCAACGGTGCCTTCGCCACCGCCGATCAGGACGCCTACCTCGACGCCTGGCAAAGCGTCGACTCCGATGAAGGCGTCCCCCTCGCGGTCGCCCGTAAGGCTTTCGGCGGCGATCCCAAGGACATCATCGAAGAACTCAACTCCATCCTCGTCGCCTGATCGGCCACTTCCAAATTTATCATAAAAGTGAAAAATCCGGTTGAAATCGTCCTGAGTTCCATACATCTTGGTGAGGCACGCCGCGTGGTCACCCTGGGCATGGATGGCAAGGATCACGCGGACAGATTCCTCACTCAGCTTCGGAAACATGACCGCAATCAATGGGATTTCATCCGGAAACGGATCCGGGCGGTGGCGAACCACGACCGCTATGCGAACGAACTCACCTTCAAGCACGTCGGAGAAGGGGTATTCGAATTCAAGCGCCCCGGCATCCGACTCTACGCCTTCTATGATGAAATCGATGAAATCGGACACCTGATACTTTGCACGAACGGCGGCGGAAAGGGCAACCGAAAGGAACAGAACGCCGACATCCAATCCGCAAAAACTATCCGAAACGCCTATTTCAGCGCCAAGTTACTCGAAGACACCCGCATCATCCTCGCCGAACCGAAGCCATGAAGATCATTTACAAGAAAGTCAGCAACCCGCTCGCCGACGCCTTCGCCGAGCCGTTCTCGCTCGAGAGCGAAATCGAATTCTGCAAGCTGGAGGCCGTCGAGGAACTCCTCCAGTTCATGAAGCGGGAAGGGATCAACCGCACCGAACTTGCCGGGCGCATGGGCGTGCCGCCCTCGCGCATCACCAAGATGCTCGATGGCAGCGAAAACCTCACCATCGCCACCCTCGTCCGCGCCGGCCGCGCCGTCGGCGGTGAATTGAAGATCCGCTTCCAACCGGCCAAGAAAGCGAGCACGGCGGTTACACCCGATGCCCAAACCCAAGCACCCTCGCGCATCGCCTATCCTGCCGGGAAAAAATCGAAATCGTCGCCCGCCTCCCAGGTCCTGAAACCAGCCAAGACAAAGTCGCGTTCGATCGCTTCAAAATCGCTCAATCCCGACGAATCCATCCATCGCGTGGCCGAAGATCCCACACCTTATCGCATCAAGCGGAAGCCCGACTGATATGAGCCGGTCACCCGATCCTTTCCTTCTCCTCGGCAATGCTGCCGCAAAGGCCCCTTCAGCCCCAAAGGGGCGCAAGACGATAGACCAGGGCAAGGCCCTGGGTAATCGCCCGACCACGAATCCGAGCCCTGAAGGGGCGGCACAAGGTTGGCCGGTCGTGCCTCTCGGCGAGATCGCCGATATAAAAAGCGGCATCACACTGCCTGAAAAATTGGGCGAAGCTAATTGCTCGGATCTCGTGCTCATCCAAGGCCCGGTCCTTCTCAAACCTTATTTCGCTGCTTACAACATGAACTCGCTTGGTCGACGTCTCGTTCGTGCGGCCAAGGTGGACGTAGCAATAACGCACTTCCACACGCACGCTGTCGCTGCAATGCCACTTCCACTTCTACCTCTCGCCGAACAACACCAAATCGTCGCCGAAGTCGAAGCCCGCACCACCGCCATCGACCACCTCGAAGCCGAACTCAATCAACAAATATCCCGCGGTAGCAGGATGCAACGGGGAATTCTTTCCTGTGCATTTTCCGGGGCACTCACTTGAAATAATGAAAATATCGTTTAATCAAACGCATAAATCTATAAAACATCTACCACCAACAGAGCTTGCAAACTTTGCGGTAATAACCGGAACTAATGGCTGCGGAAAATCCCACCTACTGGAAGCGATTAATTCAGGTTCTATTCGTGTCGAAGACCTGCCCCGCAACGAAGGAGAAATTCGTTTGTTTGATTGGACTACATTTACTGCTAAAGTGACAGATTCCGCGAGCCCTGAGCAGGCGAACAAAAAGCGCGAGCAGGCAATTGCTAAAGTTCTTGAGGTTCAAAACGCAGCTCTAAATTCACTTCGTAGCTACTTTGATAAAAAGAAAATTCACACCACGGAGTGCCTAGCTGATCCAAGGTGGCTTGCAAACAGCTCAGAGGAGGCAATTCGCAATGAGTTGATGTCATGCTCAATCAACGAACAGCCCATAGTTGAAAGCGCAGCAATCAAGATTTGTGAAGGTTTCATTGTTCACCGAAAAGTAGCGCTTCAGAATTTTCGGACGCAGATTGGCAATTATAGAGGATTTCCGAATGCACTCGCTTCGGCAGTAAAAGATGCCGGTATTTCTGAGCTTGCTGCTTCGGAGGAGGTTGTAAGAGCTAATTTCCCATTAACTTGGAACTCAACAAAAGCGTTGCAGGTAGAGTTTGCGAATTGGTTCTCGGCTTGGCATGCCGCTCATGAATACAATGAAATAAACAGATACTACAAAATTGAACGAGGCGATCCAGATAGGTATTTTCTCGAAGATTCGGAGTTTCGCCGTCAATATGGAGATGAGCCGTGGGATATTGCGAACGCGGTTCTCCGAGATGCAGGTTTTCGTCATGAATTTAATCGCCCCGACTATAAAATAGGAACCCTAGAACAACCGTTTCAACTGCGGCTTGTTGATCCTGAGGACGGCACAAAAATCAAGACGGATGAGCTATCATCCGGAGAGAAAATATTATTAGCTGTCACATTAATGCTTTACCAGACAACAGGAAGTGGAAACCTCGTCCAGCTTCCTCGACTGCTGCTTCTGGATGAAATTGACGCTCCTCTACATCCCTCATTTACTAGATCTCTTATTGATATTCTTAATGAAAGATTTGTCAAAGAATATGGAGTAGCGGTCATCTTGCTTACTCACTCACCGAGCACAGTGGCACTAACGCCGGATGAAAGCGTTTATGAGCTGGTTCGCAAACCTCGTGAGATTCGAAAGGCCTCAATAAGCTCAGCAATTCAAGTTCTTTCAGCCGGTTTCGTTTCGGTTGCGCCGGGCGATATCGTGGTAATTACCGAATCAAGTGCCGATCCAGAGTATTATCAGCCGCTATACACATCTCTTTCGAGGCGGGGATTATGTGGGTCAGGACCGTCCTTGACATTCATCGCCGCTAGCAACAAAGCAGATGATGGGAATGGCGGTGGATGCTCTCAAGTCAAAAACTGGGCACCAAAGCTCCATGATCTCGGACTCGACCGATTTCGTGGTCTAATCGACAAAGATGGAACGAATCAACCGGATGCCATTATTAGCGTGCTAGACCGGTATAGCATTGAGAACTATCTATTTGATCCGCTCACCTTGTCCGCCTACCTGATCCATCGGGCAATACATGACCCTTTCGGAGTATCTGCTGGCGAACTGATGCAGATTCGGGATTTCATTGGCGCAGAACCTGCGACAGTAATGCCGGTCATTCGTTCGCTTTGTAGTTGGCTTGCATCAAAGACGTCAAAACCGGAGATTGCTTCTTCATCAATTGTCTTCTGTGACTATGTTGGTTTCGACGCGATCGAGATTCCTGAGTGGTGGCTTAACACCAGAGGGCACGACATTGAGACGACTATTCGCGCACCATTGAACACATTGGGGAACAATACGGGTAGAGGCGCCCTTTTGAAGGAAGGCAAGCGAGATGAATTGATACGGTTCCAGTCGACGACCTACCCAGAGCTAATTTCGAAAGACTTCATTTCAATCTTTGTTGGGCTTCGGACAGGGCCGACACCTATGCCATGACCAACGACTCCGCCTCTATCGTCTCCAAAGTCTGGAACTACGCCCACGTCCTCAAGAATGCGGGGTGCGGTTACGGTCCCGCATGGCGCGGGATCGAACAGATCACCTACCTGCCCTTCCTCAAGCTCGCCCCGCTTGGCGGGCCTACTTCAAGCAGGCCCTGAGATGCCCGGGGTAGATCTGGATCACTCCTAACACCCGTCACGGACTTTGATCGCATGATCGCCCACCCGGAACGCTCCGCACTTGGCAAGCGGCTTGCCGGCAAACTCGAGGAGTTGGCCGGGGCGTTTACCGGCACGGTGTTTCGATTCATTGGGCCGAAGTATTCTGACGTCGATGAGATGTTCGCGGGGAAAGGCCCGCTTTATGCGGATGAGCGCTGGCTGGCGAAGGGGCATTGTCTTGCAACCTATACGGCACTCCTTCCCGAGACGGCATTGGCCGAGACCCTCGCTTCAACCCGCTACTACGGTTTTCCAGACGCGAAATCGGTGCCCTTGGTCTTCGTCACCGCTGAGGCAAAGCTGCAGCAGGTGATCGATCTCCGTGACGGAAAGAACAGGCAGCGTTTGCGCATCGCGGAATCCGCCATTCTCGATACCGATTGGCGAAAGGAGAACCGCAACGGTAAGGAAGCGATCACCCAGGCCTGGGGTTGGGCACTTCACGAGTCTGGCGTGGAGGGCTTCATCGTCCCCAGCTCGGCAAATCCGGGAAGCTCGAACTTGATTGCGTTTCCCGGCAACCTGAAGCGCTCATCCCATCTCAAGGTCCTCAGCGAAGTCGACTGGCCGCGCTGAAAACCTGCAATTTTGCAGGTTTTGCTTGCGCAGCCCTCTGCCACGGGTTAAGGATGCACCAGGCAATGACGACTCCTGCGACCAAGAAAAAGCTTGCGAAGAAGCGCGCCCTGCGGAGTCCCGCCAACAAGACCTTTGCCATCAAAAGCGGCCCTGCTTTGAAATTGTGGCGTCAAGGGCGCGGGATCACGCGACCGCTTTTTGCCCAGATCGCCGATTGTTCCGAGCGCACGCTGGCGACCTACGAAGGAAAAGCCCGGCTGCCCGCAAAATTCGCACGACCGGTTGAGGAATCCATACGCCTCATTCTGGCACTGGAGGAATTGGCCGGGGACAATGCCGGGCTCAAGGAGTGGCTTCAGAAACCGAACGCCGCGTTTGATCGGAGGACTCCGCTCTCACTGATCACCGCTGGCGAGGTCGATGTTCTGTGGGCAATGGTTCACCAAATCCGACAAGGGGCCT
Organism: Akkermansiaceae bacterium; assembly: GCA_025457665.1. Classification (GTDB taxonomy): domain Bacteria; phylum Verrucomicrobiota; class Verrucomicrobiia; order Verrucomicrobiales; family Akkermansiaceae; genus Haloferula. The sequence continues at coordinate 35,170 of JALOTY010000019.1, read as the reverse complement.
TCGCGTGACGAGCGCATGCCCATCCTCGAACTCGCCCCGGCTTCGCTGGGCTAAGTCGTGGAAAGCTGTGAGATGAGCGAGCGGGGACCGGTCAGCTAAGGAGTTTCCTCGAAAGCAGCAGAAGCAAAGGCCTCGACGGTGGCAAGGCCGCAGGATCGAAGTTGCTTCGCAGGGAACAAGGTCGCGGGGTTGGTGCCAATGTTTTGCAGAGCCTGCCGCACCTTCTGGAGCTTGAGGATTTTTTTGAGGAGCTTGAGTTCGTTGACGAGTGCCCGTTGGGTAATGCGTCCTTCGGCTGCTTCGCCGAGCAAGCTCTCAAAATGAGCGGGAAGGACGAACGTAAGCATCCGGACGTGCTTTTCATCCTGTCGGCCGATCTGGTCGAGCCCGAGGAGGCAGCAGCATTTGCTCTGGAAGAGAAAGACAGGGTCGATCACGCGGATTTCGCCGATCACGAGAGACCGTTCCATGAGCCGGGGAAGAGTATCCTGAGGAACGCCGTAAACCGAGGTCATGAGATCCACGGAAACCACGGGCGAAGTATCCAGGGAGAGGATGCCCAGTTGCCCGTCGGCGGGAGAGGTTCCGACGACAAGCTTGCCGATTCCGGTGGTGGTGCGGATGTGCTGAAACGCAGCATAGCTCACCCAGATATCGCAATCCTTGGAGGTGAAGGGGCGGAACGATGTCAGATCGGCTCCGGCGTCCATTCCGCTGTAGAATTCCGCCCAGAAGTTCACTGCCTGCCCACCTCCGAGAAAGTAGTCGGCCTTGCTTGCACCGAGGTCCCGAAGAAAGGCCGCGTAGTCACTGATCCGGGTTTCAGGCATGATCAGCGCCCGATGGCTTGCTTCAGATTGGAGATGCGCGCGTTCCTGAAGAACCCTTCGGGGAAAATGGAGTTCTCGCGCTGCAGGACGGCGGGATCCTCACCGGCCTTCAGGCGCTCCTCATCGGCACGGCGGGACGCACGCTTCTCCGCGTCGCGTGCCTCACGGTTGAATTTTTCCGATGCTTTCATGGCTGCCAATTTGCTGATCCCGTCTCTCTGACGCCCCATACGATACCCTTTTTCGGCCCATCTGTCCACCCCGCCCATTTCATGTCCGACAACGCCGCCGCCAGCGTTCTTCAGGAGCGGGGAGCAGCCGGGAAAAGACGCAAGATTTCAAGACGCAAGACTCAAGACCGGAGGCCGCTCCGCGGAAGTGCCAAAGAACAGCCGATGGTGAGCAGTGATCGGTGAACAGCCAATTCTCCGCGCGGAGCCTTTCAGCCTTTCAGCCTTTCAGCCTTTCAGCCTTTCAGCTTTTCAGCCTTTCAGCCTTTCAGCTTTTCCCATTTGCTGATCCCGTCGCTGATGAGAAATCAGCGGGCGAGGGCGGCGAGGATGGCTTTTTGGGCGTGGAGGCGGTTTTCGGCTTCCTGGAAGATGGTGTCGGCGTGGGCTTCGAGGACTTCTTCGGTGATTTCCTTGCCGCGATAGGCGGGCAGGCAGTGAAGTACGATGTGTCCCGTAGACGCTCCGGAGAGAAGGCCGGCATTCACCTGATAGGGGCCGAAGGCGGCTTCTTTTTCCGCCTGACCTTCCTGGCCCATGGAGAGCCAGACATCGGTATTGATCACATCCGCCCCCTTTACCGCCACGGCGGGATCGTGGGTGATGGAGACCTGCGGAGCGGCCAGTTTCTCAAGGAAATCGGCCGGAGGCGCATAGTCGGGCGGACAGGCAACGGCGAGTTCGAAGCCGAGATGTTTCGCCGCCCACATCCAGGAAATCGTCATGTTGGAGAACCCATCGCCCACCCAGGCGATCTTGCGACCTTCCCAGGTGCCGAGTTTTTCGCGGACGGTCAGGAGGTCGGCGAGAATCTGGCAGGGATGTTCGTCATCGGTCAGCGCATTGATCGTCGGAATTCCCGAATGCCTTGCGAAGTCCACGACGTCCTGTTGGGCGAAGGTGCGGATGATGGCACCATGGACCATGCGGCCGAGGACGCGGGCGGTATCGATGATCGGTTCCCCGCGGCCGAGCTGGATATCATTTTTGGAAAGGAACATGGGCGCTCCTCCGAGTTCACGGATGCCGACTTCGAAGGAGACGCGGGTGCGGGTGGAGGACTTGGTGAAGATCAGCGCCCAGGTCTGCCCTTGCAGTGGCAGGGCTTCATGGCGACCGCGTGAGGCCTTGAGCGCGGCGGCGGAGTCGAGGAGTTCGACGATGGCTGCGGCGCTGAGTTCTTCGATGGAAAGGAGATGTTTCATGGAATGGGGCCTGGGCTCAGGCGGTGGGGAGGAGGGAATCGAGGGTGTTTTTCAGGATCTTCAGAGCCGCGGTGATTTCATCGGCCGAGACATTCAGAGGCGGCAGGAGCCGCAAGGTCGATGGTCCTGCGGGCGGCGCAAGCAATCCGTTCTGCAGAAGTTCGGCGGAAAGGTGGATGGAGGGCAGCTTGCCCTCGGGAACCGTCATGAGGGAAGTGTTCAGCCCCACGCCTAACAGCAGGCCGAGTCCCCGGACCCCGGTCACCAGCGGATGATTCCATGACGTGATCGTTTCGCGGACCTGAGCGGCGCGTTCGCGGACATTGGCATCGAGGCGGCGGTCGGAAATTTCCCCGAGCACGGCGAGGGCAGCCGCACAGGCCAAGGGGCTGCCACCGTAAGTGGTGCCATGGCTGCCGGGATTCATCAGGGACGAAAGAGCTTTGCCGGCATCGATTTCCCGGTCGGCAAGCCAGAAGGCACCAATGGGAAAACCGCCGCCGAGACCCTTGGCCCAACTGATGCCATCCGGCTCGATTTCCGGGGCGATTTCCTTCCATGCCATGGGGTCGCCACAGCGGCCGAAGCCGGTCTGCACTTCATCGAAGTAAAGCAAGAGGTCATGTTGCGTGCAAAGCTCGCGGATGCCACGGAGGAATTCGGCCGTGGCGACATTCACGCCGCCCTCGCCCTGGACGGGTTCGAGGAGGATGGCCACGGTCTGGGGGGAAATCGCGGCGGCGAGCGCATCGAGATCATTGAAGGGCAGATGGCGGAAGCCGCCGGGAAGGGGATCGAAGCCTTCCTTGACCTTGTCCTGGCCGGTGGCGCTGATGCCACCGAGGGTGCGGCCGTGGAAGGACTGCGTGAAACTAAGGATCTCGTACCTCGGCGAGCCATCAGCCGCGGGCCGGGCATGACCGAAGCGGCGTGCGGTCTTGATGAGACCGTCGTTCGACTCCGCACCGGAGTTCGAGAAGAAAACCTTGCCGGGGATTTTCACGAGGTCCTCGACGATCCTGCGGGCGAGTTCCTCCTGCTGCGGGATGTGGTAGAGATTGCAGCAATGGATGAGGGTGGCGGCCTGGCGTGAGATCGCCTCCACGAGCACCGGTGGCGAATGTCCGAGCGCGCAAACGGCGATGCCCGAGCAGAAGTCGAGATATTCTTTCCCGGCATCGTCCCACACGCGTGTGCCCTCGCCGCGGACGAGGGTCACGGGAAAGCGGCCATAAGTTTGAAGGATGTGCGACATAGCGTGAAATCGGTCTTCGTGCGTCCGGCGATGGAACTCGGGGGGCGCGGGTTTAGGGGGTGGCGGAGGAATTTACAAGTCGTGGCTTTGCCGGTGGTGCGGCGACCACCCGCCAGGTGGCGATGAGGGTCAGGGCGGCCCCGGCGAGTTCGATGGGACGATAGCTTTCCTGGAAAAATATCCAGCCCCCGACGGCCGTGACCAGCGGGAGCAGCATCTGCACGGCCGACCCGCGGGCCACGGAAAGCTGTCGATAGGCCTCGGTCATGGCGAGTTGGGCGATCGATACCAGCACGGCGGCCAGGACCATGAGCCCGAGAGCGAAGGGCGGCAGATCGATGGCAGGGGCGGTGGCGGGCACGGCAGTGAGGACGATGCTGCCAAGGCATTGCGAGGCATAGATCGTCGAGGCATGTTCGGTATGCCGCAGTTCGCGGATGATGGTGACGACCGCACCGGCGGCCACCGCTCCGGCGATGGCGAGCAGGTCGTATCGATTCCACGAAAACTGCAATCCGCCGCCGAGGAAGACCACCAGTCCGGCGAACCCGGCGGAGAGCCAGATCCAGGCCCGGGCGGAAAGCCGTTCACCGAGGAAAACCATGGCAAAGAGGCAGCCGAAGATCGGGTAGGAAAGATTGATGATGACCGCCCGGCCAGCGCCGAGGTGGACCACCGTCATGTAGAAGGCGAGAATGCCGAAGGCTCCAACAACCCCGCGCAACAAGAGCAAGGGCCGGGTGAAGAGTCGCCGCGGATGAAATCCCCGACCGCTGAAAACCAGGCCGACGACCAGCAGACCGATCACGCCGCGAAACAAGGAGGCGACCCAGCCATCGGCCGCGGGCGCATGCAGGGCGACCCCGCGGATGAGCAGGGTATTGATGGCAAAGAGAATGACGGACCCGAGCATCATCAGGATGCTGTCGCGTTCGGTGAAGCTTGTTTTCATGGTCGGTGGGCGACCTGCCGGTTCACCGGGCGACAAAAAACCCGGCGGACCTTGGGGAGCGCCGGGCGGGGTAGGAAGAGGAGGACCATCACTCCATCACACACCGGCAGGGGCGCACCCGAGGGTGCGGACCTTGATTCGGCGGAGATGGGCGGCGGTGCTCACTGGCGCGGAGCCATAGGGCGGCTCCGGGTTTCATGCAAGCCCGATCCTCGACGATCGAAGGCGGCTTCACGCATGGGCCTTTTTCCGCAGCTTCATCAAGGGCTGGAGCAGCAGCAGAACCACGGCTCCTGCGAGGATGCCGAAGAGGCCATTGAAAAGATAAGGAACGAGAGCCTTGGCGACACCGCCCATGCCGGCCACGGCGTGCTCGATCCAGTGATGCACGGCAGGGATGCCATGGACGAGGATTTGTCCGCCCACCAGGAACATCGCGGCGGTTCCGGCGATGGAGAGCAGCTTCATGAGCCAGGGTGCGGTGACGAGAATCCCCCGCCCCATGGCCGCCCGGGCACCCCCGCGCTGGCTCAGATACAGCCCGAGGTCATCGAGCTTCACAATGCCCGCGACCAAACCATAGACCCCCACCGTCATGATCAGGCCGATGGAGGAAAGCACCAGAGCCTGGGTCAGGAAAGGTTTCACGGCCACCACACCGAGCGTGATGACGATGATCTCCGCGGAAAGCACGAAGTCGGTCCTGACAGCACCGCGGATTTTGTCTTTTTCATCACTGGCGGAGACCGGGGCGGGCGCTTCATTCGCGGTCGATTTCTCGGACTTCTTGTGGCGCAGGTGGACGAGTTTTTCCACGCCCTCGAAACACAGATAGGCACCGCCGAGCATGAGTAGGGGCGTCACGGCCCAGGAGGCGAAGGCATTGAGGGCGAGGGCGGCGGGGATGAGGATGAGTTTGTTGACCAGCGAACCCTTGGCGACGCTCCACACCACCGGAAGCTCGCGCTTGGCCACCACACCGCTGACCTGTTGGGCATTGAGCGCGAGGTCATCGCCGAGCACTCCGGCGGTCTTCGAGGCCGCCGTTTTGGTCATCACCGACACATCATCGAGGATGGATGCGATATCATCCAACAACATCAGGAGCGAACCACCGGCCATGCGCGGCTTTGTGAATCCGGCGCGGCCCGCTGCAAAGCACAAACCCGCTTGCCGGGCTTTTCGCTGTCCCCCCGATTCGACCTCGGGGACCTTTCAACATCCCTATTGCCAGCCGGGTCTTCCGGCAACACGGTGGTGGCGTCGTGAAGAAAGCCTCTTTCCTGTCGATCACCGATCAGATCGCCGACCGCCTGCGTTCGGAGATTTCGGCGGGTCGATGGACCGACCTCATCCCCGGAAAACACCAACTTGCGGCGGAGCTGGGGGTCAACCACAAGAGCGTGGAAAACGCCCTGCGTCAGCTTGAGACGGCGGGAATCCTCGTCTCCCGGGGTGCCGGACGCTGCCGGAAAATCGCTGCCCATGAAGCCCGCGAAAACCGCTCACTTCGCATCGCCATTCTCACGAATGAAGGCATGCCCGACCGCAAGCAGGAATTCCACATCGAATCCGTCCACGCGCTTGAGACGGCCGGACATCAAGTGATCTACGCGCCGAAATCCCTCAAGACCCTGCGCTTCGAAGTGCCGAAAGTCGCCGCCATGGTCGAGCAAACCCCGGCGGATGCCTGGATGGTTTACGCCGGCTCGCGCGAGGTGCTCCGCTGGTTTGCTTCCAGGAAAATCCCGGCCTTCGCGGTTTTCGGCCATCGCAGCGGCCTGCGCATTCCGGGCATGAGTCCGGACAAACCCACATCGATCCGAGCGGCCACGCGCCACCTCATCGGGCTCGGCCATACCCGCATCGTCCTGTTGTGCCGGAAACTCCGTCGGCTGCCGGTCCCGGGGATCAGTGAAACCGTTTTCCTCAAGACCCTTGCCGCCCATGGCTGCCACGTGGGCGAATACAATCTGCCCGATTGGGATGATTCCGAGGAAGGCTTTCACGAATGCCTGAACAAGCTCTTCCGCGTCACGCCACCTACGGCACTTATCGTAGATGAGGCCGACTACTTTGTCGCCGCCATGCAGTTCCTGTTGAGGCGTGGTCTCAAGGTTCCCGAGGATGTCTCACTCATCAGCACCGACAACGATCCCGCTTTCAAACGCTGCCACCCGCCGATCTCCCACATCTCCTGGGAAAGCAGACCGGTGGTGCGGCGCATCCTGCAATGGGCCACGAATGTCAGCCGCGGCACACCGGATTTCCGGCAATCGACCACCGCCTCGACCTTCGTCGCCGGAGGCACGACGGGACCGGCACGTCATTGAGGTCGAAACCCGCAATCGAATGACGGGTCACTCCTCGGGCTCTTCCTTTGGCACGAACTCATCCACCGCACGGAAATCGATGTCCTGGGTATCCGGGTTGATGAAGAAGAAGACGTATGAGCGAAGATGATTTTCCACCGGCCATCGGGTCTTGCTGAGCACCTGATTCTGGTTGTTGGCCCCTTCGAAGCCGAAGGCCACGTCATAATACACTCCGCCCTTGTCGCCCGCCGGGCGAAGGTAGGTGCCCTCACCGGGTTTGAGGCGGAACTTCGAGGTGCCGACGAAACCCATGACATCGCGGGTGGAGTGATTGTAGATAAACGAATCCCCCGGTTTGAAATCCGGCTCATCGGAAGGAATCACGACCGGCTTGAAACCCCCTTTGGGAGAGGGCACGAGAACCACGATGAACAGGTCGCCTTTTTCGGGAAGCTCGATGGTGGCCAGGGTGGCGTTCTTTTCCCGCATCATGAGCTTGAAGGCCCTCGCGGGAACTTCCACCGGCTGCGAAAGATGATTCACCGGCAGCACCACCGGATCACTCAACTCCCCTTCCGGCCCGGCCATCACCACATCTCCAAGCTTCGGAGGAATCCTCTCGGCCAGAAAACGGACCGATACCTCCTTCGCCCAGACCATGCCGGGAAAGGACATCACTCCCAGGCATATCCCGGCCATCAACGTGTGTTTCATGAAAGTCATGGAATCAGATTTCTCCGGCTTGCAGCCATCGGAACGAAACGATTTCGAATCTCCTGCCGAAGCGCTGGTTCACTTGCGTGAGCTCGACCGTCGCCTCGGTCGCCTTGTCGCTGGGATCGACGAAACGTCGATCCCTCTGGACCACCGCCTCACACCAGGCGCGCGCCCGGACGGTGCCGGCGGCATCGACGGACTCCCCGTAAGCGCGGATCAGGAAGGTGTCGGAACGGGCGGAAAGAATCGGCGCGATGGGCGTGAGGATATCCGCCTGTTTCACCACTCCGGGTGCCCCGTAGGACAGCGCGCCTTGCTCGGCTTCAGGGAAAGCGAAGGCAGCGGAGGCATTCGCGCTGGCGGAGCGGCTCGCGCTGTTAGGCCCGCGGTTGATGGTCACTTCATCGGAATCCAGCGCTTCCTGCAGCGCACCGGCACGGGCGAGTTCCTTGTCGCTGCCGGGGCGTCGATTCACGAAATCCGCGAGACTGAGGAAAGGACCCCGGCGGCGGATTTCCTTCACGAGCGCGCGGGCGAGGGAGTCGACATCCGCATCCGACAAACGTCGGCGACCCATCCACTGGGCGGAATCGGTCACACTGTTCAGGCCTTGTCCTTCCGCCACGACATTCCGCGGGGTGATGAGATTCGTGACCGGCAGGCCTTCGCCATCCATCAGGGTGCGTTCGCCACCGCTGTCATCGCCCACGATGATCTCGCGTCCCTTCAGGCCACCGAGCACCGCTTTCCAGGCTTCCACCGAAGTGGAGTTCACATTGAACATGCCATCCACGCGCAGATAGCTGGCGATTTCGCGGATGGCGGTTTCGCTCGAAGTCGCTCCGGTGAAGAAAGTGCCTAAAAGGCGGTTGAGTTCCTCGCCATCAAGATTCGGGCGATAGCGGCGGATGCGGAGGTCTTCCTCGCCGTTGAAGAATTTCTCGGCCGTGACTCTCTGGGTTTGGTTGCTTCCGCCCGTGGCGGCCCGGCGGGGAGCGATGCTGGAGAAAAACCAATCATCCCACAGCCCTTGATTGGCGAGGTAGGAATGGTCGGCGATGGGGCGTGATCCGGAAATCGTGCCGCTGGTGCGATCCGGCGCAAGAACCGGAGGAGCAAGGGAATTGCCGATCGCATGGGAAATCTGCGGCAACATCGGCTCGCGGGCATTGAGGGTCGCATAGCCTTGTTTCGGGCGGAAGATTTCGAAGCCATTGGCCATGGAATGCTGCAAGGCAGCGAGGGAAACGATCGGCTCGCGCGGGATCGAATGGGTGGTCACGAAGCTCGATCCATATTGCGCATTGAGCCCGCCACCGAAGAAGGCGTTGCCATTCGTGCTGACTTCGAGGCTGCGGTTTTTCCAACTCGTCAGCGGTTCGACCCGCACTTCGTACGGCAGCATCGCCCGCTCGCGTGCGGTCAGGTCGTAGAAATCGACATGATGCACCTTGGGATTGAAGCGCGAGAGGAAGCGGGTCCCGGTATCCGTGCCGGTCTCCGTCTTGGCACTGAAGGAAAAGACCATGAAGGGAGCCTTGGCCGCCTGCATTTCCGCCACCGACAAGGGGCGACCTTGCGAGAAGGTGATCGGCGGGAAGATCTCCGGGAGGCGATTGGCGTAGAGACGCTCGGAAGGGTTCTTCGTTCCAGCCTGGAGCCTATCACGAAGTTCGTCGGGGCTCAGTCGGCGGTTGCCGAAGTCGTAGTCGATAAACATGCCTCCGAAGCCAAGGCTGTTCGAGTCGCGATCCTCACCCACGTAAAGCTCATGGTGGGTAAGCGAAAAATGCCGTGTATGCCCGAGGCTTCCAATGGGATTGAGACCGCTTGTTTTCGATGCTCCTGCAGTATAACCATTTGGCCTGACCTCGTAGGTGATGATCTCATTGGCCGCCAAATCGACGGTATTGCTGGGGGAAGCATCAGTCCGAAGAGGCCTTGCTACCCCCCCGCCGAAGTTGAATCCCACTCTAGCATCGACATTCCGAACGAAATTAGGCCGAACATCCGTGCTCGCACTTTGCGAGAACTTCATCACTTCCCCTGGTTTCATGACAATTTGCTGAACCTTGCCGAGGTTCATCGTCATGTAATTCGAATCGCCACCAGACAACGATGCGATCAAAGGACATTTGACCGTAGTCCCGTTCGCGCGACGAATGATGAAATCATAAGGCAGCTGCCAGTACTTCACTGAAAGGAAGGAAGTCTGAGGGATGACGACAGGGACATCGAGAGGATTCCAGAGGGTGATGATGGGATCCGTAACGAGGTGCAGGCGATTGACCTGACTACCTCCCGAGCTCACCTGGCGGACCGAGAAGGAGAACACCATCTGATAGTTCACCACGACAGGCATCTTGAAGTGAAACTCATCGTCGTTCTGGCAAAGCGCAGGGCTGCTTTCCATCAGGAAGTAGGGAGAGCGTGAGGCGATCCGGCCGCCGGTGGTGAAAGTCGCCGATCCGGAGAAACGAAGTTCGTCCGACAATTTGTAGTAGGCACACAGCTCACGAAGGTTGATTCCGTTTTCCCCGGAGACCTGATAGAGAGGAGTGGGCGGACAACTGGTGACGCTTCTTTCAAGCTGCATCGAAAGGTCCCTGCGGAAACCGCCGGAACGCACATTGGTGATCAGGCCGCTGCTCGATGGCGTGAAATCATGAAAAAGCGAAAGATGCGCGCGAGGCGAATTCGCAACGAAGCCGGTCTGGGACCAACTTGTGAGAAGCTCGGGATCGGTTTCTTCATACCAGTCGGAATCGAAGACCTGGGCTCCGCCGGATTGAGCAAATTCGACCGCGTTTCTCGGGGCGCCCTGGAGGTTTCCGCGGATATCGGCCAGGTTGGATCCCTTGTTTGGCGGTTCGGTGCCGATGGCGGCCTTCAGGTTCTGGTCGGCCACCCAGTAGGCAAGCCTTCCCGGCCCGCCCTTGGTGCCCTGCATCCTCACGGATGGCACGGAAACACGGCCATCGCTCGAGGTGCTGCCCAAGGTGCCTTTGCCCACGAGTTCGATCGCATTCGCGGGAGCCCGATCGGCCAGGACGAGATCATCGAGAGACCCCGGATCACCGGAAACCAGCCAGCGCCGGAAGGTGGGCGCAGGGCGATCGGTGCTGCCAGCGGGCCAGGCATCGTAAACCCCGGTCCATTGGCGGGCGAGCGGGTTCGAGGAAGTTTGACCGCCATCGCCCCCGGAAGATCGCTGATCCGCGGCGATGCTCACCCGCTGGTCCGGACCGAGCTGTTTCTGCAAGTCACCCAAGGCCATCAGGAGGGCCAATCGGGCGTTGGCCTGGGCGATCCGCATGTCCTCGCCGCGGTCGGAATTGCGCATACTGACACCGGCGAGCCCCAACATGCCGACGGCAAGGAGGGACAGAAGGACCATCATGGAAATGGTGATGACCAAGGAAAAACCACGGGGGGTCGCGGCCGGAATACGACGGACCCTCCGGGGCAGGAAATGGGTTTTCATGCGGAGGCTGGGTTTGGAGTTTCGAGGACATTGTCAGCTCCGAGCCCCGACAGGAAGGGAAAAATCGGATTTCTGTATGACAGAATCCCGATGCTAAGATCCCGAGGGCCGTAACGACAAAGTAGTCACACGAAGATTCTCCCGACGCCCCAAGGTGTCAAGGGGCCAATGGCCCCCGGGAACAGTCCGGCCATCCCGAATCTACGGGAAGATCGGACTATGAAAATGCGCAATCAGGCACCTTCCACCGACCACTCGCCGCGATAACGACCACGCAGCATCGCATTGGCCTCGGGGTCGTCCTTGAAGGTCTCCGCCGCTGGATCCCATTCGAGTTTCTTTCCCCGTTGGATCGCGATGTGACCGATCTGACCGACACTGCATGTGCGATGTCCGATTTCCGCATCCGCCATGACTTTCACGCCCTCGCGAATCGCCGCAATGAAGTCGGCCTTGTCCCCGCGCGTCGGAACCCGGATATCGCCATCCCGGAACTTCGTGCGGAAGATGGATCGATCACTGGCCTTGAGACCACCCGGGCTGTTCCAATGGGCTTGGATCCAGCCTTCATCGCCCTCCACCCGGAGATAGGGCACGTCCATGCGGTATTCGAGAGTCACTCCGTTTTCATAACGATAGTGCAGCTCGAAATCGGTCAGCGTATTCCAGAGCGAGCCTTCCGGAGGTCGATTCCCCTGACCTTCGACAGAAACCGGACCGGAGCGCTCGGTGCCATTGATCAGCTGGGCGACATCGATGAGATGCGTGCCCCAATTCGTGACGATCCCTTCGGCATAATCCATGATGCGCATCCAGCCGGGGCGGCCATCGAGACTTTCGGGATGCACACGATCGACCGCATAGGGTGCCTCGGGTGCCGGGCCGAGCCACATTTCGTAGTCGAGGTGATCGGGCACTTGGGTCGGCGTGGCATCGCCACCACCCTTGCCGCCTTCGCGTGGGACGCCGACGACGAATCGACGGATGTTTCCCAGATACCCATTGATCGCGAGATCCGCGGTGCGGGTCATGTAGGAGTGGGAGCGGCACTCACTGTCCGTCCGGAAAACCACGCCTTTCGCTGCCGCCGCATCGGCAAGCACCCTGCCCTCCTTGAGATAACGGGTGAGAGGCTTCTCACAACTCACATGATATCCCTTGGCGATGGCCGCGAGAGCGATGATGACATGCCAATGGTCCGGCGTGGAATTCATCACGGCATCCACCCCCTCCATTTCCAGCGCTTCACGGAAATCCCGGAAGGTCCGGCATGACTTGTCGCCGTAATGTTGATCGATCTTCTGCTTGGTGGCGGCCACTCGCTTGGCGTCGACATCACACACACCCACCACGCGGACTTCCTTCATGCCCAGAAGGGTGGGAAGATTGGTATGATAGAGCTGCCTCCCCGCTCCGATGAGCAAAACATTCACCCGGGATGAAGGTGCCCCGGCACCGAACAAGCGGGAAGGCAGCACCATCGGCGCGAAGCCCGCGGCAAGCCCGGCGAGGACCTTGCGGCGGCTGATAGGGAGGAGCTTGGAAGCAGAAACCATTTCCATAGGAGCTTCCTTACCCAAGCAGCCCTCCGATCTTATCATTCGAGACAAACTTCCCTCTCCCGTGAATCCGTGAGAGAGTCCCGGGCTTTTGTCCACGTATCCGGAAACATGAAGACCTCACCGCTCGCCGCCATCGTCGCCCTTTGCCTGACGTCCGGTTCCATGATGGCGAACCCGGAAGTCGCCTCGGACACCCGCTTCATCGACAACGGCAAGATCAAGATCGGCGTGGACCTGACCTCGGGCGGCTCGATCTTCTGGCTTTCGGAACTGCCGGAAGACCGCAACCTTCTCAATCACGCCGACCGCGGGCGCTTCATCCAGCAGTCCTACTATGGCAAGTCCGATGGATCGCTGTGGGTGAAGAAACCTTGGCGCTGGAACCCTGTGCAAGGGGGTGATTACAAGGGCAAACCCGCCAAAGTGCTGGAAAGCAAAGTGGAGAACGACGAACTCTACGTGCGCAGCGTGCCGGTGAATTGGGCGGGCGGCCAGGATCTGGAAGACTGCCGCATGCAGCAATGGATCCGCCTCGAGGGTCCGATGGTGAAGATCCGCTACCGCTTCGTGTATCGTGGCGACATCCAGCATCCGGCCGTTCATCAGGAGCTTCCCGCGGTATTCATCGATTACGCCTTGCCCGATCTTGTTTACTACGATGGAGCCGAACCCTGGACCGGGAAACCCTTCAAGAAAGACCAACCGGGATGGCCGAACGAAAGCCGCAAGACGACGGAGAACTGGGCGGGCTTCGTGGGCCCGGACGGCCGCGGAGTGGGAGTCTTTTTCCCCGGCACCGACCGCATCACCACCTACCGCCACCCCGGACCTCCGGGACCCAAGGGCGGTGGATGTTCCTACTTCGCTCCCATCCGCACCATGGCCATCGAACCGGGCACGGATTTCTCCTATCAGATCCATTTGACCATCGGCAGCGCGGAGGAAATGAGGGCCCGATTCGCCAAAGTCCGGGAGGCCGACGAGGCCGCGAAGAAATAAACCGATCCTGTGCCTCCCAAGGCGGATGGGTAGGAATCGAAGCAGGGCCTGAATCGATTCTTCTGGACGAACCCGACCCCTCAAGGGTCATTGGGAGGGCATGAATCCCGGACGGTTTTCCACCCTGGCGGAGCAAGTGGCACAGGTCCTCCGGGATGGTCTGCGGGAAGGACGTTGGCAGGGCAGGATCCCCGGCCGTATGCCCCTTGCCGCCGAACTCGGGGTCAATCACAAGACGGTCAGCAGCGCATTCAGGATTCTCGAAGCGGAGGGAATCGTCGTCTCACGCGGGGCGGGAAAACCAAGGTTACTCAGCGGCAGTTTGGACTCCCAACCCAAACCCCTGCGGGTCTCCATCCTTCTCTACGAACCCGAGGATCAATGGCGGCATCTCTTCGTGGATCTCAGACACCAGCTCACGGAGGCGGGGCATGTGGCCACTTTCGCGACCAAAAGTCTGTGTGAACTGGGCATGGATGCCTCCCGCGTCGCACGCTTCGTCGAAAGAACCGAGGCCGATGCGTGGATCGTGACCGCCGGTTCGCGGAACATCCTGCTTTGGTTCTCCCAGGGTCCGAAACCTGCATTCGCCTTGTTTGGACGATGCGGACGCATCCCCATGGCCAGTGCCGTCCCGAAAAAGACCCTTGCCTTCGAGGTCCTGATCGACCGACTCGTGAAACTCGGCCATCGCCGCATCGTGATGCTGGCAAGGGAGGAACGCCGCATCCCGGAACCCGGCCAACTTGAACGCCACTTTCTCGATCTCCTCGCCGCGAGAGGGATTCCCACAAGCGCCTACAACCTGCCCAACTGGGGCGACCGACCCGGCGAACTGCAAGAGTCCATCGCTTCACTCTTCCGCCATACTCCACCCACAGCCCTGATCATCGGGGATAGCGTGCTGTTCTTTGCCGTGATGCAACATCTCGCCCAGCTCGGTTTCACAGCGCCCCAGAACCTTTCCCTGGCCTGCACGGATTCAGACCCAAACTTCGAGTGGTGCATTCCTGGCATCGCCCACATTTCCTGGGATCCCCGACCTGTCATCCGTCGCGTGGTGACGTGGGCCGGCAAGGTCAGTCAGGGAATCGAGGATCGGGAGAAAAGCGGGCCCAAGGCCAGATTCATCGACGGTGGAACCATCGGCCAGGCGCCGGGAGCGAAGAGATCCATGCCATGAATTCTTCGCACCCGGATTTGCCCGACCTCGGGGCATTTATGGCAGGGTGACACGGAGTCGGGCGAAGAGCCTGTCGTTCACGGCGAGGGTCTTCGGAATCCTCACCTCCACGCGGTCGATCCCCGCGCCGTGGAAATCATCCGTCACCACAACCGTCACTCCGTTGACCCCATCCTGAGCCGTTGTCCAACCGCTCAAGTCCGAGCCATACTGCACGCCCATCAAGATTCCCGGCTCGGTCAGCGACAGGTCGGTCCGACGATAGCGGAATACCAGCTCACTGCCATCTTCCACACCGGTCGGAGCGATTCCCACCGAGGATGCGTTGGCATTCGCCGGGTTCGGTTGTCCACCGATGACAAATTCGATCGCATTGTTCAGACCATCGCCATCCGGATCCGCCTCGGCAGCCGCATCGCCTCCGGCAAGGCCATTGCCACTCGCCCAGGTGGTGAAGGGCGTTCCTCCCGTTGCCACCAGCGCGATGTTGTGACTGTCCACGCCATCGTTGTAGCCGTAGGTCAATGTGTAACCTGCAGGCACACCGCTCACACTGGCAAAGGCCGCGCCGGTGATGGGAGAAGCCGCGTCCACAATGACAAAAGCCGCTCCAGTCCCGGCATTCAGGGTGGTGATGGAAAGATTCATCGCACTGATATCCAGGGCTCCTCCCACGATCAGAGTGTCTGCCGTGGCTCCGTCCACTTCGATCATCAGTCCCCCGTTGCCCGAGACATCGTCCACAAGATCGAGAATGCCGATCCCGGCACCGGGCGCGATCGCTCCGTCGGAGGAAAGCACGACCGCACCACCCGCCGATCCGGTTCCACCGAGGATCGCTGAATTC
Source organism: Akkermansiaceae bacterium (assembly GCA_025457665.1). Classification (GTDB taxonomy): domain Bacteria; phylum Verrucomicrobiota; class Verrucomicrobiia; order Verrucomicrobiales; family Akkermansiaceae; genus Haloferula. The sequence continues at coordinate 19,591 of JALOTY010000019.1, read as the reverse complement.
GCCGCACCCACTCCATCGCCCACACTGATCTGGGCCGTGGCGGCGCTGCCATCGCCATTGATGCGCAAGGTCCCGTTTTCAACAGAGGTGGTTCCCGAATAGCTCAAGGTTCCATTCAACTCGACCACTCCAGGCCCGCGGTTCACCAGGTTTCCCACCCCGGAAATGGCCCCGGCGACTGCAAGACTGCCATCACGATCGAAAACCAGCGTACCGCCATTGTTGATCGGAGCAATCCCGGGAGTCCCGGTCGAGCCCCCATTGCCGATTTGCAAGGTCCCGGCGTTGATGGTGGTCGCGGTCTCGATCACATTCGAAGCACCGGTCAGGGTAAGCTTGCCCGCGCCATTTTTCACGAGACTGCGGAAGGTCGAAGCTGAAGTAATGTTTCCAGAAACCAGGATGTCACCCTCGCCATCAAAGTGGGGATTCCGCACGCCAAGAGAACCGGATAGCGTGAGGAGACCCTCGTTGGAAACGATGCTGATCCTCGAACCGCCACCACCACTGGAGATGTTTGCGGTCAACGTATTGTCTCCGGTCACGTTGACGATGGATGGCGCGAAATTGTTGCGGGACGTCAAAGCGGGGATGCTGTTGGTGATCGTGACGTCACCTGCCAGTTCAAGCCGCGAAGAGTCTCCATTGCCGCCGGCACCAATCGTCAGCGAGCCGGTGCCCAGCGCGTTGGAATGGGAGACCCGCAGAGGATTGATCACATTCTGGCTCTGGGCAATGACCGTGCCGCCCGGATGGGTGTTCGCAGCGGAAAGCTCTAACACCCCACTGCCGGTTTTGGTCAGGACGCTCGCTGCTGGTCCGCTGATGGTCCCGGCAAGGACCGCATCCACGTCCGCACTGCCATTGCGGACCTCAATGGTCCGGTTCGCCCCATTGAGACTGATCGGATTCAAAAAGTTCACCGTGCCATCGGCACTCGGGCCGGAAAAACCGAGGATCGCCGGCGTGAAGAGATCCACACCCCAGACGAGACCCACAGGAGTCCCGGCTCCGCCGAGATTCATTTCAAGATCCCCTCCGCGAGCCGAGAAGCCATTCACGCGTCCGGCCGTCGCATTGAACTGCACCTGCCCTGCGCCCGTCCCTACTCCGCGCGTGAAGGTGCCGCTGGTTTCGAACCATGTCGATGCGGACATGGCATTGGAGAGATTGCTCGCATCCGGCAAGGCCCCGGGATGGAAGAAATGCGTGCCGTCGTGGAGTTGCGTGACGCCTTCCCAGTAGTTCCCGGTGTTGGTGAAAATCGTTCCCTGATTGAAGGACCGACGGATCAGCAAACCGAAACCCGAACCACTGGCTGCCGTGATAGCACCGTTGAAGGTCGTGGACGTTCCAAGATTCCCCACACGGACGCTTCCATTGGCAATCGTCACAGGAGAATTCACCACGCTCACTCCCGTGGCGCCACGCAACGCACCATCGGGTGCCGCGGTACCACCTCCGCCGAAAAGGGTGACCGGCACGGTCTCTGCCAAGGTCACGCCACCGAGGGCGAGGAAGCTGTTGGTCTGAACCTCGATACTGGTGAATCCTTCCACCGAAGTGGATCCCTGCGCGATGATTCCACCGTTGTTCCCCGTGGTGGAACCGGAAACCACCAAAGGTCCGGTGATGCCCGTGTTCAATCCGGAGAGGGTGAGAGTCGCATTGCCCACTTTCTGCAAACCGGCAGTGCCCTCCAGCGAGGCACTGATGGTGGCCGCAACCGCGTTGGTGATGGTGGGCAGAGGAGCTGTTAGAGGACCCGCACCGTCCGGATCGAGGCTGTCGAAAATAAGCAGGCCCGAAGTAATGCTGTAGTTGGCGGTGTTGAAGGTGATGTCATTCACCGTGATGCCGATGTTGTCCACCGCCACGGTTCCGGCCGTTCCGCCGAAAATCGCATCGTCATCGCCACTGGATGTCGTCGGCCATGACTCGTCGTTGCCCGCCGTGGCGGCGTCGTCCCAGTTCGTATCGACATCATTCCAATCCCCGGAACCGCCATCGGGATCAGCCGTGGAGTCCGTCCCATCCCAGTGGAGAGTGGCGGCGGGTACCGCCGGAGTGATGGCGATGAAAAAGGATAGAGGAAGAAAGGGATTGGCGCGGAATTTCATGGTTCTAATAGGGCTTGGTTTTCGAGGCTTCAGTAAACTTCAATGACGGGGTCGAGAGAGCGATCGGTTCACTTCGAGACATGGAAATCGCTCTGTTCCAGTTCGGCAGGGTCTTCCAAAGACACCCGGCCATCACACCAAAGGATGTTGGCCGTGCCATTCGACCAGCGCCGGATCCGGTCACTGTTCGGTTTGGCGGACGCATTGAGCCACCAGGAGGTGCCCTCTGCCATCATCACGGTCCGACCGGGCTTTTTGACTTGGGTGAAAGGACGCGAATACCCGCGACCGAGGCCCGGCATCGGCTTGCCATCGGCAGACAGCTCGGAGAACACCAGTTTCGAATGACCGCCATTGATGGTGTAGTTCCATCGGATCGGCGTGCCTTCCGGAGTCATGGCCGACTTGTCCGCCAGCGGGAAGTATCCTTCCACAGGGGTGACTTTGGCATCCATCGGACGATCCGGGGTGTTGGGGATCAGATAGGGCGTGACGGATCCGACATGCTCGAAAACCAGCTCCGGCCAGAAGATTCCCTTGGAGGATCGCGAAGCCGGCAGGAATCCGTTGTTCTCCGAAACGAAGATGTTCACGGCCACGCCCACCTGCCTGAGATTTCCCGTGCTCGCTGCCTTGCGGGCGGATTCCTTCAGGCGGGAAACAAGCATTCCCGAGAGAGCGGCAAGGATCGCGATGATCACGATCGTCACCAGAAGTTCAGTCAGGGTGAAGCCCCGCAGGGATGCTCTTGTTTTCATGAGATTTCGGACTTTTGTACGGTGAAATCAATGTGCTGTTTCGATTCAGCGACGACGACGGAAGAACAAGCCCAGTGCAGCGAGGGAAAGGAGCGGCACCGCCGGCTCGGGAACCACGGTGAGAGTCACCGCGTTGGTAAACGAACCACCATTCACCGCACCCGCCGGGGTATCATCATAGTTGATCAACCAATCGTTGCCCGAGAAGGTGAAGATGCTGTCGTCGGCATATCCATTGAAGATATCTCCACTCGTCCAGGAGCCCGAATAGCTGATGAGGGTGAACTTGGTTCCCGCGGTCAGCGCTGCCGCAGTTCCGAGATCGATCAGATCGAGGGCGACGGTTCCATTGAGATCAAGGTTGCCATTCACGTTCAGAAGATCCCCAACAACCGAGGTCGTATTCAGCTCATAGACGAAACTCGAACCGGTGTTGAGGGTAAGCGCACCGGTAGCGAGAGTGCCGATCGATGCACCCGGAGAGAGGTCCGCCGTGGTATTGACGGCAACAGCTCCAGTGAAGCTGCCCGTTCCCCCAAGGGTTCCGCCGTTCACAGTGACTCCGCCCGTTCCAAGGCCAGAGCCGCTGGTGTTGTTGACGAGAAGGGTTCCGCTGGTGAGCGTGGTGCCACCCGTGTAGGTGTTGCTGTTCCCGGTGATTTCAAGAGTTCCGGCTCCAATTTGAGTCAATTGACCTGTTCCTGAAATCGCATTGGAAAGCGTGATCGTTCCGGTGCGGTTGATGGCGAGAGTTGCATTATTGGTAACAGCCCCGGTCCCAAGCGCTCCGTTTGCGCCGCCATTGCCGATCTGCAGGGTGCCCGCATTGATGGTAGTCGTGCCATCGGTCGCATTCGTCGCACCTGCAAGAATGGTCGTACCGGATCCTCCTTTCGTCAGGTTTCGATAGGTCGCTGGGGACGTGATGTTTCCGGTGATGAGGATATCGCCGCTGCCGTTGAAGCTCGGATTGCGCACACCCAAACTGCCGGAAAGGGTCAGCCTGCCACTATTGGAGCTGATCGTGATCAAGCCTCCACCGCCACCACTGGAAAGGTTGGACGTGAGGGTATTGTCGCCGGAGATGTTAAGGATCGAAGGCGCCGTGTTGTTGCGTGACGTCAGCGTGGCGATGGTGTTTGTCACGGTTATCCCTCCCGTGAGTTCGAGGCGGGACGAATCGTTGTTACCACCGCTGCCGATCGTCAATCCACCCGTGCCAAGGGCGTTCGCGTGGCTGATTCGGAGGGGGTTGACCACACTCTGGCTGCCCGCGATGACCGTGCCACCAGCGTGAGAGTTAGCCGTCGACAACAACAGAGTCCCCGAACCTGTCTTCGTCAACACACTGGATCCAGTCCCGGAAATCGCGCCAGTCATTTCCGCATCGATCGCCGCCGTTCCGTTGACAACGTCGATGGTGCGCGTGGCGCCATTGAGATTGATCGGATTCTGCCAGGTCAGCGTGCCGGTGGCATTGGCACCCGCAAGACCGAGGATGGCGGGAGTAAAGCCACCTGATCCCCATGTCAGACCAGCCGATGCACCGCCGAGGTTGACAGTAAGGTCTCCCCCACGCGCAGAGAATCCGTTGATCCTTCCCGCGGTGCTGTTGAACTGGACCTGCCCCGCCCCCGTCCCCACCGCGCGGGTGAAGCTGCCGTTGGTTTCAAACCAGGTCGACGCGGAAAGCGCATTCGACAGATTCGTTGCCGATGGAAGCGCACCGGCATGGAAATAATGGGAGCCATCATGAAGCTGGGTCGTTCCCTCCCAGTAGTTGCCCGTGTTCGAAATGATCACACCCTGGTTCGCCGCCTGCCGGATCAGCAAGCCGAAGCCCGATCCCGTTGTGGCTGTGATCGCACCGCTGAAAGTCGTCGATGTGCCTCCGTTCCCCACGCGAACGGTGCCATTCGCAAGGGTCACGGCGCTCTCAATCGTGTTGACTCCTGATCCGCCGCGGATGGCACCCAGGGGCGCAGTGAAGCCGCCGCCACCGGCCACCGTGATGGGTGTGGTCGATGCAATCGTGACTCCTTGCAACTGAAGGAAGCTCCCATTCTGAATGTCGATGGAAGAGAACCCGGCGATTGCATTGGCATTGTTGGCAATGATGCCACCGTTGTTTCCAGCAGTCGCTCCCGACAAGACGAGCGCACCGCTGATTCCCGAGTTGTTGCCGCCCAGTGTCAGCGTCCCGTCACCGATCTTGTTCAAGCCGGCGGTTCCGACGAGATTGGAATTCACCGTTGCCGCGCCGGCGTTGACGATCGATGGCACGATGCCATCGAGGGTGAGGTTTCCTCCCGAAAGCGTGTAGCCTGCCGTGCCGAAGGTAAGACTGTTCGCCGTGACGCCGCCGGCAGCAATGGTGACGGCTCCTGCGGTGCCACCGAAAACCGCGTCGTCATCTCCGGAACTTGATGCGGGCCAAGTCGTCGAAGCCCCGGCTGTCGCGGCGGTATCCCAGTTCGACGTGATCCCCGCATCCCAGGTCCCGATGCCCCCATTGGCGTCGGCCGTGGTGTCATTGCCGTCCCAATAAAGCGTCGTCTGAGCGTGAATCGTGAGACCAGTGGCGATGAATCCGACAGAGGAGAGAAGCAAATGACCGAGGGGTTTCATGGGTTGATGAGCTTGGATTTACCGGGAGGAGTGGGTTCTCCAGTCCAGCGACCGTAACAAACCCGGATGCCGAGAAACATCCCGTATTCACGGCCAACTTGGATCGTTCAGGACCGATCACCGCCGCTTTGCCCAACCCTCCATCCAGCCCGCCAGATCATTCCGAAGATATGCTTTTTGCAGTTCCTTCCATTCCTCTTTGGGGAGATCTTTCATTAGCGATTTGATGACCCCCAAACGGATGCGCTGGGCGTTTTCGTATTTCTCGTGAATCCCTGTGGCATTCATCAGTCTCATCTCATCCGCATCCAGCCATCCGGCACGGAATGCCATCCGGCCAAGCTCCGCAGCCTTCTTCCATGACTCTTGGTTCATGGCAATGAACTCCTTTCCCAACCCTTCCCAACCTACCTCAAGCGGATCAATCACACGACAGCGGTCGTCCACTCCCAGACCTTTCAGATCCAGTTCCAGATCGATGGTCCGATCCCCATCAAAGTCGTGCTGGATCAGGTCAAAAAAGCCATTGCCGTCGGCATCCTTGTAAAGAACCACATGCCCCACCGCTGGCGCCCGCTCTCTGGATGAAAGCCGGTTCGGATGGGCCGCACCCCAGTATCTGCGGCCCGGATCATCCAGCCAGACCCCGCTTTCCGCGCCTAACAGATGCCATCGACCGTCCCATGGCGCGAGATAGATCTTCCCTCCGCCACTGAAATCCTCATCCCATTCCCCCCTGTCTCCGAGGCTGTCGGCCTGTGGATGCCATGTCACATGGCGCTTTCCCTCGCCCGCAGGAAGATAGGCCTCACCGGGATAATACAACTCGACCCGTTCCCATCGATGGCAATCATCATCTTCATCGAAGGTGAGATAGGCCTTTTCCCATTTCACTGGGGCCACGGACTCAAAAGCGGAGTCGTGGGGAAGATATTGGAAGGTGCGATTCTTTCTCCACTCGGGCCTGACAAAAAACCGCTCGCCCCACGCCGGAACCTCCACGCCCTTGAACTCTTGCGCATGCTTTTTGTAGTCGAGCCCCTCCCCGCCGCCAAGATACAAGGTCAGATCATAATCCTTCTCCTGGTCCCGGGCGGCATCATTGTCCACATCCCACGAAACCCACACCTCGTCGGCAACGCCATCGAAACTTACAGTCGATTGGGCATCATCGGTGAAACGTCTCGTGTCCGTCACACGCATCGAAATCTCGGAGCATCCGTCGCCATCCGGGTCCCAGAACAAAAAGGGATTCTCCCAACTCCGCTCCGGTTCGCGGATCGCCCAGGCTGGCATGTGCTCCTTGAGGAAAAGGGCATTGCCATGATAGTTGGGCGTCCAGTTCACATTTCCCTGAAAGTCGGTGAACCCCACCTTCAGCTTTTGCCAGTCGAAGCCCGAAAATCGGCCGCCGCCATCCGGATCCAGCGATACGAAGAAATGACTCGATCCGGAAAACGGCCCTTTCTGAGCGGCCGATGGATTCTCGTTGTAGAGTTCGATGTCAGGGATCCCGTCACCATCGCAGTCCGACCACTTCACCGTGATGTCGGAAGGTCCGTCGTAATGGCCGTCGCCCCCTCCATCCACTTGCAGACAATCCCCCAGCATGTCCGGCATGCGGTCCGATGCCGTGGCATCATCATTCTCATCAATCCATCGAATCCGCTTCCCACTCCACCAGCGTTCGATCAGGTCGGGATCGCCATCTCCATCGAGATCGCGATAGAGGCACTGCTCCTTGTCTTTTTCATCCAACTCACTGCGCACTTCCTGGGCGATGGCCCAGGGCAACAGGAGCGGAACCAGGACCAGGGCAGGAATGATGAGTCGATCTTGGAAACCCGGACGTGCGAAAAACATGGCCCGGCCAGAATCCGCAATCGCGTCTCATGCGGCCACTCCCGTGTTTACGGCGGGAATCACACCCATGGACCGATAGCGGCTTACCCGGCACCATTGTGGACGATGCCGGGAGCCGCAGAATGAATCCTCAGTCCCGGCTTACTTCGCCTTCTTGAAGAAACTGATCACCGCCATCACCAGAAACAGGATGAAGCAGATCTTCGCGATGGTTGCCGCCATTCCGGAGAGCGAGCCGAAACCGAGAAAGGCGGCGACCAACGCCACCACGATGAATCCGAGAGCATAATGCAACATGGCCGAATTCTTGTTAGATTTTCAGATCGTCATCTCAACGGACGGCATCATTCACAGCATCGCCGACTTCTTCCGCCGCATCTTCGACGCTTTCGCCAATGTCCTCGGCAGCATCGCCCGCATCCTCCACCGCATCTCTCACTCCTTCGCCGGGACGACGATCGAGGGCGTCATTCACACCTTCCTTCACTTCTTCACCCACAGTTCCCTCCTTCTTCGAGCAGGCGCTGGGGAAAATGGCGGCGAAGGCAACAACAACAAGCGAACATACAATGGAACGTTTCATGGGATTTCTGTGTTGGGATTCGGATCTCATCACTGGGTTGGAGATCCTGCGGATTTAGGCAGGAAAATCGGCGCTTTCACAGCATTTTTTCGGATACAAATTGATTCTTATTGCCGATTTTTGTCGATCTCGTCCCCTGCAAATCACCTCATCTCGATCCCATGTCGCCTGAAGTCGGCGTTTCCATCCTTGAACCCAAGATTCGCCCTGCTTCATCCCGGCGATGAAGCTCGGCAGTTCGCCGGGCATGCGTGGGCGCTGGCAGCGGGCCCTACAGCACGATCCCGAGCAGTTCGGCGATGCGCGGCGTGGCTTTCAACCCGGTGCCGGTAAGAACCAGCACGGTGCGCTCATCGGGCTTGATGGTGCCGACTTCGAGCAGGCGGCGGAAGGCGGCTTCGGCTTGGGCGCAGGTGGGCTCCACGTAGATGCCGGTGCGGGCGAGGGACAACATGCTGGCGGCAATCTCCTCCTCCGTTAGCATCACTGCGCCGCCGCGGCTGCGGCGCAGGGCGGCGATCACCTCAGGCAGGCGGATGGGCTGGGCGATCGCGGTGCCCTCGGCAATGGTGGGCAGGATGGGAGTGGCGATGCGGTGGTCCTTGCCGGCCATGAAGCTGGCGGCGATGGGGCCACAATTCTCCGGCTGGGCGGCGAAGAGTCGGGGCAGCCTGCGGATGGCACCGGCACGCAGCAATTCGCCGAAGCCGATGTCGCAGCCCAGCACGTTGCTTCCGGCACCGCAGGGGATGATGACGTTGTCCGGCGCCTCGAAGTCGAGATCTTCCCACAGCTCGTAAGCCAGAGTCTTCGTGCCCTGTAGGAAAAAGGGGTGCCAGTTGTGGCTGGCGTAAAAGGTGGTCGCCGCGCGGGCTTCGGCGGCGTCGGAGGTGGCCTGGCGGTTGCCGGGGATGAGTTCCACGTCGGCGCCGGCGGCGCGCATGGCCACCGTCTTGGCCGGCGAGGTGGAGTCAGGGGCCAGGATGGTGGCTTTGAGGCCACCGGCCGCGGCGTAGGCGGAGACCGCGGCACCGCCATTGCCGGAACTGTCCTCCAGCACCTCCGCGATGCCCTGCTGGCGCAGGTAAGTGAGCATCACGCTGGCACCGCGGTCCTTGAAAGAGCCGGTGGGCATGAACCATTCGAGCTTCAGCAGCGCAGTGGCGCCGTGCAGCGAGCGGGGCACAAGCGGGGTGCAGCCCTCGCCCATGGTGATGGGATCCGCCGCTTCCATCGGCAGCGCCGCGCGGTAGCGCCAGAGGCTGCGCGTGGAGCTGTCCACCTGGGCGCGGGTCAGACCGGGCAGGTCGGTCAGGAAAAGGGGGGCCTTGCGGGTGCCGCACCAGCGCGGGATTTCGAGCGGGAAGGTTTCGCCGGAGCGCGGATCGAGATAAGCAGTGGTCATGCGGCGGGTCTCCTGTTGCCCGAAGGCTGGCCACAGGGGGCGGAATGGTCAACCTACGGCGCGCAGCTCGTGCTTTGAAGATGGCGCAGAAGGAAGCGGTAGCGCTGGCGGCGGAGCGGATCGAGGCCAGGGAAAAAGCGGGGATCCAGTGGGAGGTGTTAGGGAGAATGAAGAGTGGGGAGGACTTGGAGGAAGTCGCCGTGGACGAAAGTCATCATGTCCTGTTAGATCTGTTAGAACACCCTGGTTCGTGAGATGCGGCGGACGGAGGATCAGGAGAACCGGAGGGGTGGGAGGCAGGCGGGACGAACAACGAAGGCGGCGATTGCAGGAGCAATTTCGGGGGAGGGCGAGGATGCGAGGGGGCGGCTTCCATGAGCCATTCTAACGACAGTTGCGAGGCCACCGCCAAGCCCCTGCCCTGCCACGATCATCGCCGCAAGAAATCGGACTGATTTCCCCCAGCCATCGCGTAAAGTATCCACCATGTCCCGCCACATCCCGCTGCTCGCCATTTTTCTCATCGCCTCCATCGTGGCGTGGGGCTGGTTCCGCGCTCCTTCAGCCTCTAACGGGCCCGCGGTTGCCCCCGCCCCTGCCGCCATATCTCCGGCACCGACCTTTGTCGAATACACCACCGGCCCCGCTTCGCCGGACGGCATCGGCAAGTTCTTCCACGGCCGCGAGATCGCCCAAGTCATGGGACACCCGGCCATCGGCTGGCTGGAGCGCACCGAGCGCGAGCAGGAGGAAGCCCCCAGCAAGGCAATCGCCGCCATCGACCTTGCGCCCGACGCCGTGCTCGCCGACATCGGTGCGGGCTCCGGCTATTACAGCTTCCGGCTCTCCGAAAAGGTGCCGAAGGGCAGGATCGTGGCCGTCGATATCCAGCCCGAGATGCTCGATTTCCTCCGGAAAAAATCGGCCGAACTCGGCATCACCAACGTCGAGCCTCACCTCGGCACCATCGAGGACGTGAAACTGCCCGCCGCTTCGCTCGATGCCGCGCTGATGGTCGATTCCTACCACGAATTCTCCCACCCCCGCGAAATGCTCGCCTCGCTCCGTCACGCCCTGAAGCCCGGCGGCCGGATCTTCCTGTTAGAGTTCCGCGGCGAGGACCCGAGGGTTCCGATCAAGCCGCTCCACAAGATGACCGAAGCCCAGGCCCGGCTTGAACTGGAAAGCGCCGGCTTCCGCTTCGTGTCGAATCTCCGCCCGCTGCCCTGGCAGCATTTCATGATCTTCGAGCGGCCTTGAACCGCGCTACGGGGCCCGCCTGCGATCCTCCTCGATAAGTTCGGCGATCGACCCTGCATCGGGCAAATGGGCGAAAGACCTCAAACGGACCCAAGCCCTGCCGAAAGCGATTCGACACTAATCCCGATCCGGCTTCCCAGCCCGTCATCCAGCTTTTGGCGGGATGCTCCTGAAACAACCGATGGGCCAGTTTGGAGGGCGGGGAACACTCTGGCTTCGAATTCGACGACAGCGACCCCAAAACCGCCGCGCGCACCGAGTATATGAACATGATGGATCTCGATCGCCCCGGCTGCAACCTGTGCATGGGCAACCAGGGAAAGGCCGAAAAAGGCGACACCGTCATGGCCACCTTCTCTGGCCTCTCCCAAGGCCGCGTCGGGGAAGACTCGGACCGAAGTCCCTTCTCTCCTCCACCCCGGTCGTCGTCCTCTCCGCCGTCCTCGGCCGCACCCAGAGTATCGAAGAATAAAAAATCGCCGTTGAAGGCATCGACCTCACCACCTTCGCCCCACCGGTGAAGGAGCTGGCGGCGGGCTAAAGTGGCGGCGGAAATGGCGTTCGGGGCATTCATTTTTTGGGGGGAGGACATGGCAAGAGTCAGGTGATGTCACTCTAAACCCAGTCACGCTAAATCAACGGCCCGTCGGCCCATGGAAAGGCGAAAACTCGGGCTTGCTTGTCACAAGCTCGTTGCCATCCATGAGGCGATGTCGCCCCAAAACCTTCGCCATTCTCCCAGCAATCACTTGGAGCTTCTTCAAGGCAAGCTCGCCGGATTCCATTCCATCCGCATCAACAAACAGTGGCGCATCATCTTCCAATGGGAAGGTCAGGACGACAGCAATGTACGAATCACCGACTATCATTGAAGTCATGAAACCAAAAGCCACCGAAATTCCCCTGACCCATGCCACCCGCCGCTTGCCCACCCCCGAGCAAGGCCTGAAGCTCGGTCGCTACTTCGGAAACGAGCCGGAAGACTGGATGCGCCTGCAGAACCATCACCTCTTCCGAAAAACCGAGCGCGATCTATGGCCGACGAACTCAGCGCTGTCGTTCCAATCCAAGCGGAAGGGTTATCCTCTTGGAATCGAAGGGACCACCTCCCGCATCGAAACACCACGCCCCCACCCCCGCGGACGGGGGTGGGGGCGTGGCGGAGAGAGTGGGATTCGAACCCACGGTAGGGGTTAAGCCTACGTTCGATTTCGAGTCGAGTGCCTTAAACCGAGCTCAGCCATCTCTCCGTGTTCCCGCGTGGCGGGGCCGGGTTCTTAACAGGCTCAGGAATCTTGTAAAGCCCCCGATTTCAGGGATGGCGGATTCTTTTCGCTCAGTCCGGAAAAACGATCGCCCGGTGGCCATCGATGATCGTGCGGTCATGCACATGATAGCGGATCCCCCGTGCCAGGGCGGCACGCTCGCAGTCTCGCCCGAGTCGGACAAGGTCCTGGGGAGTGTGGAAATGCTGCACCCGCTCGACCTGCTGTTCGATGATGGGCCCCGCATCCAGATCCGCCGTGACGTAGTGGCAAGTGGCACCAATGAGTTTCACCCCCCGCTCGTAAGCCTGCTTGTAGGGATTCGCACCGATGAAGGCAGGCAGGAAACTGTGATGGATGTTGATCACCCGGCCCTCGAACTCACGGCAGAAGGCATCCGGCAGGATCTGCATGAAACGCGCCAGAACCACGAGTTCGACCTTCTCGTCGTGAAGGATTCCGCGGATCGTTTCGAAGCCCGCCTCACGCGCCGCCCCGTCCATTTCCACCGAATGAAACCGGATCCCCGCCTGCTCGGAGACGCTTCGACAATCCTCCCGATTGCCGATCACCGAAGTGATCTCCACCGGCAGCTCGCCCAGCTTCGTCCGCCACAACACCTCATGCAGGCAATGGTCCGTGCGCGTCACCAGCACCGCCGTCCGCATCCGGTAGGGGAGTCGACGGAAATGCCACTCCGCCCGCAGCGCCCGACCCAGGGTGCCGAAACCCTCGATGAAATCCTCCACCTCGACCTCAAGCCCGCCGGTTTCGATCTCCAATCGGGCAAAAAAACGGCCACTCAATTTATCGGTGAATTGCGCGAACTCGATGAGATTGCCGGCATAGCCCGCGACGTAACCTGAAATCTTGGAAACGATGCCCGGTTGGTCGGGGCATTGCAGCTTGAGGATAAGTCCGGGGCGCGTCATGGGAAAGGGATCCAAGCCGTCCCTCGCCCCCACCGCAAGCTCAGGGCACGCCAGCTTCGCCTTGCTCGAAAACCAGAACAGGCGTCTCCGGCTCGATCGATAGCGGGCTCACCGATCCCTCCGGTGGCACTGCGGGCATGGCACCCATGGGCACCGGCGCTGAAGAATCGACCCTCGGCACCACCCATTCCAAAACCACCGCCGTCGCCGCCACCGCCGCTGCCAGGGCCATGCCAAGCACCGCCCCGTAAACCGCCGGAAACCGCTTCGCTCCCACCCAATCCTGTTCCGCCCACACCTTGCGATCCACCGGATCCTGCGGCCCGCGTTTTTCCACACTGACCTCGCTCTCCCCTCTTTCCGAAGAAACAAAGGGCGAAATCACCGGCACATCGCGCCGACCTGCAAATCCATCGACCTCACGTGGTGCCGATTTCATCGCCTCGCCGCGCGGCATCGAGCCACTCACCACCCCGAGAACCACCGCATCGTCGACAAAGCCTCCTCCTCCAAGCGTTTCAAGCTCAGCCACCGGCAAGGGACGAAGATGCTCTGGCAGGATCATGGCAAACCTTTCTGGCGATGAAGTAATCCACATAATCGCTATGGGTCAATGATCAATTTTAGTTAAAGAATGTCGCTTCTGGAGACTCCCCCCAGCCATGAGGAAACATCCAGCTCGGCCTCCAGCGGTGCTCCATCGATCAACCATGCCGCCAATCGCCGCGCCACGCCCGGCGCATAGAGCGAGCCCTTCGAACCCAGTCCATTGAAAACCAAACCCGCCTCGCAGCGCCCCACCAGAGGCATGCTGCGCCGCACGATGGGTCGCACCCCCGCTTCATGGGAAAGGATCCGATATTCGCCCACTCCCAGCGCCCGCAAGATCCCTTCCACCCGCTCTCGCCCGGCCTCCGTCGGCTCGCCATCGAGGCGGTCCCACTCATAGGTCGATCCCGCCTTGAAACGCCCCTCACCCAGCGGCACCAGCCAGCCCCCACCGCCGATGAGGATGTCGCCGCCCTCCATTTCCGGTGCCTCCACGGTGAGAATCTCGCCTTTGGCGCATCGATGCTCCCCCAGCATGCCCTTCATCAAATCAAAAGCCCCGCCGCAGTGAACCTGCATGCCACCTTCTGAAACGCCTGCCTCCAAGCCGAAGCTCTCGGCCGTCGCCTCACAAAACGCCCGCGTATCGACCCGCCCGCCCCCTTTCAAGTTCACCACCGCCCGCCAGCCGCCGACGTTTTCCTCCACCCCATCGATCCACCCCGCCACCTCGGGCCTGGCCAGTTTGCCCTGCACTTTTGGCCATTCCTTTTCGGAGATCAGCCGTTTCACCGGGTGCGGAAACCAGAATCGCCGACCCATCTCAGCACCGACCTTCTCGAAAAAATCCACCGCCTCCGGCAAAAATTCCCCAATCCGCCAGCTCGGCTCGAAGTTTTTCCCCGTGACCGGATTCACCAATCCCGCCGCCACCCGCGATGCCCCGCCCGGCCGCCGATCATCGACCAACCGCACCGCCACGCCCTTCTCGCGCAGCCGCCACGCCAGGCAGGAGCCCGCCAGTCCCGCACCCACGATTTCCACCCCATCGCTCACGCCCCACCCATAGCCAGCCCGCTTTGGCCTGTCCACACCCGCCCTCATCCGCTTGGCTCGAATCATGAAATCCCTCGTCCTTGAGGTTTTTTAACAACGAAAAAATCGAATCAAACGAAAGGAAACGGCCGATGTTGGATGATCGGGCACCGGGATTGGTGATGAGCGCTACGCTTGCAGAACCTCAACACTCGGAAAATTGAAATCGTTGACGGTGCTTTCTGAGAAAGGCGGGATCGGGAGGGGTGCCATTCCCGTTAGTCGATGAAGGGTAATGAATAATTTGAACGGATCTGATCTCTCCGATGACTGTCGCACGAGGCTGGTTGCTGCATCCTGTCGTAGATGCCGGCCCATTGGGAGTCCGCAGGATACAAAAACACGTCTGGCATGGCACCTTTGGCAGAGCGTGACCATGCTTCCAACGCAAGGGTTTGCAAATCAGATGGCCAATTGCCATCCGGCATATCAAAATCATCCGGGTGCAATCCGGGAAAGAGATAAGCAACGGCGAACCATGCTCTGAGAAACTCGGCGAGAGAAAGATCACAGACGCATTCTTGCAGTTTGACTGAGGAAAGGCGCTCGGCAGCATCCTCCGTCGAATCCGGAACAAGTGAGTAACTTTTCATTTGCCGACTCCTACCAGGCAAGCGCCCTACAGCCAGGCAAATTTTTCATGAATTTTCAAACGACAAAAAACCACGGTGCACTGCCAGACGCGGATCGTGGCCCCCATCAAGAATTCAAATGAATCCCGCCACTGAACTGCTTTTCCTGAACCATTGTAATGAATCGTTCGAGGGTCCAAAGGCCGTCGCGTTCCACCTGCGGGTAAGAAGCCTGAACCGCTTCTGGGACTACCAGTTGAAGCCGATGGGATCTCATCTGCTCCAGTTGGTCTGAAGATATCGATGGTTGCAGGGTGATCAGATGCTTGTCGCGAATATTGACACCTTCGGCCAGAACTTGACGCCACCGATCCTTGCATGACGTCTTTGCACCCAAAAGGGTCAATAGCTCGTTAGAGAAGCCCTCATCGTAGTAGCACCTCTTACTCGGAAAAAGGAAATCAGGCTTGGCCTTTGCCTCAAGAATAACGCCCCTCTCGAAAGATAATTCAAAGAAGCGAAAGATTTCTGAAAGATGATTTTCAAACGCCAAACCGGCCCGTGATTTTCGTCGATTGTGAACAGATAATGAATAGCTAATGAAATCATCAACATCAGAAAATCTGCTTTCAAGTCGTTTGTTCACAACATGACGTTCCAAAACCCGAAACGCATATTCTTCCTGCTCCATCCAGGACATGATCGCTTTGTCCGCGCCATCAGCCGGAGTTACATTTGAGACTTCACTGCGGATAAAACTCCCGAACTTCGCAGTGCTCGGGAATCCCTCTCCGAAGAGTTCAAGCATTCGAGAAAGTAGAGTGTCGTCTTCAACAGGAATTTCGATTCCGGCGGCTTCAAGAATCCGGGCCCGGCTGATGTCAACCGATTGCGTGTCACTTACGACCGAAGTGCCGAAGGTCAATTCCCGATTTTCCGGTATGCCGAACAGCCATCGCAACTGATTTTCGCTGGTAGAACTTGCAGGGGCTGCAAAAACCGTAGCCGATGAAATGCCTTCTTTGAAGGCTATGATAATCGAGTCCCCCGCTCTTGCCTTTCCTTCACGTCCTACTATGGAGTTATCCGTGTAGTAGAGCCGCCACTCAGTGCGCGTTTTGTGATTTGCTCGCGAATCATACCAGCTTAGGGTTCCCTCTGATTCTACGACCTCGTCATTTTCATCCGAAAAGTACACGAATCTGGCTGGGATTGGGTTCCCGAGGCTAGGTTTTCGCGTTGTATCCCCGAGGATATCGCGCAGCCTTTGTGATGAATTGAACTCGTGCCCGTTCGAGGCGTTTGGATCCACCTCTACTGCAGTAAGCTGCTTCCAGGCAAAGCAAGAGAACAGTGATGACAATTGTCCAAATCTCATGGGATTAACCTCATTTCGGTTTTTTAGGCTGACCTTTAGGATACTTTACCCGCGTTGGCATTTTAACTTCATGACCTGCCTTATCTTCATTTTCGTCATACAAAACGAGATCGGCACGAGCGTCGACGGGACGTCGCAATGTTTCGATCACGGCCTCTGCGAGCCGCTCCACCACAGGAACGATCACGGAGTTGCCAAATTGACGATATGCCTGAGTGTCTGAAACCGGAATCTTGAAGGTGTCAGGGTAGCCCATTAGGCGAGCGCATTCGCGAGGGGTCAGCCTTCGAGGATTTTTGCCACCACTTTGTTGGACAAGAATCTCGGATCCGTCTTTATGGTAGCGGGCACTTAGTGTCCGCGCCGTATCTTTTTCAGAAACCAAACCAAACCCGAAACCGTTTCCCGCTGCTTTATGCTTCGCCGCGTAGTTTTGGAGATAATTCCAGAGGTGGTCGGTCAATGTATACTTTGGATCAGGGTTCTTCTCAAGTATCGATTCCAGTTTGGGTCCTTCGTCAGGGAATACTGGAAACTCGAAGCTTCTAGGCTCACGAAATCCTACCAGGAAGATTCTTTCCCTGTTTTGAGGAACGACGCTCTTACCGTTTATAATTCTTGTTTGTACCGTGTACCTGAGATGTTTTGTAAGGGTATCATAAATCACTCTAAATGTGTTGCCTTTATCGTGACTTTGTAGATTCTTTACGTTTTCAAGAATGAAGGCAGTCGGCCGGTGATAGTCGATGATCTCGGCGATTGCAAAAAAGAGGTTGCCTTGCTTGGCATCATCGAATCCATGAAGACGCCCCAAGCTGTTCTTCTTCGAGACCCCGGCGATACTGAAGGGCTGACATGGGAATCCACCGCAAAGAATATCGTGGGGAGGGATATCGGCGACGGCCACTTTGTGAATATCGCCATGTGGTTTTTCACCGTAATTCGCCTCGTAGGTTAACTGACTGAATTTGTCGTAGTCCGAAGAGAAGACGCAACGCGCGCCTTGTTTTTCGAATGCCATTCGGAATCCGCCAATGCCGCAGAAAAGATCGATGAACCGCAGACTTTCTTGGGTCGTGGATTCCGGCTCATCATTCAAGAAGGTGGTGGCGCTCTTCTCGGCAGCTTTCTTTCTGGGAGAGCGGGATTTCTTTTTTGTGGACATGTTGGCAGGCTTCGCGACTAGCGAACATCCCGCGGGGACGGTTGTCGAGAGTGGTTTCACACTCTCCGCCCTATGAGCGCTGGCAACCGGGTCTCTAGCCATTTCCGTGCCTTTTCTGTCTTCAAAGCGCATTCCCAGATGGTGACGACGTTCCAGCCCATCTCGGTGAGGACCTTTTCAATCCTTGCATCTCGGGCTCTGTTTCCCTCGATTTTGGTCATCCACCAGTCCTGCCGTGTTTCCGGGGGGCGGAAGGCTGAGCAGTTTTCATGGCCGTGCCAGAAGCACCCGTGAACGAGTACGATCGTGCGGTATTTGGGCACGATGATGTCCGGTTTACCGGGAAGCTTCTTGTTTCTCACTCCATTTACCGTGAACCGGTATCCAAGTCCATGGAGCATCGACCGAAGTGTCAACTCCGGCTTGGTATTGCTTCCACGGATGTTTCCCATGACCGCAGATCTCTTTTCCGTTGTGAAAATGTCCATTCTCCGCGAGGATGTTCTTTAGCGTGGGCTGATCCCAAAAATCAGACCTACTTGCGAGCACGAAATCCTCTGGCGGGCGCAGAGTTTGAAAGAGTGCGAATTCAAACGGTGCGGCAGGAGAAGGGAGGGGATGGCCAGATGGTGGTCTTGAGCCGAGAGGATGACCCCTTCGATGAAGGATATCATCCGCCGATCTTCGGAATCTACGGCGTGGATGCGGATGGCTTGCTGGAGCACATCACCGACATGCCAAGCCACGCCGCCGCCACCCAGTTGCTGAACAAGCTCCTGCCCGGCATCGATTTCGCGGAAGGCAGGTAGTGGAGCAGACGCAAGACCGGAGAAACAGCCAATGCTCCTTGCTACCAGCTCCCCGCTACGGAAGAGGGAACCACCGAATACTCGGAAAACACGGAAAGGTTGATGAAATTGGGAACAACGAAAGGATCGAAAGGGACGAAAGGGAAATGCCGATGGTGGATGGAAGGGCGTGAGCGGTGAGCGGTGTGGCGCGGAGCCCGGCTGTTTTTTGGCACTTGGCCCTTGGAAATTGGAACTTCCGCGCAGCGGCTCGGCTGTTTCTCTGGTCTTGTGTCTTGCGTTCCCGCCCTGCGGGATCTTGCGTCTTTTCCCGGCTGTTCTTTGAACTTTGCCCTTCGCCCTTTGACCTTCCGCACTGGGGCATCAGGCATGCCGCCGGCGGATCAGAGTGGCGGTCGCGAGGGCAGAGAGGAACAAGGCGGATGAGGCAGGTTCGGGGACGCCAGTCGTGGCCAGGGTCACGGTGCCCGCATTCTGGCCGGCACTGAAACTGCCGTAGTCATGGTAGTAGATGTCCACCGCAGCCGTGCCACCACTGGTGAAGTAGTCCGTGAAATCGGCCACAAATCCCAGGAGATGGAGCGGAGCATTACCCGAGCCGGAAGTTCCGTAAGCCCACCAGGCGTGAACAGGCGCGGCCGAGGTGGCAAAACCCGAACCGGGGATGTTGTCAAATTCGCGATTGATCAGGGCCGGTGCGGTAAAGTTCCCGCTGAAAAGGCTGTCGAGGCTCAAAGCGCTGAGATCGCTGAAACTACGTGATTCGAATCCGGCGAATGTCGTGTCGGGAAAGGTGACGTAAGATCCTGCCGCCATGCCATCGACCCTGACGGCATAGGAAAGCCCACCCACTTGGGAGGCCAGATTGGACAAATCCGCCGTGCCATCCGAATCCACATCCAAAGAGAAGGTGCCGAACTGCGCCGGAGTCACGGAAACCATCGCCGCATGCAGTGGCGCGACAAAGCAAAGCGACAAGCACAAAGATTTCAGGATCTTCTTAAACATATTGGGCTCAGGCAATCCGAACAGATTGGATGAGGCAACCCAAAAAGTTTGAGGGAACAACGAAAGGATCGAAAAGGACGAAAAGGAACAGACGATCTGCTGAAATGCTGAATGCGGCGGGAGCCATGGCGACCTCACCCTCTTGCGAAGCCAAACTGGCATGGCGTGAGCGCAGCGAGGGCAAATGCTGAATGCGGCGGG
>JALOTY010000086.1 GCA_025457665.1 Akkermansiaceae bacterium | reverse complement strand
TTCAACGTCGCCGGATTCGGCATGCAAATGCACGATGCCAGTGTCGGCCGGGACCTGGTAGCTATGTTTGACACTGGCGCCGAGATTGCCGCCCTGAAAAGTGATCTCGACCTTTTCGCCCGCGGTGGCCCCAAGCGGAGAAATGCCGGTGAGGAAAGGGATCTGCCCCACGTGGATGCGATAGACGAAATCATCAGAACTCAGGGCGTCCTGGGCTTCGAGGTAGTTCGATGCGACAGAACCTGAGGAGCGGAGAAGTTGCTGCACATCACTCCAGCTTGTTGGATCCCACTCCCGTTGTTTGAGGAGCAGGCGTGTCCGTAGGGCGAATGTGTAAGTGCGCTCTTCAAGATCCTGAGGCTTCTCTGTCTTTGAAGTATCCATGTTGTCTGAGGTTAACTTGTTGAATGATTCCAAGATTTTCACCCGGGTGTCTTAACCTTTGTCTTTTGCCTTCTATCTTTTGACCTTTGACCTTTGACCTTTGCCCTTTGACCTTAGCGGAAGGCGGGTCCGGTGAGGAGGGTTTGGGTTTCGGTCCAGCGGATGGAGTCGAGGGTCTCGATGGCTGGGGCGGAGGTGCTGAGGGCGAGGTAGCGGTCGCGATCGGTGCGGACACTGCGGAGGAATTGACGGTGACGCTGGCCGAGGGTCAGGGCCTGGGCTTCCCAGGCGGTGTTGAAGTCGGCCTCGATCATGGGGTTGCAGGTCACGGGTTTGCCGGCCTCAAGGTTTTCGGCGGTCCAGTGGCCGCCACTACGGTCGGTATAGTAGAGCCGGGCGATGGGGAAGTCGAAGGTCGAAACCAGCACGGGCGGTCCGCCGCCTTCGCGGGCTTCGATGCGGCCGCGGGTGGGAACGACGGCGCGGATGAGCTGGCCTTGTTCGGAGCGGCTTTGGAACCAATCGCCCGAACTGACCAAACCCTCGGAGCTGAGGTTCGTGGTAAAGCGCATCCCGGATCCGGCGCTGCCGGGCGTGAGGCGGGCCCAGGGGGAAGGGGCGATGGGGACGGGGTTGATGGCGGCGTCCTCGCGGATGGTCATGGTGGAACCTAACAGCACCCCGGTGCGTGAGACCTGCTCCTGGAGGACGTAGGCCTTGTTTTCTCCGGAGTCCGGGCGGACTTCGATGAGGGCGATGCGTTCGCCGCGGCCGCCGATGCCATCGTTGACGAGAATGAGAAGGATGAGGACGCCGCAGGTGGCAAGGGAGATGATGGGCGTGGTGATGAAGAGTTTGTGGCGTTTGCCCGATTTTGCGAAAACGAAGAGATTGACCGGCCCGACGAGGACGGCGAAGGCGATGAGGACGACGATGAAGAGGGCGTAGCTGAAGGCGCGTCCGCCGAATTTCAGATGCAGCGGCCAGGCGCTGCGGGAGTAGTCGGTCTCGATGCTGGAGCTGAGCGAGGAGACATCCTTGAAGATGCGGGTGACGAGGCTGCCGGCGGCGAGCTTGAAATCCGTCCCGACGGTGGCGAGGTGGACGGTGCCGAATCCGAAGGGTGCGGTTTCCTGGGCAGGGTCGGTGCCGGTGGTATCGATGCCGAGGCTGGAAAAATTCGCCGGACTGCCGGAGAGCCGGTGGATTTCCAATCGTGAGCCGAGGCGGATCCACTGGAGGATGGCGGTGCGAGCGCCGGGGGCGAGTTTGCTCCAATCCTCATCGGTGAGGATCATGACATCGTATCCCGAATAGGCGCGCCAGTCCTCCGGCATGCGGGAGGGTTCGAAGCGGGCGGCGAAACTATGAGATCCATAGTAGCTGCTGGAGCGCGAGTTGACCTCCTTGTCGAGTTCCCCGGAATTCGGCGTGTAAAGTTTCTCGGAGAGCAGGACGGCAGGGGCGTTGGGCTGGAAATTCGAAACCAATGATCCGCTCTGGAAGCCGAAGGCGCCATTGATGCGGAGATTGAGGTTCGAGCCGGCATTGCCGCCATTGTCGGCGAGGGCGGTGACCAGGGGGACGATGAAATCGCGGGTGGTGGATTTCCCCTCGGGGGCATCCAAGGTGAAGGTGGAATCGACCCCGCTGTCCTCTCCGGCGTGCGATTCGATGCTGAGCGTCAGGGAGCCGGGGGTTTTCCGCTGATTCACGGCGACGACCCTGACGGGCAGATAGCCGCCGGGGGGAGCCATGGAGAAGAGGGCTTCGACATCGATCCGCGTGCGGTCATCGGGATGTGTGGCCGGGGGGGAGAGGACGACGAGGGTTTCCTGGGCCGCGGCGGGAAGGGCCACGGCGAGGAGGGTGGCGAAGAGTCGCGGGAGCATGCTTCAGCTCGGGTTGGAGGCGGTGAGGGTGCGTGGGGTGGCGGAGCCTTGGGCGGGGATTTCCTCAAGCAAGGCGCGGACGACATCGTTGTTGGTGAGGCCTTCGACACGGGCATGGTATTCAAGCACGATGCGGTGGCGGAGGACGGAAGGGGCGACGAAGCGGACGTCTTCGAAAGAGGCATTCACGCGTTCATTCATGAGGGCCCGGGCTTTGGCGGCGGAGGCCAGCGAGAGGGCAGCACGCGGGCTGGCCCCGTAGCGGATGCCCTTGGCGGCAGCGGATTGACCGGGATGGGTGCCATCGACGAGACGGGCGATGTAGTTGGCCACGACATCGGGCAGGTAAATGCGGCGGACGAGGTCGAGGGTTTCATCGAGCGTGGCGGCATCCATGATGGGTTCGACGACCGGTTCGCCACCGAGTTCGCGCTGGGTGACGATGCGTTGGAGGGTTTCGACGTTGTTGCGGGTGACTTCGAGCTTGAAGAGGAAGCGGTCGAGCTGGGCCTCGGGCAGCGGGTAGGTGCCCTCGAGTTCGATGGGGTTCTGGGTGGCGAGAACGAAGAAGGGCTTCGGCAGCGGATGGGTTTCGCCGAGGACGGTGACGCGTCTTTCCTGCATCGCTTCGAGCAGGGCGGACTGGGTTTTGGGCGAGGCGCGGTTGATTTCGTCGGCCAGGACGATGTTGGTGAAAAGAGGACCGGGCTGGAAGACGAAGGAACGGCGGCCATCGACCTCTTGCAGCACGGGGTTGCCGGTGATGTCGCCGGGGAGGAGGTCGGGGGTGAACTGGACGCGTTTCGTGCCGAGGCGGAGGGTTTTCGAGAGGCCTTTGACCAACTCGGTTTTCCCCAATCCGGGCAGGCCTTCGAGGAGGATGTGACCCCGGGCGAGGACGCCGGTGATGACGAGTTCGATCAGCTCTTCCTGGCCGAAAAGGACCTGGTTGAGGGCGGCGGTGAGGGACCGGACATGTTTTCCGGCGGCGGCGACTTCGGTTTCCGATGCAAATTCCATGGGCGTCTGGCGCGAGATGTTGGTCCCTTTATCGGTGGATCGTGTGAAAGGGCGATGAAAAAGACCGGAGGAGAGGGGAAAACAGCGTCGGCAGGCATCGAGGCAGGCCCGGGACGGAACGCTGATGGGTTCTCAGTTAACCCGATGCCGCGAAGTGAGCCGGGTGCGCGGGAGTTGAAAATCGGCCGGGCTCTCGGCAACGAACCAATGACGGGGGATTTCCCAGGTGGCCAGGCTGGCGGTGGCGGCGAGGCGCAGGGCCATCACATCCGTTCCGGCCGGAAGGATCGCGGCGACTTCTTCAACCCGCTCGGGATCCGCGCTTGGCAAAGCGAAGACCCGCACCTGACCGACGAGTCCGGTGGATTTCAAGGCATCTTCGATCCGTCCGGGGCCGAGTTTTCGACCGGCGACATTGATGTGATCGCCGCCTCGGGTGGCCATGATGAGACGGCCCTTTTCCACGACGCCGAGGTCGGAAGTGAGAAAGCGCCCGTCGCCGAGAATTTCACCATCGCGGGTCGATTCGTAGCACTGCGCCACGGCATCGCTGTGGATGACGAAGCGGCCATCGGCCGAAACCTGCACCGTGACCCCCGGCAGCGGCGTGCCGAGGTCCGTGGGGTGGCTGCGGGGGACATCGGTGGCATCGAAGGAAATCCCGCCGCATTCCGAGCAGCCGTAGAAATTGTGGAGCTTGAGCCGGTGGTTTTCCCAGATGGCGACTTCGAGATCGAGCGACAGGGGAGCACCGGCAGAGAGGGCGAGGGCGATGGGGGCGTCTCGCAGGATGCCGGAGCGATGCCAGGCGCGCCACATCGAGGGCACGGCGGGCAGGACGATGCGTTCGTGGCCGGACCAGGCTTCGACCAAGGCAGCGGGGAAGGGGACTTCGACCGTTTGCATGGGCACGCCGTGGAGGAGCAGGGGCAGGACGATGGACGAATAGCCGTAGGAATGGGTGAGCGAGAGGGTCGCGAGGTTCGGCATCGCGGGAGAAAGCCCCATGGCGGAGGTCAGGCGATCGGCATCGGCAAGGATTTGCGAAGCGGTGAACCAGACTCCGCGCGGGCGGCCATCGTTCCCGGGGGTGAGCTTGATGTGGGCCACCGGGAAATCCGGTTTCAAGGCGGATCCCGGCAGGAAGGGCGAGAGGTCGGGCAGGGCGGCATCGGGCCTTTCCACCGGGACCAGCGGCTGGTCGTCACGCCAGGCCTGGAGGGTGGAAACGATGATTTCCAAGGCGCTGCCGGTGGCGATGACCGGAGCGGTGGCCCTTGGCAGGCGGGCCAGAGCGGCATCGATCTCCGCAAAACGGATTGCCCGGCCGCCGTCGTGGATGGCGATCGCATCGCCATGGCGGTCGAGAGTCTGTTGCCAGCGGGGAAGGAGCATTTGACAAGTTCGGCAGGCGTTGCCTAGCTGCCGTGGCTGGCTTTGGGCCAGTGAGAAAAACAGGAAAACGTGGCTTATCGAGCAAATCAGCATGAGGCAAGGGCGGCGCGGCCGGTGGTGATCACCGGAGCGGGCATCCACACGTCGATGGGGGCGGGATGGTCGGCGAATGCCGCGGGTTTCCGCGCCGGACGCACGGCTTTCCGAGCGGTCGATCTGTTCGATGTTTCCCGCCAGCGTGTGGGCACGGCGGGTCAGGCGGAAATGCCGGATAGGCCGATGCTGCCGGGCTTGACGAGGCGGGATTGGGAACGTTTCGACCGCGGCACGAGGATGGCTCTGGTGGCGGCCGAGGAAGCCCTGAGTCAGGCGGGGGTTCGTGGGGAAATGCCCGTGTGCATCGGCACCTCTGCCGGGGCGATGCCGATCGGTGAGGAGTATTTCAAGCAAGCCTTGGCCGGCCGGTCCCGCGGGCAACTGGCGAGGGTGGAAACCTATCAGGTTCAGAGGCAACTGACCCGGATGATGGCGGCATTGGAGTTGGGTGGACCGCTGCGAATCATTTCCAATGCCTGTGCCTCGGGGGCCAATGCGATCGGCCAGGCCTTCCACCTCATCCGCGAAGGTCGGGCCGAGCGGGTGCTGGCCGGGGGATACGACGGGCTGGCGCAGATGGTTTTTGCGGGTTTCGATGCCTTGCAGGCGCTTTCCGTTTCGGGAATTCCACGGCCCTTCGATGCGGCAAGAGACGGCTTGGCGATCGGCGAGGGCGCGGGGTTTTTCCTGGTCGAAAGCCTCGATTCCGCAAAGGCCCGCGGGGCGGAAATCCTCGGGACGGTCATGGGCTATGGCGCGGCGACGGATATCCACCACCTCACCCAGCCGCATCCGATGGGTGATGCCGCACTGGTCACCATGACGGCGGCGACGCGCATGGCCGGGCTGGAGCCGGGGCAGATCGATTACATCAACTCCCACGGCACGGGCACTCCGCTCAATGATGTCGCCGAGGCGGGTGCCGTGGCACGCTGGGCGGAGGACGCCGTGGCTGGGGTGAAACTGAGTTCGACGAAATCCTCGATCGGTCACCTGTTAGGCGGGGCCGGTGCGGTGGAGGCGGTGATCTGTCTGATGGCACTGCAAGGTCAATGGCTGCCGGGAAACCTGAACGTGCGTGAGGTGGATCCTGTGGTGAATTTCGACCTCGTGCGCGAACCGCGGGAAGCGGTGGTGCGGCATGTTTTGACGAATTCCTTCGGCTTCGGCGGGGCGAATGCGACTCTGGTCATGGGAAGGGAGGTGGAAGCATGAGCGACATCGTGATATCCGGATGTGGCGTGGTTTCTCCGGCGGGCTGGGGCCTCGGGGCCTTGCGGGCATTCCTCGATTCCTCCGAGCTGTTAGAAACCTCGTGGATCGAACGTCAGGATGCGAATGGCGCCGTGGTGAAAAGTGCCGTGGCCCGTGTGCCCGAGCCTGTGGACCGCGGAGTCGTCCCCAAATCCCCACGGCTCCGGCGGGCCAGCCCGGTGGGGCGATATGCGGCGGCGGCAATGGCGGAGGCGCTGGGGCCGGAAAAAATCGCCGGTGCGGGACGCCTGGGGGTGATCTGCGCCACCATGAATGGCTGCGTGAACTACTCGAATCGATTTTTCGCCGAAGTCCTGGCCGATCCTTCCGTGGCGAGTCCGATCCTGTTTCCCGAGACCGTTTACAACGCGCCCTCCAGCCACCTCTCCGCAGTGACGGCATCCACGGCACCGAACGATACCCTCATCGGCGATGGCGCGGGGATTTTCATCGCCCTGGACCTTGCGGCCGAATGGCTGGAACGCGGCGATGCCGATGCCGTGCTCGTTGTCGCACCCGAGGAAGTCGATTGGCTGAGTGCGGAGGGCTTGGGCTACTACAGTTCTAGTATCATTCCGTCGGAAGGGGCGGCGGCGTTCCTTTTGGAAAAGGGCGTGGGCGGAGTCCGTCTCGAAACCGTGCCGGATGTCGTGAGCTATGCCTTGGTTCCGGATCGGAAAAAGGCCCTTTGCCAGCTTTGGGAAGAACTCGGCGTCCGCGATGACGGGAGGACTCTGTGGGTGGACGGTCGATGCGGGGTGCCGCGATTTGACGATGCCGAGTCGGCAATTTCCTGGTCGGGTCCGCGGATTTCGCCGCGGTTGCGACTGGGTGAGGCGATGGGCGCCTCGGCCGGTTTTCAATTGGCCGTGGCCGTGGATGCCCTGCAACGCGGCCTGTACGAATCCGCCGTGGTCACCGCCGTGGGAGGCAACCAAGGAGTGGGGGGAGGGGTTTTGGGAAAAGCTGAAAAGCTGAAAGGCTGAAAGGCTGAAAGGCTGAATGCGGCGGGAGCTGTGGCGACCTCTTCCTCCCGCAAAGCCAAACCGGCATGGCCTGAGCGCAGCGAGGGCAAAGGCTGAATGCGGCGGGAGCCGTGGCGACCTCTTCCTCCCGCAAAGCCAAACTGGCATGGCCTGAGCGCAGCGAGGGCAAATGCTGAAAGGCTGAAAGGCTGAATGCGGCGACCTCTTCCTCCCGCGAAGCCAAACCGGCATGGCGTGAGCGCAGCGAGGGCAAAGGGCAAAGGCTGGGAGGGGCTTTTCGGAGGGGGTTGAGGAATTTCTTGCCCGGGGCGAGGGGCTTTGATTCAGTCGGCCCGTCCCGCCGGACACCGAAAGCCGCTGTAGCTCAGGGGTAGAGCAGCTCATTCGTAATGAGCAGGTCGTGGGTTCGAATCCCACCAGCGGCTCCAGTCCGCGAGTCCGATGATCCTTGGAGTGTGAAGTTGAAGGCCGGAGAAACCCGGAGGAGGCCTGAAAAGCCCGGAAACAGGGGGGCTGGCGAGGTTTGGGGCGGTCAGAGGTAATGTTGACGGCCGATGGGTGTGGGGAAGGCAGTTGGCGTGAAAGTTGAATATTTTCTGACTCCTGGGAGGGATCGTGCAACGGCGGTGCAGGGGCTCTGCAAGGTCAGGATTTCCGGGCCAGGGAGCGGGCTCGATCGCGGGCGGTGTTTCGGAACCAACGGAGCCGGTCCTCGGGCAGATGCTGCCAATTCTCGGGCAGATGCTGCCAATTCTCGGAGCCAGCCAGATCGTGGGCCATGGATTCGAGGTAGCCCTCAGGAAGGCCGAAAGCGAGGATCTGCGCGACCAAGTAAGCCCGGATCTTTTCGGGATTACGGATGAGTTCCAGTTGGCGGTCGAGATCGTCGGGGCTGTGAATGGCGGCGACGGCGGAGAGCCACTCGGTGAACTCTCCGACTCGCCGGATCTCCTTGTGAGAGTCTGAGCGGCCGTTGGTGACTTCACGGGTCAGATCCCGGCGGCGGGTTTCGATCTCGTCATCGTCGAAACCGTAGGCGCGGAGTTGTTTCTTGGCCTTGCTCCATTCGCGCCAATAGGCCTTGTCCTGTGCTGGTGTGATCATGGGGGAGTGATGCGGGTGAGTTTGTCGAGGGTGGCATCGCAAGAGCTGCAGCCCCAGACAGGCACCTTAAGGATGTTTCGGCAATCGGCTCTGCCTTGGAATTCGCAGACCTCGCAGCGGAAATTCAGGGTCAGGCAGAGGACGTTCATGACTTGGCGAGCGTTTTGTGAAAAACAATCCAATGTGTTTTCGCCGTTGTGCCACAGCGCTCCGCTACTGCATGTATGGAACCCGATGATGTGGGACTCGCTCATGGTGATGGAAGGGAAACCGGCGGCCGGCCTGAGGCTGTGTCCTATGTCCCGCACTCGCGGGGTGGATCACCGGCCGCCGGAGATTGTTGGTCAGACGGCGATGGCTTGGCTTGCTGGTGCTTGGTCAAGATCCGGCTCGAATTTGCACTTCTCCTCTTTCACCAGGCGCAGGCCGATCTTTTGGAGTTGGGCGGCCGCTTCACCGCCGGCACGGAGGGCGGCGAGGATTGGATTCTTGTCGAGCGCGGGCTTGATGGTGAGGTAACGCTCAACCAGTGCCTCGTCGGAGATGATGGCAGTGATGATATCGTCCTCGGTGACGTCTTCAGCGAATCCCACTTTTCCGGTCCCTTCGCGAAACGCGAGTTTGTGGCCTGCCAAGCCGATAGTTTTCGCATCGCCGAACTCGGCCGCCCGATGGGCGATGGCCCACATGAGCAGGGCCTTTTCGTTCCGGCTGATCTTGGCATTCAGTTCGTCGAGTTCGACAGCGAAAGCGAGCGATGCCTCTTCGACGATGGCGTTTCGTTTTGCCTGGACGCGATCGCGCTCGATCATGAGGGCGACGGTGGCGGCTGCAACGGCGGTGGCTTCATCGCGATTGCCGATCGATGGCGGGCGGATGATAGCGGCGAGTTTCGATTTGGTGGTAGCGGTTGGTTTCATGGTGGATTGCAATACGGTTGCGAGTTGAATGGCGAGGAGAGTCATGGGTCACACTGGCATGGGTGGAAGGTTTGCGAGGGTGGAAGGGCGCGCGCGAGTGCGCGTGATGCAGGTTTCGAGCACCTCGCGAAGATGCGCGTCTCTTGCGGATTTCTCGGCGATGACCTTGCAGGCATGGATGACGGTGCCGTGGTCGCGGTTGCCGAACTTCTCAGCGATCTCGGTGAGGGATTGGCTGGTGAGTTGCCGAGCCAGTTTCATCGCGATTTGGCGAGCGTGGGCTACGGCGTGACTCCGTCGTCTGCCGGTGATGTCGCCGGCTGAAATGCCAGTGAGCATGGAGACGGCACCGATGATGGTATCGATGGAAGGTTCGCGGGTCTGGGGTATTGATAGAGAACGGAGCATGGCTGGGAGGGGCAGGTGTAGTTGCGGATTCCGGATTCGGTGATTGGCCCGAGGACGAGGGGGCACTCGTGGATCGGGCAGAGAGGTGGATCAGGGTTCATGACCAATCGTCGTCAGGAGCTTTAGCGCTGGTATCGATGATGAGATGGGCGTGGAGGAAATGCGCCCATGACAGGATCTGTGTGCTGCGACTGGCGATGAGGCGGGCATAGCGGAGACGCTCTGTGATCGCTTTGAGGCCCCCTTCCCTTGCGAGCTGGCGGAGGACCTCATGCGGGCGGTCCTTGATGCCTTCGACATCGACGGTGAGTTTGCTCGTGGGCCAATCGAGACCAGCCTTGGCGAGGATGGGCTTGAGGTCTTCGACGCGGACGATGTCGCCGAGTTGGATCCGGTGGACGCCACGGCGGAAGAGCTGCTCCAGTTCCTCTTTCTGCGCTGATTCGAAGCGGGTGCGGAAGACGTTGGTGGTGCAGAGAACCATGCCGCATTCGACGGCGTCATAGATCTCGCGGATGACTTCGATGCAGGCAAAGAAGGATTGCTGCCGATAGGTGTATTGAAGCTGGTGAACTTCGTCGAAGATGACGAGGTGATTCGGGGAGAGCGCGCGCTTGATGCGGGCGATCATTTTTGGCGTGTCGCCCTTTGGCGAAACACCCACGGCGGTGGCGAGTTCTCCGATCAGGCCTTTGAGACCTGCTTTCGCCGGCACGCGGACCATGACGGTCCGGCCGTGGTTGTTGGCGATGGTGTATTGCCGGAGAGCCCAGGTTTTGCCGATGTGAGAAGCACCGTAAATAATTACGGGGGTCCGAGATTCACGGGCGAGATCACAACCCGTCCAGACCCGGCGGACCATGGGGGTGATGATGAAATCCGTCTCACCGAGTTGAGCGCGTTTGACCTCCAATTTCCGGAAGTTGAGACATGCCTGATAGAGTTTCTCCGGGATGTCATAGCGTTCGCCGGTCTTGGGGTCGGTGTGGCGGCCGGTGAGGACCTTGTAGACGGTGTTCTCGGCATAATCGACCTGCTTGCAGAAATCCTGGAACCAGATCCCGCGCGTGATGCACCATTGGAAACACCAGATGAGGAGTTCCTTGCGTTCGGGGGTGCAGCAGGCCAAAGCCTTCTGGACGTGGTCCCCGGACATGCGCCAGGAGGCGCGGGCATTGTCGCCCTGGCGTTCCGTGATCGTTTGGGGTTGCTCGGATTCGGCATCGGGGACGATGGTCGAATCGACTTCAATGGTGGGAGTGGCTGTATCGGTTTGCATGGCTTTGGTGTGGTGGGTGGAGAGTGGTCAATCGTCGGAGTGGAGGAGTTGGCTGGGATCGAAGGCGCTAACGCTGGAGGATGCCGTGAAGGGCTCTTGCAAGGCCTCTGCATCATCGCGGGAAAGAAACTGACCCGGATCGAGAGCAGCGGGGCCGAGGGCATCACGCATGGCGTTGTCCTTCGCTGTGCGGGCCCCACGCTGAGCTGCTTCGCTCCGGCGCTCGGGAGCGGACATGCCGGTGCGCAGGATGCGATCGTTTTCCGCCTCGCGGGATTTGCGATCGCGGGCGATGTCGGAGAGGCGGGCGCGAAGTTCGGACTCGTGGCCGGACTTGATGGCGCTGCGGACTCCGAGCTGCAGCAGGTAGCTTTCCTGGTCGAAGGGCTTGGCCTTGGCGACGGGATGGATGGTGCCGAGGTAGGCTCCTTCCATGTTATGCAAATGAGCGCGGCCGTCACCGAATGGGTTGTGGAAGACCATCAGCTTCTTGCCTCCATCGATCGTCCAGCGGGCTTGGCCATCGTGCAGGGTGGCGACGTAGGTTTCCTTGCTCGATGCCCAAAGGGGGTTTGCGAGCTGGAAGGTGTGATCGCTGCCGACCGTGACTTCGACCGCCCACTCGCGAGGGAGAAGCAATGAAGCGACTTTGTCGGGCAGGGTACGGATGCTGCCGTTATCGCGTTCGAGTTCGATCGAGAGTGCTGCCGATGGGCTGAGGCGTTCTTCGCGGATGAGGGTTTCGCGGTTGGCATTGAGCCGGGCGAGCATGAGGGCCTTGCGGTCCGGGTCCTGAATGGATTCGAGTTCGGCCCACGAGAACCAGTGATCCGGCTCGCCCGGTGCCGGGAGGGACGGCCGCCACGATGGGAACGTGAAACCGCACTCCTCCCATCCTTCGAGCGCGTGATCGGTGCGGCGGTTGATGGCCCGATAGATGGCGCAGATCAGTTCATGGAACTGCGAAAAGGAGAGCAGCTCGTGGCGGATCAGATCGCGATGCTGAGCAGGTAGCTTGTCGGCGATGGCCGTGAGTAGCTGCCGCTCCCTGTGCTGGATCCCGTAAAGCTCCTCGGGACCATTGAGGCGCTGATTGCTCCCGGTGGGACCGGGCAGGGCCTGCATCCAGGTGCGGAGCAAACGGAATGAACTTTCGATCCAGGTTTTGAAGCGGAAGTTTCCGGTGCTCTGTGGCCGGAAATACATGTCGGCAAAGAGCGGGGTATTGAACTTGCCTGAGCGATTGGCGCGGACGTGACCGCCGCAGATGGCATGCAGGGCATCATCGAACGAGTGGAGGCCTCCCAAGGTGGTGAGGTCCTTGTTGTTCCATCCGTTGGCGGTTCCCCATTCGAAGATGAGTTCGGTACCGAGGGAGTCGATCCGGTAGCCCACGGTCTGCAGGATGTGGATGACGAACCAAACGAACTCCTTGCCGGTGAGAGTCTTCTTTTTCCCCTCGTCCGGATCCTTGTAAACGGCGCGGAGGTGGTGGCCGATGTGACAGCCGGTGTAGAAATCGAGGGCGTTGAAACTGACCGGGCGGTGGGTTTCTTTGAGACCGCTGAGGGCGAGTTGGCCATCGGCCAGAAGGTTGTCCAGGTCCTGGTCGTCAAACAGGATGCGGCTGAGAGCTGCTGAGCCGACGCGGGTGGTAAGGACGCTGGGAAGAAACTGGCTGGCAGCCTTGGGGCCTTGCTTGGTGGCCGACTGCTGGTATCTACTAGGCTTGCAGTATTTTTGAAGATTCTCGTAGGACCAGCCGCGCGGGAGGCCATTCGCCATGCGAGGAGGCGGCGAAAGATATCCGGGGATGGGCTCGCCTCCCCTCTCCCAGGCGGCCAGAGCAGCGCAGATCCGCCGATGGACTTCTTTCCCGTCATCGCTGCGCTGATGCTGATCGCGGAGGCCCAGGACCCATGTCTTGAATGCGGGTGGCAGGCCTTCGACATGGCAGCCCCGGCCATCGGCGAGGCCACGCACCCCATGGGATTTGTATTGGCGCAGGTCGCGGTTGATGGTGCCGAGGCTGACACCGCGGCGGGCGGCCTCCTTGGCCTTGGCCTGCTCCTTGCCTTTCGCCCCTGAGTTCTGAATAGCCCACACGGTTTGCAGCCGCTGCAGGACCTCGCCCTGGGGACGATGGCCGAGGGCGTTGAACCATGCCCAATCGTTGACCAGGCGAAGGACGTTTTCTGAGGCGGTGGCGAGTTGCATGAAAATCAGCGGCGAGTTTTGGCGGCGATGGTGGCTTCCACTTCGGAGAGCAGGGCTTGGAGGTCCTCCTTCATGCGGACGAGGCAGGGTTTGTCGGGATCGTCCGTGACGAGTGGGAGCGTGTTGAGGCGACGCTCGAAATCCGGAGCGTTGCGGAGTTGGCCGATTTCCAGGGCCGGATGGAAGAAGGCGAAGCTGAGTTGCTCGGCCTTGACCTCTTCCGGTGGATCCTCGTCTTCCTCCTCTTTGCCGGGGTCTTTGCTGCCGGAGATTTCCACGGGCTTGATGAGTTTCAGCTCAGCAAGCAGTGCGCTTTGAGTGGCACCGTCTGACGCGGTCTCGATGGCCTTCGCGATAGTGGCGCGCTCTTTCGGCGACAGCGATGCAGGAGGCATGCAGAGCATCTGCACGAGCTTTTCCGCTTCGCTGGTGTTGAGTCGCTTGGGGGCGTTGTCACTCGCGACCTGGATGCCGTGGAGGAGCTTGTTGCTGAGCTTGGTCCGGAAGCCTTGGAAGACCTGGATGAAACGGTCGGCCGTGCGGTCAGGGATCTTGAGTTCAGCAGAGACGTAGTCCGACCAGGTCTTAAAGTCGCCAACTTGGCGACTTTCTGGCCGCCGCCCGGATCCGAGGAACCCGAGCTGTTTCTTGAGGTTGGAGAGTTCCCAGCCGAGGCAGATCTGGGCGGCGATGAATCGGCGGCCGGTATCGCGGACGGTCTGGAGGTAGAGGCGTGCGTCATCCCACTTGGGGGCGACGACTTCGGCTTTGCCGTCGATGGTCTTTTCGTTGCGGGCTTTGGCGGCATCGGCTGCCTTTGCCAGGGACGACGGGCCCTTGGCTTTGGGATCGAAGGTCCAGACGACTTTGCCACCGGCTTTGTCCCCGCAAAGGCGAGTGATCTCGGCAGGGGCCTCAATGCGATGGACGGACGCGGCTGCTGCCTCGCCGTAGTATTTCCGAACGACGGCCTTTGCTGCTGCGAAGTCTCCTGCTGTGCAGCTAGCCCGGTAAATGCTCTTGAAGCCAGTTTCGAGAGACTGGTGGATGGAGGCCTTGTAGGTGTCGAACGAGTTGTAAGTGAGGATGACCATGGGAGGGAGCTGTTAGTGTTGGCTGGAAAAGAGATAGCGATCCAACATGTCGAGGTGATGGAGAGCCAGTTGGCGGGACATTTCGGCGAGGTTTGCTTCGTCTTTGGCCGATTGAATCTTGCCTGTCTCACGGTGGACTTCCGCCATGGCCTCGTGGACGAAGAGCAGCTCGTCGGCAAAGGCGACGGCCCGGACATGGATCATGAGCGCGGGATCCTCTGAGGAGCGGGCCAGATCGAGGATCATGGTCCGGTTTTCGTCGAGTTCATCGGCCCGTGTGGCATCGACGAGAGGCTCGAAAGGATTGGGCGTGGCTGATGTGGTCATGGTGGTGACAGAGGAGGTGGTTGACGCAGATGAGCTGTGGAGGTGAGGTGGCGGCATGAGGAAGTTCAGTCCTTGGACCTTGTTGCGGCGCCGGCTGGATCCAATTTGCGAAGAGCTGCACGCAGCAGCGCCTTGGCGCGTCGAAGGGCATCCGACGGTGGAGGGCTGGCTACTGGGGCTGAGCTGGTGGGAGCTTGTGGAGTGCGACACGTTTTGCCGGTGGCAGCTGTGTTCAGAGCCTCCAACGCTAAGAGGAGTGCTTGCTGATCTGACGGCAGCAGCAACTGAAGCGTGTGATACAGAGACGATCCAAGAGCGACTGACGGTGCAGGTGATGCACCGGATGCTTTTCGCGATGGACCTTGCCCTGCGGATGAGGGCAGGTTTCCGGCGGGAGTTTCCGCTAACAGGGAATTACTCTGAGGATGCGACGCTGGTGCTGATCCATGCGTGGAGGACGGGAGCGGCTCTGGAGTGGGCGAGGGAGTTTGGCCCTGAGTATAGGTGACCGCGACAAAGACATCCGCGATTCGCCAGGCATCGAGGCTGGTGTTGTGGATGAGGGCTTCGAAGGCATCGTCCTCCCCACCGCATTCGCTCAGTTGGCTGGCGAAGTGGGGCGAGCTGAGGAGGCTGCTGAGCGCTGCGAGTGCGGCTTGAATGCTGAGTTCATTCATTGTTATGGCTGGTGGATGTTGGGGGATCAGTGGAAGTCGCCGGCTAGGTCATCGGCCTCGTGGGGTTGCGACAGCCTGCGGTTCCACTTTGAGACGAGATCTTCCTTAAGCGCTGCCGGCATGGATGGGGCTGAGGGAGGTTCAGGAGGCAGGCCACACTCCACGCGGACCTGGCGGATGGTGTCCTTGATCTGCGTGCAGTAAGTGTCCTCACAGTCGTCGTAGCCTTCTCGGTGACCGCGACGGTATTGGGCGCGAGCTTCGGCCCACATGGATCCGACTCCCAGGGCGAAGCCGACGAAGAATGCGATGATGAGCAGGGTGTGCATGGTGTTGTTGGTTGGGGTTGGTGGAGAGGGTTAGCGAGAGAGGCGGAGGCCGAGCTTGCGGGCGGTCTGCCGGTGCTTGCGCGTGACAGCGGCGAGGGCGGCCGCGTGCTTGTCTGCGGCGATCGCGTTCTCGATGTCATCGAGCGCGGAGTTGAGAAGGAACGCGGTGAGCAGCTCACCTTCATTGCTGGCGGCGGTGGCTTTCTTGCGGAGGTCGCGGAGAGTGGCTTGGAGTTGGGACATGGTCAGGAGAGTGAATCGTTGAGAGGCATCCGTGGCGTGATGCCCAGGGAGCTGGCGTTGCGGCGGGCGGTTTCGAGCGCGTTGCGCTGGCGGATGAGGATCGCTGCCTCCGAACAGCCGCAGAGGTCCGCCAACTCAGAGAGCGACCATCCGCCTGGGGGCGTGAGACGGCTGGCACTGAGGACGGCCAATGTGGCATCGATCCGCAGCGTGACCGGGAGGTCAGCCAGTGGGTGTTCCAGGCTGGTGGGGCGTTTAGGCATGGCTCAGGCTTTGCGTTGCAGGCGGGCGAATTCGGGGTGGGCCTTGAGCCAAGCATTCCAGCGGGCGAGGAGCTTCTTGCTCTGGCGCTCGCCAGTGAGGACGCGGTGCAGATGGCCGCGATGGACGCCAAGGTCCTGTGCCGCGATGGACGATCCCGGAAAGCGAACGTGAGGACTTGCGGATTGGTGTGGGGCGGTAGGCATAGAGCGGTTAGAGAAGTTGAGTGATTGCGGCCGAGGACATCAGGAGACGAGTCGCATGCCGGCGAGGTAGGAGCGGGTGAAGTGGGCGATCTCCCAATCTCCCACGAAGAAGTGGATGCCAGTGCCGCGCATTTCCCAACCGTCTGCCGGGAGGAGCAGAGGAGGCTGACCAGAGGCCCAGTAGAGTTCGTAGAGCCTCTTGGCTTTCGCCGCGCCGGGAGGTTGGTCCGAGGTGTCCGACCTGCGCCTTGCCGGAGACCACGAGGGAGCCGCCTTTGAGGGAGGGGACACGGGAAGTGAATAGCCGGTGGTCAGCAGGGGCGTGTCCGCCGAAACCGCTTGCGTGACCCTCACGCGGCCGCCGATCCGCTTGTCCATGAGCGCGAAGTCATCCGGGTGGATCTCTAAGAGGATACCGTCGTGGCGGTCGGCAGCTTCGACGAGGATCTGGCCCAAGACATCAGGACGTTCGATGCGAGGAGCGGCTGGATGGAGGATTACTTTCATGGTTGGTGTGGGATTGGGGCTTGTCGCCGCTTCGGTCGCGGGCGACGATGCACGTATGTGAACTCACGAACGTGAGCCGAGCAAGAAAAAAGATTCACAATTATGAGTTTCCCGGAAAGATTTCGTGAGTTGGTCGCATCCAGCGGCCTCACCCAAAAGGAGCTTGCCAATGCTCTCGGGCTATCTGAGGGCGCGATCGTTAACTACAAGCGCGACAGGGTGCCCAAGGCCGACGAGCTTGTAGCCATAGCGAATCATTTCGGCATTACAGTCGATTGGCTTCTGGCGATCAAGGCCGCGATGCGGACATGGCTCGAAAAAATTTAGCTCCTAACGTCGCCCGCAACCAACAGCACAAGGCACCGATGAGAGTCGACGAGGAATCAAATGAGGACCAAACCAGAGCTCTTGAAGCCCTCTGGGAAAAGCTAACTGGCGTCCGGATTGTAAGGACTACGGAGACCACGAAAGGCAACGAAGAGGAGATCAGAGCGATGATATCGCAAAGACGAGTCGCAAGAGAGAAGCGTAGGGCGGAGCGGGAGGAACGCGCGATCAAGAACGGCAAAGCCCAGAGCTGAACTACTGCCGAAAAGCAACCGGGAAACTGGAAAGCGCGCCTGGTGATCCTGAAGAGGAGTGGTAAGGACAACTTACCCCCCATGCTAAGCTCCCCTTGTGCAAGGGGAGCAGCTATTCCTG
>JALOTY010000085.1 GCA_025457665.1 Akkermansiaceae bacterium | reverse complement strand
CCCGCAGACCTCACTTGGGAGAAGGGGCTGGATCAACCGGAACTCGGCTCGGAGGAGGCGATCAAGGGCGGCACCTTCCACACCTACATCCCCGGGAACGCCTATCCACCCACGATCCGCAGCCTCGGCCGCGAGGCGAACAACGGCTTCCGCTCGTATCACTGGGACGACGTCGAAATGGGCCTCGTGGGCCTGCACCCGAACACCATGAAAGTCATCCCCGGGTTGGCCGACCGTTGGGCGGTGGCGGAGGACGGGCAGAGCGTGTATTTCCACATCGATGACGATGCCCGTTGGTCGGACGGCAGGCCGGTGGTGGCCGGGGATTTCACGATGGCCTTCTACGTCTATCTCTCCGAATACCTCACCGAGACTTACTATCGCGCCTACTACGGCGACCAGTTCTGGGGCATCTCGACGTATGGCGATGACTACCTGTGCGTCCGCATCGCCTATCCGAAACCCCTCGCGCCCTTCTTCGCCAACCTCGCTCCTTTCCAAGAGGAATTCTACCGCGAGTTCGGCCCGGACTTCGAGGAACGTTACAACTGGCGGCCCCGGCCGACCACCGGTGCCTACATGATCCGCAGTGAGGATCTCGTGTTCGGTCGTTCCATCGCGATGACCCGCGTGACCGACTGGTGGGCGAAGGACAGGAAATACTACAAGAATCGTTTCAACGTCGATCGCATCGAATACCGCCTCGTGCGCGATGAGGAAAAGATCTTCCAGATGTTCCTCCGCGGGGACATGGACACCTACTGGCTGAACGATGCGAAGAAATGGTATGAGCGCACCGAAGTTCCGCAGGTTTTCGAGGGTCACATCGAGCGCGTCACCTTCTACAACGACTACCCCCGGCCTTCGCGCGGGTTCTATTTCAATCTCAGCAAGCCACTGCTCAAGGACCTCGATATCCGCATCGGCCTGAGCCATGCGACGAATTGGGAGAAGGTCATCGAGCTTGATCTTCGCGGCGATGCCCAAAGGCTGAACCTGCTCAACGAAGGATTCGGTCCGATTTCCAACCCCGACATCCGCGCCCGCGAGTTCTCGGTGAAAAAGGCCTTGGAAGCCTTCGCCCGCGCGGGATTCACCCGCCGGGGGGATGACGGCATCCTCATGGATGACTCCGGTCGGCGGCTGTCCTTCACCATTTCCTATATCAAGAATCCCACTCTCGAAGGTCCGCTGCTGCGGATCAAGGAAGAGGCCAAGCGGGCGGGGGTGGAATACCGGCTCGAGGGGCTCGATCAGACGGAGAACTTCAAGAAGGTTACGCGCAAGGAACATGAAATCGCCTTTGCCGGTTGGGCGATCACCCCGCCCTTCCCGGACTACTATCAGCAGTTCCACTCGAAGGATGCCTATCTGGAAGACGGCAAGACGCCGCGGCCGATGACCAACAACATCTCGATTTTCGCCGACCCCGAAGTGGACAAGATCCTTGAGGCGAATCGCAATGCGCGCAGCATGGAGGACCTCATTTCCACCAGCCATGAACTCGAAAGGATCTTCCACGAGCGTGCCGTGTGGGTGCCGGCCTTCCAACGACCCTTCTATCGCCTCGGATACTGGCGCTGGATCCGCTGGCCGGAGGATTTCAACTTCCGCGTGAGTTCCGAGCCGGAGGTTTCGCACGTCCATTGGATCGATCCGAAGATCAAAGAGGAAACCCTCACCGCGATGAGTGAGAAGCGCGGCTTCGATGAGGCCTTCCGCGTCTACGATCAATACCGTAGCAAACCCCGGACGGAAGCAGCGGAAACAGCAGAAGAAGACCCCGCGCCGAAAGAGCCGGTGGAAAACGCGGCGGAAGGAGATAGCCCGCAGGAAGGAGGAAACGATGAGTGACGGCGAGGTTTTGTTAGAGGTGGAGGAACTGATCACCGCGTTTGATACCGATCGCGGCCTGATCCGTGCGGTGGACCGCGTGGGATTCACCGTGAAACGCGGCCGCACGCTCGGCATCGTCGGCGAGTCCGGCTGTGGCAAGAGTGTGACGGCCATGTCCATCATCCGCCTGCTGCCCCAGCCTGCGGGGCGGATCTTGCAAGGCCGGGTGATGTTCAAGGGACGGGATCTGACGAAGATTCCGGCGAAGGAACTGCGCAAGGTGCGGGGCGGGGAGATCGGCGTGATTTTCCAGGAACCCATGACCGCGCTGAACCCGGTGCACCGGATCGGCCGCCAGCTCTCGGAATGTTTCCTGCTGCACAAGAAGATGAGCCGCAAGGAGGCCTGGGAGGCATCGGTGGAAATGCTCCGCCTCGTCCGCATCCCATCGCCTGAGATGAGAATGGGCGACTACCCGCACCAGCTTTCCGGTGGCATGCGCCAGCGGGTGGTCATCGCCATGGCCCTTGCCTGCCGTCCGGATCTGGTGATCGCGGATGAGCCCACCACGGCGCTTGATGTCACGGTGCAGGCGCAGATTCTCGATCTCATGGGCCGGCTTCGCGAGGAACTCGGCATGGCCCTCATTCTGATCACGCACGACTTGGGTGTGATCGCGGAAAATTGCGATGACGTCGTCGTGATGTATGCCGGCCGTGTGGTGGAAAAAGCCCCGGTGAAGGAGCTTTTCGCCCGGCCCTTGCATGCCTACACCCGTGGACTGCTGGCCTCCATCCCCCGCATGGACTCGGCACCCAAGTCGGTGCTGCCCACCATTCCCGGCATGGTCGCCGGCATGGCGGACTTCGTGCCGGGTTGTCGATTCTGCCAACGCATGGAACGCCGCGGACCCACCTTGCGGGAGAGACCGGATTTCATCGAAGCCAGCCCGGGCCACTGGGTGGAAGCCTGCCCGATCTGCTACGCAGGAAAGGAGGAAAACCCATGAACCCGCTGCTTTCCGTGCGTGACCTCAAGGTCCATTTCCCCGTCCACGGCGGTCTGCTCATGCGCCGCATCGCTGCGGTCAAGGCGGTCGATGGCGTCTCGCTCGACATTCTTCCCGGCGAAACGCTGGGTCTCGTGGGGGAGTCCGGCTGTGGGAAATCGACTTTGGGCAAAGCCATCGTCCGGTTGAATCCGATCACGGCGGGCGCGGTCCATTTCAACGGTCGCGACATCACCCGCCTGAGCTCCGGCATGCTGCGTCCGCTGCGGCGCGATTTGCAAATGATCTTCCAGGACCCTGCCGAGTCGCTGAACGCCCGCCACAGTGTCCGCGAAATCCTTGAGGAACCTTTCCTCATCCATGGCGTGGGCACGGCCGCGGAGCGCCGCCAGTGGATCGCCGGCCTGCTCGACCGCGTGGGCCTGCCCGCCGCCAGTGCCGATCGCTATCCCTTCGAGTTCTCCGGCGGCCAGCGCCAGCGCATCGGCATCGCCCGCGCCATCGCACTGAAGCCCAAGCTCATCATCTGCGATGAGCCCGTATCCGCCCTCGATGTCTCGGTGCAATCCCAGGTGGTGAACCTGCTGCTCGAACTCCAGCGGGAAATGGGCTTGTCCTATCTCTTCATCGCTCACGATCTCGCGGTGGTAAAACATATCTCGGATCGCGTCGCGGTGATGTATCTCGGCAAGATCGTGGAATTGGCGGATTCGGAGACGATCTATCATTCCCCGCGCCACGCCTACACCAAGGCGCTGCTTTCCGCCATTCCCCATCCGGATCCCACCCGCGAAGTACGACGGATGCCGTTGGATGGTGATGTCCCTTCGCCCATCAATCCTCCGGCCGGCAGTGCCTTCGGCCATCGTCTGGGTCACCCGCATTATGAAGAGACGGTGGGCATGGACATGCGCTTGGTGGAAATCGCTCCACGCCATTGGGTGGCTGCCGATCCCTGTTGCCTCGTGGAGGAGGATTGGCAGAAGGTCCGTGGGATGATGAATTCCGATGTCGCCGTCGGGAAATGATCTCCTGTTAGATCGCTTGGACGATCTTCAGCGGCCTGCCGCTTCCAGCACCGCATGACAGGCGGGCTTGGGGTGCAGTTCGCGATCAAACAGGAGCGGGTGATTGGTGCGGCCGCCGATGGGATACTGGTTCAACCAACTTTGCCCGTCGTGGAGCCCCCAGAAGGTCACCCGGGTCAGGGATTTTTCATGTTTGCGATAAACTCGGAACAGCTCGGCATATCTCCGCGCGAGGGCCTGCTGGATGTCATCGGGAAGCCCCGCTCGATAGGGATCGAGACCTTCACCCGGTTTTTCCTTTCGGGAAAGATCCGCCACGCCGCCCGGTCCGTGGCTCGGCAGGACGTCCACGTCCAGTTCGGTCACCATGACCTTGATGCCCAGAGCGGAGAATCGGCGCAGGGTTTCGTCCACCTGATCGATGGAGGGATAGTGCAGGTTGAAATGCGATTGCGTGCCGACGCCATGGATCGGCACCCCGCGGGCGAGCATGCCGCGGATGAGGGCTTCGCAGCGCTCCCGTTTCAGCGGGTCTTCGAGGTTGTAATCGTTGTAGTAAAGCTCCGCTTGCGGATCCGCTTCATGGGCGAAACGAAAGGCGTGATCGAGAAAGTCATCGCCGATGATCCTTCGCCACGGTGAGTCACGCAAAGCCTCCGCACCGCCATCCGCAAGCGCCTCGTTCACCACATCCCAGCCATGAACCTTGCCGCGATAGCGACCCACCACCCGCAGGATGTGTCCACGCATGCGGTCTAACAGAAGCTCGCGTGTCGCCGGGCCTCCATCCGGTCCGCGGAAAACCCAGTCCGGTGTCTGGCTGTGCCAGACCAGCGTGTGGCCGATGAGTTTCATCCCGTGCTTGGCGGAGAAGTCCGCATAGGCATCCGCCAGCGAGAAATCGAACTGTCCCGGCCGCGGTTGCAGGGACTGCCATTTCATGTCGTTCTCCGGCGTGATCGAATTGAAATGCCTCGTCACCAGCTCTGTTTCCGCCGGGCGGACTCCGCTCACGTGCGAGTGGCCCAGGGCCACGCCGATGAAGAAGCTTTCGCGATAGGCCTGACGCAAAGAGCCCTCGTCCGCTCCCACAGGAAGGACGAGGGCAAGGAGGAAGGGAAGGATGCGTTTCACGAGGACGAAAGATACGGCCGTTTTGCAGGCTTTCTGCCATTCCCCAGCACGCAATGCGGCCGCGGCGATCAGCGTTGTTCGCCGCCTTGGTTCTGATTTTGCGACTCGGGATCGATCATCGGCTGCAGCTCTCGCAGGCCGCCCATGCCTTCCATCATCTGCCGGAAACCGCTGGTCATCTTGCGCGCGGACCCGACGGCTTCATCGAGCTTTTCGAGCTCCATTGCGGGAATCGCATCGATCCCACTGGAATCCGGATTTTCCGTCTGGCGCTGGTTGTATTCCTCCAGCGCGGCCTGATAGGTGGCCGCCTGATTTTCATCGAGGATGGCGGTCATGGCCGCATTGAAATCCGGATCACCGAGCGGCTGGCGTCGGTAGTTGTCGCGATCCAGCGGGTTGATGACGCCGTCGAGTTCGCCGGCATTCTCATCACGGATCCGCTTGTATTCCGTTTCATCGATTTCTCCGCGGGCAAAGGCATCTCCGGCGAGGAAGAGGCTGGTGAGCGTGCGGGGGTTGTCGCGCAGGCCGTCGACCGATTGCTTCGTCCGCTCGAGTTCCCGCTTTTGGAAATCCTCCATGAGCGCCACGGCTTTGTCCCGTTGTTCCTCGGTGAGTTCGAGCTGGTCGTTCAACCTTCCCAAGCCCATCCGCAGTGCTCCGCGCCCGCCGAAGGCCCGGCCCATTTCCCCGCTGGTGGCCATTTCCGCCATTTCCACGACGTCGTCGAGCAGGCCGATGACATTGGTGGTGACGGCTTTCGAGAGGTTGGTACGAGATTCACCGTAGCGCTCGATGAGATCGGCGTCCGCTCCCGCTTCGCGTTCGCGGATGCGGCTGGCGGAGCTTTCGTCGTCGCCTGCTCCGGCAGCTTGGCCTTGGTCGCGCAGGCGGGGCGGGGCTCCGCTGCT
The DNA here is from genome assembly GCA_025457665.1 of Akkermansiaceae bacterium. Taxonomy (GTDB): domain Bacteria; phylum Verrucomicrobiota; class Verrucomicrobiia; order Verrucomicrobiales; family Akkermansiaceae; genus Haloferula. The sequence goes on along the minus strand of JALOTY010000085.1, from coordinate 36,934 downwards.
GTCTTCCGCGGTGGGGCTGTCCTTCTTGGTTTGCTGGATGGCGATGATGGTGCCGGCTCCCACAACGAGGAGGGCGGCGGCGGTGGTGATGGCGGTCTTCTTGGTCATGGCAATGATGGTGAGGGTTCCGAGAGTGGCGGTGCCACCGGCTCCGGCGGCGGCCATCGCCTTGCCGGCGATGGAGGAAACGGCAGGCATGGCGGCCTTGGCATCGGCCCCGAGTCCGGCGAGCAACACGGCTCCCAAGGTGGCTCCGGTGGCACAACCCCGGCGCGAAAGCTGCCGCCGCAATCGCTGGAGCGCGCGGTCCAGGCGTTTCTGGGCCGCGGCGGTGGCGATGCCCAGGGTCGATCCGATTTCCGCCACCGTGAGCGAGCGGTAGAACCTCAGGAGCAGGGTTTCGCGGTCCTTTTCCGAAAGGGCGGCCAGCGAGGCATCCAGATGGGGCTGAAGCTCGGTCCAAGTGGTGGCGGGGTCCTGCGAAGGCGGGTTCATGTGGAGGCGCAGGCGTTCGTGTTTGGCGTGATCGCGCAGCCGTTTGCGCGAGAGGTTGCGGGCGTGATGGACGGCGGTGATGTGGAGCCACCCGGCGAGTGAATCACGCCCGGTCAGGCCCCGGGCCTTGCGGGCGAGGGCGATGAAAGTCATTTGCGCAGCTTCGGCCGCCAGGCCCTCATCCTTCGCGGTGCGCAGCGCGGCGTGATGGACCAGCCCGGCATAGCGCGCGACCAAGGTCTGGAACGCCGCCTCGTCCCGCTGGCGATCCCAGCGGGCAAGCAGATCCGGATCCTTGGAGGGCTGGTGCGTCATTCCGTTTCCTTTTCCCTGTCACGCCATCCACGGAGACGGACAGGGAAAATCGAAATTTTTCGCATCGTTTCGTTCACTGTCCCGCCGCGAGTCTCAGATTGGCCTCCGCAAATGCCCGTCCCATGAGCGCGAAAGTCTTGGCGCAGCCCAGATAGTGGTATCCGGCATTCGATGCACCCCGCTGCCACAGGGCCTCGTCTTCGGGGCTGATGAGTCCGGCCCGATAGTCCTTGAGATAGGCGGCCTGCTGTTCCTCGGTCATCTTGCCGTCGGCATTCGGTCCATTCTTGTCCTTCACGCGGATCATCCATTCCATCTGCGAGATCTTGCCGCGGTTTTCATCGATCTTGCCCAACCTGCTGTCCCAAAAGGGCGCGGTCTGCACGGCTTCGACATTCCCGCGGAATTCCGGCAAGGCTGCGGGTGCGGCCATGGCTTCGCGAAAGGGATGAGGGGCATCGAGGATGCCACCCACGCCCATGACGCCGATGACAAAGGGCATCCCGGGAGCTTTCAGGTCCTTGCGCACGTCGCGGATGAAATGGCCCAGGAGGGTGGCATACAGATCGTATCCGCCAGCTTGATGACCTTCGGGATAAGTATGGGAGTCGCACATGTCATTCCACCCCTGAAGCCAGACAAACCCCGCCAACTCGTAACCGGCGGCCGCATCGTATTCGGGCACGACGGATTGCGGATTTTCCAGGACCTTGCGGACATGTTCGATCATCAAACGATAATAGTGCCCGGTTTCGTGGACCTTGTCGGCCTTCCATTTTGCGAAATCCTTCGGGATCCCATGGCCTTCCTGTTTCGGGTAGTTTTCGAGTTGGAAGCGGCTCAATTCATATGGCCCGGCGGAGGGTGAACGGAAATCGGTATGCAGGGACTTGCCACCCCATGCGGTCTTGAGGATCAGCACCGGACCCTTGATCGATTTCTCCATGGTCAGGCCGAAAGTGAATTCCGGACCGATCTTCGCTTCGCCTCCCAAGGCACCGTATCCGGCGGTGAGACGCCCCTGTTTCACGACGCCATCACCCGTGAGATAGGAAATCCAGACCCGCTCGCACTCGCGTGGTTTGCCGTCCTCACCCTTCATTTCCTTCAGCAGGGGCGCGGTGGCGGGATCCTCGCCGATGTAGTCGAAGGTCGAAACCTGGGCATGACCCTCCATGTTGGATTGCCCGGCGAGAATGAAGACCTTGAGCGGCTCCGCTGCCGGGGCGGGCGGGATGAGGGCCAGCGCGAGGCCGACAAGGATGGGGGACCAGTGGTGGCGGAGGGACATCGCTGCATCCCTAACCCGCCGTCACGATCCCGGCCATCTCAAAAGCCAATTCCCGTTCCCGGCAGCGCGGATCTGGGCCCGAAGGCATACAAATTTCGCTTGCCGCAACGGGCGAAATCCGACAAAGAAGCCGCCCGTTCCCTGCTCGGGGAAGGTCCGTTTTTCATCGGGGTATGGCGCAGTCTGGTAGCGCGCTTCGTTCGGGACGAAGAGGCCGTGGGTTCGAATCCCGCTACCCCGACCAGCTTTTTGAAAAGCTGGAAAGCTGGAAAGCTGAAATCGGTGAGTGCTTCGCGCGAGCATCGGCTGTTCCTTGGCACTTGGCACTTGGCACTTGGCACTTGGCACTTGGCACTTGGCACTTGGCACTTTCAGCGCTTTTTCGCTTGGTTCATTGCTTGGCTGAACCAGTCGTTGTTGCCGCCGCCGGAGGCGCGGTCGTCGCGGCGGGCGGGAGGGCGGGGACCGCGGTCATTGTTGTTGCCGCCACCACCACCGGCACGGCGGGGTTCCATGTCGGGCTTCGATTTCATCGAGAGCGAGATCCGGTTGCGGGGGATGTCCACTTCGAGCACGGTGACCTGGACCTTCTGGCCGACCTTCACGACTTCCGCGGCATCGCGGACGAAGTTGTCGGAGAGCTGGCTGACGTGGACGAGGCCGTCCTGGTGGACGCCGATATCGACGAAGGCACCGAAGGCGGCGACATTCGTGACGATGCCGGGAAGTTTCATGCCGGGGGACAGATCGGAGGGTTTCTCCACGCCTTCGGCAAAGGAGAAGGCTTCGAATTGCTTGCGCGGGTCGCGGCCGGGTTTGGCTAGTTCGGCAAGGATGTCCTGAAGAGTGGGCAGACCCACCTCGTCATCGACATATCTCTTCAGATCGATTTTCTTCCGCAACTCGGCACTGGTGAGAAGATCGGCGACCTGACAGCCGATGTCCGCGGCCATGCGTTCGACGAGGGCATATCTTTCCGGGTGAACGGCGGAGGCATCGAGCGGATGTGCGCCATCGCGGACGCGGAGGAACCCGGCAGCCTGTTCGAAGGCTTTGTCGCCGAGGCGCGGGACGTTTTTCAGTTCGGCGCGGGACTTGAAGCCGCCGTTTTCCGTGCGGAAGGCGACGATGTTTTCGGCCAACGTGGCATTGAGACCGGAGACGTAGGAGAGGAGTTGTTTCGAAGCGGTGTTCAACTCCACGCCCACGGAGTTCACGGCGCTGACGACGGTGTCATCGAGCGCGTTTTTCAGCAGGCGTTGATCGACATCGTGCTGGTACTGGCCGACGCCGATCGACTTGGGATCGATTTTCACCAATTCGGCGAGCGGGTCCATGAGGCGGCGGCCGATGGAGACCGCGCCGCGGACCGTGACGTCCTCATTGGGGAATTCCTCGCGGGCGACTTCGGAGGCCGAGTAGATCGAAGCGCCGGATTCATTGACCACGATGATCTGGATGGAGGCGGGCAGCTTGAGCTTTCTAACAAAGGCTTCGGTTTCCCGGCTGGCGGTGCCGTTGCCGATGGCGATGGCTTCGATTTTGTACTGGCCGAGGAGTTTGGTGAGTTCCACGGCGGCTTCGTAAAGCTGGTTGTTAGACCCGGCAGTGGCGTGGAGGAGGGTGTGGTGGAGGAGGGCGCCCTGGGCATCGAGAACGACCGTCTTGCAGCCGGTGCGGAAACCGGGGTCGATGGCGAGCGTGCGCTTGCCGCCGAGGGGTGAGGCGAGGAGGAGTTCGCGGAGGTTGTCGGCAAAGACGCGGATGGCGGTTTCATCGGCGGATTTTTTCCCGGCGAGACGCATTTCCGTTTCCATGGACGGCATGAGCAGGCGCTTGCAACCGTCTTCCACGGCGAGGCGGACCTGTTCACCGGCGGGGCCGGTGGCGCTGACCCAGTGCGGGATGGCTTCATTGGCAACGCGTTCGAGCGGGACATCGATGCGCATGATCAGGAAGCTTTCCTTCTCCCCGCGGCGGATGGCGAGCATGCGGTGGGAGGGGATGGATTTGAAGGGCTCGGACCAATCGAAATAATCGCGGTATTTCGCGGCTTCCTTGTCCTCCTCCTTGCCATACATCACGCGGGAGGAAACGGTGGCTTCCTCCTCGTAGATGCGGCGCACGCGGCCACGGAGGTCGGCATCGTCGGCCACGCGTTCGGCGATGATGTCGCGTGCTCCGGCGAGGGCTTCGGCGGCGTCGGCCACTTCCTTTTCGGCGGAGACGTATTTCGCGGCTTCCTCGGCGGGGTCGGCCTTCTGGTTTTCCAGCAGCCAATCGGCGAGCGGTTCGAGGCCTTTTTCGCGGGCCTTGGTGGCGCGGGTCTGGCGTTTCGGGCGGAAGGGGGCGAAGATGTCCTCGAGCTTGGCGATGGTGTCGGCGTTGCCGAGTTTCTTCTTCAGCTCATCGGAGAGGAGGTTGCGTTCTTCGAGCGACTTGAGGATGGCGGTGCGGCGGCCATCGAGTTCGGCGAGCTGGACCATGCGGTCGCGGATCGCCTGGATCTGGACTTCGTCGAGCGAGCCGGTGGCTTCCTTGCGGTAGCGGGAAATGAAGGGGACCGTGGCGCCCTCGGCGAGGAGCTTGGCGGTGGAGGCCACGGAATTGACGTGGATGCCGGTTTCGGTGGCGATCTTGACGATGTGGGCGGCGGCGGCTTCGGTCGGGACGTCGGACATGGGTGTGGGGGTGAAACTAGGCAGGGCGGCGGCGGGATGGCAAGCGGGGTGCGGTGTGGCTTCTCGCGGAGATCGGAATGGGAACCACGGAAACGACGAAAGTGACGAGTTTTCAGAAGGTTGAGTGAACGAACGATTTCGCCCTGCGCAGGAGTGGGCGGCTTGGGAGTCTTCGATGATTTTCCCGTGTTTCGAGGTTTCCACTTTCCTCTCAAGGCTTATCGACAAAGTGGCCTGGAAGTGGCTTTGCTCCTTTTCACAAGGACATGGGGACGCTGCTGCGCTTTGAGAACGTGACCCGCCGCTTCGGGGATTTCACCGCGGTGGACGACGTGACGCTGGATGTGGAGAAAGGGGAGACCTTTTCCCTGCTGGGGCCGTCGGGCTGCGGGAAGACGACCTTGCTGCGGATGGCGGCGGGCTTTGATCGACCGGACAGCGGCCGCATCCTGCTGGACGGGCGGGACATCACCCACCTGCCGCCGGACCAGCGGCCGGTGAACACGGTTTTCCAGTCGTATGCGCTTTTTCCCCATCTGAGCGTGCGGGACAACATCGCCTTCGGCCCGAAGCTCAAGGGGTGGTCGGCAGCGGAAGTGAAGCGGGAGACCGAGCGGATGTTGGAACTCGCGGCGCTCGATCTCAAGCTGCGGCAGCGCTTGCTGGTGGAGCTGGATGCGATTCATGACGAGGTGGGCATCACCTTCCTCTACGTCACGCATGACCAGGGCGAGGCGATGTCGATCAGCGACCGCATCGCGGTGATGAACCGCGGGGTGATCGAGCAAACCGGGAAGCCGGCGGAGATCTACGAGACTCCTCGTAGTTCGTTTGTGGCCGCCTTCATCGGCGACACGAATTTCCTCGACGGCCGGGTGGTGGAAAGTGGCGGGCGGTTTTCGCGCTGCGCGATCGACGGGCTGGGCGAGGTCGTGATCGACAACGACCGCGCGGTGGCGGCGGGTGAGGTCGTGCATGTTTCCCTGCGGCCGGAGAAGATCGTGGTGATGCGGGAGAAGCCGGAAGTGGGGGCGGATGCGAATGCGGTGAGGGGCAAGGTGGAGGATGTGATTTATTTCGGCTCGCACACCCGCTATTGGGTGCGTTGCGGGGAATGGCGCTTGTGTGCGGAGATGCAGCATCGGCGTTTCCAGCTTGATGAGAAGGCACCGGCGTGGGGCGATGAGGTCTGGCTGAGCTGGCATGCCAATGACGGTTTCCTGCTGGACCGCTATCGCGTGGAGGATGAAGCCCTGCTGACCCTGCCGGATGAAGACTGAGAAACCGGGCAAGTCGAAGGGCGAATGGAGCGCCACGCTGCCGAGCCTGCTGTGGCTGGTGGTGTTCGTGCTGGTGCCGCTGCTGGTGATTTTCGTGATCGCCTTCCGTCCGACCCTGCCCGAAGGCGGCGTGGGCGAAGGCTGGTCGCTGGAAGCCGTGCGCAGTCTGGCGGATCCGGCCTATCCGCTGCTGCTGTGGCGGACTCTGTGGATCAGCGCGCTGACCACGGCGCTGTGCCTGGGTCTGGGGCTGCCGGTGGCTTTCTGTCTGGCGCGGCTTTCCCCCCGCTGGCGCGGGCTGGTGCTGCTGCTGATCGTGGTGCCGTTCTGGACGAATTTCGTGATCCGGGTTTTCGCCTGGCAACAGCTTCTCCATGCCGAGGGCTGGGTGGCGAAAACCCTGCGGGCGCTGCATCTGTTAGGCGAGAATGATCGGCTGTTAGGCAACTCCGGCGCGGTGGTGGTGGTGAGTGTTTACACCTTCCTGCCCTTCGCGATCCTGCCGCTTTTTGCGGCGGCGGAGAAATTCGATTTCGGCCTGCTGGATGCCGCGCGTGATCTCGGTGCTGGTGCCTTCCGGGCCTTTCGATCCGTTTTCATCCCCGGCATCCGGCAAGGCCTGATCACCGCTTTCCTCGTGGTCTTCATTCCGATGCTGGGTTCCTACGTGGTGCCGGACATGGTCGGTGGTGCCGATAGCGGGATGATCGGCAACCGCATCGCGCAGAGGAATTTCAACGACCGCAACCTGCCCGCCGCGGCCGCGCTTTCCGGGGCGCTGACCTTGCTGGTGCTGGGGCCGATGCTGATCCGCCGGAAAAGGAGGGAGTCCGCATGAAGGCAAGCCGTCTGCCGCTGATCACCACGCTGCTGGTGCTGGTGTTCTTCTATCTGCCTATCCTCGCGCTGGTGCTTAGGTCCTTCAATGCCTCGCGCTACACGCCGGAGTGGCGGGGATTCACGTGGAAATGGTACGAGCGCATCGCTGATCGGGATGACCTGCTGATGGCGCTGGGAAATTCCATGAAGGTCGCCCTGGCGGCGGCGCTGGCGTCGATGATCCTCGGCACCGCGGCGGCCTTCGCGCTGAACCGCCACCGCAGTCGATTGCAGGATTTCCACGGCCTGCTGGTGCGGGTGCCACTGGTGCTGCCGGACATCCTCATGGGCATGAGCCTGCTGCTGCTCTTCGTCACCGCCGGCCTGCCGCTGAGCCTGGTGACGATCACACTGGCGCATGTGACCTTCTGCCTGAGTTATGTGACCCTGGTGGTGCTGGCGCGGTTGGAGGACTTCGATTTCAACGTCGTCGAAGCCGCGCGTGATCTCGGGGCCGGGCGGGTCGCGGCATTCATGAAAGTCACCCTGCCCATCCTCGCGCCGGGGATTCTTGCAGGCGGCTTGCTTGCCTTCACGCTTTCCATCGATGACTACGTCGTCACCTATTTCGTCAAGGGCCCGGGCGCGGACACGCTGCCGACGCTGGTGTATTCGATGATCAAAAAGAGCAAGGAGCTGCCGGTCATCAACGCGCTTTCCACGCTGATGCTGGCGATGACCTTCGTCGTGGTGATGCTGGCCCAGCGGCTGACAAGGCGTGCTTGATTAAATGGCCGGGCCTGTTTGAGTGGGGGCCATGATGAACCGCCGCCATTTCCTCGCTGCTTCGGGTGCTGCCGCCGCCACTTCCCTGCTGCCATCCTGTTCCAAAGGGGATGGCGGAGCGAAAACGCTGACCGTTTTCACCTGGGCCGACTACCTGAGCGATGATGCCAAGGCCTCTTTCGAAAAAAAGGCGGGCTGCAAGGTGGTGATCGATACCTTCGATTCGAACGAGGCCATGATCGCCAAGCTGGAAGCCGGGGCGACGGGTTACGATGTGCTCGTGCCCTCGTCCTATGCGGTGAAGCAACTTCAGGAAAAGGGCATGCTGCAGAACCTCGACAAGAGCCTCCTGCCGAACACCGCGAATCTCGATAAAAACTACCTCAAACACGCCCTCGACCCCGAGCTTGCCGTATCGATCCCCTACATGATGGCTCCCACCGTGCTGGCCTATCTGGCATCGAAACTCCCCGATGCCGGCAAGAGCTGGCGGATGATCGGTCGGCCGGAAGTCAAAGGCCGGGTGACCCTGCTCGATGACATGCGCGAAGTGCTCGGCGCGGCGCTGAAGTCGCTTGGGCATTCTTTCAACTCGACCGTGGAGTCCGAGGTGAATGCCGCCGCCGATCTGGTGATCGAGTGGAAACGGAACATCGCGAAATTCGAAAACGAGCAATGGAAGAGCGGCATCGCGTCCGGCGAGTTTTTCATGGTCCACGGCTATGTGGGCGAGCTGATCCTGGCCCGGGAGGAGAACGAGGACATCGAAATCGTGCTGCCCGAGGAAGGCGCGGCTTTTTCCTGCGACGACCTCTGCATCCCGAAAACCGCCAAGGAAGTGGCGCTGGCGCATGCGTTCATCAACCACCTTTGCGACCCCGAAGTGGCCGCGGAAAACATGCAATGGATCGGCTACCGCGCGCCGAACACCGCTGCCTACGTGAATCTGAGCGAGGATTTCCGTGGCAGCCCGCTGCTGTTCCCACCGGACGAGTTGTTTGAGAAATGTGAGCCCATCGCCTACCTCGGCGACAAGCTGCCCGTCTACACCGCTGCCTGGGATCGGGTGAAAAACGCCTGACATCGGGCATTTTCGCCCTGCGCAAATCCCGGGTGGGGCGGGGCGGAAAATCTCTGGCAAAGAAGGGGCCGGCCCACTACGTAAAGGCCATCATGAAACTGGTTTCCGGATTGGTGCTGGTCGGGGCGATGGGAATCGCCGGATACGCCCTTGAGCCGTGGTTGAGTCCCGCGATGATTTCCATGGCGAAGGACAAGCCCACGGAAGCACCCGTGGCCAAGGTGGATCCAAGCGCCGTGCCCGCCACCGGAGCACAAACCCCGCCCGCAGCTCCGACCGGTCAGACGCCCGCACCCACACCCGCCCCGGCGACATGGCCGGCACCGCCGGAATGGGTGGCCGCGCTCAAGCCCGACCAGCTTCCGGAGAAAGTGACTCTCAGGACCGACCTCGAGCTGCCCGTGCCCGGGGCCGCGAAACCGATGACCCTGCCCTCCGGGGCGCCGGTGACGCCGGTGCGCGTCGAAGGGGAAATGCTGGTGGTCAGCCCCTTTGCCGGACCCATCGAGGGCAAGGTGCATGTGATGGCGACGAATCTGGTGGAACTCCTGGGCAACCAGCCACCTGCACCGCCGGTGGCCGTGGTGCCCGAGCCTGCACCCATGCCCGAGCCCACCCCGGCTCCAACTCCGACTCCCGCGCCTGAACCGACCCCGACCCCCGCACCCGCGGCGGAGCTTGATGAGGAGGGAATCGTCCAGCTCATGCAGTCCGACATCAAGGGCGGCAGGATCCAGGAATTCGAGTTCGAGCAGGTCCTCGGCTGGAAGGCCGGGGAGACGGTGGAGCAGGATGGGGAAACTTTCCAAAGCGGATTGGTGGCCTACAAGGCGACGACGATCTTCGGCGAGAAAACCATCCAAGCCCAGGCTCTCATCAAGGACGGCAAGATCGTCAAATGGATCTGGCCGAACAGCGGGATGGAAATCAAATAAGCGGCCGAGGCGCTCAGAGATAGCGTTTCCCGAGGTGATCGAGGTGGGCCTGAATGCCTGCCTCGGAACCCGTGGCCGATTTGAGGATTTCCGCGGGACTGCGGGTGCCGCCGATGTCGTGGACCTGCGTCCGCAGCCAGCCGAGCAGCGGGGCATAGTCGGCTGCGGCCACGGCGGAACCGATTTCCGGCACCCGGCAAGCCGCAGCGAAAAGCTGGGCGGCAGCGAGATTTCCGAGGGTGTAGGTGGGGAAATAACCGATACCCCCCATGGACCAGTGGATGTCCTGCAGGCAGCCTTCACGGTCGGTCGACGGACGACGTCCGAAAAGGGATTCGAAGGCATCGTTCCAAGCCCCCGGGAGATCGCGCACGGCCAGCTCACCGCGGATCAGGCGTCGCTCGATGCCGAAGCGCAGGAGGATGTGCAAATCGTAGGTGGCCTCGTCCGCCTCCACGCGGATGAAGGAATATTCGGACTGATGGATGCAGGCGAGAAAGTCATCGAGGCTCAGCCCGGCGAGCTGCGGGAAATGTCGGGCGGCTTCCGGCAGCCATTTTTCCCAGAATGCGGGGGAGCGTCCGACGTGGTTTTCCCACAGCCGGGATTGGGATTCATGGATCCCGAGCGAAACCGCACTGCCGGCCGGTGTGCCGAAATCCTCGGCCCGCAAACCCAGTTCATAAAGCCCGTGCCCCGCCTCGTGCATGACGCCGAAGAGGGATGAGGTGAAATCCGACTCATCGTATCGGGTCGTCAACCTCACATCCCGCGGCCCCAAGGTGGTGCAGAAGGGATGCGTGGTGGTATCGATCCGGCCGCAGTCGAAATCAAAGCCGATCCCCGCCGCGATGGCGCGGTTCAGTTCGATTTGTTTCTCCAGCGGATAGGGTCCGGCAGGCAGGCGGGCTCCACGGGTCCGGGAGCGTTCGACCGCGCCGGCCGCAAGGTCACGCAGGGCCGGGGCAAGTTCATCGAACAGCGCCGCGATGCCCGCCGCCGTGGCACCGCGCTCGTAGGGGGCGATGAGGGCATCGTAGGCTTCACCCTCGAAGCCTAACAGATCGGCCTTTTCGCGGGCGAGGTCGATGAGTTTGCCGAGAAAGGGTTCGAAGTCCGTGAAACGGTCGTTCTTGCGGGCGGCGGCCCAGGCGTGTTTCGACTCGGAGGTGAGGGTGGCCTCGCGTTCGACGAATGAGGTGGGCAGCTTCGTGGCGCGATCGAACTCGACCTGCATCTGGCGCAGGTTCGCGATTTCGCGGGGATCGGTGGTCTCGGCCAGAGCGGCGGCGATGGCATCGGCCCACGCGGCCGAAGTCTGCATTTCATGAGCGCGTCCGGCGAGCCAGGCGAGTTGACGGCTGCGCCACGGGTGACCGGCCTGCGGGAGATAGGTTTCCTCGTCCCAGCCAAGCACGGCGGCGGAAGAGGAAACGAGGGCGGCATCGGCCGCGAGGGCGCGGAGGGTGTCGAGAGCGGTCATGCGCCCCGGGGGATAAGCAAGGAGGACGCGGCTGGCGATGGCAAATCAGCCACCCTGCTCGCGAAGCATCTTGCGGATATCCTGGGCTTTGCCGAAAAGGACGAGGATGTCATCCGCCTCGAAACAACGCTCCGGCTGGGGCACGCCGAGCACCTTGTGGATGGCATGGTGACCGGCGGCGGAGGAGGACATCCCGCGGCTTTTGCCGATGGTGATCAGGTTGAGTTCGTAGCGATCGCGCAGGGCCGCATCCTGAAGGGTCATGCCGACCATGGCCGCCGGGGCAATCACCTGGGCGATCTCATGGCCGCCGCCGAGTTCGAGGCTGTTGAGCAGGTCGGGCGTTTTCAAGGAACGCGCCATCCACGCCGCGGCCATGGCTTCCGGGATGATCAGTTCATCGATTTTCAAGAGCTTCAGCAGGCGACCGTGAAGCGGATTGATGATGCGGCTGATGATGCGTTTCGCACCGAGCTGTTGGACATTCGAGGCGATGGAAAGGGATGCCTCGAAATCCTCACCGATCGCGAGAATCACGGCATCGCAGGCATCGATGGGAATTTCATGGAAAGCATTCAGATCCGTGCAATCCGCCTGGATGAGGAACTCGATCTCATCCTTGAGTTGATTGATGTGGGCGGGATCGTTGTCCACGGCGACGATTTCGTGTCCTTCACGGCTCAGTTGCCGGGTGAGGTGGGTGCCGAAGGACCCGAGGCCGATGATGCAGAATCTCATGGGAAACGATGGGGTTCAGGTGAGGAGAAGGTCTTCGCCGGGTCTGCCCGAAGCGGGGCGGACATCGGGAGGAATCAGGGTGGCCATGACCGTGAGCAGGCCGATCCGACCGACGAACATGTTGATGATGATCAGGGATTTCCCGCCATCCGTGAGGAGCGGCGTGAGGTCGAGCGAAAGGCCGACGGTCGCGAAGGCGCTGATCAGCTCGAAGAGCAGTCGGTTATCCGATATGCCCCGGCCGCTTTCGATAAACTGAAAGATCATGAAATTTCCAACCAGCCAGATGACGGCAAGCATCAGCAGGCCGAGCGCACGGCTGCCGGTTTCCGCCGGGATGGTGCGATTGAAGGCGACCATGCCACGCCTGCCACCGCGAAGCTGGCTCCAGAGGTGGCCGAGGCCGACAGTGATGACGGTGGTGCGGATACCGCCCGCCGTGCCGCCCGGAGAACCGCCAATGAACATCAGGATCATCAGGACATGAATGGTCATGGGACCGATGAGCCCCATGGGCACGGTATTGAATCCCGCAGTGCGGGCGGTGATGGAATGGAAGAGAGCCGTGAGGATCTTGCCGCCGTTTTCTGGGCCTTCCCAGAGCAGGAACTCGGTGGCAAGCATGGCGGCGGCTCCGCCTACGATCAGCACCGCCGTGGTCACCAGGACGATGCGGGTGTGAACGCGAAGGCGATGGCGTTTCTCGGTTTTTCCCCGCCGCCTGCGCACGACGGCGATCGCCCATTGACAGAGGTCTTCCACGACGATGGTGCCCAAACCGCCGATGACGATGAGCATCATCACGCAGACCTGCCAGGTGGCATTGTCTTTCAGGAAGCCCGTGGCCATGCCGTCGGGAAAAGTCGAGAAACCGGCATTGCAGAAGGCCGAGACCGAGTGGAAGACCGAATGAAACAGCCGCGCCCGCCAGCCCATCCCCGCATCCATGCCAAGGAAAAGAACCAGGGCACCGATGGCCTCGCAGACGAAGGTCATGATGACGATGAAGGTCAAGGTCGTGCTGATGCGGGAAAGCCGGTTGTCCTGGATCATGCGGCCTAACAGCAGCCGGTCGTGAAGCGAGAGACCCTCGAAGAGGATCACGGCGGCGAAGAAAGTCAGCGTCATGATCCCAAGCCCGCCGATCTGGATGAGCATCAGGATGACGATCTGACCGGTGAGGCTGAAGAAGGTGGCGGTGTTCTGGACCGACAAGCCGGTCACGCAGACCGCGCTGGTGCTGGTGAAGGCGGCATCCAGCCAGGTGCAGGTTTGCCCGGGCTGCACGCAGCGGGGCATTTTCAGGAGCAGCGTGCCGGCGATGATGATGGCAAGGAAGGAACCCATGAGCATCCAGCCGGGGTGAAAGGCACGGGCGGTGAAACGAGTCTGGTGGTGGATCATCGATGCCAGTCCCGAGGCCAGCACGCTCAGTTGGATGAAGACATAACAACCCGTGGGCCCTGCCGGGCTGCCCGAGCCCCAGCCGATCAGCAGGACGAGGGCGACGAGACCGACGGCGGCGGCGACGATTTCATGCAGGAAAAGCCGTCTCCGTTCGGGGCTCTTTTTCCCCTCTTCGCGGAAGAGCAGGGTTCTTTCCGTGGTGAAAGCCAGGGCGGAAAAGAGGGTGACAGCGTGAATCCAGCCGGTGATTTCACCCGTCCAACCGATGAGGGCGAGGAGGCAACACGCGGACAGCAGCGTGACGAGCGGATGCATGACCTGCCGGCAAATCCTGAGGACCACCCCCTGCGGGTCCGGCGCGTCTGGTTCATGCATGCCGGGGGAGATCTAGCGCCCCCGGAGCCGGTTGAAAAGCCTGTTTCCGGGGCGGCGTTTGAGGCCGCGGGCAGCTTGGCTGCTTCTGGAGAAGTTCCGAGTTCCTCCTTGATCCCGGGACATGGATGGTTGAAACCAAGGGTGTCGATGATGAAACACGGGAGAAGGCGTTTCTCGAATCATCCCATGGGCGTCTTGCGGGCCAACTGCGGCACCCGGCATGATTTCTGCGGGCGAATCGGCCCCGCGAATCCCTCCCTGGTGTTTCTCGATTTCTGATTTCTCATGGACGACTCCCCCACCCCGCTCCGCAAGACCGAACCCCTGCTCGGCTGGCTCGCGCTGCTGTTGTTGTTAGGCGGCTGCTTTTTTGTCCTCAAACCCTTCCTGACCGCCCTGACCTGGGCGATGATTCTCTCCTACTCCTTGTTCCCCTTGCAGAAAGTCTTCACCCGCTGGTTCCGGGGTTCACGGACGCTGGCGGCTTGCCTGGTCACCCTGACCGTGGCGGTGATTTTCGCCGGTCCGGTGGTCTTCATCGGCGTCACGCTGGCGCAGGACGGTCGGGATCTGGCAATCGCGACGCGGACCTGGTTCATGTCCGCTCCCGAAAAACCCCCGGAGTGGCTGGCCGAGCTGCCGGGGGTAGGCGATGAGTTGGGCGAATACTGGACAGGTTTCGCGGAGGACCGGAACCGCTGGATCGATGAGCTGGACCAGGCCGTAGAAGCGGAGCCGAAGGTCACGGAGGGCGATGAAGGGGCGCTGCCATCGCTGATCGATGAAAAGCCCCCTGCGGAAGCGGAGGAGCTTGGGGCGGTGGATGACCCGGGTTCGCCGCACATCGTTGCCGTGATCGCCCGGCTCTTGGTTTCGGCGAAATCGTGGTTGATTGCCGCGGGCGTGGCGGTGGGGCAAGGGGTGACGCAGGTGCTGGTCAGCGCCCTGCTGGCCTTTTTCCTCCTGCGCGATGCTCCGGAGCTTTCCGAGCGACTCGGCGTGATCCTCGAACGGCTGGCCGGGCAGCGCGGCAGGCATTTGATCAAGGTGGCGGGCGACACGGTGCGCGGGGTGGTTTTCGGAATTCTGGGCACGGCCGTGATCCAGTCCGTGATCGCCGGCATCGGTTTCTGGATCGCCAATGTTCCGGGCACAGTGCTGCTGGCAGTGATGACTTTCTTCCTCGCCGTCATCCTGCCTTTCGGCCCGCCCCTGATCTGGGGTCCGGCCGCCCTGTGGCTGTTTTCCCAGGGTCAGACCTGGTGGGGCGTCTTCATGCTGATCTGGGGGGTATTTGCCATCAGCAGTGTCGATAACGTGGTCCGTCCCATCCTCATCAGCCAGACCTCGCAACTGCCCTTCGCGCTGATTTTCTGCGGGGTGATCGGCGGTGCGCTCGCCTTCGGCTTGGTGGGGATTTTCCTCGGGCCCACCTTGTTGGCGGTTGCCTTCCGCTTGATCGAGGAGTGGTCGTCAAACCGCATCCCGCTGGCCGTGGCGGATGGGCCAGGGGAGCTCGTCGACAACCCGGAGGATGCGGGTTGATTGCCCGTCGTGCCCCGGAGCTTGGGCCGAACTCGAACGCGAGCGACCGCTTCTAACGGATCGTCAGCGCCCCCGGCACCGGTCTCAGGCGGCTGAGCCTTGAACCCTCGCGGGGTTTCATGAAGTCATGCTCCGGCAGCGAGCCATCGCGGCTGCGTGGCGCGAGCAGGAGTTTGGGGTCGAGGCTGATGAAATCCTCCGCCTTCAGGCCTTCGCCAAAGAGATTCGAAGTGACTTCGCAGAGGGCGGGATCGAGATACTCGACCTCGTTGCGGTGGGCTCGGAAGGAGAGATTGTGGCGAATGCGGTGACCGGGACCGGGGATGGATTTCTGGGCATCGAAATCCCTGCCGAGGAAATTGAAATTCGTGCGGTTTCCGAAAGCGGAGTTGTGGCCCCAGTCGCTGCCGCCGGGGTGGTGGTTGGCGTAGAACCCGTTGGCCTTGTTCTGGACGGCGATGCAGCCGATGACCGTGTGCCGTGGCATGGGCTGCGGCAGTCCGCGATCGGCCTTGAGACCGAATCCTCCGATCTTGAAGCCGTTGCCATCACCCAGGCTGCGACCTTCGGGGGATTTGCCATTGGCATAGGCGATGCAGTTCTCGAAGCGGATCGCCTCCCAGGCGCTGATGCAGTCGAAGCCATCGTCGGAATTGAACCAGGCCCGGCAGCCGCGGAAGATATTGCCAATATCGCCACGGGTCGGGTGACCGCCGAAGCCATCGACATTTCCCCCGCGCCCGCCATCGGAGACCGGATCATGGTTGTTCCAGGCGTCGCAATTCAGGATGAGGTTGTGCGAGCCGCGGTTGAGGTAGAAGCCGATGGCCATGCCGTCATGCATCGAGAGCCTCTCGAAACGATTGTGCGAGCCGCGGTTGGAGAAACAGATCGATTGCGTGTGGCCGGTCATCGTCACCTGCACGCCGGTGACGCGCAGGCCCTCAATGACGAGATGGGAACCACCGACCTCGAAGGCATGGACGCGCAAGCCGGGCGGCTTCACGGCGGAAAAATCGAAGACTGGCGACTCCCCCGGCACGGCGCGGTAGCTGATGGGTTTGCCGGGTTTCCCGCTTTTCTGGAGATCGATCACGTAAGCCCAGATGCCATGTCGACGGGCGATGTCCTTTTCCTGGATGCGGTAGGTGCCGCCGTGGATGAAGACGGTATCGCCGGGCTTGACCTCCCGCTGAGCGCGCTGGATCGAGGCGAAGGGCTGTCGGCGATCGCCGCGGTCGGCATCATCTCCTGTGGGTGCCACATGCCACTCCGCAGCGTGAAGCAACGGGCAGAGCAGAAGCAATAACAGGAATTTCACAGAAAACCGGGGGTGACTCGGGTGACCTTAGCGGGCGGAGTTCATTTCGGAAAGACCTCCTTTTGGGGGAGGAGCGTTCCGATCAGCGGGTGATGCCGCGCTGGGAGGATTCCACAAAGGCGATGAGGTGTTTCACGTGGGGATTGTTCGCCGCCGCCTCGGCCTTCAAGGCGGAAACCGCGAGGCTGAGATTGGCGTCCTTCTTGAGGAACAGCCGCTTGTAGGCAGTGCGCAGCGCACGGAGGTCGTCCTCGGTGAAACCCCGGCGGCTCAAGCCCACCTGGTTGATCGCCCGGGTTTCGGCCGGGTTTCCTTCAACAATCATGTAAGGCGCCACGTCCTGCGGGATCCGTGAACAACCGCCGATCATCACATGGCAGCCGATCTTGCAAAACTGGTGCACTCCCGTGAGCCCGGCGATGATGGCGTGGTCTTCGACGGTCACATGGCCGGCGAGCATGACATTGTTGGAGAGGATGATGTGGTTCCCGAGTTGGCACTCATGCGCGATATGGGAGTAGGCCAGGATGAGATTGTCGTGACCGATGCGCGTGGGCGTGTGATCGAAAGTGCCGCGGTGGACGGTGGTGTTTTCCCGGAAAACATTGCGGTCACCGATGATCAGGGAGGTCGGCTCACCGGCGTATTTCAGGTCCTGGGTTTTCCCGCCGATCGCGGAAAAAGGGAAGAACTCGTTGTCGCAGCCGATGGTCGAGTGGCCCTCGATCATCACATGGGAATGCAGCACGCAGCGGTCGCCGAGGGTCACGTTTTCCCCGACCACCGAGTATGGTCCGATGCGGACATTTTCTCCGAGGCGGGCGGTGGGGGCGATGATGGCCGTGGGGTGGATCACGCCGCCGACTTTGATCGCCCCGCGCCGCTTGGCCAAGCGCAAGATGTGACCTCTCTCAAGGTTCGCGGGATACCGTCAGGAAAGGACGGATGCGCTCCAAGGTCGCCGGGCCGATGCCGGGGATTTCGTCGAGTTCATCGATGGTGGTGAAGGGCTTCTCCTCGCGGTGCTCGATGATCGCGTTGGCTGTCTTTTCGCCGATCCCCGGGAGGCGCATGAGTTCATCCCGTGCGGCTTGGTTGAGGTCGATGCTTTCCGCTTCCGGCTCGGCGGCATCGTCGATGGCTCCTCGAAGTTGGGCGAGATCCTCGCGCTCGGCGCGGCGTTCGGCAGGGAGTTTCTCCCAATCGGTGAGTTTCCACACTCCCAGACGGCGGCTGGCGGCAGCGAGTTCATGGTCGGCCAACTCCTGCTGCCAATCGTCTTTCGACAAGCCCTCCGGCGTCTGCCGGTAAACGCCGAAGGCCCGTGCCAGACCTTCACGCACGAGGACGGTGGCAAGGTCGTCACCGCTCGAAGTACGAACAAAGCCGTAGATGCGCTTGTGCCGACCATCGCCGCGCGCGTCGGCAAAGGACGTGATCAGGGTGAAAGGTTTCCCGAGCAACTCGGTGCGTCGCTCGGCGGCTTTTTCGCCGAAGGACTTGGCGGCATCGATGCTGGCTTGGGCCGATCCTCCATGATCGGAAATCCCGAAGTATCGACGCTGGGCCCGCAGGCGACGGGCATCGGATTCGTCGCCAATATGCCACTCGATGCAGTCCGCCCCGTAGAGGCGCACGGTGTGTTCCTGTCCATCCGGCGTCCTCACCAGAAAGCTGTCACCATCCGCCCAGTCGGTGGGGACAAGCTCACAGGCATCGATACGCACCAACTCCGCCGCCCGAAGCCCGAGGGCGAAGAGGAAAAGAACAAGGAGTGGTCGAAGCACGCCCTATTCTCGACCAAAGTTCCACTGGGGGAAAGGCCGAATCACCGATCCTGTCAAAGTCGTGGGATGGTGAGTCCGCCATCGATCATGATGGTTTGGCCGGTGGAATACGGGAAGTCGCGGCGGGCAAGGGAAGCGATGGCCTTGCCGACATCCTCGGGAAATCCCCAGCGTGGCGTCACGCAGAGGCCGTCGGCGATGAGCTTGTCGTATTTCTCCGTCACGCCGGCGGTCATGTCGGTCCTGGTGACACCGGGGCGGACCTCATACACCGGCAGATCGTACTGCCCGAGTCGTGCGGCGAAGAGCTGCGTCACCATGGCGAGGCCGGCCTTGCTCACGCAGTATTCGCCCCGATTCGTGGAGACCACCGTGGCGCTGATCGAGTTGACATTGATGATGCAGCCGTGGAAGGCGGGGTCGGCCTGCTTTTGTTCGATCAACCAGTTTGCCACCGCCTGGGTCAGGAAATAGGGGGCTTCGAGGTTGATGGACATGAGCCGCTGGAAGCTTTCCAAGGTCGTTTCCAGAACGTCACGCCGCTCGGCGGGGGCGACCCCGGCGTTGTTCACCAGGACATTCAGTCCGCCGAAACGGGCGCGGACTTCATCGAGGATTCTACTACGGTCATCGGACTTCCCCACATCGCCCTGGCAATACAGGGCCTCCGGGGCGCCGCTTTCCTGAAGCTGGGCGAGAACATCGCTGACCTGGTCGGCAGGGCGCATGCCATTGATGGCGATGCGGTAGCCTTCACGGGCGAGGGCGAGGGCGCAGCCGAGGCCGATGCCGCGGCTGCCTCCGGTGATGAGGGCGATCATGGCGGAATTCAGGCTTCGAGTTCGGGGATGTCGAGCCAGCGGCGTTCCGCGCTGGATTGCAGGCCGAGTTCGGCGAGTTGCACGCCCTTGGCACCTTCGAGAAGCGAGTAATGCCATGGCTCATCCAGCACGACGTGGCGGAGGAACATTTCCCACTGGATCTTGAAGGCATTGTCATAGGTTTCCTGCTCGGGCACCTTGCTCCAGCCATCGAGGAAAGAAATGGGCTGCGGAATGTCCGGATTCCACACCGGCCGCGGGGTGTTCCCATAGTGCTGGGTCCAGCAGTCGCGCAGGCCGATGACGGCGCTCCCTTTCGTGCCATCCACCTGCATGGTCAGAAGGTCGTCACGGCGAACGCGGACATTCCATGAGGAGTTGAAATGACAGATGACGCCATTCTCAAGCTCGAAGGTGCTGTAGGCGGAGTCATCGGCCGTGCAGCGGTAGGGTTTGCCATTTTCATCGATGCGCTCCGGGATATGAGTCGCGGCAAGAGTGGAGACGCTCTTGACCTTGCCGAAGAGGTTATCGATGACATATCTCCAGTGGCAAAGCATGTCCACGATGATGCCGCCGCCATCTTCCTGGCGGTAATTCCATGAGGGCCGTTGGGGCGGGATCGTGTGGCCTTCGAAAACCCAGTATCCGAATTCTCCGCGCACCGAGAGGATTTCACCGAAGAAGCCGTTTTCCTGAAGTCGCTTGAACTTCACCAGACCCGGCAACCACAGCTTGTCCTGCACGACGCCATTCTTCACCCCGGCGTCCCGGCAGATGCGGTAAAGCTCATAGGCATCCTCGGTCCGGATGGCGGTGGGCTTTTCACAATAAACATGCTTGCCCGCCGCCGCGGCCTGTTTCACCGCATCGAATCGGCGGAGGGTGCTCTGGGCATCGAAATAGATCTCATAGGCGGGATCATTCATCACGGAATCGAGATCCGTGGTGTATTTCGTGACGCTCGACCGGGAGATCAGCTCCTTGAGTTTGGTTTCACTGCGACCGACGAGGATGGGGTCGGGCATGATGGTCTCTTCGGGACCGATGCGGACGCCGCCTTGTTTGATGATGGCGTCGATGGATCGCAGCAAATGCTGGTTGGTCCCCATGCGCCCCGTGACGCCGTTCATGATGATGCCGATGCGATGTTCTTTCATAAGATTGGGATGATGGATGAAATCGGGATAAACGCTGCTTCTGACCTGCGATGTTTCGCCTTCTCAAACGTGTTGCGAATAGGCTTTGAGGATGGATTGGAGATAGGCATCGGGGTCTTGGGACCACCAGCGGTTGGAGAAGATTTCGACTTCGATCCAATCCTGAAAACCGGTGGCTTCAACCTGTTGGCGGATGCCCTTGATATCGATGCAGCCCTCGCCCATGAGGCCGCGGTCGTTGAGGAAATCGTTGGTGGGGGTGAGCCAGTCACAGACATGGAAGCCAATGATGCGGTGCCCGGCGCGGGCGATCTCCGATGAAAGATTCGGATCCCACCAGAGATGATAGACATCTGCTGCAATGCCGATTTCAGGCGGGCAGCCGAGGCGGTCGAGGATATCATTTGCCTGGCCGAGCGTGTTCACCGCACTACGGCAATCGGCGTACATCGGGTGAAGCGGTTCGATGGCGAGCTTCACCCCACAGTCGCGGGCGTGCTCGAGGCATGAAGCAATGCCTTCCTCGATGTGACGACGGGATTCGCCAAGGGGCAAATCGGTCTTCGCACCGCAGACGAGAACCACCTGCGGCGCGCCGATGGCAGCGGCTTCATCGAGAGCGCGCAAGTTATCCGCAATGGCAGCCTGTTTCTCCGATTCATTGAGGTAGGGAAAAAAGCCTCCGCGGACGAGCGATACGGCGCTGATTCCGTGGTCATCGAGGATGCGCCGGGATTCCGTGAGCGGTCGACCTTCGAGCCACTGCCTCCAGACGCCCATGCCGCGGACTCCGACACTGCTGTATTTCGCAGCGGCCGTGGGAAGGTCCCAGGCTTTCGTGGTGATGGTGTGAATGGCGAGGCGGTCCATGGGTGGGTATTGAAAAGCTGAAATGCTTCGCGAGTATCTTTGCTTGCTCCTTGCTTCTTGCTACTCGCAACGGGCTGCGCGTTGGGTTTCAGTGAAAGAAGGTGAGATAGGGTTTGTTTTGAATGAGTCGCTGGAGATAGACGGCGAGTTCCATGGCGTGGTAGTCGCCCCACATGCTCGATTCACCGTAGGGTGCCTTGGTGGGATCAGGGCGGAAGTCCCAGCCGTTGGGGTGGTGATAGATGCTGTGGAGGAGCAGTCCGTGATGTTGTGGATCGCCCGAAGCATAGGCGTCGGAGAACAAACTGCGGGCAGTGACAAGAGCTGCCTTTTCGATGCGCTCGGCCTCGTCGTGGCGGGTGGATGCGGAGGGATTTCCCTTCAGATAGCGTGCAAGGCGGAAGAGGCCTTGGGCGGTGATGGCGCTGGCGGTGGAATCGACAGGCTCCCAGGGGTTGAAGGGATCCGCAGGCTTGGAGAGATCGATGCGGTGGGAATTCGGCCCGCCTTGGTCCCAGTAGCTGATGCCATCGGCCGCGGTGTGGGTGATGAAGTTGTCAGCGATCGCGGTGGCAGCCCGGAGCATGAGCTTTTCCCATTTTTCACGACCCCCGAAGGGAGCGAGGTCCGCATCACTCAGGGTGGCGAGGAATTCGAGTTCCTCGGCGAACCCGAGCATGGCCCAAGCCTGGCCGCGGGTCCAGGTGGAGAAGCCCGTGTAGCCTTGCTGGCTGTTAGGGCAGCGATAGGCACCATCCTTGGTATTGAAGATCGCCTCGTGAGTGGTGCGACCGGGGACATCCCAGATATCTCGGCCCTCGCCGTAGAAGACGGAGAAGAGGGCGGTGGATTCGATGTGCTGGAGGGCACGGTCGAGCAGCGAAATGGCTTTGTCGCCCTCGCCCATCAGCACATGGCCGAGGCGGTGGGCCTGCATGAGGATGCGGCAGGAGCGGATGGTATCGACAAACAGCGAGTGGGGTCCGTTGAAGGAATGGACGAACCCGCCGCCCTGTCGGGTGGTCCAGCGTGCGGCCTGCACAGCTCCGCTAACCTTGATGGCGAGTTCATGGAAATGGAGTTCCCATGCATTGAGGGGGATACGGCCTTCAAGGATCAATCGGCGAAGGTTGCCGTAAGTGGAGAGGTTGTTGAAGCCGTGGTCGTGGACTCCGATGTGGCTGACATGGCTGGCCATCTTCGCCACGGTGCGATCACGACCCGATTTCAGCGATGACTCATCGCCGGTGGCATCGAAATGCAGGATGGAAATGCCGTAGCGAAAGCCCTCGGTCCATTCCGTCCAGCCGCGGGTGGTGTATTTCCCGCCCACGGTGAATACCGGAGATCCTTTGGCATCATCATACTCGCGATCAATCGCATCGATCTTCGGCTTGGCATTGGCAAAGAAGCGGTCCAGTGAGGCCGAAAGATCACTGAGGGCGGGAGCTTGGGAGATATCGATCATGGAAGATGGAAGATGGAAGATGGAAGATGGAAGATGGAAGATGGAAGATGGAAGATGGAAGATGGAAGATGGAAGATGGAAGATGGAAGATGGAAGATGGAAGATGGGCGCAGAGCTTCGGCTGTTCTTTGGCACTTGGCACTTGGCACTTGGCACTTGGCACTTGGCACTTCCGCGCAGCAGCGCGGCCCGGCTGTTCTTTGCCCTTTGTCCTTTGTCCTTTGAACTTAGAAGCGATGGGTTTTGGTGAGATGGACGATGGTGAGTTCGGCGTCGGTGAGGATTTGGTAGGTGTGGGGGAGGACGGCGTCGAATTTGAGGGCTTCGCCGGCTTTGAGGGTATGTTGTTCGTGGGTGAAGGCGATGTGGACCCGGCCTTTGCGGACCCAGCAGATTTCGTATTCGTCACCGTGGGCCTCGGGGTGGCTCAGGGAGTCCCCAGCGGCGGCGGTGGCATGGAAGACCTCGACTCCCTGAAACGAAATTTTTTCGAAGTCGAAGGGACCGGAGCGGTAATGGGTGGCCTTTTTGCGATGGGCCGTGGGGTTTTCCGCCAGCGAAAGGAGATCGGAGGCGGAAAGCCCGAAGACCCGGGCAAGGCGATGGAGAGTCTCGAGTTCGACGAGATTCTGATTGCGCTCCAGCTTCGAAAGCGAAGCGACGGAGAGCCCGGAATGATCCGAGACCTGCTGCAAGGTCAGCCCCGACTGCTTGCGCAGATCACGAATGACCGAGAAGTCGAGCGAGAGGGAGTTGGAAGCGATTTCGGACAATGAAAAACAAATGGAACGGCCTTTTTTGTTTTCAAGGAAAAATTTGACCGGGCCCTTCGGAGCGGAGAAGGGCGGGGCATACTTGAAATCAGCGAATCCGACGAGGGATGATTTCCGTCAAAGCTCCTCCATATGGAGGCGGAGTTGGACCGTGGAGAGGTCGAGGGCGAGGACTTGGGTGAAGTAATCGGCAAGCCAATCGGCGGCCACGGTGGCGTCCGCCTGGTTGAGGCTGATCATCATGTAGCCGTTCGGATTGAAGTCATCGAGATGGGCGACGAGATCGCTTCCGAAAAGGGCGGGAAAGAGAAGCCCGGGATCCTCCCTGTAAGGATAGGAGCAGTTGAAAGTCCCGGCCATGATCTGCGCCCAGAGGCGGGGATTGGCGGTCACCTCGAGGGTGGCGCAGTTCCCTCCGATTTCATCCCGGGCGCGCTGCACGGCGATGCTGATGACTTCACGGGCGGTGACACCCGGCGGGAGGGAAGCGGTCTTCGGTCGACTCCCACCATTGCCGAAGAGTTTGGAAAAAAGCCCCATGGATTCGATGCTGTTTCCTTCCTCGCCCGTGGATCTCAGACGTAATGCAGTCGGGCAGCGGTGGCTTCGATCTGCGGGGTGTGGTCGAGCAGTTCCCCGATGGGATCCCAACGGCCCGCGACAAGGGCGTCTCTGGCGGATTCCACGATGTTCAGTGGGAAACAGTGGCCAGCGGAGGAGCTGACCTGCTTGGCCACGAGGTCGATGGTGATGGTGACAGCCGGATCGGCTTCGATGGCATCGCGCAGGGTGGCGATGGCGGCGGCATCGAGGGTCACGCAGGGCATGCCGAGAGTGGTGGAATTGCCGAAGAAGATTTCCGCGAAGGACTCGGCGATGACGGCCTTGAAACCGTATTTGCTGAGTGACTGCGGCGCGTGTTCGCGGGAGGAACCGCAGCCGAAGTTCACTCCGGCGATGAGGATGGAAGCGCCCTTGAAGCGATCGTCATTGAGCGGGTGCTCGGTCTTTTCTCCCGTGGTGGGATCGAAACGGACGTCATAGAAGGCGAATTCACCAAGACCATCGAAGGTCACGCATTTCATGAATCGCGCGGGGATGATGCGGTCGGTATCGATATCCGCTCCGGGGACAAAGATGCCGCGACCGCTGACCTGGGTGATTTTCTCGAGTGCCATGGGATGAGGGAATGGAATGGTGGGGTCACTCGGTGATCCGGGTGACGCGATAGCCTTTTTCAGTGAGGAGATCCACCACGCTGGCCTTGCCAAGGTAGTGGGCGGTGCCGGCGGCGAAGAAATGAACCTTGCCGGGCTCGGCCTTGAGATGGGTATCGATGACTTTGGCCATGCCGACATTGCGGTCATCGATGAGGGCCTTCATGAGTTTTTTGCCAAGCTCGGCATGGTCGCCCTCGGCCATTTCCTTGTACTGCTTTTCGATTTCATCGATGATCGCCTTGTCGTCTCCGGAGACGTAGGTATCGATGAGCTTGCCGACGGGTTCTTCGCCCTTTTCGCGGGCTTCGCGCTGGAGGCGGAGGGTCTCACCGAGGAGGGTGACCTGCTCGTTTTCCGCGAGCTTGTCGAAAATCCCCGTCTGATCTTCGAGTTCTTCCAAGGCTGCGGTGGCTTTGCCGTCCTTTTCGGCGCGTTTCCAGATGATGGCATCGAGGGCCTCGGCACCACCAAGTTGGTATTTCAGCATGGGCAGGGTGATGGCGACGGCCCAGGTCTTGAATTTATCGAGCACGCCGATTCCGAGTGCGGGATTGATGGCGGCGAGTTCCTCGGTGAGCAGGTCCGCAAGTTCCGGACCGATGGAGTCGCTCAGCGAACGTCCGTCTTGTCGCACCAATCCCCCGGCAATCGCCATCTGGTTTGCGGTATCCATCGAGACCTCGGTGAAAACGGCATCCGCGGACTCGAAGGCTTTTTCCGCGGCGGGGTGCAGATTCGCCACAGGGCCGGTGCCGATATGGATGGTGCCGAACAACCACGAGGGTTTCTCCAGGCCCTTGCCCTCGATTTTCCACAACATCGGCCGCAGCGGATGCTTCGGCGCGTCCGCATCATCGGCGAACGCTGGCAGGCAGAGGCTGGTGACGGCGAGGAAACTGGCAAGGAGGCGTTTCATGGCGAAAAGGCGGTGAAATTAGGCGGCCGCTTCGGCGATTTCGAAGACTTCGCGGGCATCGGCCACGGCACCCATCACGGCGGCAGCGGCGACCATGACCGGGGACATCAGGATGGTGCGGCCGGTCGGGGAACCCTGGCGGCCTTTGAAATTCCGGTTCGAGGATGAGGCGCAGATCTGATCGCCGATGAGCTTGTCGGGATTCATCGCCAGGCACATCGAGCAACCCGCGCCGCGCCATTCGAATCCGGCTTCTTCGAAGATCTTGTCGATCCCTTCCTGCTCGCACTGGATCGCGACGATCTGCGAGCCGGGGACGGCGATGGCCTTCACCCCTGCCGCGACCTTACGGCCTTTGAGGAAACGGGCGGTTTCGCGGAAATCCGAGAGGCGGCCATTGGTGCAGGAACCGATGAAGGCGACATCGATGCGCACGCCCTTGATCGGCGTCCCCGCGGGGAGCTTCATGTAGGCGAGAGCTTCCTCGATGGTGGCCTTTTCCCCGGCAGTGGCGGCAGCGGCGGGGTCCGGGATGCACTCGGAAACGGCGATCCCGTGGTCCGGGGAAATGCCCCAGGTGACGGTCGGTTCGATTTCCGCAGCATCGATGCGGACGATGTCATCGTAGTGAGCATCGGCATCCGAGGCGAAGGACAGCCAGCGGGCCACGGTGGCATCCCAGTCGGACATATCGACGTAGGGACGGCCTTTCAGATAGTCGCAGGTCTTCTGGTCGGGATTGACGTATCCACAGCGGGCACCGCCTTCGATGGCCATATTGCAGACGGTCATGCGCTCTTCCATGCTCATGGCATCGAAGACCTCGCCGGCGTATTCGTAGGCGAAGCCGATGCCGCCTTTGGCACCGAGCTTGCGGATGATGTGCAGCGTGACGTCCTTGGCGTAAACGCCGGGGCGGAGGCGGCCGTTGACCTCGATGCGGCGGACTTTAAGCGGCTCCATTGCCATCGTCTGGGTGGCCAGCACGTCGCGCACCTGGGTGGTGCCGATGCCGAAAGCGATGGCACCAAAAGCGCCGTGGGTCGCGGTGTGCGAGTCGCCGCAAGCGATGGTCGTGCCGGGCTGGGTAATCCCCTGCTCGGGGCCGACGACGTGGACGATGCCCTGTTTCCCGGAGGCGAGGTCGAAATAGGTGATCCCGAAGTCATCGGCATTCTGGCGCAGCGCCTGCATCATTTCCGCGGCCAGCGGGTCGGCTGGGGCGTCCTGATTGATCGTCGGCACGATGTGGTCGATCGTGGCGAAGGTGCGTGCCGGGAATTTTACCGACAGCCCGAGGTCGCGGAGCATGCCGAAGGCCTGCGGCGAGGTGACTTCGTGGATCAGGTGGGTGCCGATGAAAAGCTGCGTGCGGCCATCCGCGAGGGTGCCGACGGCGTGTGCTTCCCAGACTTTTTGGTAGAGACTCTTGCCCATGATGTGCGAACCGGGGTGAATGCCGGGGGGCGAAACTTGATTCGGCGGCGGGCACTTGTCAAAGCGCGATCCCGTCCAAAAATCGCCTCATCTCCCCCCGGCCTGCTCGACCACTGCGGCAGTGGCCAAGGCATCGGCGACCGCACAGGTCCGCGCCCGCTCCGCCGCCGGGGCACCCACCGGCACCGGTTCGCCACGGCGGGGGTCGATGGAACGGGGATTTCAGCTCCTACCTCCAATGAAGAATTCCGGGTTTGATTGTCTCGGTCGAAATCCACAGGCTGTGCCTATGCGGTTCACACGGCTGAAGCTCAAAAACTGGCGAAACTTCACGCGGGTGGATCTCGCTATCGGAGAACGCCTGTTTATCACCGGACCGAATGCCAGCGGAAAATCGAATCTCTTGGATGCCTTCCGGTTTCTGCGGGACATTGCCAAGAATGGCGGTGGGCTCCAGGAGGCCGTGGCCATGCGTGGCGGCCTCGCAAAGCTGCGATGCCTTGCCGCCCGTCGTGACCCCAACGTCGAAATCGAGGTGGAATTGACCGATTCCGACGCGAATGGGTCCGTCGTATGGCGTTACGGCATTGGTCTGAAACAGGAGACACGTGGCATGCGAAGAGTCCTTCTGACCCATGAAAAAGTGTGGAAGGATGGCTGTTTGATCCTGGATCGCCCCGACAAAGCCGACAGTTCGGACGATCTGCGCCTTACTCAGACCCATCTCGAACAAATCAACGCGAATCAGGATTTTCGCCCGCTGGCTGAGGTTTTCCAGAGGATTCTCTATCTTCACCTCGTGCCGCAGCTCTTGAAGTTTCCGCAGCTCGCGAACCGCGAAGCCATCGGTGAAGATCCCTTTGGCATCAAATTTCTGGATCGCCTCATGGAAACCCCGGAGAAAACCCGGCGTTCCCGACTGAAGAAGATCGAAAACGCTCTTCGCCTCGCGGTGCCCGAGCTTCAGGAGCTCAGGGATGTCAGAGACGCGCGGGGCGTCCCGCATCTAGAGGCGGTTTATCAACATTGGCGCCCGAATGCCGGGCGTCAGCGGGAAGATCAGTTTTCCGATGGCACTTTGCGCCTCATCGGTCTTTTATGGACATTGCTGGATGGCGAGCACCTTCTCCTGCTGGAGGAACCGGAGCTTTCGCTGCACTCTTCCATCGTGGCAAAGCTCCCCGAAATCATCTGGAGGATGCAGCGTTCAAGGAAAAGGCAGGTATTGGTTTCGTCACACAGTTCCGAACTTTTCGGTGACCTTGGCATCGCTGCACAGGAAGTGGCCCTGCTGAAGCCCCAAGGCAGCGAAGGGACCGAGGTAGAGTTGGCATCCAACCAAGAGAATATTCGCCGTTTGCTGGAGGGAGGTATGTCGATCGCCGAGGCTGTCCTGCCCATCACTGCGCCCGGTTCTGTGTCCCAACTTGCTCTGTTTGATTGAAGCCACCGATCCCAATCTATCTGGCAGTAGAAGATGACCTCAGCGAGTGGGTGATTCGTCGCTTGCTGCAAGAGCGGTCGGCTGCCTACGAGATCGGTGCTGTTTTCAAGAAGGGAGGCTTCGGCTATCTCAAGAAGAAGACGCCAGCTCTGAACAATCTGGCCAAAGGTTGTCCAGTTCTGCTTTTGACCGATCTTGATCAAAATCCCTGTCCGCCCGCGGTGCTCGCCGAATGGCTTCCTCAGCCGAGAAATGCAGATTTCCTTCTCCGTATTGCAGTCCGGGAGGTGGAGGCATGGTTGCTTGCAACCGGTGAATTGTTTTCTGGATTCCTAGGCCTGCGGCAGGGAGTGACGTTTGATCGCCCGGAGGAGTTGTTGGATCCCAAGCACGATCTGCTTTGTCTGAGCGAGAAATCACCGCGCCGAAATCTCCGGGAGGCCTTGGTCAGACGGGATGAAGGTGGCAATCGACGCCAGGGTCCCGCCTACAATTCAACCCTTGGAGAATTCGTCCTCCGGGGCTGGAGTCCTGCCGTTGCCGCCCGCAGGTGCCCGAGCCTCCGACGGTTCATCAGCGCCTTGGAATCCCTTGAGTTGAGGTGGGATTCCAGGTAATCCTGAACTGGAGTCGGCCGCCTCATTTCCCCCCGGCCTGCTCGACCACTGCGGCAGTGGCCAAGGCATCGGCGACCGCACAGGTCGAGGCCCGCGCTGCCGCCGGGGCACCCACCGGCACCGGTTCGCCACGGCGGGGGTCGATGATGTGGCTGAGTTTCCCCCGGAAATGGTGCTCGGAACCGCTGGTGGCGATGGCCTCATCGATGAGCGTGACCGGGCCATCCAGGGCCGGACCATCGATCGTCCAACCGCTTTTCCCGGGAGCATGGCCTTCCGCGAGGAGGTCGCCGCCGATTTCGATGACAAAATCCCGGAGCCCGGCGTTCCGTAGGATCGCAGCGATTTGATCGACGGCGTAGCCCTTCGCGACGGCGGAGAAATCGAGCATCAGGCCATCGTGCAACTTGGTGATCTGACGGCCCTCGATCCGTAGATGGCGAAATCCACAGGCGTCCTGCGCCGCCTGGATTTCCTCCGGTCCCGGTTCGCCATGAAACTCCTTTTTCCATGCGCCGAACCCCCACAAGCGAATCAGCGCGCCGACGGTGGGATCGAAACGCCCCTCCGTCCGCTCGTGACAGTCCCGGGAAATCTCCATCAAGGCGACCACCGAAGCCGGCATTTCGAAGCGGCTTCCCGCCTTGGCCCGATTGAAATCGCTGATCCAACTGTCATCCCGCCAGGTCGAAACATCGCGGTCGAGTTGTTCGAACATGACATCGATTTCACCCTGCAGCGGAAGTGGATCCCCCACGGTCTTGATTCGATAGGTGGTCCCCATCGCCTCGCCGGTGAGAATCCGGACTTTTTCCGATGAATCGCAGGCGGTCATTGCCAGCACTGCTGCAAACATCACCACGCGCGGCATCATGGCGGGATCGGCGCGGTTTTCACCAGCAGGAGATCGATGAGCTTTTTCGCCGATCCGATCGTTTCCAAATCGTATCCCGGTGCCCCGTTTTCAAAAGCCTCACCCCCATGGGCCGTGAGTTCGAGCAAGGACCACACCGGGTCCTTCCCCGGTTCGATGTAGGCGGTGTAGAGCAGCGAGGGCTGGCCCAGTTCGGGATCGCTGAAATCCCCCTCGGGGTCCTTTACCGCATTCAGCTCCACGCAGATCACGAAACCCTCGCCATCCTCGGTCTTCAGGTTCTGATCGACCGTGAACGAATGCTCCGGCGTCGCCCCCGTGAAGGCATCCACCTTGCCATGGGGATCGACCCCGGAAACAACGGTATGCTTGTGCCGCCAGATCGGCAGCAGCTTGTGGCGCGGAGTCTTCACGCCCTGCCACTCGACCTCCTCGGAGTAGGCCAGCGATTCATCGATGTAGAGCGTCTCAATGATCGTGCCGGAAGAGGTTTCCGCCCACACCACCATCGCCGGCGGATGCTCGATCCCCTCGCGGAAACGCACCATCAGGGAAAGCGCGACATCCGCGTCCTCACCCGGTTGGCGCGCGACGAAGCGATGCTGGTCATCGACATCGAGAAACCCGGCCATGGGCGAGGACCTCACAATTTCCGATCGACGACGAGCCTCGTAGCTCGCATCGACCATCTGTTTCGCCGGCCACAGATCATAGACCGCCACCGCCAGCAGGACCACTGCCGCAAGGGTCACAGCGGCGACCATTCCCCGTGATGCCCCCTTGCCGCTGATTTTCGACGAGAAATACTTCAACCTCGAAAGCACGTGCAGCAGCACCAGCAGCACCGTGAGAGCACCGGCGAAGATGTGCACCCGCGCGGTGGTGAGCGAGAACGGCAACAGATAAGCCATCACGCCACTCACCGCCAAGGCGAGGAAGCTGAAGAGCAGGCCGAAGTTGACCCAATGCCGCATCATGCCTCGTAGCCGATGAGTTTGCGCAGTTCGCCGATGTGTTTCTGGCCCAGCTCACGCGGCAGCACGCCATGTTTCTTGCACAACGCGGCGGCATAACCGGTGGCGACTCCCATCTGCGCACAGGTGTTCATCACCCGCGGACCGGAAAGACCGACATGCGTGCAACTGAAACAACGGCCCGCCATCATGAGATTGGGGATGTTCTTCGAGTAAAAACAGCGGAAGGGAATGTAATAACTCTTCGGCACCTTCATGAACATCGCCTTCGAGAGGAAATCATAAGGCGAGCCGGTCTCGGCAATCTGATAGTGGCCATCGAGTTCTCGTTTCTCCTCGACCACCGCATCCGGAAAAACCTCATCGCCCGTGGCATCGGCCATCTTATACACATGATCGCCCACCAGCCGTCGCGACTCACGTTTGCCGCCGACGTAGGCCACCCACTTGAGCTCCACGGTGGCGTTCTTCGGATGCTTCTTGGCATTGGCAAAGGACCCGTAGATCGCGCGCAGCAGGTGGTCACGGATCTTCTCGGCATCGCGGATCTGGCAGAGATCATTCGAGGAATACTCCCAGAACCATTCGCCCGCCGTTGCCACGTGGTCCTTCGCCACCGGCATCGCCCACGGCACGGCCGGGAATCGGCTCGGCTTTTTCCCCTTCTGCGAATTCCACAGCACGCTGGTGCCCATCACCCGCATGTCCGCCTTTTCCGGGCTCCACAGTTCGCCGTATCGATCCCAGCCCTCGTTGAACTCGCTTTTTGCCTCACGCCCCTCACGGAACTCCGCCCCGGCCCAGAATCCCAGCCAGGCATCGCCGGTGGCATCGATGAACACCGGAGCCTTGAAGCGACGGATGATCCCCGTGGTCGCCTCGCGCGCCTCCACGCTGGTGATCTTGTCGCCTTCTTTGCCGAGGCCGATGGCGATGTGGCCGGGAAAGAGATCGGCACCGGACTCACGCATCGATTTCTCACGCTTGTCCTGGCATTGATGCGCCGCGGCATCGCCATTCGGGTAATGTTTTGTGTCGATCTTCTTCAGGATCCTCGACCCCTTGCCATGGACGCCCAGCGTGTGCACGCGGACTTCAGCGCTGGCATTGCCGCCAAAGACCGGTCGGTTCTGAATGATCGCCACCTTCAAACCCTGCTCACGGGCGGCCAGCGCCGCACCGCATCCGGCCATTCCGCCGCCGACGATCACGACGTCATACTCGCTTTCCTCGATCGCCTTGGCAGCCCTGCCAGTGACTTTGTCTTTCCATGCCGACAGGGCCGGAATGTCCTCGCTTGGCGGCACGGCACCGGGATCCTTGGAAAAAAAGATCGCGTCGCATCGTCCGTCGAATCCCGTGAGATCCTCCAGCTCCAGCGTGTGTTCCCCGGCGCTCAGCTCGATGGCTCCCCCGCGCTGCCATGCCCAGCCTTCCTCGGTGCCGAACTCCGCTTCCAGTGCCTTGCCATCCACTTTCACCCGGAAACGCCCCGGTGCCTCCCAGTCGCCCGGGCACCAATCTCGGGTTCTCACACTCACATGCCAGGTCCCGGCCTCGGGGACGCGGAAGCTCGTCCGAGCATTCGCCACCGGCTGGCCCATGCCATGAGCGAGCAGATAGGACCCGCCCATTTGCTGGTAATGCTGGGTATCCAAGGCCCACCCACCGGGATCTTTGAATCCACAAGCTTCCACCAGCACCCCTTCGGGTCCCGCTGGTTCCGCTCCCAAAAGATATCTTGGGGCGAAGGCACTGCTGAAGGCGAGGCCTCCAATGACTCGGATGAAACTTCGACGGGCGATCATGGATTATCGGATGGGTTCAGGGCACAGAAGACGTGAACCTCATTCCGATTATTTCAATCATCCACCAGCCTCTTTGTCAGCGCCTCACCGGGCAGCGAACAGGCATTGCCTTTTCCAAACCATCGATAGCGATTGCGGGCGATGAATCGATACACGGCATCCCGCAGGGTCCGGGGAATCATTCGACCGGCCATTCCCATTGCACGCCAATGACCTCCGAGGGCATCGAGGATGGCGAGGATGGCGTCGGAACGATCGAGAGTCCTGCCATCTTTCTCCACCAGCATGGTGTCCGGAGCCGTTCCTGGCGGAACTTTCAGCGGGGTGAATCGCAAATATTCGCCACGATCCTCATCGGCCAAAAATCGGATGCTGCCGGAACACATGAGGCATTCGCCATCAAACCTCACCAAAATGAGTGATGTTGCCTTGGGTTTGAGCCATCGCGGATCGAAAGTGAAAAGATGCAACATCAGCATGCCAAAACTCAGATCCGCAAAGTCCACCACCGCGATGATCCCAAGATGCATGGCCACCATCGCCAGCCAGATCCACGGCCTCGTCCGCGAAAACAGGGCCAACGGCAGGAACAGAATTTCCAAAGCCAGCGTCCCCCAGGTCAGGGCCGAAAGCATCCCATCCGGCAGACTTGCGAGGACATCCCGCACCCATCCGGGACGGGCCAGAGGGTTTTCTAACAGACGCGCGATGGCGCTGCCATCCATCCAGCTCGGCGAACCGACCTTCGTGAGGCCGGAAAACGTGTATCCCACCGCCATCAGGATCCACGCGCATCGCGGAACCCACACGGGCATGGCCCAGTCCGCCCGCCTCGGTCCGCGGGAAAGCGGTTCCCCCGAGGGCACCAGCAAGGTCAAGACCAGCAGCAGCCCGGTGTAGGGCAGTGCGGGATTGCCGATGAGATTGTTGCGATGAAACAAAGCCGTGGACCCGAACCACAGCAGCAGCGCCGCAGGTTTCCGCCAGCATCCCGCCGCGAAGAAGAGCGATGCCAGGGCCAGAAGCACCACGAATGCCGTGACCACCGCATCGGGCAGCTTGAGATCGAGCGGATTCGGGAAAAGCCCGTGCGCCGGATTCATCGATGGCTCCGGCATCACCCCGCCACTGCCAAAAACCTCCGCTGCCCACGGCGCGAGCATCGCGAAATGGATCGCGAGATAGCTGCCGAAAAGAATCCGGAACAAACTGAACTGCCAGGGAGATTGCATGTCCTTCGGCCCTCCACTGTTGGGAATTTCGTCCGTTTCGCAAGTTTGCATGTCGATTTATCTTTCGAGGTTCCCGTTGGGTCTTTCCTCGGGAAACACCCAGGGACCCAGGTCGTTGCCATCCCGCGGCGTGATGCGAACACGGAGTTGCCGGACATCGGCAGGAACCCCCAGCTCCTCCCTCAACACCGACCCTGGAGCCAGCGCCCTTTCTAACAACTCTTCCCGAAGTTCCCCTGGCAGCCGGGGAGCAAAGGCAAGAGTGGCACCGTGAACATTGCGCCGATTGTAGGGTCCCCGGATCCGCGCATACCTCTCCCCATCCAAGGGAACCCGCCACACCGCGCCATCATCGCGGATACCCTCAAGCTCGAAACGGGCCGTAAAGCCCTCATAGCCCTCCACGGCACAAAACACCTTCGGATAAGGCGAAATCCCACTCGCCAGTCCCAGCCCGCGCAGGACTTTCCAGCCGGTGATATGCCCCAGCATCTGCAAAAGCCCCACTCCGAGAACAAGGATAGCGAGTTGATTGGATCGTTTCACTTTCATGATAAGTTCAAGCTTCTAAGAACAGCCGGGTAAAGACACAAGACGGCAAGACGCAAGACGCAAGACACAAGACCAGAGAAACAGCCGAAGCTCCGCGCCCATCTTCCATCTTCCATCTTCCATCTTCCATCTTCCATCTTCCATCTTCCATCTTCCATCTTCCATCTTCCATCTTCCATCTAACATCTAACATCTAACATCTTCCATCTAACATCTTCCATCTAACATCCCCCCATCTTCTTCGTTTCTTTCGATTCTATCGTTGTTCCAAAATCCTCCCTGTCTTTCCCCATCGCGCAGGCCCAGCGTTTGCGGCAGCCGAAACAG
The DNA here is from genome assembly GCA_025457665.1 of Akkermansiaceae bacterium. GTDB lineage: Bacteria > Verrucomicrobiota > Verrucomicrobiia > Verrucomicrobiales > Akkermansiaceae > Haloferula. The sequence goes on along the minus strand of JALOTY010000085.1, from coordinate 2,102 downwards.
GTGGGCGGCAGGGCTCCGGGCGAGGGTTCCTTGTGGACATCGCGAAAGGCGAGCATCTCCACCACCCGCTGTTCGCGTTTCGGCGTGAATCCACAACGTGATGGCGAGGCCGCAGGGTTGTTCAAGGTTCCGAACAGCCAGTCCCACAGGGGCAGGTCGGCATAGTTCTGGCTGTGGTGCTGGTAGCGATGGTGTACCCGATGACTTTCCGGCCGCTGGATCAACCATCCAAGCCAGCGCGGGGTGCGGATGTTCCAATGATAGAAATACTCCGCCACCGCAGTCATGGCCGTGTAGAGCGATGCCGCCTCCACCGACAGTCCTAACAGGGTGAAGACAATCAGCGCGCTGAGCACGGAATTGATGAAGATCTCCACCGGGTGTTTGTAAAAACTGGCCAGAACCTCGATCCTCCGGGGCGAGTGATGGAGTTGATGGCACAAGCGCCAGAAGAAATCCGATTCATGGCGCAGCCGATGCCAGAAGTAATAGACGAAGGTGGAAACAAAGTAAGCCACCGCCGCCGAGCCCCACAGGCCGAGGGCGGAAGTAAGGTCGAACAAAGACCCGCTTGCCAGCCATCGATCCCAGGTCAGCCCGGCGAGGATGACGATTCCCAACTGGGCGAGATTCACCAGTGCGATGCGCAGCCACCACAAGCGCACATCGGGCAGGTCCTGGCCGGGCCACAGACGCTCGATCCCCATCATCAATCCGGCAATGCCAGCAAGCAGGAACAACATGGCCGGAGCATGATCGAGATCCGGGAAAGGCGTGAGTCGATTGTCTTTGCCAAAACATCGATAAAACTGATACCCCTTCCGCATGCCCCAACCCCTTCCCAATCTCCACCACCTTGAGCTCTTCTACCATGTCGCCCGTTCGGGAGGGATCACGGCGGCGGTTCGCGGCATGCCCTATGGCATCCAGCAGCCGGCGGTAAGCGGCCAGATTTCCCAGTTGGAAAAGGAACTCGGCGTCCGGCTTTTCCAGCGTCGGCCCTTCCAACTCACCGAAGCCGGCCGGGAGTTGTATGATTTCGCCGCACCCTTTTTCGGCGGTCTGGCAGGCGTGGCCGGCCGGGTCTCGGGCAAGGCCACGCGCCATCTCCGCCTGGCCGCCCCGGCCACCGTCCTCCGCAACCACCTCCCCGCCGTGCTCGCCACCCTGCGCAAGGCCTGCCCGGAACTGGAACTGACCCTGCACGATGCCGACCAACGCACCGTCTTCGGTCTGTTAGAGCGGGAGGAGGTCGATCTCGCGATTTCCGAACTGGAAGGCAAGGCCCCTGCGGGCATCCGCAGCGAGGTTCTCGCCTCCATGCCGCTGCTGCTGTTGCTGCCTCCGGGCGTCAAGGCACCGCGCAGCAGTTGGACCTCAGTGGTCGGCACCCTGCCCCTGATCCGCACTCCGGAAAACACCACCATGGCCCGACTCTTCCACGCTGCTTTGGGACGGAAATCCCTGTTTTGGCCGGCGCGAATCGAGGTCGGCGCGCTTGATCTCGTGCACTCTTACGTCGAGCAAGGTTTCGGTGCCGGACTTGGCGTTCGCGTTCCGGGCATGAGCCTGCCCAAGGGTGTCACGGCAATGGAACTCAAAGGCGTGCCGGAACTCAAGGTCGCCGGCCTCTGGCGCGGCAAACCCACCGATCTTGCCGCCGCCGTCCTCACCGGCCTCCGCCGCCGCGCCACCGCGGAAATCAAAAGCTGATCTCCTCGCTCTACCATCGACACAAGGGCAAAGGGCGAAGGACAGTCGGGGAAAGACGCAAGATTTCAAGACGCAAGACACAAGACCGGAGGCCGCTTCGCGGAAGGTCAAAGGGCGAAGGGCAAAGTTCAAAGAACAGCCGTGCCGCTGCGGAAGTTCCAAGTGCCAATGGCCAAGTGCCAAAGAACGGCCGATGCTCCGCGGAGCACTTTCCGATTTGCCCTCGCTGCGCTCACGCCATGCCGGTTTGGCTTTGCCAGAAGTAGAGGTCGCCTCAGTTCCCGCCGCATTCAGCATTTGCCCTCGCTGCGCTCACGCCATGCCAGTTTGGCTTTGCCAGAAGTAGGGGTCGCCTCAGTTCCCGCCGCATTCAGGGTTTGCCCTCGCTG